>NZ_JAVDWQ010000015.1:0-142599 GCF_031457575.1 Flavobacterium piscis | reverse complement strand
TATAGAAACCAAACTCATTTCAACAGAATCGGTTAAAACATTTCTCCTATATTTTATAGGACACACCAAATGATAAAGTAACAAACTTTTATTATCTCGTTTGAAAATGTGTTCGCTCATCCAACAAATATACTAATCTTTCTATTTTACGCTAAACCCCGAGGCAGAGCCTCGAGGAATTCTTTTGATTAAAAATTTAGTCTGGAAATACACTAGCAATAATTTCTCTCCAAATCAAAATGTATTGCCTAAGTGTTCTTAACTACTTTTCAGTCCTAATAATTCCAACTAATAAAATTGGAAAATGAGCTCGAATATTTCAGTATATAGAATATGTGGATTTTGTGATTCTGAGTTCCTTGCAAAGAAAACCACAACAAAATATTGCTCATTAAAATGTGCAAGCAAAGATTATAAGCAAAGGTTAAAAAATAAAAAAATTGAAAACTCCAACCTTCAAACAATCAAAATAAAAAATCAGCCGCTTATTGATCTTAAAGACAAAGAATTTTTAAATGTAAGACAACTTGCTTTACTTCTAGGTTTTTCAATTAAAACTGTCTATCGTTTGATCAATACCAAAAGAATAAATGCCTATAACTTTTCAGAAAGAAAAACCTTAATTAGGCGGTGTGATATCAATGCTTTATTTGAAAAGCCACAAATTGGCTTTGAAGTAGTTTTAAGATCAACAGAACAGAGAAAACAAGCTGAAATTAAAGACTGTTATACTATCACTGAAATACAACAAAAATTTAATATTTCAAGTGGAGCTTTATACAATCTTATAAAACGCAATAACATAAATAAATTTTCAAAAGGAAAGTTTACTTATGTTGCTAAAAAGGATATTGAAGGTTTTATAAAGTAATATCATAATTCATCTAAAGCAAAGTACAGCTATAGGTTTGGCAAGAAAATTTAAGGTAGTGAAAAAATCTGTTAAAAATTACTGTAAGCCTTGTTTATATTGTCATCTTTGTTTAAGTGCACGAGAATTTTGCAAGGAAAACGGATAATCTCTTCGACTTTTCATCGAATCCCGCTTACAAATCGCATACTATACAAATCATATACAAATGAAACATGAATTAAAAGGAGACGCAGGCGAAGAATATGTAAATGAACTTGCATACCAATCTTATCTTAAATATTGGTGCTATCCCAATCCTAAAGACATTGCTGATGATAATAAGGAAATCTGCGACCTGTTAATTTCCTTTCGCGACATACTCATCATAATTTCAGTCAAAAATCACAGCTTTGACGGGAACTATGAGCGATATAAAAAACGTGTTATCGAAAAGTCAACAAGCCAACTAAACGGAGCTGAGCGTAAGCTTTTCAAATCCCAACGTGAGGTGTATATCAAACATCCTGACCGAGAGCCTGAACTTTTTGAACCGGGTCGGTACACAAAAAATTATAAGCTGACGATCAATGTAGGTGAACAATTTGAGTATTACGAATTTAGTGACCAGCCAACCAACAAAGGATTCATCACCATCCTAAATAAGGAAACGTTTGAAGCTATTATTGAAGAACTGGATACCATAAAGGATTTTGTTGAGTACCTTGATGAGCGGGAACGCTTATTGAGTTCTGGAAAAAAAATTACGGTCAATTGTACTGAGAAAGACTTACTTGCCGAATTCCTGATGAACAAACGTAAATTCAATGTGGACTACAAATCAGAACACATTAAGGAGATTGCGCTTAACCTTTCAGGGTCTTGGAATAATTATGAGAAAAGTTCCCAATTGAGACGGAAGAAGGAAGCAAATAAGATAAGCTATTTTATTGACCACATCGTCAAGACCGATGTTTTATCGTTGCCTGACGGCGAGACGTTAGCAAGGGAGCTTATGAATTCAGGGCGGACCGAAAGACGGCTTTTAGCGAAAACACTTATCGACCTTGTCAAAAAACATGAAAATGATCTAGATACCTTAGCAAGACGGTACACTGCGTACAATGGCATCGGGCATTTGTTGATTTATTATCCGCCAAATGTGCCAGAAAAAGAAGTCGACAGCATGATACAGCTTGCCATGGCGCTTTATGCTTACAAGACTGGTTATAGGGAAAAGGAAATTGTATGTATTGCCGCGACGAATGGCCTGAAACAGTACAAATTTGGGATGTTCCAAGCCTTCCCGCCGATTCCGGATGCTACGGCGAAAATCTATGACAGAATCATTTTGGATATTGGGTGGTTCAGGTCTATGGAGCCATTGTATTATGTGGAAAAAGAATACCCGGATGCTGAGGATTAATTAGCAAGAAAATCACAATACTTAAATATTTTGACATGCCAGAACAAATTTTTTCGAAAGAAAGCCTTGGCCAACACTACAGTACTTTTCAAAGCCAGTACTTTCCGCAACTGAATGAAAAACGTGAAATCATATCTGAATGGATTGCTGAACTTCGTTCAGGGAAACTCAACAGCCTTAAGGAGGAAGAAGTAAAATCGAGATTTGTGACGGCCATTTTTGGTGAGGTGCTTGAGTTTAACTGCGGAAACTCGAGAAGTTGGTCCCTGAGGGAAGAAATGAAAGCCAGGGTCGACGGGACAAAGCCAGATGCCGCATTTAGGATACTTTTCAAAGGATAAACGACTTGACGATGTAAGGGCGATCATCGAAATAAAGGATGCCAATACAGAACTGGAAGATAAGCAGAAAAGACCTGGTGGAAAAACAACAATAGACCAAGCTTTCGAGTATACGTCTAAAATGGGCGGTAAATGCAAATGGGTCATTGTCTCCAATTTCAAGGAAATCAGGATTTATCCATCGTTAGACCGATCAAGGTACCAACAATATAAGTTAGAGGATCTGGAAGACTTTGATAAACTACGTGAATTCCTGTTTTTCTTTCAACGTAGCCGATTTATCGCATCAGGTCGAAAGTCAAAAACCGATAGGTATTACGAGTTTGTAACCGAAAAAATCCCCGGCAGCTTGGAACAAGAACATATAGTCGATGCCATTTACCATTCCTTAAAACGATTCGATGGTTTCGGTTTTGTGGACCCAAACTACCTGGCATCATTGTATCCGTTTAATATCTTGGACGAATATGTCTGGCATTATGATCACGGTACTTTATTTACAATTAATCCTGACCTATTCTATATGATGGCTGGAATAGACATCGTGGACTGTGAGGTAATTGTTACAGCAGCATATTCTAAATTATTGGAATCTTCGGTAGACAACTATCAGGACAAAATTGCCTGGATTTTTAAGTTCCTAAATAATTCCAATATTACTCAAATCGATGCCATCAAGGATTATCAGGCTGTAAAGAAGGCACGGTCGTCAACCATCGGATTCAACTTTACCCATTCTTTTTACTTTGAAGAGAACGAGGAAGGGATTTCTAAAAGCATTGCACTCAAGACTCCTGATTCTTGCGACTGTATCAGTTGCAATTTCAGGAACTTTAATTTCAGAAGAGCTTTTGAAAAACTCAAAACCGCCAGAGGAGATCAGTATTCTTATGACAGTGAAATCGCCTATGGCAATTATTTGGCAGCCAATTATAAAGAGGCTTTCAACGTATATAAGTATCTCGACCGCTATAAATATAAAGAAGACAAAGGGATAGCCTATTTCTTAACCAAACTCAATTTAAAGTCACTGCACAACCTCATCAGCAATCATTACCATCTTAGCGACAGAGATGCCGTTATAAAAGCAATAAAATCGATTGATATTGATGCTATTATACATGACGAGCTTGATTTCGAAATTGACAATGATGTGCGCCAGTACCTGATCCAGGTCAAGGAAGACCGACTGATTGGCAGGATCAAAAATAAAATCAAAACCTCTAACAAATCAATCGAAAAACTGAGACGACTGTATGATAACCATGGACAGCAAACAGGGGGATTAAACCTTGCCCAGGAAATCGCCGAACATTATTTTGAACTATATCTTCACGATAACCGAAATTTCATCATTCATGACGTCTTTTCTGACTACCAGGAAATGGTTAAGGAAGTGTTTGAAGGGCTGGTTAATAATTTCCGGACGGCCAAAGTAGGATTGCCGTCATTTAATGCCTTTTTTATCAGGGAAGCTATAATCCATATACCTTCAGAAGATTTGAAACTTGTTTTGGGTGACAGCAAACCATTAAAAATAGATAAAAAAGGGCTTTCCGATCTGATACTCTGGCTTGAGGCCTATCTTAAATCGTTCTATACGCAGGGCGTCATGGTTTTTGACCCGCATCCGTGTGACCTCATGACTGAGTTCCTGCTGAATGATAACCTGAAACAAAAGCTTCGGCGAATATTTACCAATTTTTTCGTAATTTTAAACGGGTCAGAATTGCCGGACGACATTTTATCTTCAGTTGAAAAGCCGCTATTAAATTTCCTCCGAACGGAAAGTTTTCTCTATTGGTTTAATATAGAGACCCTGGCCAATTTTATTAAAAAGAAAGGAAACCTCTTTTCGTCCAAAATCCTGCAGGAAGTATTAGAAGTTACAATCGCGCGGGACAAGCCTAATAATAATAAGTATGAGAGACTCGTAGAAAGTTTATGCCGTGCCTTACACCAATTTTATCCAGAACTGAAAATCGATAATTTGGGACTGGTTTCTAAATCCATTACCAATTGCCATTCGATGTCTAATGGGTTCATAAATTTCAGATATTATATCTTTCTTCTCAATATACTCGACGAACCAGGCAGGCAACAATTAATAAGAGCTATTGACCAATCTTTGGAAAAAGAGTTCAATATTGTAGTTTATGAAGACCTGCTCCGGCACAGAATATACGAATACCGATATAAGGACTATTTCAACCATTATATAACATCAATTTCAAAATATTCGGGCGGTGGTGTCACTTTTTTAAATGATGAAGTGAAATATTCCAATGTCACATTATTGAATGCTGCGTTAATGTGCCACAATCTTGACATTATACTTACAAATGAACAGAAGAAGTTGTTTACCGGACTCACTGAATTTGATATATGGTTACTGGAGCCTGCAGTTTTTAACTATGAGGCTTTTGAACCGGTGTGGGTAAAGGCTGTGATGCACCATACCAACTTCATGAAAAAACTGGCTTTCATTGAGCCTATAAGGCTTGCTTTAGAGCATAAATTAAGGGGAGATTTTGTTCAAGAATATTCTGATGCCTATACTAAGTATTTTGTTGGGCATAAAACTGTACCGGAGGAATCACCCATCACCAATAAATAAAATACTCACTTCTTGACTCAGTTTTTATAACCATCAGAGCAACATTTCAACAACGCCGTAAAATACTTATTTGCCAGATAAATATATGAACATTTAAAGAAGATTTAAAGTAGCTTGCTTGTGAAAGTCCATTGAAATCAAAAAGGGTTGGGATCAGATTAGTCTATAAAAACAATTCACAAATGAAATACTGAGGCCATCTATAATATTGCCGAACGCAGAAGAACAAAATATGACATTTTACTGGAAGATTTTAACTTTTAGCCGGCTCTTTTGAATATCTTTAATAATGTAAAGTAACAAATCTTCATAAAAATTTATTTTTATCGCCTAAAAAAAAACCTTTAATTCTTGTCCTAAGTTTATTATTATTAATGTAGTATAATTAGCTTTTTAAACTATTTATCACTGCTGTTTCAAGTCCATCAATTAATTTGGATTTACTTAAAAGAAACTCGTAATCAATACTACATCGAAAGTCAGCGTTCAACATCAAAAGTTTAGCTTCTTTGGCTCTACTTGTACTTTCAATTACTTTTTTATGGTCTTCATAAACTGATTCCAGAAAAAGTCCTGGGACTGGGATAAACTTTAAATTTTTTAAAATATAATCTTCATCCATATCTTTAATATCTTTTGTGCGTTCAATCAGAGCAATACAATAATGTTCTTTAAATCTAGGATTTACAGCTCTCTCTAACTGTGATATTGCAAGCTTAACTGCATCAGTGTTTCCATGTCTGACCGATTTCATCTCAATAAAAAAAGACTGGCCAGTCGAATTAGTAATTCTAAAATCATAAGATCCGCCTCCTGCATATACAAAGTCAACAGCATCTAAATTAGCTTTTTCGACAATTAACCCTAAATGTGCTTTTTCAAAGGCTGCTTTAAATAGCTTTTCAACATCGCTGCCAATTTTTGACTTCGTATCAAAATCTCGTTTTTTTTCTCCTTCTTCACGTGCAATGTCCATTACCTGCGAAGGTATTTTATCAGGAAATAGCTGAGCCAATTCTTTAAGTTGATTTAAATTTGCTCCAGATTCTATTATGCTGATTATTTTCTTTACCTCAGAAATACTTTCCACAACTTTATTTAATTCAGCTTCAGTAACGTCAGATTCTGCAAGTCTAAGTAATGAATCTTGCTTACCGCTATCACGAATTGTAATTGCTTTTACTCTTTCTTCTTCATTAAAACTTTCCATAAAAAAATTGGAATATGAGCCATGAAATGTTGGAAAATAATTTGAAAGTTCTTTCCAATTAGGGAATCCTTTTACTTTCAGCCATTTTAGTAAAATACTTAACCCATCTAATTCATTTTTAGATAATCGAGAATTTCCATCTAATCGTACTCTGAAAATATCATCTATCTCTTTTGCTAAAGAATCCCATGTTTTAAATTTATTAGGAGGCAATAGATTAACGACCTCTTTATTTATTGTATCATTTAAAAGTTTATCTCGATAATTTTCATTTTTCATTTTGTTGAAAACCTCAATCAAATCAACATGAACTCCATTATCTGCATAAATTTCTGCATCTCTGTCTACAAATGTCCCTTCTTCTGATTTAGAAGGAATTATCTTATGTTTTGTAAGCAGACCATTATCATTTTTAATTACATACTTTATAAAAACAGCCAGCCATTTAGTTGTATCTTCTTCATTTTTGTTAAGCAGTTTTGAAAGCTGGAATAAACTTTTAGCGTCTTCTACTATTTTTACAGCTGCATCTAATCTAAATGGAACCTGCTTAAATATTGTGAAATCTATATTTTTTAACCAGCTTAAATATTCAACCCTGACAGGTACCTGTTCTAATATTAAATCACAAACAGTATCATAAAAATCTAAATCTTTTGATTCTGTTTTATTTTCGGGAATAAAAGGAAGTTTTAGTTCTGAGTAGGAAATGCTTTTCCCATTACAATTAACAAATTTTACCTGATCAAGTACGGTCTTGAAGTCTTTTTCAATATTCTGCTGAAACCATGAAGAATCATTTGATAGTGCTTTTATTCTATCACTCTTTAGTTTTACCAAATGATAAAGATTTCCAACTCTATCATTTGATAATGTCTCAAGCAATTTTTGATATGCTTTTACTCCATTTGATAAATTATTTCTGTTTTCAGTATCATTATTTGAAATATTTATGCCATTTCTTTCTGTTTCCGGTTTAAACTTTTGGGAATTTATTGAAACTGGAAAAGGGAATTTTTCTGAACCAATCATGGGAAGATATAAAAATAGTACAGCGATATTTTCTGGATATTCCACCACTAGATTATCTTTTATTTCTACAGCAACGGTAACATCATCTTGTACAGCATACTTAACTTTTATATCTGGCTGGAGTACTGAATTTAGTTTATAACCTATTTCACATAATCCAGACTGATCATCCCTGTTTTTTTGATAAAAATAGCTTTCTTTTAAACTACCGTTATTTTGAATGAACTTAACCGATTTAAGTTTTGGCAGAAAAGTAAAGACTAATGGTAAAATCTTGACGGCGTATTCAATTCCTGATTTTGCAATTCCTTTTGGAGTTAGATTAGATAATCCTTTAGTTAAATCATAAGTAAATTTTGTTTCAAAAGATCCTGGTAAGTGCTCAGATGAGATATAATTATTTTTAAACTGACTTTCTGAAGTTTGAATTGAATCTATCAATTTAAGTTTTGAATTATATTGATTTCTATCTAAGTCAAATTTAAAACTGTAATGTATATTTTCTCTATATTTGTCTTTGACCAACCCCTCAACTGTAATTAAAGCTGAAAGTGCATGTGTTGATATAAAACCACTTCCAAAACGTCCAATATAGTCATCATCAATATCTGCATCATCCTTGTCTGAATCTGGTGTTATCAAATTTTCTACATCTACAAGTTTAAAGGGCTGACCATTATGTCTAAATATTAAAACATTCTCTGTATGCTCTAATTCTATATCAACTTCGAAATTAAAATCACTTGCATTTTGAACTAATTCCCAAAACCATCGATACTGAAGAGATTCTATTTTACTAGGTATAGGTTCCAATTTTTCCATCAACCTTTTGGCTGGAATACTTAACTTCTTTTCAATTTCAGTTTCCTTGATTTGGTCATCAAAAGATTTAAACTCTACATCTAATATTTTATCTTCTTTCATTACTTTTATAAATTACTGCTTTTACTTAATATTATGAAGGAAACTACTTTTCTGGATATACCAATAAAAATAGAAACAAAGTTTTGATAAATACATATCAAGTAATAAAGCGGATGATTTTTATTTTATACTTAAATTATTTAATAATTCTACTCTAGACCCTTTTCAATTATTTGAATTAGACTATCAAAACCATTCTCATAATTATCGAATTTACTTTCCAATTTTTCAAGTAAAATTTTATTATTTTTAAATTCCTTTTTCAAAATATCTTTTAGTGATTTAGCTTTTATATCTTTAGGTGACTCCAAATTAAAATTAGTCAATAATGCTAGTTCATCTTTTTGAGACAGGAATGGTTCATATAACTTATGATAAGCTTTACCTACCGCGCCTGAAAATAATACCATTGTAGGGTCAGTTTTAATATTACTCTTTAAAATATGATTTCTGGAGATACCTGGATAGGGATCTATATAATAAATTGTGCGTACACCTAATTGATAAGCTTTTTTAGCACAAAGTTCACAAGGGCTAGCTGTTGTAAAAAGGTAACCATTTCTTAAACCTTGACCACCACTTTTAGAAATTTGCATCATTGCATTTTCTTCAGCGTGTAAGGATCTTGTATGTACTTGATTCTTTTCTCCCGAAAAGGCATTATATGCTTGTTTAAAACAGTATGGACAGTTTCGACCTCCAAGTAATTCTTCTGGTAAAGTTGAATCATTATAGTTAAACTTAATATACTGATTAAATTTTTTTGACTCATTATCCAACAAATTATCAGCTTGATCAGCATTTATTTGTTCCGTTTCTTTTAATCCTTCACCTAACTCAAATTTTGTAAATCCAAAGGCATTATTAATAGATGAAGAATTAGAAATTTCTTTAATGTTTCTGACTGAACATGGAATTGCACCTTTAGGGACATCATTCCATCCTATTGCTTTCGTAGAGAATTCATTATCCGTCACCACCGCTCCCACTTGTCTAGATATACATCCTGAATTTAATTTCGCTGTGTAGGCAATTTGCATTACACGCTCTATTGCCTCTGGAGTTATGATACCTGGCTGTTGAATTAATGCCTGTAATTTGATAAGTTGTTCTTCTACAGAAAAAAAACTAAAATTATTATTTATACCTGTCTCTTTCAGCTGAATGTCAGATTGCAAAATATTATTATTGACATGATAATCTGCAATTTGAATACAGTTTTGAACATCAGGAGTATAAAAAATTCCTTTCTGATAATCTGTACATTTGTATTCATCTTCATCTATTTCCAAGAGCCTATCAACTATTTTAGTATCTCTATAAGAATTAATCAATTTAGATTTTCTTGCGTCATTTTTTACTGCTATCAAATAAAAAGCAGAAAAACGTTCTTTAAAAAAATTTATTTCTAAAGAATTTCTGAGTGAATCAATTACTATATGACATTGATCATTTTCTGAGCAATGCTTGGTGGCTTTTATAATTCGATTAATTACTTTCGAAATTGAATAAATATATTTTGGATCAGATTTTTCTCTTTTAAAGGTCTTCCACGTTTTCTAAAATTATTTGCTGTATGATGCAGCAACATTATACGTTCTATAACTCCTTCATCTTTTAAAATATGATTTAATTCATTAGCTAAATTATTAAACTTTTCACCCCAAAAGATTTCATTTAGCTTTAGAAGATTACTTGGTAGTTTTAATGATTGAAGGTTACCAATACTAATAATTTCTTTTATCAATACTTCATTATTTATAATTAATTTTTGAATCTGTTCCTTAATTTTTGTAATTTTATCTTTAGGAGCTTCATCTTTTAATCTATATCTAAAAAAGTCAAAAAGTAGTGTGTTTGATGGGTTACTGTAAAGTTTAGGCAATAAAATTAACAACAAAACTTTCTTGTATTCAATAACTTTATATTCCTTCCAATTTTCTTTAGTGTAATTATATGCTATTGTATATTTTCGTTGAAATACAGATTCATCAAGATCACTTGGTTTTCTAATATTGTTAATTTCATCAAACTTTTTTGAAAGAACTTCTGCTAATTCGGAACAACCACTACCTGTTCTTCCTGTTAATCCAATAATTGTAAAATTCTTTCTTAAAGAATATAATTGATCTAATTTTGTACTCATATATAATTTATCTTTAATTATTAATAATTTCTTATTTAGTTTGCAACAGCTCTAAAATTTCATATTCTTTTTGAGTGATTTTTGTATTAGGACTACTTTCAATTAGAATACCCTTATCTTTTAAAAATCCACAGCTCTTTCAAGAGAAATATTTAATTCTCTTAAAACCTTATTTAAACGGATGTTTCTAATCTAATATTTCTAAGTTCTATTTGTATTAACTATTCTCAATACTAATTGTATATAAAATTGGATGATTGTTCATTTTTAATATTTCTAAAGCTCTGTCCATAGAAATATTATCATCAAAATTAATATTGCTGTTCTTCAATCTCCAACCATGCTCCACCCCTGCATCAGGTCGAATTATTATTTTAATTTCATCATTACTAAATTCGAAATATCGGTAATGTGGAATTGAATCAGATACTACATTTACATTACTGGCATCTAATTCATAACTAAATAATTTTAAGTAACTATCTCGTGATTCACTATCTCTGAATTCGTGAAAAAGCTTCTGGGGAGCTCTTTCATTATAAAATTCTTGACCATAAAAAGTAAAATTATCTATTTCAAAATTTAATTTTGTTTGAAGTTTATTAATGAATTGCAACATTAACAAACAGCCAAAAGGAGTTTTTAAATAACGGTCTGAATAAGAAACATTGAATTTTTTGTTCTTCATTTTTAAGCCTAAATCTATTTTCTGTTCTAGTTTACTGAGTACTTCATCTGCAAGATTTAATGAATTTACAATTGAATTTGTATTAATTACTGCTTCGAAAACACTACTTGCATTTAGTAATTTGTCGGTTTCAAATGATTGTAAATTTGGAATTGTTACACTGTTAACTTTATAAAGCTCTCCATTATTAGATTCACCCCAGTTATTATCTAAATCATGGTTAGCATTATCGTTTACAAAATATTGTTGATTAGTTCCGTCTTGTAGTTGAACAAAAGAAATAGTGGTTAATAGCTCATTCACCACATTTTTTTGAATCCATAGTTTTGACCAAGCCGATAGTTGAATTAATGTCATTACATCTTGGCTATTTGTAATAATTGGATCATCTTTAAGTACAATATTTACTGCTACTTTACTTTTTAAATTCTCTAAAAATAAAATACTATCTAAATCCCAATTTTGCACATTTGAGTTTACAAACAACCAAGCTTCTTTTATTTTAGATACATAGTTTAACTTGATTAGCTCCTGTTTTATGCTTCCAAGCATTCTCTTTGCTGAAGGATAGCTATTTGTTATATTATCAGAAACTGTAAAATTACTTACGCTATTTAACCACTCTAATGCTATATTTCTATCTAGGAGATTTATATGCCATTGTGTCTTTCTATCGATTAAACATTTTGTACAGGCATTTTGGCAATTGCATTCTAATTTTATTTTAGATTGTTTAAATATTTCATCTGCATATAAAAAGAATTGGTTGGCATAACCAGCACCGCCCTTAGTGGTATCAAAAATGAAAATTGTTGAGTAAGTATCGTATCTCTTAATTCCAAAATCAAGTTCGCCAAGCTCAACAGCTAGATAACTTGCAAGTTCTTTCACGAAAACTGAACCTAATGAATATAATAATGTTTCATTTCTGGAGTATGCTCCATTTTCTCTAATTCTAATTTCACAGAAATCAGTTTTAAACCGTCCACCCAAAATTACATTTGGTCTTATGGCTGTTGCTGAAAAATTACCTAAACATGCTGAACCTCCATTATCATCTTTTCCTCCTCTTAATCTTCTATGATCATTAAGTTCTTGAAGTGATAAACCGGTTTTACCACAATGCAAACACACATGAAAGCCGGAACCATTACCTACATTGTAATATAAAATCTCACCATTCTCTTCACTTTCTCTTATATCGTAAATAGTATTACTATTTCGCTCCCAAGGTTTGACATTAATTAATAAAGGATCTACATACTGAATTCTGGATGTTTCAGATATTTTTCGATTTGGTGTTTGATAAATATCTACCGCAAAACCAGCAGGTTGAATCATTTCTGTAAAAATACCTCTGTTACCATCATTATCAGAAACCAACCCTCTAAAATTGTGGTTGTGACAATGTGGACATTCCGTTTCAATAGTTTGACCTTCTGAAACCTCAACAATTCTTTGGTAGCCACAAGAATTGCATAATTGAATTATTTCTTTAGATGATTGATTTCCACGATTATCGTCTAAAATAATGCCTGATGAATGATAATTCATGCCGTCAATAACAATGTTATTACCTGGTGCAAATTCAGTTAATGCTCTTGTGATAAAATAAGATGGATTTTCTTTCTTTCTACTATTCTTATTATTTAGACTATCAATATTTGTTGTGTCAAATTCAACAATCCCGGTTGGTAAACCAGCTGTTGGTAAAAAACCTTCTTGAGCTAAAAAGGTAAGCGCATTTTTCTTTAAAAATTGAATGTATTGAATATTCACAGCTTTGAAGGCCGGAGAAGTATTTCCAAACTCTTCTTCCATTTCTTTTAATTTACTTTCAAAACCTTCTTTTTTGCTTTTAGATTTATTTAGTAATTGGTTAAAGTTTGAAAATACTTTATTCAAAATATATGTAAAGTTTTTATCCTCATAATTAGTATTTCTTACAAGATTTTCTACTTGATTTGAAAATAGTATTACTTCATTACTCATTAACCAACTGATGAATTTTACAGCTATTGGTTCTAATTCATCAAAAAAGAAACTTTCTATTTTATCAGTAACCCTAATACCTCTAACTGCATCAGTTTGAACAAACTTTCCTAAAAAGAAAGCATTTATGTGACGCTCTACAACCTGTGTACTATTGAAAGAAATAAATGGCGGAGCAATTTTATGTGTTAGTGCCCAAGTTGGCGTATTAAAAGCATTCAATCCAACTGGATTTGGAGCACAGACTGTAAAAGCTATTGATTTGCTCTCTTTTCTTCGACCAGCTCGACCAGCTCTTTGCAAATAATTTGCCGGACCAGGAGGTACATTATTCATTACCACTGTAGAAATACCACCAATGTCAACTCCCATTTCCATAGTTGTAGAACAATTCAAGATGTTTATCTCTGCTTTTTCAAATTTATCTTCTAATTGTTTTAATCTTTTTTCGTTTTGTTGTGCAGAATGTTCCCCGGATAAGTATAATGGTCTATTTAAAATTATTTTTTCATGAATATCATTCCATAATCCATTTTGCTTCCATTCGCCTGAATTATTACTAATCCAATCTTTTGTAGTTAAAATATCTAATTCATTTTGCTCGTTTCTATTAAATGGGAAATTGAATTTTGGGAATGTGTAAGGTTGTGATTGTTTTATCTCGAAATGTCTGATATTATCTTCCGTAAAAGAACCGGTAATCCAAGGAGAAAACCCTTTGAATTGTTCATCAATCAAACGTTTTTTTACTGGGCACAACCACAACTTATGAGATAATTGAAATTTTACTCTCTCTTCTATATTAAGCTTATATCCATTACCGTCAGCATCTAAAACTCTACCTCTTATAGTTCTCCAAATTTCAATTAATAATTGGTTTATATCATCCTCAATTTCATTATTGATTTCAGCTCTGTTGTAAAATCCTAAACCTGCACATAATAATAATGCAATTCTATTTGGTCTTAATTCATTTCTACTAAATGTTGGCCATTTTTTCACATTCGGTAAATTTGAATCCGGTTCATGTATATGTGCACTTCTCAAAAAAGAAGTTGAATAAGGATAAATTACAGTATCTACAAAGAAGTTAAATTGATATCTGATAACGTAATCTAATCCTATTTTTAAAATACTTTTCCAATCCTCTATGGTTAAATTGTATTGAATTGCAATTGCAGGTAATTGAACATTATCCAAATCTGGATAGACCATACTAATCATTCCTAAATTTTCTAAAGAACGTTCTCTAGGAATTCTTCTTGCAAAATTGTCAAATAATAGCGCTCTTGAATATTTTTCAATGTTAACATCATTATCCTCTCTTGGATTGTTGTTTTTAAATAATATTTTTAGATCTTTTTTTAGATTTAAAAAATCATATAATTGTCTCCAAGACAATCTTACCTTTTCATTGTTTTTTTGAGCATTGGCTTTGATACTATTAATACTTTCTTCAATAGCTTTTCTTAATACCGGAATTTTTTGCAGTGTTAATTGTTCTTCAAGTTCTTTTAACTCATCGGAATTAAAGTTGCCTTCAGAAGAAATAGTTAATTGTTCCTGCCATAGTTTATGAAACACTTGAGAGCGAATCCAATTGTTCTCGTTATCAATATTAATTAAAGCTGATATTTTCGCAGTTCCTTGACGGCTATCTGTAAATGAAATGTATTTATGTCCTTCCCAAAGCATTTCAGAACGAATTTCATCAGCACCTGGCGTGTTTTCTAAAAATATATCTGATAAAATTCTGTTCATAAATGAAGAAGAAATTCTAAAATGTAGTGGGTTATCTAGATTATTAGAGCAGTAAGGACAAACACATTCACCTTCACGATCTGCTTCAATAAAAACGTCCTGACTACGATTTATTTTTCCACTACTATCAATTCCAAATTCTAATGTATGAGGAACATATCTTTTATTAGTACTCCTTTTTGTGAAGAAAAATGATTGAGTAATTGGATTAACATCATCATTTTCGTCATTATCAATATCATCAACAATAAAATTGTCTTGATTGATTGATGTTGAAAGTGTTAAAATCTCATCGCCATTTCTTTCAAGTTGCTTTTCTGCTTTTAATAATTCATTACCACACGAACGACAAGCAACTAGTTCAAACATTGGAAAATTACAATGAGAACAGTTTTTCTCAGCATAAGTGGTCATTGTACCCAATAAACTTTTAGCTTCAAAATTTTTATGTTTATCACAATTTGGATTTGAGCAAGCATAAACACCACCAATACCACGAGAAAACAAATGAACTCTTAATGGTAAAATAGAAATCTCATTATATTTATTTTCAACAATAGTGTCAACTATTTCTAATTTTTCATATTGAGAACTTTTCTTTGCGATTAGACTTTCTGTTATTTCAGTTAAAGTAATGGCATTCGAGTTGTATACTTTATTTCTTAAAAGTTCAATCTCATTTTTATTATTTATTTGAAAATTATCCGGTAGTACTTTGAATTCTCTTTTACCTGTAATTACTTCTATTTGATGCTTTTCTATTCCGCAAAGATTAGCCATAAAATCTTTTAAACTTTTTTCGCTTTCTTCTCCACTACCTACTGTTGCGGAAGTAATTGCAAAACGTAAATCTTTAATGTCAACTTCAAAAGCATCGACTACTCTTCTAATCAGCAAAGCCATTTCTGATGCTGCCGAACCTACTAATGTGTGTGCCTCGTCTAAAAGAATCCAACGTAATTTACCTTTAGAATTTTCTAGTAATGGTACGTCCTTATCACGAACTAAAATATATTCTAACATTGAAGGATTTGTGAAAAGAATTTGAGGTGGAGTTTCGCGTATCTGTTTTCTTGATATTAGTTCTGGCTTATATTTACTTCTGTTTTTAGCGGTTGAATCTTCCTCAGTATTTCCATTATAAACAGCATAAGTTAAACCATCTAAAGCTTTTACCCATGCATCCATTCTCTTTTTCTGACTACCAATTAAAGCATTTAAAGGATATAAGAATATAGCTCTTACTCCAATATCATTTTGGCAATTTTCGTATAAATCTTGTAGGACCGGTAACATAAAACATTCTGTTTTACCAGAACCAGTACCAGTTGTAACTGCAATAGATTTTTTTTCTTTTAGAAGAGTATTCCAACTGGTTATTTGATGCTTGTATGGATTTCTATTTTTAGGAAATTCGTATTCTCCTTTTATTTTATCCAGTTTATTAATAAAATTAGTATCAAACAAATCAGTTAAATCACCAAATGACTCCTTAGCTGGTGCCCACGGAAAAGTGTTTTGGAACACTGGCTCAGCTAACAATTTTTCTTCTTCGAATAGATCTGACAAATAATTTTGAAATTGAGCATCACCTGTTGCCCAAAGAGATAAAATAGAATCTTTTAATCTATCTTGAATCTCACTGTATATTTTTTTGAATTTTATTTCGTGGTTCATACTGTTTTTTTAGTTTAGATAATAAATTAATGATTCTTCATACCATTTTTTATCAAGATCTTCTACATATTTAATTCTTCGTCTAAAATTGTCCCCATTTATATGCCATAGACCTGTGTTTCTACCTGAAATGGATGATGCTACTGTAAGTGGTGCAATTACAAGAATATTCACTTGTTCATTCCATTGCTTCTGTGGTATTGGCTTAACATATTTATTTCTGTCATTTTCAATGTCATAAAAAGGTAGCTGACTTAATACCCTTTCACCTAAACGCTCTCTAACATTGTTAAGCTCTGCATTAAAAACAAAATTGGAATTCTTAGTCTTTTGAAGTAAACACAAGCTTAGTTTATTCCATTTAAAATTTAGCATAACAGCAAGTGCTTCAAATATTTTTGGATTAATTTGACAAATGTTTTCCCAATCTGATTGCTCAACCCAATGAAAAGATAATCCTAAATCATTTTCTAATTCAACAAAATCATTTCCCGAAAACTTATATTCTCCTATATCAAATCTTAACGATAAAAAAGCAAAAGCTTTTGCTGCTAATTCAGATGATGATGTAATGGCTTTTATAATATCAAATGTTGCAAAAGGCAAATCGTTTTCTTTGCATAAATAATAATAAACCCAAAACTTGTTCCATACGTCACCAGTAAAATCTTCTTCTAAAAGTTGCTTAGAATAATTAATAATTCTATTATTTCTATCCTCAATCGTAGTTAATTCATTTTCTGGATTCACAGATATAAACTCAGGTTTAATTTTGAAGTTTGAATTTTTGTCAGAAAAAAGAATAAATTTATTGGCGTAAGTTGCGTCAATTGAATAAAAGTCTAAATGCTTTTTGATTTCAATCTTATCAATATATTTTAGGTCGCAATCTAATGGTAAAGCATAAACGCTATTGGAAATGTCGACACTGTCTATCTCATAAAATTTTATTACGTTTTCTTTATTTACTTCCCATTTTATTGTCTCTGAAAATTGTTTTATACTATAGGTTTTAATTTTTTTATTTTTATTATTTGGTAGTAATTCGAAAATTTCCATTTTTAAGAAATTATCAGAATCGATAATATTATAAAGCTGAAATAGAGATTTGAAAGTATCATAAAACTCAAACAGCGGTTTCACTTTTTTCTCAATCTTTTTTGATACAACAATTTCCGGATTCTTATGATTAGAAACTCTTATTTCATATTCTTTCCCGTGGCAATTTGCAATTAATCGCCAACCTTTTATTTTATCTAAAAATATTTTATCTTCCTCAATTATATTTTCATCTTGATCGACTAATATAATTCCTTGAAAAGGTGAGATTACTTCAGTAATCATTCCTAAACTTTGATTATTTACTCTAATCCTCGTTTTGATTGAGGATGGAAATTTTGAGGGATTTGTTATTTTAAAAGTTACTGTATTTTGGTTTATACTGAAATTATGGAAATCTGATTTATATATTTCTAAAACGAAAGAACCGTTGTTTACCAGAATTTGCGGGTGATTGTGATCTGAATTTGTTGACAACAATAAATCACCTATATTAAAAACTCTTTCAAACTCATCAATACCATCGTGGGAGATTTTGACATCTAAGGTCCCTAACTCTAATTTGGTGTGGATAGAATTCCAAACGCTTCTATTTACTAGTTTCCATTCTATATTCGGGTTATTAATCCTTTGCCCATTATTGTCGTAAACCCGTATTATCAAGTTATTCTTCACAATATTTAAATTGCTTCTAATTAACCATTTTGGTTTTTCACATAAAATACTCCAATCAAATATATTGTCAGTACTCGTTTTGAATCTAAACGTGTTTCCGTCAGGTTTCTTTAACTTGATTTCATCTTGAAATTTTATAATAGAAAAAGATATAGTATTTATTTCTATTTCAGATTTTTCTTCAAACTTTCCATCTATTAAAAAAACATTATTTGATAATACATAACCATAATCATTATTTGTGTGTCTTGATTTTTCCAAAACAAAATTTTCATTATTACTTGGTGTCCATAATGTTGGAAAATCCAAGTTTAGTCTAGAATAAAGTAAATGATTTGCATTACAAATTTTGTCATGAATATCAATTACATAAATTTCAGGTTCAAAATCTTCTTTAAAACTGACAAAATCTTTGAACTGAATTACTTTGTATGTCTCATTATTTCTTTTTGTGAGTTTAGCAATTAACTCAGCTCCAATAAATAATTTATATTCATTTTGACAATCAATAATTTGATCATCTAAAATATAATTCAGTTCTTCAAATCCAATTTTTGAAGTAATGGCAGTATTGAGGAAAAAAGTGTTGCTTTTAAAATTAAAATTCCATTTGAATTTAATAGCATTATTCTTTTTTCTAACCTTATCTCTTTCAATAATTAACTCTTCGGTAATTTGCTTTAAATCTGCATTTGCTCTAAAACTTAACAGTTCATTTTCATCATTATCTAAAACGGCACGAACAATTTCTAAACAACTACTATAAATAATTTCATTTTGACTAGATTTTGCTAATAGACCAGTTAATTCAGTATTAGTGGAAAAATCTTCAATTGAATTAGGGTTTAAGTGAATAATTTTCAAAAGAAAATCTCTATACTTACCACGATTATTCTGAATATGTTTTAATGGAAGGCCTCCTTGTAACAATAAAGTTTTTAGATAATGGGTGTTTTGAATTTTAATCCATTTATAATTTAAAAGAATACCTCCTTTTTTAGCTGATTCATAAAAATCGTTTGCATCAAAACATAAATTATGAAAACATAATGAATTGAAAATTTCATCTTTTGAAGGATATCCTCCATCGAAAATTCTTTTCCACCACTCAGCGTAATATATTGCACAATCCTTAGGGTTGAGCTGAGAAAGTCGTTGAACTATTTTAAAACTCTCCTTTAATTGATTAAACTCTAAATCAGAAATAGTATATTTCCAAACTGGCTGACCTGAATGAAAATCAAGTCTACGGTTTTTTAAGATTTTGTAAAATTCACTCATATCAAAAATTTTTATCAAAAATAAAATCTATTAATGCATTGTATCTGCACTAATAATTGTTTTTCATTTTGTTAACCCTATCTAGAAGTTTTTCCACTAAAAATAATGGCTCTAGCACTTTTATTTTTTCTCCATGAGACAAAATCAACATTTCTAATTCATAATTAGGAATTACTTTTATTTGCAAACAATTTCTATCCTCTACCTTTTTTATTATTTGTGAACCGTGAATAGGTTTAGTTTTCACATAAGGCATCAAAGATTCACTAATCTCAAGAACAATTGTTTCAACTTTATCGTTAGGAACTGTAACACCAATAACATCATCAAAATACTCTTTAAAATCAATATCAGAATTAATGTAGTCTTTACTTACTGGTTCTATACTTTCAATTCTATCTAATGCTAAATTTGTGATTGTTTCATAATCATCTGACTTTCCAAATAAAAACCAACGCATATTGAACTGCTTGAGGTAATAGGGATAAATTATGATACTAGTTGAATTTTCAGTTTTAAAGTTCTTATAATAAACGTTTAATACTTTTTTATAAAGAATTGCATTATAAAGTTCTGGTATGAATTCTAACCCTTTTAGGAATTCGTTTTCTTCAAAACTAATTATAACATCACTTTTTTGTTTTAAACTAAAAGACGCTTCTAATCTCGTATTCAACTCATTAATCCAATTATATTGCGGTAACCCTTTGAACCTTTCTAATGTCAATAAAGCTTCTCTAAGTTGGTTTGCTTCTATTTCATTTAACGGTTGGTTTGAAATAGAAAACTTTGAGTCTTCATATTTATAAAAAACTCTCCTACCATCTTTTTCTTTCTTTAATTCTATGTTCCAGCCTTGTTCACTCTCCATGAATCTGATATCATCATAGAGTTGCCTTTTTTTTATTCCTTCTTTTTTACCTGTATATTTATAAATTGCTTTATTACATTCCTCTACAAGATCTTCAATAGCATAGTTTCTTCCTGAGTTACGGAAACATTTATCTAAAGTTTGGTACCTAATTATAGCATGCTTATTTGTAGACATTTAATTTTCAAGATTTTTATCATTACTTCACAATGATACGAAAAGCAATCTAAAGGAACTTAAGTACAACCTAAATCTATCAACCACTTTATCAAACATATATACATCAGTTTCACCATCAAATAAAAGTAGAAACTCTTTTAATCTTCATTTCAAGTTTTTATACTACTTTTTTATAGCCTCCATCGACAAATATTATCTTTTAATTTATTTTTTATTTATGGAAAACCGTATTTTAAGTATTTAACAAACAATTTCAAATATATCGATTAAAAAGACATCGGTTAGTACGTATTTATACCTGTTTATTTATTTAAACTATTGTCATGGTAATACATACTTTTACATAAGATCCAAACAACAAAGTACCATGAAGCCATTTACTTTTGACCAGATACCAATAATGATGAAAAAGCTTTATGATAAATTAGAGCATTTGGAAAAACTCATTGAAAGAATCTCCCCTACCAGAGAAAATCAAGATGAACTACTAAACATTCAAGAAACATCAAAACTTTTAAATCTATCGGTATCAACAATCTATAGTAAAGTATGTAAAAGGGAAATTCCATTTAATAAACAAGGTAAACGCATTTATTTTTACAGACATGAGTTAATGAAATGGATTAAGTCCGGTCGAGTAAAAACTTATTTAGAAGTCCAAAATGATATTGAAAAAAGTTCAGAAATCTAGTGTTATTTTAGATTTTTTGAAGTTTCACTTTTTAAGCTTCATCTCTGAATATTCTAGTCATGCCAACTTAGTTTTTTTTTGTCTTAGTGATATAATCAATATTCAAAATTTCTATTATTTTTGCATGAAACAACTCCCATGAGTTATTGAGATGTTGCCTATTTGGATTTGTAAAAATTGTACAAAATGAAAAGATGTAAAAGAAAGGGGACACATAAAATGCCTCCCTTTTTAGGATACTGTTCTAAAAAATGTTCTTCTTTCACAAAACTGTGAATATCTTATTGAAGAAAATAAAACGAGTAATTTTCTAATTTAAATCTTAGATGATTACTTCTTTTTGAAAACATTTACAAATGAACTTAAATTGGTTGCATATCCTACCATAATTTGAGGGTAGAAATCTTTAGCGCCCAGATGATAAAAACCTCCGACTCTAGCATATATTCCATCGTTAGATTTTTCAGGATTAATTTTACTATATAAATTTAATTGAACTCTAATGACTGTTCGATCATCTTGATTATCATCCACGTTGTATTCAATTGGTATATCTTTAACAGATCCACGGGCATTTATCCAATTTAGTCCAATATTTAAATCTCCGCCAAAATTTACCTGTGGTCTAATTTCGAAGTTCGCATAGATTTCGTGAGATAGTGCGTTTAGTTGATATTTTTTTTGAATATCTCCAGTGGGTTCATTTATATTATATTTTATTCCTGCCCTGTAATATCTTAATCCATATCCCAAATTTAAATCGGTGGAAAGTCTCTGCATTTCAAAATTAAAGATATCAAGATTTATACCTGCATTTAGGTTATTGTTTTTTACATAGTCAAAATTGTTTATCCTTAGCATTGTTAATTCTGATGATGCGACTCCGTTAGGTGCATTCAGGGGTGTTATCGAGCGAGAATTTTCATCAAATCCATTATAGATGGATGCGTTAACGTCGGCTGAAATTGCACTTATCATTGAGACAAAACTTTTATTTGATATCCATAGCGGAATTTTAACTCGACCTTCAGCTTGTATGAGAGCATTTGCGTTTTCACTGTTAAGACCAAGAAAATCTGAAAAAATGACAGCAGTAAAATAATCGGCAAGCTTTCTTTCTTCAATCTTAACAGATTTACCAGGTTCAACTCTATAATCACTATTTCTTACAGCACTCCCAAAATTATTATCTGAAGCTTCATAGTCGAAAATGTCGTTAAAGTTGAGATAATACCCTTCTCCTCTATTATCGGCTCTAGATATCGGGATGTATTCATGTGATTCATTAAATGCTGCTAATCGAACGCTGTGATAATAGTTTTCAATTTTAAATTTTTGATTATTGTAAGAACCGACAACTAGAATGTGTTTGCCTTTGTTGTTGAAGAAATGGATCGTAGCGTACTCTATTGTGAATAGCTTATCTGCTACGGGTGTTTTGTAGTCGCTTGAGGCATATACCGGTATTGATTTATTAACACTTAATATTCCTGAAAATTTCGGAGCCAAATTTTCAATCTCTTTTGTTAATGATTCAATTTTATCCTGAAACGGTTTAATTTTGCTGGCAATCATTGCATCGTTGTTCAGTGCGGCACATTCATTATATATTAGATGTAATTCATATTCTGGAATGGTTCCATTTTCTGCAAACCCTGTAGGTAAAGGAGAACTCATAAATGCAGTGAAATCCCGCTTAAATTTTTCCCATTCAATTCCATACATCATCTGTGGAGCAAGTAAGCATGTCATATCTGGCTTACAAACTTTGAGTATAAATAACTTTTTGTCAGTTTCAGATTTTACTTTTACAGCATAGATAATATTATTAATGAGTAAATTATTGATTAGTTTATAATCATCTTGTCCTGATATTTTAAGAAATAATTCTTGTAGTAGCGTTCTGTTTTTGCTGTTTAAGTCGATTGGAGAAGGAACCATCTTTTTATAGTCAGCATCATTTAAAATGTATTTTTGATTAAAGGCAAGATTTGAAGTTGTTGAAAGTGATGTCAATAAATTATCCTCTGTTGTTATATCGAGAGAACCACTTTCGGGATACATTAACTGAAGCTTTTTTACATCTCCAACAGTATTTTTTTTAATTATATAATTATCTGCAGGGTTAAATAATGGTTTTCCAGTATCTGTTATATCCGAAAGATATTTTTCTAAAGTAGTGTCAGCATTGTAATTAAATTTACTTCGCAATATTTTTTTATACTTATCTGGTTTTAAAACACTTATAACATCATCATAAGTTAATGTGCTATTTGCCAGTTCGATTTGAATGTCAGAAGACAATTTGAATTTAAACTTTGGAGTAATAGACTTGATTTGAGCATAAACATTGTCAGTAAATGTCGAAATAGTAACATCTTCTGATAGATTAATTACTTTAGCATCGCCTGAATCGCTATTTACTATTGTTGCGGAAAAGCCACCACTATCTTTTCTTTGTAAAGAAACTTTAATAGGATTTCCGAAGTAATCAAAATTTACATTTTCAGTTTGAGAAAAAGAATAAGTTGTACAGAACAAAAAAGTGAGTAAAATTTTTTTCATACGTAGTAAATTAAGGAGTTAAAATCAAATTTAACAAATCTAAAACTCTTATTTATACGTATTTATACGCGTTTTATACACGCGAAAAATAGTTGGTCTAAAAGTTTATTATACAAACAAATAGGTCTAAATTTGTATATATAACAAAACAGCCAAAAATACATTGGCTGGCTTCATTAATCGGATAGATTACTGCGGAAGAAAAACAGATACATTTTTCAATGCAATTCTTATCTTGTACTACATTATGACAATTGTGTTGCTGCGAGACTAGCTTTGTCCTTTTAAAACTAAAAACAACAATTGGCATTTAAAGTTTATGCAAATCAATAATCTATTACTCATATAAGCTATTAAAAATAGGCTCTACGGTAGATTTCTATTGATAGGAATGCCCAATAACAAACTTCATGATAAATTAGAGCATTTGGAAAAGCTTATTTTGAGAATCTCTATAACTGAGGAAAATAAAGATGAACTTCTTAATGTAGAAGAGTCAGGTTCGGTAAAAACCTATACAGAAATGAAAAAAGAAATTTAAAAGAGGTCAAAATTCTAAATTTAACACTTAGTTTTTTGATCTTTTTTAATTTTTAAATACTTAAGGATACTTTCAATAATCATATTCAAATTCCATAGTCTTACTATATCAATATATTCAAAATTTCTATTATTTTTGCATGAAACAACTCCCATGAGTTATGTTATCTTAATAGGGATACTTTGCTTTATTTTTGTGATATTTTGTCCAGATTTGTACCATTTTTGTACCACATAATCTGGAAACACCAGTAAATACTGGATGCTAATTTCTGCATCGGCAAATAGCAAGACAAAATAAAGCAAAACAACAACAAATAAACGATTTAAAGTATTGATAAACAATATTAACTCGTTTTTTAATTCCTTTTTCTTTTAAATATTATGTGATGTTTTGATTAAATTTGTACCTCGGAATTTTGAGGTACAAAAAATATTTTTTTTTGGCCAAATTATGGCACGCGTAGACACACATAGTCACAGTGGGACACTTAAAGTCACATTTCTATGAGTTCAAAAATGAAGATTACAAGAGTCTGTCAATTCTGCCAAAATGAATTTACAGCACAGACAACAAAGACGCAGTATTGCTCGCAAAAATGCGGTTCAAAAGCTTACAAATCAAGGACTAGGCAGTCAAAAATTACAGAAAAGTAGCAGAAAAGTAGCAGACAGAAATTGCCAGAAATCCAAATCTTGAAGTAATTAAGACCAAAGATTACATCAATGTTTACCAAGCCAATAATTTGCTTGGTATCAGCAAAAGGACTATTTACAGGCTCATCGAGCGTGGTCAAATTGATATTGCAAAATTTGTAACAAGGACAGTTATCAGAAGATACGATCTGGACAGCTTCTTCTCTATACCCTTGGATCAGCCCTTACTGCGTCCGGTACAGGAATTTCCAGGATTGGATCAGTGTTATACGATAACGCAAATTCAGCAGAAATTCGGCGTATCTCCCGGGGCTCTTTATATGATAATTCAAAGGCACTCAATAGCCAAATATTCAGTTGGAAAGTTCAATTATGTAGCAAAAGGATATTGATATTATATTTAATGAAAGAGGAAATGAAAAAGAGTAATGTAACATTGAGACAAAAGGTAATAACAAATGGGCGGATATCACTTACCACCTTTTGGATTCGCCAACATAGGTCCGCTGACTGCATCAAAATCATGATTTAAAGCTCCCTTTCTTCCATCAGTAACAAATTTTCCCCATTCATCACTAGCTCCTTCAAATTTTTTGATATTCAATTTATCTAATTCAGAATTAGGAATCTCAAATTTAGTTATTCTGGATGACCTCTCATTTCCGCCCATTTTGCTGCTTGAGCCTCATCAGTAGTAACGTAAAATCCTCCTTGACCAGAGGGATTAAAATCTAAGTTAGGCCTTCCTTTTGAAGGGTCAATAGGACCGCTTAAACTTCCTGCATGGTAAAAGGTTGTTATATCTAGTCCAAATACATCAACCCAGCTATTACTATCATGAACATACGCATAGAAGTTCGGGTTATTTCCGGCAAGTCCAATTCTATCCTGGCTTAAATAGAGCCCAGTATCAGGAGAGTAATAGCGATATCGATTATAGTAAAGATCTGTCTCTACATCCTCATATTGCCCAAGCTGCCTAAAAGGTATAAAATCTCTATCTCCTTTTAGATTTCTTAAACCACCATAAATATCATCGCCAATATCGCGAGGTTTTTATACTTTACTGATTTGCGTTGTACAGAAGAGTTTTGGACAATTAGGCGTAATCTATAACTAACGAGCTATATCCTTTTTCAAAAAAAACACTTTTCCCTATTCCTTTAAATGGATTATTACAAGATTTAATCAATATTCTTTTTATATTCTTATGTTCCAATATTTTTTCAACATTGATAACATTTTTAATATTTAATAAATTTAATTCTTCTAATTCAAGTAAAATAGTACAATCAAAAACAACAGAAATATTATTAATGTACAAGCTTTTTAGACTTTTAAATCCAATAATTTTTTCAATCAAAAAGTTTTTATCAATACATGCAAACAATTCTAAAGTCTCAATTTTATGATTAAAAAAGAAAGGGAAAATATCTATTTTTTTTGCATGCCCAAATATTAGATGTTTTAAATTATTTAATTTTGATAGTTCGCTAATTCTATTAGTATTCTTTTCCGCTGCTAAATCGTAATCTATCCATTCTATATTTGGAAAATTTAAAATATTGAACACATATGGTTTTACAAGTTCTGGAATTGCTAAATATTTTAAATCATTTAAAACTAAATTACTTGGCCATTGGTGCTGGCTATCAAACTTAGATACAGGAGAAGTTAACTTTACAACTTCAATACTTAGTGGTATTTCTATTTTATCTAACCAATCTATTGGAATAGTTAACGATTTTAAATTTAAAAGTTTTACAATAAAATCTGGATATTTTTTTATCTTATCCTCATCATTTGAAGTAATTGAAAAAGTAATTGTTCTAATATCTAAGTACTCTTTTTCATTTGGAAAATCTAGATATTGTCGATATTCCACATTTCCACCAAAATCTTGTTTTTCAATTGAAAAATACCAATTTGTACTATCTGCATTTATAATTGTTTTTTTAATTTGTGTGTACATATTAATTATTTACATTTTATTTTTAGTCCTTTTGAAGCTTTTTTTAATCAATTATAGTTTTCATCGTATTTGTTTTCTCAAACTTAAAATTTAATAAAAACTAAAACTAGCTGTTAATGATCTGTATATGCTAAATAGGACATAAAAAACCTCGCAGATTGTGAGGTTTTTTGTTTTTATTCTTGTCCTTACGTGCACAAGCTTGAACGGGGAAATACAAACATCATCCTAAATTTTTTTTTTCCCGTTTTCTAATCGTACTTTCAGAGTTTCTTTCCATTCGGTACTTGGGCATTTTTCAATAAGATTTTCATATTTTTCAATTTCAATTACTTTAAATAATGACTCAATCAATTGTAGTAATGTCCATTGCAAATCATAAAATGCATTTTCCGGAAATAATTTAATCAATATTTCTCCTTCATCCAATGATATAGGCTTTTCTATAGATTCTAATAATTCATCATATTGTTCTATTATATTATCTACAGATGGGTCGTCATTTAAAGTTTCATTAGGCATTCTGCCCATTTTTTGCAATTCTATTATCTCCTGTTTTATCATTATTTATTTTTTTCTTAATCAAGATTAAACTCCCAATATAAAATAAGTCATTATATTTTTTATCAAATGATGGGGTCTCTATCTCGCCAGAATATCAATATACCGAATTAACGAATTCAAGATTTAATTCTTTACATTTATCTAGTATTTTGTTTGTATCATCTGCACTAATTGGCACCTCTTTTAAAATTTCCTGAACTGTCATTTCTTCCTTAAATCTTAAATAGCCAATGAAATCTTCATCGTACCATTTTTTACCAATATCCTTACAGAAACCACATATTTTCCTATTATCAATATCTTCTGAATAATCTAATTCAAAATATTCATCAAACTGCGTTTGACTTTTACTTGTTTTTCCAAGCCATAAAAAAACTTTATCTAAATAACCCATATTTTAATTACATTTTATTTTCATATGTGCATTTTGACGTCTTTTAATGTTATATGAATTCATGCAAAAGAACGAGAAAACCTTACATTACTGCAAGGTTGTCTATTTTTATTCTTTGCTGATTCGCTTTGCGGGAAATTTAATTCATTAAGTTTTCTTCTATAAGTTCTTCAAAAGACTTATTTAATTCTTCCGTTTCATCATCATCGTGATAATATATCCAAACTTTATTATCTGGAGAAATAAACACAGGATCTCCATTTCCACTTATAGAAATAACATAGCTTGATTGTATTAATTCACTTTTTCAGGGCTGGCAGGCGCTATGCTGACGAGTGGACTGTGGAACGGAGGCTTTTTTCAGCCGACTGGAACAGCCGAACGGAACAAAACGAACGACCGGAGGGAGACCGCTTTATTGCCTCCTATTGGCTTTTTATTTCCTCTACTCTATATTGAAACTCTTTTATAAAAACACAAAACCCGCTAAATTAGCGGGTTTTGTCGTTTTAATTCTCAGTGCATTGACACAAATTAATTCATCAAATTTTGTTCTATTAGTTCTTCGAAAGATTTATTTAATACTTCCGTTTCATCATCATCATGATAATATATCCAAACGTTATTATCAGGAGAAATAAATACTGGGTCTCCATTTCCACTTATGGAAATAACATAACTTGATTGTATTAATTCACACCTGTTATCAACCGAATAATTATTTCTAAAATCCTTTGTTAAATCTATTACTGTTTCTTGTGACAGCATCTCACAATTATTAAAACCATAAACAGGAAAACCAGTATAACTACCTCCAAAAAGACTTAAAAATTGCACATAGTCTTTGTCAAAATTTACATTAAGCTCTTTTTCAGCATTTTTAATTGTTTCTTCATTAACAGATTTACCTGCAAACAAATCGTTATCAGAAAGTATTAATTTAATTTTATCTATTAATTCTTGTTTCATTTTATTTACATTTTATTCCTCTCTTATTAAGTTCTGTTTCTGCTAAATGAGCGTGATATTCTTTTCTCCAATTATCAAATGCATCTCTTTCTGCCTTTGTTAATCCTCCTCCTTTTTTCTTTCCAAATGGGTGTTGTCCAGGGTTTGTATGTGGTTTATCATGGTGTTTAGCAGGCATAGCAACTATAGGGCCGTTTGGATTTTGTTTATAATGGTGTAAAACTATAGTATTTCCTTGCTTATCTTTAGGAGAAAGTCCCCAACCACTTCCTTTATTTGCGTGATATAAAGACGTTAATTCTTTATCAGATAAATGACCTAAATCGGTATATCCATTTACTTTTAATGATGTTCCTGCACTATCTGTAAAATCAATAACGCTTGCAGCACTAGAACTTAATCCAAACAAATCCATTTCGTAATTCGAATTGAATACGTAAGCATACATATTTGGATTATCTCCATTTAGCCCAATCGGATCCTGCGATAAATAAACCCCAGTCTCAGGAGAGTAATATCTAAACCTATTGTAGTACAAACCCGTCTCTACATCCTCGTACTGCCCTAATTGCCTAAAAGGTATAAAGCTTCTATCTCCTTTTAGGGTTCTTAAATCTCCATAAATATCATAATCAGTTTCCCAAACAAGATTTCCTAATTCATCATAGGCTTGGACAGGACGACCAATATAATCATTGATGATTGAAAATTTGTTACCTCCAACAATCTTAGCGCTTGGCACAAATCTTCCTCCTTCATATATCCAGGTAATGAGATTTTCAATTGGTTCCGGTTTGTCGTAAACCAAATCATCACCACTGACGATAAGTTGTGGTCTCTCTTTTAGATTGTATTTCCACTCATGTAAAAGAACATTTCCATCCCAAACATAGCGATTTATTTCTTTGTTTGCAATTTTTGCCGTACGTCTTCCAAGTGCATCGTATTCAAAACTTACAACTTTTCCGTCTGGGTTGGTTACGCTTTCAAGCCTTCCGTTGGCAAGCCAGTTATAAACGGTATTTCCGTCCTGCCACTGTTCATGCTCCTGCTGCAGCCTTGTTTCTTCGGCTTTGTTGCCCAGCAGTTTATCAAAGAAGTTTTTTGCTTTTTCAAAAGAAGCGGTTTGTTTTTTATTGCTCCCCTATTGGTTTTTATTTAAACACTAAAACCGAGCAGATCTGCTCGGTTTTAGTGTTTATTCGATAATTTTCAATTAATATCCTCTCTTAATTTTTTTTTACAATTATAAAAAAATTATGTAATAGATTTTAATATTCTATTTTCAAAATCAATCGGAAACCATACCGTTGCGTATTCGTATTTACTAAGCTCATCTCTCGAAATTGAAGTTTCTGTAGCTGAATCTAAATCTCTTAATCTAAAATCGCCATCTAATCCAAATGCCATTTTAAGAGTATTAAAATTTGAATCTTTATATTTATCATAATTTTCTGTTTGGGCAATTATTCTCCATCTTTTTTTTATGATGGCATCCCAAAATATTTGTACTGGAGAAAACATAATGCCTGAATTTATAATTTCATTTATATCTGTTTTGGCAGAACTTATTTTATTGAATACTTCAATTAATACAGAAGAACTCGTATCTATAACTCTTCCAAATGCAAAATCCTTATCTAAATCTGCGTCAGACAATTTTGATTTTAATTTCCAATCATCTTTTGGCATAAACAAAGGAATACAAAATATTTCTCCGGGCGTAACAGCAATCTTTTTCATGTTGTTTAATTACATTTAATTTTATTATACTCAGCTAAAAAGGCCAATCCTCTTTTTATCAGTCCTATTTTTATCAAGAGAGAAATTTTTATTCCCTCTATTAGTCTTAGAAATCGCCTCTCCTCTAACTCCTGTTCTAGATCCAGATGTTTCTATATGCCGTTGCTCTAAACCTCTAGCTTTTGCATATTTATTGCTTCCAATTGGGTTTTTACAGTTTATGTATTCTTCAATATTGTTTGTATTAAAACCTTCCTAACAACAACAAAACCCCGCATTTGCAGGGTTTTAATTTATATCAAACTACAGATATTAAACTTTAAGATAATATTTTTAATGACGATAAATCAAGTTCATTTTTAAGTACTAAGATATACTTATCAAAGAACTCTTCTAAAGAAGATGAAATTGTAACAGGCTCCTCATATTCAGGTTCACTACCAGATACAATTGATCCTTTGGTCTCCCCATTAAGTACAATTGCAACGTAAGCATACCCATTTTTAACACTCATCATAAATGGTAAATGATTGTTCCAAAAATCAGTTACAGATGCTTTTTGTTCATCATCTTCAGCATATTCCATGCTATCCAATTCAAATTCATTCCAAGCAAAACCGTCCTCGTTAATTTTTTTAGCATAATCTTCAATAGAAAGAAACCATACATTGTCTTCTTCATTTGCTAAAGTTTTAAATGATTTTACAAATTCAAGTAAATTTTCATTAGTTTTTAATAGCTTACCATTAGCAATAGTTTCTAGGTTAATTTCAATATTATTATCAATTGGATCATATTGCCAATCAAATTTTAATAGCTCTTGTATAAAATTATTGTATTTCATAATTATTTATTGACACTTAATTTTGTTTATTACTCTTTTTTGAAACCCTGTAGCTTTAGAATGATCAGGGTTTTTTATTTTCCTAGTCTCATTTGTGATTGTAAGTTTTTGCCCCTCTGGACCTCCTAATGCTAAACCATGCGGATGATGTCCTCCACTTTCTCCAGCTTTTGCTCTTATGACATCTACTTCTTCCTTGGTTCTGTAAAAAACTTGAGATTTATCGGGGTCAATTCCTTGCCATTCAGGAGATGTTTTATACAAATCTCGAGCTTCTTGTAATAGGTCTGGGTAGTCTTTGAGCCATTCTGCTAATGTTTGAGAAACTACTAATCCAAAAAAATCAAATTGAGAATTTGAATCAAATACGTACGCATAAAAGTTAGGATTATTTCCCAGTATTCCAATTGGATCCTGACTCAAATAAATTCCAGTTTCAGGATTATAGTACCTAAACCTGTTATAGTACAAACCTGTCTCTACATCTTCATATTGCCCAAGTTGTCTAAATGGAATAAAATTCCTATCTCTTTTAAATTCTCTTAAACCACCATAAATATCATAAACAAAAAAGACTGCCTAAAAGTAATTTTTCAGGCAGCCTTTTAATAATCCATTTATCTAGATATATCAATCTAACTCTGCCCTTGAAAACAAATCAAGTATCAATGTTTTATCCTCACAAGCCTCTTTAAATGATATAACAAATGCTTTCAACGCGTCTGTATCAGAAGAGTAAGCACAAAACATACTCCCTTCTGGATCAAACTTAACTATATTGATAAACTCAGGTTTTTTCTCCTCCAAAAAAACTTGTGCCAATGACGCCCAGTCATATCCATTTCCTTCAAACCCTTCCTCTTCTCTTGTTTCAAAAATTTCTGTTTTATACTCTCCTACGTTTAGGCATACCGAAACACTTTTATCATGTTCTACCCAAAAAAAAGGGTAAATTACTTTTTCAAGATTATTGATATTCATATTGTTTTAATTCTTTAAAAGTTCGTCATTTTTTACTATTGCTTATTTTCAGCTCAATTGTTCTAATTTCTCAATTAATTCCTTATACTTTTTTTTTGAATAATCACTTTTGGCAACAATAATGCATTGTTCAAAAAAAGTAATGGTTTCTTGTACATACGTAATAGGTAGTTGATCTAAAAAGAATTCAATTCTTTCTCTAAAGGATATTTCTGCATCTTTTAATGGTGTGATTTTTTTAATAGACATAATATATTCCCATTTTTTATCATATTTGTCAAATTGAGGTAGATATGGTAAAAAAAATGAGACATATAATGCAACTCCTTTTTTTTGAGTCTTTTTTAAAAAATAATTAAAAATTTCTTCAGAAGACTCTAATTTGTATCTTTTAATCATATTTCCTAATGCAGACACAATATAAATATTCATTTTTGTATTTTCTGGATATTTATTTGCAATTTCAAGTAAGTTAGAAGCTAGTGTTTTATCAGATAAAACTTCTTCATACCAAAATGATCCTTCATCTCTTGGTTTTTTCTCAAATTCCTTCACTATTTGAAAAAGTTCATCTTCATTATAGGATTTCCAATTCTCTATTTGAGCTTTTAACTCTAAAATAATATCTAATTGTTTTTTTATTTTTGTGCTTATTATTTTCTCCATATTAATGACATTTTATTTTACCTTTTGCATCTACATCAACAACTTTTGCATTCTTCATTTTTGCATCTATTTCTTCTTTACTAAAAAATTTCCTACCTGTTTTCAGGTTGTCAGGATCATACGAATGATAAAATCCTCCATCTAGTCGTCTTTTATTAAGTTGACCTGCATTATTTTTATTATGATATAAAGAAGACCCTTCTACATCTCTAGAACCTACCCTTCCATCTAAATCATCAAGATATTTAACTTCATTGAAATTTTTACCATCTCGGGCATGTTCTGTTAATCTTTCTTGTACATCTCTTTCTGTAATCCCTTCATAGACCATCTTACCATTATTAAATAATTGATAGAAAATATCTAACCCGAAAAGATCAAATTGGGAGTTCGAATCAAAGACATAAGCGTAGGGATTTGGATTATTACCTTTTAAGTCTTTTCTATCTTTACTCAAATACATTCCATTATCAGGATTATAATATCTGAAACGATTATAGTACAAACCTGTCTCTACATCCTCATATTGCCCAAGTTGTCTAAATGGAATAAAATTCCTATCTCCTTTAAATTCTCTTAAACCACCATAAATATCATAATCAGTTTCCCACACTACATCGCCTTGCTCGTTGTAAACTTGTACAGGGCGACCAATATAATCGTTTATAATAGAAAACTTTTCCTCTCCAATAAGTTTTGCACTCGGTACAAAAGAACCTTCCTGATAAACCCAGGTAACCAAATTTTCAATTGGTTCTGGTTTATCGTAAACCAAATCATCGCCATTCACAACAAGTTTAGGTCGATCTTTTAGATCATATTTCCATTCATGAATAAGAACATTTCCATCCCAAACATAACGATTTATTTCCTTGTTTGCAATTTTTGCCGTACGTCTTCCAAGTGCATCATATTCAAAACTTACTACTTTTCCATCTGGGTTGGTTACGCTTTCGAGCATTCCGTTTGCCAGCCATTTATAAAGGGTATCTCCGTCCTGCCACTGTTCGTGCTCTTCTTGTAAACTTGCTTCTTCGGCTTTATTACCTATAAGTTTATCAAAGAAGTTTGTTGGTTTTTCAAATTTTAAAGGTTCAATAATGTTTCTAGGACTTTTATGTATTAAATTCCCCAGCTTATCGTATTTGTAATAATATTTTTCATCTTTCAGCAGTTTTCCGCCTTTGCCATATTTACGGTCACTGCGGTCTATCGTTTTGTATAAATTACCCACCGCATCAGGGGTTTTGTACAACTCTTCTTTTCCATCATAACTGGCTTTAGCAAGGTTTCCAAAATCGTCATAATCAAAATAGGTCAAACTTTGGGTCATTTGGTTTACCGCGCTTCTTAATTGCTGGTTGGTGTCCCAGTTATAAAAACGCGCTCCGGTGCGTCTTCCATTGGCAAATACTTCCTGTTCTTTTTGCTTGCCGCTATTGTTGTAACTCGTTTTTATGTGCAGTCCGCCCGTGGCAAAACGCTCTATTTCCCTGCCCAGATCGTCTCTTTTCAGGGTAGTTTCCCAAGTCTTGTGCTGTTCCTTAAGTTCGTTACTTTGCGCTTCTATACGCTCGAGTTCCCCTTTTTGGTTGTAATGCGTGTTTATATCTGCGCCAAGACTGGTGCTTAAATTGGTACGCTGTCCTAAAGCATTGTATGTTGATATCAGTGTTATGCCGTTTTCGTTGGCATCGAGCTGTTGTTTTTGGGTTTCTTTTATGATGCGCCCAACAGCATCACGCTCAAAGTATATGCTTACGTTTTGGTTAACGGCTTCTATCAGCAGTCCGTTTTTATTGTAGGTATAAGTTTCCCAGGTACCGTCATGATAATCGGCCCTGGTAATACGTCCTAAGGCATCCTGCTCGTATTCTGTAAATTTTCCGTCTCCGTGATCTATTCGGGTTACTTCTCCGGCAAGATTGCGGCTGTATTTTTTTTCGATACCGTCAAAAGCGGTTTCTTTTACAATATGTCCGGCTTTGTTTCTTGTAAAATAATAAGCTTCATGGTCTTCGTTTTTAATCCCTACAAGCTGTTCCATCTTATCGTAGTCAAAACGTACTTTTACGCCGTTTTGCTCTCTTGTAGAAAGGCTTCCTAATGGTGTGTAGGTAAACTTAATGCTGTTTTTATTGTCTTTTAAGGCTACCACATCATCATAACTATCGTAACTAAACTGTATTACGTTGCTGTCTTTCTCTACGATTTGCCTTACCCTGTCAAGCGCATCATAGCTAAAATAGTCTGCCATTTGCATTGGGGTATAAATGGCACGCACACGGCCACGATAATCATACTCCCAGGATTTTAGTTTCTTCTCGTTTTCTCGCCATTCAATAAGATTGTACTGCTCGTCGTAAATTAGTTCGAGTTTGTTGCCGTTTTTGGCAACGCTCGCCAGCAGTCCGTCGGTATTATAGGTAAAATGGGTGCTGGTTTTGTCCGGCGCTATAATGGTTTTTAGCTGGTTCGGGTTTTGGGCATGGTACAAATAAATGGTCTTCTGCCCCTCGGGGTCAATGGCAATCGATGGACGGTTCTGGTCATCATAAATCATCATTTCCTCTGTGCCATCGGGGTAAACTGTACCTGTTTTATTGCCTTTTTCATCGTAAACGAACCCTGTGATTCGGCCTTCCTGATCGATCTCGCGGTAGGGTTCCATAAACTCTGTATAGTCATAAAAAATGCTGTTTCCCATAGGGTCTTTTATCTGGGTTACCAGCTGGCTTGGCTCATAATAATAGGTAGTTACCGCTCCGTTGGCATCCGTTACAAGGTTATAGCCTTCTTCGGGATGGTATTCGAGCCAGCCTTCCTGCCATCCGCCGTCGCCCCAAGTGTGTACACAGCGCTTTTTAGTATCGTATTCCCAATAAAAAGTTTGTCCGTTGCGATCTGTTTTTTCCACCATAAGATGGTTTTGGAATTTAATAACGGTCGGTTTACCCAAGGCATCTATAATGGCAGACATGTTTTGGTGCTCATCGTAATCATACGCGATCAAAAGTTCGTCTCCTTCGGGGCCCTGCAGTTCTAATTTCTGGATAAGTCCGTTTATGGTGCTTACTTTTATTTCCCTTCCTGTGGTATCGATAATTTTATTTAAACGGTATGCCGAAAATTCAAAAATAATGCACAGTCCGTCGTGATTGGTAATTTGCGTAAGCTGGTATTTTTTACCGTCAAAAAGGGTAAAATCATAAAAAAGCCTGCTTTTATGGTCGTATGCCTGATATCCGTCTGCGGTTCTTTTAAGGGTTGTTTTTTCCTGACGCAGGTAAAACTCTTCATCGGGTAGCAGTGACGGGAATGCCACTATTCTTCCATCATCCATGCGAAGCCCCAGGGCATCATCTTCCGGATATAACTCCACAGCCCTGTCATATACACAATGTACACCGTGGCCAAGCCATCCAGTATACTCTGAATCTGAGTACCAGCGACGTTCCCAATTAAGGACTATCGGGCCGGTGATATCAAAATCGCTGCCTTCGTAAATCACTGCTCCGTTAATAAGGTTTACGGGCTCAAAACCTGCCTTACACAAAAGCTTACTGAGCCAGTTGGGACCAACGGACCCTTTTAGAAGTTTATTGAATGCTTTTTTTCCATATTTCATCAGGGTGCTAAATCCTATGCTGGCCAGTAATCCCGTTAGCATACCTCCCCAGTCCGGCGGATATGGACCTCCTACCATTACCGGTTTTCCTGTTGGGATAGGAAGCGAAAAGGAAGTTGGCGCAAAAAGCGTTGGCGCAAAAGGAAGCATTTTTTTGCCTATTTTGGCTTTCCCTAACGACAGCGATAACGGAATCCCGATATCATTACAGGTCATCAGCATATGTCCTTTGGGACTCATTCTGGTACTGTCTGAGAAAACGGTTTGAGAAGCAAAAAAGTTCATGCTTTCATGACCGATAATAGGCGTCATAAGCCATGGCGGGGTAAAAAGCGGAATGTGCACCAGCGGAATTATGATACCGCTGGTATCTGAGTTCCCTCTCTTAAAACCGTTTACATGTACGCTGGTGCCTAAAAAAGGAATATAATCGGCTGGATCAATAACAATACCTATGTAAGGATGAAACGGATTAAAAGGCGGCAGGGTGGTAAAATGGATATCTATCCCTACGACCATAGTCAAATGATTATCGGTTAATAACATAATTAATAGGTATTGCTTAATTGATATTCCTCTTGTATTTGTTTCGCAATTTGTTTTGGATTGTCTTTCCAGTTTTTTCCAAAAATTAATTTCATTCTGTCCGAAATAGCTTCTTTTTCTGAATAATCAATTTTTGGGTCATTTTCTAAATAACTGTTGGCTATAAAGGTAAAATTGATGATTTTGAGTACTTCATCTGTCAAAGCATATCCGTATTCGAAAGCATCGTTTAAAATTTCACTATATTGTTGATCCCTTTTTTTTGCTGCCAATAACAGTGCATAATTATAGCCATTTATTACCTGCATTTCCTGATGGACTTCTTTGGCTATAACTGTTTGCTTTAAAAAATAATCTATAGCAGTATCGCGTTTTCCCATGATGCTGTAATGTGAGCCTTTGTACATGAGCAGCTGCATCAAAATACCTGCAATATCTTGTTTTTCCTTATAAAAAGGTGTTGTTATTTTTATCCCTTTATCCAATAATTGATGAATGAGTTCCTGCTCATCTTTAAACTGAAATAAAAAACTGGCGTAAACAAGATAAGAGGAAGCCCAAAAACTGGTTTCTCCTGTACTCTTACTAATGTCTATAAGCTCATTGCCCAGTTTTTTTACTTTTTCCTGCTTTTTATCTTTTGCCGCTTCACCAATTTCAAATAAACATTTTCTATAGCGCACCTGCGGATCATTTGGGTTTCCTTGTGTAGCAATTTCCTTGTAGGCTTTATTAATATCCTGATTGGGAATTTCGATCATGATACCTTTTTCTTTTACTGAGGCGATCACTTCCTTATATTGCTGCCTTTCCTTATAATCAAGAAACAGGAATCCTATATTTTCAGGCAATAAAACTATCAATTCTTTTATGCTTTCATTTAGCAAATCAAGGCTGCTTACTTTTTTTATTAAAAAACTAACAATTAAAAGATTGCCTGTTCTCGCTTCAAACTTTTTGAAACTTATAAGCATGTTGATGTAAAAATCTTTTAAGTTATCAACGCTTAATTTATTAATCTCCTGAAGAACAGCTTTAAAAGAAGCGAAATCTTCCCAATTCCATCCGGTGTGTTTTTTCAGGTCTTCATCAAAAGCCAGGATCCATTGCTCTATAATAGTCGTGTAAAAGTCTTTTTTATCATAAAAATCAATTGAAAAAGCTACAAACGAATCCTCTGATCTGCCGTAAGCGGAAGATTCTAACCGAATGAAACTATCTACCAGTGGATAATCTTCGGTATAACAAACCATACTAAACACTTGTGCTTTTGGTTTGGCTGCTCTGGTCTTATTCCATATTTTTTGAATGTTTTCGACCCTTACAGCAATAGGATTGTGAGCGTTATTCATTTCTAATTTTAATTTAAATTTACGATTCCACCTTTAACGTTGGTCATGGTTTTACCATCTATATCAACGACCATTCCTTCTGCCAGAATTGTATTTTTCCCTTTAATATTAATACTTGGTGCTTCATCAGTAATTTGGGTATCACTTTTAACGGTCACTTCATCTGTCCCGGAAACGAGTACTTTTTTACTGTCAACACTTATTTCATTAGTTCCGCTAATGCTTACTTTTTCATCAGCAATAAGGTTTATTTCTTTTGATTGTATATCGACCTTATTTGGTGCATAAATAGTCATTGTTCCGTCTCCGTTAAGCATTATCATATTACCACTTGGATCTGTCGCTGTAAAGGTGTTTTTTTCTTCATCAAGAATAAGCGAGGTTCCGCCTCTTGTGGCAAAGCTTCTTTTGTTATTGTCTTTTCCACCGCCACCGCCACTTTTTCCGTGAAAAACACTTCCTAAAATAAAAGGTCGGTTAGGATCGCCATAACGAAAATGTACCATTACGTGATCGCCTACATCCGGAATAAATACCATTCCCCGATTGGTTCCTACTTTATCACTACTACCTGCATCAGGCGTCATGACACGCAGCCAGGCGGTTTTCATTTGAGTACCTTGCTGCCAAAGCATCTGAACTCTGACTCTCCCTTTATTTTGAGGATCTGTATTACTTTCTACTATAGCCTGCTGTGTTTGAGCAATTGGATATGCAACATCCGGTTCCGGCAAGCTCAATACTTTTGAAGGTATTGCTCTGAAGTTATTTTCATACTCTCCCAAATGTGTAGCATAATGGCTAATTTCGGTAATTATAAAAGAACCTACTTCTTGTGTCATCATACTTGAGTTTTCTAAAACACTTGATTGTATGTTAACAATGCTTCCTACTTTTAGTTTTGAGTTTTTTGTAGTTGCTGAAACATAATTAGTATTGGCTGCTGCACTTTCCTGTTTCTTTTTTAAGAAGGATTCTAAAACCAAATCATCACCGGTACTCACTATACCATGCGTAAACGCAGGCGTTGCAAAAACTTCCTTTGAGCTTGCAAATGCTTCATTACCTAGTTTTGGCAACCCTCCTACTGTGTCTTTTGATTTTGCAGTGTAGCGTTTATCAGCACTTTCATTGTATGTAAAAGCACTAAATTTATTAGGCACTGCCTGCACAGATATTTTTAGTTTAGAAATCTCACTATTGTAAGTTAACGATATAGGACTATCAAAGCTTTTAGGTTTACCAAATATTAACTTTTCACCATCATAATACAACCATTCATTGTATTGTTTTGCTAATCTCTGGATGAACTGAAAATCTGTTTCGAGATATTGATTCTGATAATCCATCTTACTGGTATATTCAGGATTGATATCATTTTGCAACTGTTCTCCGGCACCATTTTTTATTACCTCTTTTATAATATCTTTCAAAGGCAGTCCTTCCCAGGAATGTAACTTTTCACCAGACTCTAATAATATGGTTTTAGAATAGCCTGAAACTACAATATGATTTCCCGAATGTCCGTCTTCCTGATCGAAATCTATATTGGTAACCACTCCCAGAAAATTATTATTTTCTTCCAGCACAATGTGTACTACTTTACCCAACCATGCCTGTGCATTTTCGAGCGTATAGGCCAACGGGCTTTCTACAGCAGCATGTGGAACTCGAATTTCAAATTGATGATGTGAGTTAATTACTTGTTTTAGTCTGATGTCAGTAAAATGAGATATCTTTTTACTATCTATTCCAAAAATTATTGCAGGTGGTTTCATACGTTTATTTTTATTTGATTGTAGTTGTTTTTAGAATCTTTAATAGTTTTATTTTTATCCAGAATCCTTTAGAAAAAAAGTACGATGAGAAAAAAATAAATAGAATTATTCCAAGCCAAAATATCATGTTTGGAAAAGATTTGGTATATAAAATAGACGGATAGTCTGGGCGATCCATTAATAAAAAACGTTCTAAATTTTCACATAGTAAAAGGGCAAATAGTGAAACTATTCCCGATAAGAAATTTAATTTTTTACTATTTTCTTTTTTATATAATAAATAAAATAATAGACCTGTGATTATACCTATCAAATACTTTAAAGGCCAACAAGGACTATTTTTAAAAAAATATGCTAATAATCCCGAAACAAGACTCGAAATAAAAATGATTAACAAAAGTTTAGAAATAGATAAAATAATCTTTTTTTTATCATAAAATAAAAATAAGAATACACAGGTAAGTCCTGTTGCTATTCCTATTCTTAGAAAATAAAAGTATTTAGCTAAAAAATCATCATTTATAGATTCAATACTCATTAATATAAAAAAAGAATACATATAAAAAATTGAAAATAAGAGTAATAATAAAATTACAGACAATAATTTCTTCATGAAAAAATTATTGTCATAATTAATATTAAAAGATTTTTTATTTTGCATAACTTATTGTTTATTAAAATCCTTACCACATAAATTTTCCATTTCTTAAAATATTAAGACTGACAAAATGGATGATAGTCAAATCATGTACTATCAGTATGCTTATTGCTATTTTGGTTTGATTGGTATTTATATTTTTTATATAATCGTATTTGAGCTAATATATTTTCTTTACTATCAATATCAACAACGTTTATCAAACACTAAAGTGTTTGCATAGGTACTATAATTCTTGTTCACTTTCAAATTCTACATTTTTTAGATTATTGAAATTTTTATCAACTATAAAAACATTATCCATTAATGTCCCAAAATAACTATTGGTAACTAAAATTTTTTTGTTTTTTTTATATACTGAACCGCAAGCCATATCCGACTCTATACGATATAATACATTTACTTTTTTATCAAATATTAAGTAGGAGCCATATGTATTAGTGGTGACCATATTTTTTTTTTCGGTAAAAACAGAAACAGGAATCTCGACAAATACATTAAACTCGGCAGATATACTTATAGGTACTATATAAATTAGTGGTTTTATATTTGAATCTTTATAGAGTTCAATAACCTTGGTTGAGTTGAATTTGCTTAACTCATCTTTGCCTAAATAAAATTTGGTTCTATTCGATTTTGAAATATTAATCTCTGAATATCCATTTAATGATTTTAATAAAGTATGAAAAGGAGTTTGCGAATTGGCAGACAATACTATGAAGTAAAAAAATAAAATATATTTCATATCACTTAATTTTAAAATGGAACAATTCCTGATTTATCTACTTTTTATATTTGTATTTTGGCTGAATTATAAATATTTTCTACTCCATTAGCGATTAATACGCTTATTCTTCTTTAAATTTACTTCACACTAAAATGATTAGCACATAAATTTTCCATTTCTTAAAATATTTGTTAGAATAAAATTAATAGCCAAATCCACAACTATCAAACTTGAAATTAATATTTTGATTGACATCTTATAATTCTTTACATATTCATATTTTATATTCTTGTATAATTGAACAAATAAAAAAACGAAGAATATCCCTAAGCAAGCATAATAATACCCCGGAAAAGGCATTACATAAAAAGATATAGTTTCTAAATTAATAGTACAAAGAGTAGCTAAAATTACCGATGGAAAAATAATCCAATAATCTCTCTTTTCTTGATAAAATGAATATACATTTTAGAAAAATGGATAAATATAGGGTCGGTTAATTTTCTAATAATCATTATTTCTATGAACTTATAATTTCTTTTTTATTAAATAATACTAATCTGATTACCACATAAACTTTCCATTTCTCATGATATTGAGACAAATAAAATTGATAGCTAAATCAACGACTATCAGAACAGTAATTATTATCCTTGTTTTATTTGACATCTTATATTCTTTTACATATTCATATTTTATATTTTTATATATAAGAAAAAAGAATAAAATAAAAAACACCCCTAAGCCTACATAGTAATATTTATTAATATCAACAAAATAAAAAGAAAATATCTCAACATTAGTGGTAAAAAGAAAAGATAAAATCAACGATGGGAACATACGCCAATATTCTTTTTGATCTTGATAAAAATGTATGTAAATCTTAGATAAATGAATAAATATTGGATCTGTCAATTTCCTGATAATCATTTGGTTATTATTTATAATGTTTCGAATCTATTCTAGTATTATCTATTTTTGTTTTTGCTGATTCATAAATATTTCACTTTTTAAACTCCTTTTACAAGAAAATCATTCTCTGTAATTTTTCGTCTCTTAGCATAGATGTAAGTATGAAATTAATTACTAAATCAACTATTATTAGTAAAGTAATTATTACTCTAATTTTACTTGACATCTTGTAATCTTTTATATATTCGTATTTTATATTATTATATAAAAGCAGAAACATAACAGCAAAGAAAAGAGCCATACAGACATAGTAAAAACTTGAAACAGGCATTATAAAAAAAGATAGTGTTTCTAAGTTCAAAGTAAAAATAGTAGCTAAAATCAATGATGGAAATATACGCCAATATCTTTTTCTATCTTGATAAAAATGGATATACATTTTAGAAAAATGAATAAATATTGGGTCTGTTAATTTTCTAATAATCATTTTATTTTAAATTTAAAATCTGGTCTATCTATTCTGGTATTATCTAATTTTACTTTTGCAGATTCATAAATATTTTCTGGTTGATGATTAAAATATTTGTCTTTTGTATCCGATCTAATTAATATAAAATAAACACCCGCTATCAGGGCGCCAGGACCACTAAAGGAAAGTGCAGTCATAGCAATATCTAAAGCGAGTATTTCTCCTGAAATTTTCTTATTCCTCCATTCTTGATAAGACAATACAATGCCTACAAATCCAGCAATATACCCAAGCCCTTCTGCTACATTAGCAATGGTTTTTAATGCGCTTACACTTTCTGCAGTTCCTTGTACATAAATTTTACCATCAGTAATGCCAGAGGCAATTTTATTAAACTCATAGGTTCCTTTCGGGTGAAAACGGGTTGCTTCAAAATTTTTAAATTCTGCTAAATCAAATCCACTATCTTTAATATTGCCTAAAGCAGTTCCAACCCCTGTAAATGCAGAATTTAATACAAAAGCAGATCCTGCAAAACTTGTTTTTACTTCTTTTAATCCATTAACGATACTCCACCTCCCATTTTTATGACCTAGATAGATTTTTTTATCAATAGGGCTGTAATAAACTTCTCCTTCTAAGGCTATCCGATTTGGACCACCAGGAAAAAAATTATTATGAGAATCTTTAGTTTTACGACTTTTTAAACTTTCTCCTAATACATCTTTTCTTTCCCAGATATCATCTTTAAGAAATTCGCTTTTATCAAAAGGATTTCTTGTTTTTTCTTTTCCTGATTCAAAACTTCTAAACATAATAAAAGGGTTATAATTATATATTCTACAAAATCAAAATATGTCTTGCATATATCTTGAAAATTATTTTTTATGTTTTCAATTTGTTAATTGAATAATTTATACTAACTATACTTTATTTATATCAAAATTATTGACATTTGTTAAGCTTTAATAATTGCATTTTAGACTTATTTTGTGCCTTATCTCTATAAAACCACTTAGCCCCTTTTTTTTCTAAATAATTTTTAATCCCAAATGGTGTAGCCTTGGTTGATGCAAAATCAAAAGCACTTTCATCAATATTAAATTGCTTCAATCCAATCCATTTTCCTTTGCACAAAGAATAAATTTTGCAACTATTCAAATTGCTGAAATCTAAATTGTCAACTACAAACGCAATTTCATCTTTTCCATCAAAATTAGTATCTCCAATATTTAATAAACAATAAAGTCCTTGTGCAGTGCCTAAGTGTAGGCTGTCTTGGTTGATTTTACTGAAAGCAAGATATACATCTGAATCTTGTTTAGAGAACCATTTTATAATGTCTTCCCATTCATTTTTTGCTGGATCCAAAGCATATTCAATTTCTTCTTTTTTTAGTTTTGAAAAGTTATGTTCAAAAATGGTGTCTCTTTTTCCATCACCATCAAAATCACCAATACAAAATAATTTTTCCAGTTTATGAAAGGATTTTTTTTCACTTGTTTTTTTTGAAACATCAATAGTGTTAACTATTTCATTATTATTTTTTATTGTTGAAGATGAAAATTTAGTTTTATCTCCTTTTTCACTACAACCTAAAAGCAATAAAAAAAAACAAATATTAAAATAGTTTTTCACTACATTCTTTTTATAGTTATCTCTCCTAAAAATATTTCTAAAACATTTCATAACCAATTTTAATTTTAAGCACAGAAAGCATAAACTACAATATAAATTTCTTATTCCTTAAACACAGTAATAGCTTTCAAAAATTAATCAAATAAAAAGAATCTTATATAATTAAAGCAAATAGAATGGCTAGAATTAATTACGAAAATATTTTCCAACAATTTCCTTTGTCTTTAGAGAAGATCCTGTGAATTTTAGAGAAATAAACAAATACAAGTTTGTTATTTTCCTAAAATCACTCCCTTAAAGCATTAAGACTTTATAAAAAACAAGAAGCGGTGCTTGACCGCTTCCTGATAATTGAGATAAATTAAATTTTAGCCCAATTGTTATCTAATGTTGCATTACCTAATGTAATTTTTTCTGCTGAGAAAGTGATCTCAGTAGTCATTGGAGTTTCTGCCATAGCATCAAGTTGCTCGCTGAAGAATACAATAAATGCATTTTCAAAAGAAAGTTCTTTCATTACTTGCTCAGAATCAGCTTTGAAAAATTTTACTTTCCCGCTTACAGGTTTGTGCTGACTGTTTACTGCCTGCTCAATTACAGTAGTATTGTCTGTAGATTTTAATTTTAGGTTTAATCTACCTCCTTTAATTTCAGATGAAACTGCTCCTTTACCATCAGTATGTCTTATCATATCGACTTTTGAGAATAATACTTGGTACTCGTTTCCTTCGAATTCTAAAATTGCTTTAAATGCCATAATAAAAATAATTAAGTTGTTAAAAATTGTTTTTTTAGAATCCTCCTTATTTTGTATGACTAGTATTAACAAAAAAAGAGGTATTCTACATGATTTTAGAATACCTCTTTTTTGTACTAACGTACTTTTTTAAATTGCTTCTTGTAGGAAGATGAGGGTGATTCGCAATCAATTTGTTGTACGAATATACAAATATAAATGAAACAAACAAGCTTATTCGTAATCTTTTTCATCAAAAATCGTAAAATATTTTTTTAACGAAAATTAAAATATGTAAGAATACAGTATTTGCTGGGGTTGCAGAGAATTTATATGAATTTTTAAATGTGAAATATTAATTAATAATATTTTTCATAAAAAATAATAAAATGAATCCCAGAAGCACGACCGTAATATGCAAGATGATAGCATTTACCTGAGGCTGCAATGAATTTATCTGGGTTTTTATATCAGAAGTCGCAATTGTATGGATTTCATTTATTTTGTTTACTTGTTTTTGTAAAGAATCAATCGTTTTGTTTAAATATAAAATGTTTTGATGCTGATTAGAAAACAAGCGCTTGACTTCCTTATCTGATAAAGCTGCTTTTTTCCTAATAACTCCAGTTTTAGGCTCTTTAAGTGTTAACTCACTTACATCTTCAATTTTACTGTTATTGACTTCGAAACTTTTATTTAGCTTGTTTACCAAAAAAAAGATAAAAACAATATAGGAAAGTAAAAACGTTGGTAAAATGTACTGAACAATTATCTCTATGGGTTTTGGTCTCACCGCACTATGAATATTGTTTATGGTACTGTAATTAGTAAAAAAAATAGGTTCTTGTTTTTTCTCTTTATTCAATCTTTCGTTTTTAAATTTTTCTTCTAAATCTATTAGTTCAAAGCGATCCAGGGAATAAACCCCCAGACTTTCGTTTAGTTTTTTATGATGTACCATCCAATTGAGCACTTCTTCCATTTGGTATTCAGTAATGCCCGGATCTTTAAGCCTCCATAAAATTTCATTTTTTGTGAGTTCACACGGTTTTCCTTTGCTTTCAAAATAAAATAACTCTAAAATTATTTCATGCAAAGGTTTTGTCATTTCTATTGTATTCATAATCTCCATAATCCTTATTTTATAATAGAAGTTTTTTTGATATATAATAATATTTAGTCTGGGATTCATCGTCAAAAACCTCAAAAGTATTATTGCGCTGCATTTTTTCTAAAACCTCAACCTTACTGTTTAAAGTTGTAAAAATTGTTCTGAATTGGTCAGGCTTTTTCTTAAACTTTCGAATATCTTTAATCCTTATTTCATGCAAATCAGGACTATTTACAAATACTCTTGTCTTGTAATAAAGTAAATCAGCCAAAGAACTTCTGTTTTTTATTGCCTCTGTTTGTCTAATCTTACTCGCAAACATTTTACATCTGTCCCTAAAGCTTAAAATCTCGACTTTATCAATATTTGCGTTTGTATATTCTTTGCTAATTAATTCTCTGTAGTTTTCTATAAGCTGCTTAATTTCACTCTCAGTCAGTAAAATATGGACTTTGTTTTCTAAACTACTGTTAAGCGTATCTTTTGCATTTATTACAAATGTTTCGCTTTTATAGTTTTTAGGTATGTCGGTGCTCGTGCTATCTGTTCGAGGATAATTTTGAATAAGATTATTGATCGTTCCGCTTGGCTGACTTCTTAAAAAGCTAAATTCATTTTTGTATTGTGTCAGCGATTTTAATAATGTATTATTTGTTTTAATAGTTTTGCTAATAACGCTGTCAATGGCTTTATTGATAGTTTCCGGTGTAAGCTCTCCATTTAATTTAGGAAAAATGATACCTCCGTTAAAATTACTTTTTAATGGTGCATCGTAGATATAATCATTATCTACATCGCCATTGTATATAAACTCATCGTTTTTTGCAACCAGTTTTGGATCAACATAATAGTTCTGGATATTTCTTTTATTTGCATTACTAGCCTCGCTTAAATACATTTTACTCTGCAGAATAAAATTCTGGTTATCGGAGTTATTTTCATTTCTGAAAATTATGTATAATAATTTAGCATTATTTTTTGCCAAAATATTAAAACTATCCGGCAGCACATTATTGATAGATCCTTCTAAACCTGTCAGGATAAAAAAGTTATTTTCGAAATTTGTTTCTGAATTCAGAAATTGACTAATGTTTGTATTGTTGTTCGGTAAAATATTTTCTTTCAAAATTTCATCAGGTGTCTTGATACTCTTCTCTATTAAATCAAACCATTTTGAAAAAGATTGAGATTTTATCAAATAATAACTTTTAGATTTCCCTTTTGCTATAAACGAATATGTAAAATTATAATTCGCATATAACTCACTACTGGTCGTTAGTTTAAGATTCTGTAATGCCGAAAGTGTTTTTTTTAAATATTGCTTTGTTGAGTTGTTATTCTCAAAAACGTAATAAAAGTTAATATTTTTACTCTCCAAAGCGATTTGTTCGATGGTTTTAATCGAAATGTCATCGCCTTTTAAATTTGTAATTTTGTTTTTGTCGTGGTTCCAAACATTTATGGGCAGCGATATTTTACTTGTGTTTTCGAACTTGATTGGCTCACTTGACTGATTTTCATTTACAAAAAAAGTATTCTTGTACAATTCATTAGCCGGAAAATTAATTTTTCCTGAAGAAAACTGTAAGGTATCTGTAGGGTTCAGCCTGACAACCATATTATCTTCTATAGGATTCAAATATTGCAAAGGAACCCAGCCGTATTTAAGATTGGTTGTGTCTTTTGGCATAACGTCATCAAAATTTGATACAAAGGCTGAATTGTTTGTTTTGTTTATTTTATATACATAAACAAAATCGTTAAGCTTAATATGTTTTTTAGATACTGATTCTAAGTTGGGATCGTTTTTTAATAAAAGCGCACTTTTTTTGACATTTTTACTACTGGTAAATAAGTTGTCTAACGTATTTGAAGCCACAAAATATTTTACATACTTTAAATTGACTTGGTTTTGCATTGCCCGGCTGTATTCAATGACATTATCTTTTTTAATCCAACCCAGATATTGTACTTCTTTTGCATTAGAAAAGTGATTTTTTTTACTGCGCAAAACAGCAAATGTCCCCTTAGGTTTACCGACCAGTTTTTTATCAGCAACCACAACTTCATAATAATTTTTATCTTCATTGATTACATACATTGGAGATAAAATATTTACTTTATTTTTTACTCTGGCGCCATAAGGTTCTTCATAAATATTATTATCGTTTCTGTCGGAAAAAACCATTTTAAGCTCTGATTTTTCATTTTCTTTTTGCTCTTCGTTATCATAAGTATTGACTGTTTTCTCTGTTTTTTTGATAACACTGGTCCTATTTTTAACCTGCGAAAAAACAGTACTTGTAATCAATAAGCACATCAAAGAGGTATAACGAAGTAAAATACTAATTTTCATCTATTTACTTTGTTTTTTAGTTTTTTGAGTAATATTCATTTGCTTAAAGCATTTAATAGTATCTAATTTTACCTCTTGAATTACAGTAGAATTTCCATCTAAATAATGAAGTCCCTGACAATAACTTAAAAAATCATTGTATTTTTCTTCGTTTACCACCACTACTACATCAGATAAATCATTACAGATGTATTTATTTTTTAAGTAATTAACCTGTTCTTTATACATTCTGGTATCTTTTGCACCCAGATTGGCAATAATTTGCAATCTTTTTTTGATATCAGTCAGTACAATACCTGCAGAATCTATAACTTCCGGCTCTTTGAACGGTTCATACAATTGCAGAATTTCAATCTCTTTTGTTATTGGATATCTGGTTTTATCTGTTTCCAGTTTTACGGTATAGACACCGGGCTGAGTGAAAATATAAATAGCCTGTTTCTCATAAGAATCGATCGTTCCGGTTTCTCCAAATTCCCAATACCAATTGTTAGAACTTGGTGAATATGCTGTAAAGACAATTTCTTCGCCTACATACCCAAACTCTGAACAAAATATTTTTGGAATTGAATCTTTTGCTGTCAATATTCTGCCATTGACGATATTGATTTGTTTTGAAAAATCAAATTTATTATCAATTTTTAGCGTTACTAAATATTTACCCGCTCTGTCGTAAGTATAGTCTACGCTTCCTTTACTAACAATTGAATCACCGTTACCAAAATACCAAACAGCTTTTTTATCTGATATTAAGGTACTATCATTTATTTTAAAAGATAATTTCTCATTTAATTCGTATTGATGATTATCATTTTCATCTAATATTGAAAAATCAAGACTGCTCAATCTTTTATTATAAGGAAATAATAATGCCACTATCACTAAAATTACCGCAAGGCAGAACAAAAGGATAACTACTGTTTTATTTTTAATGTTCATTTTTAAAATTTGCTTTACATTCGTTAAGACTTGTTTGTACAAGAGTATCGTTTTTTTTGACGGTACTTTCTTCAAGGTTTATCTCTAAAAAAACATTTAATAAGTTCCCGCCAATTAAGCAAAAGTTATATGACGAATGAAATTCGTTATTCTTATACAATTGTTTATACTCGGATATCCTTCTTTTTACTTCATCTATACGCTGCACCTGATTGATGTCATACTTTATTGTATCAATTATCTGAAAAATTTGCCTGGATTTATTAGCATAATCTACTTTAATCTTTTGCATTTTTTCATAATCATTGATTCTGTTGAGCATATCTGTATTATTAAAATTGGGCGTTTTTAATAAAAACTTGGTAACAACAATAAATATAATACAAGCACTGATGATAAATAATAAGTTGAATTTTACTTTTTTCCAATATGTTTCATCAAATTCTATTGCCTTCTTCATAAAATGGGATTATTTTTTTTTATTTTCCTGATTGTGTTTGTCAATACATTTTTTAAGCTGCGTTTTATTGATGTCGTAACTTGTCTCGGCTTCTTTTAAAACATCAATTTTAGTCTGTATACGTTGCAGTTCAACTAAAAACTCTTCATATAAACCAAAAAAATTTGTCATATTCGTTTTTGACTTTTGGATCTCATTATTGATGGCAAATCTTTTCTCATTGATCAGAGACTGAAGGTTTTTGCGCTCGTTTAAGGTTCTGTCTTTAAATCTTAAATCGTTGATTTCTATTAAGATTTCATCTAAGAGAAGGTTCATTTCACCTTGTTTTACAGCAATATCATTGTAGTATTTGTGTTTTTGCTCCAACTCGGCAACTCCTTTGTTTGCTGTTACCAGCGTGATATAGAGACAACCAAAAACAAAAGCGAATGTTATAAAAAACATAATAAAAAACTTGCGCTTTTTAGCCGATATTTTAACGTGATTAAGTGGTTTCATAGTTTTATGTTTAATCTAGTATTGACCACGTATTACTTTTTGGCGCTGACACTTTGGTTTCTTCACTAATAACAATATTTTCTTTTCTAAGCCCAATGTATTCTAATTCGCTTAATTTATGCCATAAGCGTTTTAAAATCCCTAGAAACTGATTTAATTTTTCTAGTGTTTGTGCAATGTCATTATGGTCGTAAACAGCGCTTTTTGCTTCAAACAATACACTAAGTAATTCTGACGGTTTTACATCAATCCATTCGTAATAATATTGTAAAAGCATTTCTTTCTCTTTGTCGTCCATTAGCGTTAATGTTGAGATAAGATGATTGGCCAACACAATTATTTTGTCAAACATATACACCGGAGATTCTTCAGAAGCTATGTTTTTAAGATAAAAGCAATGTTCTGCGTAGTAATCAATTATTTTAGTACACAAACTAAACGTGTTAGATACTAACTTGTTATTACTGGAGCTGTGCGTATTTTTTTTATGAATTTTTATTGAAAAATCGTTTAACTGATATAATTCGGTATTAACTTTTGTAATGAATTGATTTAAAGTTTCATTGTTTTTTGTTTTTACAACCGGAGCTATGTATTTTCCGTCGTCAATGAATGTACCGTTTTGGAATGCTAATTTTTTTACGATTAAAAAGTAACCAGATAAAAAATTATCGTTCACCTCATTTTTTTTGACAATATGTAACTTTATCTCCGGAAGAGCATGAGGATGATGTAACGGAATTATTTCCGGGTCTGGAATACCTACAGGAATTAGATCGTAAGGATTTATAGAAACAATAACATAATAATACTCCGCAGAATTTCGGTCTAAATCATTTGCATTGATACTTGCTTCAGGGAGTTTTGTACCATAAATATCCTGACTATAGGAAATTATATATCCATTTTTAGCAATTACCTCACATTTTTTTAAATAGGCAACTAATTGTCCCCCTTCAATTTTTATTTCAATGTCTATAGATTTATTACCTGCGGGCTCAATAGATCCATAATTAAAATTGTTTAACTGAACTTTATTATACTCACTGACAATTGTTATAAAGTTGAAATAATTATTGATAAAATGGTCTTTGGTCAGTTTTACACCATCTGTCCAGTTGATTGGTAAATGTATGTTTGATTTCATAATTGCTAAGTTGTTATATTCTAGTATTATTTTTTTTAGTTAATAAGGATTTATAGAAAAAGACTAATCTTAATTATTCCTCTATTTCATTTTGCTGTTTCAAAGTAACTCTTTTAGCAAAAATGGTTTGTTTGTTTTTCAGTTTACTCTCAGAGATGGTCTGATGAGGACTCAAGTTTCTTATAAATAAGGGAAAACTAAAATATTTTGCAGTATAAAAAGTCCAACCCTTATCTTCTTGCTCAGCACTGGATTCAATGGCATCATTTGGAAATCTATAGTTTTGATCTTCAATAAACTTATCAAACCAATTACCCAAATTGACATCTTGGGCAATTTTTACATCAAATTTTGAAAAGAATTCAGAATTATTTTTTTTCTTTATATGTATAGATACCTGCATTAAACGAAATTTATCAATATTGTCCCAATACTCAATGTCCTTACGTTCTTTTCCAACCCTCCAATATTCATAAAATGACTCAGGAATCTGTAAATATTTTTTCTTTGATTCCTGGAAAAAGATTGGTGCAAATAACCATAGGATATTAAGCATACTGATATGTGCATAACTGGATATAGCGATATAATTAAACGACAGATAGTAAATCCAGGAAGAGAGAATTGCCACAATTAAAAAAAGAAATATTTTTGCAGGAGCACTATTTTGTATTTCTATCTTTTGAAATAAAGCAGCATCCATAAAAAATAACAACATAACTCCGAGCACTAAGTAGTATAAGATTGAAAACAATAAACCAAACCAAATAAACTCATTGTTAAAAAAAGCAAATAAACAAGGCAAAGCTGCTATTAGCGAAAAACATAAAATAAATATTATGGCCGCTTTTGTTTTGATTTTTATACTCGATAACTGACTCATGACAAGTGTAATAATAAGTATCAAAAACGGTGCTAACAGGTATTTTAAAAAAAAGGGTAGTATTGTATTCATAGCTGAATGTTATCTCTTTTATTATGGTTAAAAAATTATAAAATGGTATTTATGCCTAAATAGTTTTCGTTTAGTTTTATCCCTAATTGATAGTTGTTAAAAAACACGATATCAACTTTTCGATTACTAATTAGAAAATACTCTAATACTTTTCTCGTAAGCTCCATCTTGTGTTCTAAAATGGGATAATCGATATTTCCTTCAAAATATAAGGTTACCTCTACATCATCTATCTCACTTTCTACAGCTCCGCTAAGTCCTAAATCAAACCCTAAAATGCCCTGGCTTAATTTTAAAAAAGGAGATGTTGTAAATACATGTTTTTTATATTTTAGTTTTACTTCATTGCCCAGTAACATTTCTAAACCTTTTTCCAGTTCCGGAAGATTTTCTTTTAGCTTTTCGGCCTCACATAAATAAATGAAGAGATTTTTTTTTTGCGTTTTGGATAAATCAAATTCAATACCCACTAATTCATCTACTACATTGAGAAACAAATCAATTTTATCCTGAAACAAGTGAAGGCTTCTGATGGCATAATTAGCATTTGCCAAAAAAATCTCATTGTCAAAAGGCATAAAGAAATCCAAAGCATTATTCTCTGTTTCTTTATTTTCTTTTACAGCTTCTACAATCTCTTTGTTAGACATTGTAGAATTACTTACGGACAGGGGATGAAAAAGTAATTCAGGTAAATTATGATAAATACTGTTTTTCGCTAAATGCAAAACAAGTGCTTCCTTAGTAAATCTCGAATCTTCCTGATACAACATCGACGAGATATCAATTGCATCTCTGGAATTGTTTCTTTTTGAAAGACCTTTGTGCCTGACAAAGACTTCGGTATCATCTTTTAGAATATTCTGCAATTCATAAAAAAGAATTTCACCCCTTAAATTAAAATTAAGCTGTTGCTTTAAAACTGAAATATCTTGCTCCATAACTTACCTTTTTTCCCAAATAAACTCGTCTTCTTTTATATCTAAAACAATAGCTTCGTTCTCAAGAATGGCTTCTGATATAATTAATTTTGAAATTGTTTTCTTTAGATATGTTCTTACGATTCCTGCAATAGGTCTGGCCCCATATTTTTTAGAAAATCCTTTATTTGTCAGATATTCTAAAGCACCATCTGATATATCAAATGAAATATTTTTGATGCTTATTAATTGCTCTTGTAATCGATTTAAATGTAATTTAAAAATAGCTTTGGCAATTTCTATGTTTATAGGTGCAAACGGAACAACCTCAGTCAAACGACCTAAAAATTCAGGCCTGAAATGCTGGCTCATAATCTCAATTAATTGATTAGAAGTAGGTAAATGACCGCTTTCTATTTGCTCCTGAATCCATTGACTTCCTATATTTGAAGTAAAAATGATAATCGCATTAGAGAAATCACCTTCACGTCCTAATTTATCATGAATTTTTCCTTCATCCATAATTTGCAGAAACACATCATAAACAGAGCTGTGTGCCTTTTCGATTTCGTCAAAAAGCACAACTGAATACGGTTTTTGCCTAATTTTATTAACTAGCATCCCTCCTTCTTCATACCCTACGTATCCCGGAGGAGCACCATATAATAAAGCTGCTGAATGTTCTTCTTTAAATTCTGACATGTCAAACCGAATCATCGCATTTTCATCATCAAACAACAATTCAGCCAGCGTTTTTGTTAATTCTGTCTTTCCAGTTCCTGTTGGTCCTAAAAAAAAGAATGATCCAATAGGTTGTTTAGGATTGCTCAAACCACTTCGGGATTCGATAATAGCTTCGGATAGCGTTTTTATAGCATGTGCTTGTCCTTTTACCCTTTCCTGCAGTTTGTCTTCGATTGTTAAAAGCTTCTCTTTTTCTCCCGCGCTTATTTTTCCCAACGGTATCCCGGTCGCATTAGAAACAACTGCCAGAATCTCAGATTTTGTTACAACTGTAATTTTTTCTTTTGCAATAGTTTCAATGTTCGATGCTAATTTCTCGATATCTTCAAAAGTAACCGATTCATTTTTTTGTCTTTTCGAATTTTCCGTAACATCAATTTTACTGGTTACAACACAACTTATTCGATTGTATATTTCTTTTTCAAGCAAACTCATTTTTGATTCATCAGCCGGATCAGATTCTCTTATCTGTTCTTTTATTTTTACAATTTCCACTAATGAATTTGCGTTAGAAACAATTACTGATGAGGCCGTTCTGTCTAATAAATCAATTGCTCCGTAAGGCAGTTTTTTTTCTTTATAAAATCGTTTAGACAAATGAATTGCTTCCTGTATCACCTCTTCGTTAATGGCTATTTTATAATGTTTTTCTAATTTATTTTTATAAATATTCAAACATTCAATCAATAAAGAATAATCCAGCTCTTCGATAAAAATGTTCTCGAATTTTCCGTTTATAGTAGTTCCTTCAATTGATTTTCTATAAGAATCAGCATCAATTGAGGCAATAATATTAATATTGCCCTGGGTTAATTGCGTATTAATGATATTGATTACAGCATTTGATTTAGAGTTTGATGAGTTTAACAACACCTGTATATCATCAATAAAAAGTATACTTTTTCCGTTTTTGGATAATTTTTCAAAAATTTCAATAAGCTTTTTCGAAATCTCATTTTCATTACTGCAATTTGCAACGAGTTTAGAAACATTTAAAGATAAAACAAGTGTTTCTTCAAAGAAATTAGGATCTGTTTCGTGTAAATTATGAATAAGGTTCTTGATAATACTTGTTTTTCCAATACCAGATTCTCCAATTAATAAAATACCATGGTTTTCATATCGTTCGATATTTTCAAGTATCAATCGAACTTCTCTATTTCTGCCGATGATACTACTTCCCTCTTCAATAATATTTTTTTTATATAAAGTATCACAATAGCTGATATCAATCGTTTCCTGCTCGTCAGCATTGTCCGCCAGACTAAAACTCTTTTGATTATTTCTAAGTCCAAAGTGTTTCAAAAGTTCCTTATCGCTTAAGTTTAAGCCATCAATTTGTTTATCACTATAAATCAACCCCGGTTTAATAATCGCTATAAAAACACAAAAGGCATCGATAGAATCAGCTCCTAATCTAATTTTATTGAAATTTGATTCTGTAAAAACATTCTCAACTTCTGTATCACTTGTCACGCTATTGTCATTGGTTTGAGAAGAAGTATACACTTCTTTTCTCACATCAAACCATTCTTTTATATACTCTATATCTTTAGATAGTGATCTTAATACTTCTACCAGTCCTGTTGGTTCAAATAATAATGCATATGCTAAATGAGCCACTCCATATGTACTGTGACCATCATGAATAGCTAATGATTTAGCAGATTTAATTGCAGATAATAAGCTTGGGCTATAATCTAATTCGTTCATAAGTTTAGTTAATTGTAATTTGAAATGGAATGTTCATAACCGATTGTTTTTCTAAGGTTTCTTTTAAAAACATCTCTATTTTTTTCTTATTTTCTATCTGCAAAGCATAATTTTCCTGTAAAACGACTTCTACATCAATGGTTCTGAATACTCCTTGTTTTCTGTTACTGCTTATCCCTACTCCATCTGTAATTAAAACCTCTTTGGTAATGCTTCTTAAATGATAATGTACCGCTGATTTTATATCTTGTTTTGTAACTAAGCGCTCTTTTGATAAAAAACCGTAGCGTAGATTGATTAGTTTTTCGACTTTATTATTCCTGTAAATTCCTCCAACTGAGCTTGTCTCAAAAACGGTAGAATCCTGGGCCAATTCGGATAGAGAAGTTTGCTTTAAAACAGTCCCTTTTTTCAAATTATTAGCCACCTGCCCATTCGAGGTCCAATACGAGTAATAAAGAATTTTAGATTTCTCAGTTTCATGAATTAAAGCATATACTTCCTCTTCATTAACCTGGCTATAACTGCTATTAATTTTGCTTTCAATCGAATTAATTTCTTCATTGATTCTCGTCATTGTAGCATCTATATAATCGGCATTTATATTCGAAAAAGAACTAATATCCTCTCTTAATACCCTAGCTAATTTTTTAAGAAAAAATTTAGCGCTTCGTGAATCATAATTTTCTAAACCGCCATAAAAAACAGTAAATGTATTCGAGGTAAGAGAGTTGGCTCGCTTAATACCATTTGTAAATTCAATATTTTTTTCATTAAAAATTTTCATCACATCGAGAAAATAAGTATTTCTCTCTGCTTTCATCGGGAAAAGACGACCTTCAATCTGAGCATTATGCACTCTGTTGTTTAACTTTCTATTTACAATTGGAAATGTGTTTATTTTTATTTGAATTTTATCGAACTCGGCTTTAGTAAAAATTTCAGGAAATACAAATTCTAACCAAATCAATCCAGTGTCTTTTTTACTGGATTTTAACTCTTCTTTCTCTATTTCAAATCTGTCTAATATCGATTCGTATACCAAATTTTCTAAGTCCAGCTTTAATTTGTAAATAGAATTTTTATAGAATGATTTTATATTTTCGGAATAATGCTTATTATCCTGAACTTCATCAAAAGTTTCATTTTCTATTTCGATATTATTTCCTAAAGAATCCTTTACTGTTATAAATTGCAAAAAAGTATCTAATGATGAATTTTCGGTTATAAAAGTAAATTTCAATGCATTAAGTTTTTCCAGATTTTCTTTCGAAACATCTAATCCAACCCAAATACGATGATCTGAAACCTTATGCTGCGCAGGTAAAAGCCTCACATTTTTTGAAGAATCTATCAAAAATGAGTCATACATTTGAAAACTAATCTCTCCTTCTACAATACTTTCATTGGTAAAAGGCGTAAAATAAATATCATAATCAACATTAGTGGCCATTCCTGATTTTACCACAAATTCAGTATCATTATTCAACATAACAATACCTTTAATAGCAGTTGTACTTGCCAAAGTATGAGCTGGCATTGGCAAATTCCATTGACTTGGTACAATCTCCTGAGTAATACGCTCAATAATTTTATTATCAGATTCTACTCCTTCCTGATACAAATAATAAAGTTCATGAACAAAAACATCTAATAACATCATCACGAGAGGGTCTGCCATATCGATATCTTCAATTCCCCAAATTTCCAAGCATTTTTTTTGTATCCTGTTCTTTATTTCGATAAACTTAACGTCCTTCATATTTTATTTTATTGCGAAATTGGGCTTATATTCAACTTTGTGTGAAAATTAAATGGGATTAAACTTTCTATGATAGAACCTTTTACGACTATATTGGCTTTTCTTCTAATACTTGAACCTAATTCTTTATCATTAATCTCATCTAAAGAAATAGAAACTTCGCTTAGAATTAATCTTTTTTCGAAAGCACTAATTGAATCATATAATGATTTTCTGACCAAGTCTTCCCAATCTCTTTTTTTAATATGTTGATTAAATTCTAAATCCCAAATAATCGTCCCATAGCTTGGTGTCTCTGGAATCTCCCCAAAAGAAGTTGTAATTATCATCATAATATTATATGCAATCGACTCGTCAATCTTACAAAAATTCTCCTGCGAACCTCTTAGCAAAGATTTAAAATTTACGGGGTATTTCAGATATTTCATCATAAAAAATAATGCATTGTTTTTAAACAAAAATTACGTCCATTAAAGTTTTTTAACATAGTACGACAAAAATCCAAATAAAATACTTACAAATCAATATTATTTATAACTTTTTTTTTACTAGTTTTACAAAATTAACTAAAAATCTTATAAAATTATGAGCATGTTCAATTATGGTATTGGTGGCAATGAAGTGAAGGTTGATGCCAGTGAGTCAATTTTAGAAATTCCTTCAAACAGAACATTACTAATTCAAAAACTTACAAATGAGCAACCGGTAGGACCCGAAGCTGTGTATGATTTGCAGACAGTAGAAGCAGTGTTTGAAAAGTACAAACCAAGTGTAGATTTTGAGTTTACTACTGAAGAAGGTTCAGATTTGAATGAATCTATGGTATTTCAAAACTTAGGAGATTTTGGAGCAAAATCAATTAAAGAAAATAGCCCTTTTTTGAATAAATTAAACACCGAAAAAGAACAGGCTTATAAAATTGTACGCCAACTTTCCAGTAATAGAGGATTGATTAAAGCCATTCAGGACCCTGCTGTTAAAGAGGCTATAATTGAATTACTTGAAAACGCTAAGAATGAAATTAACAACAATAAACTATAAATATGGCAACTCAAACTAAAGAACAAAAAAGTCCTGGTTCTTCAACCGAACAATTGCTACAAGAACAAGGTAGCAAAATAAATTTATTAAATGAATATGGCGGTTTTGCCTTTTTAGAAAATGTAATTGACGGATTGTCAAACCTAAACCCTACCAGAAAAGCCAGAAAAAATATTTTTCTTAATGATGCGCAATGGGAAAATGAAAGAACAACTCTTACCAATAGACTTGAGTTGTGGTTGGATTTACTTAAAGGCAATGATTCTGTAGAATCAATGATTGAAGTAGCAAATACAAAAGCTACATCTGCAGATTCAACTTTAAACAGAAACTTGAAATATGCCTTGAATATTTCAAGAGAGTTAGAAACATCATATAGAAGTGTTGCTTTATTTTATAAAAATGCTGAGAGTGACAAAATTAAAAATGTAACTATAGTAAATGCTGACATATCTCAATTAAAAGATTTAGATAATACTTTGTTTATTGATTATGTTTCAAATGAACTAAAACAAAATTTTGACAGATTAGATTTGAGAAAAAACTACTCTATACTTTCAGTTCCCGGTTATTTAGGATCTAATGCTGTTTTAGACAAATGGTCTAAAATAGCACACGAAAACAAAACTGTATTACTGACTGATTTTCAAGATCTTGAAACACCAGATGATGTTATAGATATTTTCTTTAATGCAAATCATACAGGTGGTGATGTATTTAAATCTAATACAATCATGACTTGTAACTATTTACTGGGAAGAAGTAAATATGATGAAGTTGGTGAAGAAGACAATTTATACGTACCACCATCAACTTCTTTAGCTGGTAAAATTTACAAAACATTAATGTCTCAAGTTGTTGCGGGTAAAAAATTTGGAGGCCTGAACGAAGTTGAAAGCGTTCGTTTTGATTTGAAAAAGAGCGAAATTTCAGAACTTGAAAAAATGGGTCTTGTACCAATGGTAAATGAATATAGTAAAATCATGGCTTTCTCTGCTAAAACGTTATTTAACGGAGACAACTTAGGTTTACAAACTTATTCTGTAGTAAGAGTATTTGATCACATTACAAAAGTACTTTTCGACTTTTTAAACAGAAGAGCCTTTGAAAACTGGACAACAAGAACAGAAGCAGATTTAAGAAGCCAAATCATTAAGTTTTTAGATGGAATTAAAGGACCAACTAATCTTATTGAAAAATTTACAGTGATGAAAATTGAACAGGATAAAACCCAAAAGGACAGAATCTTATTAGATATCCATATCACGCCGTATTTTCCAGCTAAAAGTTTTGTAATTCAATTAGATGGACACAAAGGAGATGGTCCCGAAGAGGCTGTTTGGCATAGTGATTATAAACAGCTTTAATATATAATTTATCATGCTTATTTTTACCCCAAAAAGTCTTTCAAACTTTTTGGGGTATTTTTTTAAATCTAAAAAAACTGGTAAAAGTAGATTTAATATAGTATGAATTTTAATTCTTTTTTTGCTATGAACAACTCAGGCACAAGAGAGAATACGATACGAAAGTGCCCGTAATTGCCTCACCAAAGAAAATGAATTCCAGTATAAAAAAGTTTTTTATATCTCACTGTTATTATGGACCTATATGACCGTAAAATAATTTGAGTTCAGGGCTTTCTACAAAGACGACTACTCTGCCGGCATGGAAAATGGCTGCAAATAACCGTAAAGTAAGGGATGGATTAATATTTCACTCGGACAGAGGGGTACAGTATGCCAACAAACTATTTAAAGTGTTAATAATAATTATATTAAAAAGCCACCTTTGAATATAATTATTTACATGGCTCTTTTTATCATCGTGTACTTTATAAACTCTGTTGCATGTGTTAGTACTTAGACCTGAACCTATCATTGAAACTTTTGGAGAATCAAATTAGCATTTACTTATCTAATCTTTAATAAACTTATGTTTTTTTGTTTTTATTTCATTTTGTGTAAAAATTTGAATTAAATATAATCCTTTCACCAAAGATTGAACATTGATTTTATCATCACCATTCAATTTTTTTTCCAGCAATTTTCTTCCGTTCAAATCAAAAACAATAATTTTATCAAGTTCAGTTTCACATTTTAAATGCAGAAAATCTTTCACCGGATTTGGATATAATGTCAATATTACATCCGGTTTTATAGGATCATTAAGAGACAACATAGGATTATAAGCCTTAATACCCAATGGAATTGGAGACTCACAACTGCCAAGGGTTTGGGTAACATAATATGTTGTATCATTTATAATTAAAGTATTTAGTGGCAACTCATCAATATGATTGACAGCATTTTCTGCCGTAGCATACCATTTGATATTTTGACCTGTAACAGCTAGTACGCTTAAATCATCTCCAGCATTAAAACTCTGAATGGGATCTCCTGTTGGAGAATCAACTACACTTGGCTGTGTAATAATTGCGGAAACTGTTCCGGTACAACCATTAGAATCAGTTATGGTTACATTATAAGTTCCCGGAGCAAGTCCTGTCCTGTCCTCTGTGTTAATGCCTCCATCCCAGTTAAATGTATATGGAGGAGTTCCTCCGGATGGTATAAAATTTATGCTTCCGTTAGAATCCCCATTACAACTAACATCATTCACAATCGAAGTACCGCTAATTGTTGGAACTGTTAATGTTGCAATATTCGAAATCGCTGTAGGACCACAGGACCCTGAGGCTACTAACCGATATTTATAATTGTTTATTAATGTTGTGGCTCCGTTAATATTCAGGCTTGCTGTCGTTGCACCTGAGTACGGTGCAACATCTGGTACATTGATAAAACCTGAGCCTGAGTTTACCTGCCATTGATAACCTGATGCATTGCTTGCAATGGCACTGAAAATGGTATTGTCTCCATTACAAATTATTTTTGATATTGGTTGAACCGTAATTTTTGGTGAAGGATTTACAGTAATGGTAAATATTTTTGGTGTTCCTGAACAAGAACTGCCTCCATTTGTATATTTAGGCGTAACCGTTATAGTAGCCGTAACAGGTAAATTGGTGGAATTAGTGGCCACAAAAGATGGTATATTACCAGTACCAGAAGCAGCAAGCCCAATTGTTGTATTGTTATTAGTCCAGGAGTAAGTAACCGGAGTGTTGTAATTTAGCTGTACTTTTAATTTTTTTGAAGTGCCATTACAAGGGTCTCCAAAATTGTCATTAGAAGCCTGAATATTAAAAGAATTTTGTCCCAAAGCAACAGCAGATACTACGCTAACACTATTAGATGAATTGCAAGAGCCTAAAACAAAATTGCCACAACTACCCATTGCATTTCCATAACTGGCAAACGGTACACTAGTGAACACAGAACCTGGAGGAGCAATAAGGTTTAAGGTGTCTCCTTCGTTAACATCTCCGCATATTGTTCCTGTAGTAACTGAACTGCTAAAATTAATTGCATTTACTGAAGAGCCATTACAAAGCGTATGGTTATTTACATCATTAACTGTAGGTATTGGATTTACATAAGCATTTTGAGTTTGTGAAGCTGTTACAGTTCCATTACTTGCTGTTACGGTGTAAATACCTGAATTATCTGCTGAGGCATTACTTACAATGGGATTTTTAAGTGATGAAGTAAAACCATTAGGACCTGTCCAGTTATAGGTAACACCGCTGGTTAATCCTGCAAAATCTGAGGTCAGGTTTAGAGTATTTCCTGTACATGGATTATTAGCTGTTGTAAGGAGAGGTAGAATTTCTACGACAAATATCCAATAATCACCACCATTATTTTGTACCTCAAGAGATGTAATTCCCGGTTGTGTAATCGTAATCATGCCATTGCCACCAACTAAAGCCCCGTTTGATAACGAACCTTGTGTGTTATAACCACAAGCACTAAAGGATGAAATATTTGACGAATTCAAAGTATGTAATGTTCCATTTATTTTTATGGATATATTGGTATTATTATTAAATGTCTGGCGTATTCCTCTTATTCTTACTCCCGCAATAGGAACATTAAAGCCAAAAGCAAAAAAACCACCATTAGTACAATTGTAACCCAAAACACTCGAACAGCTATTATCAATATAGACTTGACCACCATTAGGATTGTAATTAAATCCAACATTTACACCACCAACTGAATAAGTTACAGGCGAAGAGGCATGAGGAAGGTCATAGTAAGGCTGGGCATGTGTTTTCATAAAATAAAAAATGAAAAATACGACTAGTAAATAAGTATTTTTTTTCATGATATTCATTTATTTAATTGGTATTAAAGCCCATTGTTCTGCCCAATCATCATTAGATTTTGCAAAAATTTTTACCGAGGAACCGTCTTCTGTTTTTGCTTCAAATAAGTCAAGCAAAGAATTAGGTGCATTTTTAGGTTCTAAAATGAAATAGCCATTTTCCAGTTTAGTTATTTTCCATTTTTGATTATTTCCATTGTTTTGTTTTTGTATGATAATATCTGTTCCGTTAGCCTGTATATTTCCTTTTACATCCAGAACGGAGTTAGTTGCATCTTGTATTAGGGTATGGATGTAGAAATATCCATCACCTGCATCTGCTAATTTCCAACGTTGATTTAATTGATTATTTGATGTATAAATAATAACCTGTGTTCCATCTGTTTGAACACTTCCTTTCACATCCAGACATTTGTTAAAATCTAATCTTGATCTAATTTCATAAACATTACCTGATTTTATGGACTCCATGGAAGTAAAATGGAAAGGATTGCAAGAAAAAAGACGATTGATTAATGGAGTTTCAGGAAAATCCATTGGGATGATGCCATAACGTGTTTTTTGTTTGCAGAACAAATATTCAAAAAACAATGGATTTACAATTTCTGCAATATCTTTTGGATCCTCATAGAATAAGTTACCGCTTGTTCCACTTGTGAAATTTATAAAAAGAGTATTAGGTAAAGATGAAGATGCCTTTTCCAATGTTGGCTTTACGGCTTCTTTAAATTTATTTTCTATATTTTCTCTTCCTTTCCAATTATCAAATTTATCCTGAACATAAAAATTTACACCATCAATTTCAAAACCATTCATTTCATCTTTTGGCCATATGTCGTCCTCGTCGCCGCCATATAAATTAAATCCAACTGGAAAACCTAAATTTTTAGGAGCCCAAAAACGTCTAAATAGTACTACTTTTCCTCTTACCTGATCTAAAGAAGGAATTTGATTACTTGTGTGAAAATGATACTCTTGTATAGTAGACCAAACAGCATTATAAAAATATTCTTTATGATCCTTATCTGTATATATTGTAGAATCATCTTTTATGGACATGATAATCGTTTCAGAAGGATTTTCTTTTAAAAATTTTTGAATAATTGGCATTAGGTCACCCGCAAAACTAAACCTTGATTCTGCCAATCCATGTGCGATGTAAAGAGCATTATCATCATCTATTCCTGGTTTTAGTCTAATGTCCAAAAATCGAATACCTTGATTAAGTTGATCTTCAATACTTTTTTCCTGACATTTGGCAAGACCAGTAAAGTCGGAAAGATAAGTCCCACTGTCATGCGTTCCCGGAATGGTAAGTTCTGTAAGTTTTTTGCTGTCATCCAGGTAACTCATCCATTTTTTTGTAAAATCATTCATAGCTTTATTTTTAGTTTTATTTGTAGGTTTAAAACTAATAACTTCTAATCTAATCTTTCAAAAAATGTTCTGAAACACTATTTTCTTGTTCTAAAGCACCATTAAAATTTTTTAGAGATTTTAAAAATCCGATCTTCAATAAATAATTTATCGTTTACAATTTTTGAAATATGATAAGGATTTACAGCAACACTTCTGTTAATTCTTTTGAAATGTTTTAAAGGAAAAACTTCTTCCAGATTGGTCATCGTCGTTCTCAGAATCTGATTTTTACCGGATTTCAAATGTATTTCAACATAAACATGATCAGCCTCTGCAAAGAGAAAATCTTTCGACTGAAAATAATAGATTTGTTTTCCCAATTCAATTTTAAAAATCGTGTCGTCATTAGCTAAAGCGAGCTTAATTGCAGTAATCAGATTAACACTTTCAACAGGCTTAGAGAGATAGGCAGACGGCCTCAGATTCGTTATTTTTTCCAGAGTACCCGGATCTGTCAAAGCAGTGGTAAAAATAAAAGGGATAGAAATATTTGTATTGATAAAGTTTGCCAAATCAAGACCCGTTTTATTTCCGGAAAGGGAAATATCGACCAGAACAAGATCAAACAATTTGTGAGAAAGGAGAATTTTGGCTTCTTCATAGTCATGAGTAATTTCGGAAACGAAAATTGTATCCAACATTTTTTTTAATGAGAGTGCAATTAAAACCTCGTCTTCTACAATTAATATTCTGGTTTTATGTTCAGTCATTTGGAAATATTATTTTGTAATTTGCATCTTCTCTTTTACAGTTTCCTTTTAATTGCTTAATCATTCCCTCAATAATCAAAAGACCCAGAGAGTCATTATTCTTTTCAAAATTAAAAACCGTTCCGTTATCAGAATAATTTAATTCAACTTCATCTTTATTCGTTTTCCTAAGTTCGAGATGCAAAACAAGCTTCCCGTTCTCTGATGTGGCATGCTTTATAGAATTTGTAACCAATTCATTTACAAGTAATCCAAGTGATAGCACTTTATCAACATTAAAATAAATGGATTCGATATCATTTCTATATTTGAATGTTCTTATGGAACTATTTTGATGCGATTCAATGATTTTATTTATATAATTCGGAGCTTCTATCAAGGCATTATCATTATAATTCACACTATACGAATAAAACTCATGTGCGATTACTATTGTTTTAATGCGCTGGTAGAGATCATCAAATCTGTTTTTGTAATTTTCATTTTTTGCCTGATCTTTTTGGAAATCAATCAAACTTAAAATCACTGCTAAATTATTTTTAACACGGTGATTTAGCTCCTGGACTAGAAATTGTTTCTCTTCCACATTGGCTTTTAGGCTACTATTATTTTCAGAAATTTTTTGCTTTTGAATCTCAATTTTTCTCTTGTTTTTCTTAATCTGCCATGTGAAAAAAGATAGAATAAGAATCGAAACAAAAAGAGTTGTATTCAGCATTCTTGTCGTTCTCATGTCTTTTTTAAGCAATTGTTTTTCAGATTTTTCTTTTTCAAAATTATATTCTGTTTCAAGCTCCTTAACTTTAAGATCACGCTGTTCTCCATTGTATTTTTTGAATAATTCTGAAGCAATTTTATAATAATACAATGCAGAATCTGCTTTGTTTTGTTTTTCCAAAATATCACTTTTCGTCTGAAAAACATCAGCTTTATAGTTCAAAACATTTGATCTCGAGGAAATAGCAATAGCAGAATCTATATAAACATTAGCCATTTTATATTCATTTCTGGATAAATAAAAATAGCTCAAATTGCAATACATCGAAATAACCGCTTCATAATGATTTAGTTTCTTGTATAGGTAAAGCGCACGATGGTAATGCAGTAATTCTGTCTTTGAGTTTATTTTTCTGTTTCCAAGTCCTAAGATAAGTTCTACAACAGGCATATTAACTTTATCATTTACAGAATCAGCATAATTTTTTGCCTGAATTGCAAGGAAATATGCTTTTTTTGAAAAGCCATTCACTCTGTAATAGGAAGATTTTCGGATAAGAAAATTAGTGTAATTTTTAAATTTAAATTCAGGGTGCTTAAAAAGTATTGATTCGGCTTTTTCTAATTCAGGAAGACAGGCTTTATTATCATTATTAATTTCATAAATAAGTGCCCTTTCTACATGAATTTTCAGTTTTTGCTCCTCTGTAATTTCAGAATTGGATATAAGATTTTGTGAAAGTTTAAAAGCTTCATCATAAAGACCAAATTCAGTTAGAATTTTAATTTTCATGACATCCAAATCATTTTTTTCCGCGTCACCATAAAATTCTCTGTTTTTATTTATGATGGCCAAGGCTTTTTTGAAATCAGAATATATTATTTTCTGCTCAAGATCCTTCTTCAACGATTGAAAAGAATCCTGACCAAAACAAAAAAACTGCATATAAATCAGGAAAAAGCTAAAATAAATTCTCATGGTTTAACAGAGATTTGGATAAAAATCTATATTTAATTTATTAACTACCTATTGTTTTAACAATTCAAATATAGGAGTTTCGTTGAATGCCTATACCAAGAATGTTCTTAATCATTAATTCTTTGTTCTAAATTTAGGTTTCCAACCTAAAATCAACGCCTACTAATGAAAACAATATCAGTAAGACAAAATCCAGAATATAAAGAAAAAGCAATAAAATATTTTCAATAAAGCTGATCCGAAATTCCGCCAATTATTTATGAAGGTTGTATCTCGAATAGTATTAAAGCCACACAGTTTTTACCTCAATCAAAGCGTAAGCAATCCATTTGTCAACACGTTCTATAAAACAGATAAATACAGATGCTTCAAAGCTCGAAAACCTCTCTGCATCAATTGCACTACGCCTGTAATTTTCTACGGCTAATCCAGTACGAAGCCCCAGCTTATAGCTGTTATAAAGCTTTTATAAACTCGCCGTTCTCCTCTACAACCTGATTACCCCATTTAGTAATAGCTTCTAAAACAGGAGCAAGAGTTTTTCCGAAATCGGTTAAGCTATAAATAACCTTAACTGGCGGTTTTTTACCATATACTTTTCTTAGTACCAGACCGTCTTTCTCCAGTTGCTTTAATTGCAGGCTCAATGTCATTTCTGTAATGGCTGGCATTTCCTTGCGAAGCTCGTTGTATCTCTTTGGCCCGTCCTTTAAATGGTAAAGGATAACTGCTTTCCACTTTCCGCCCACCAAATCCATCGTAAGGCTTACCGTACAAGGGTAAATTTTCCCTTTCAGCTTTACAGAGTCGCCAATACATTCTGTTTTCATCTTACACTTTTTTAGACCTATCTATTTTGATAGTTATTGCAAATACAATATACTATAAATAGTTTTGGTACTAAAATAATTATAGTATGTCATTGATAATATTAGCACACCCGAACTTTGATACATCTTTTGCGAACAAGACAATTATCGAAGAATTAAAGAACAGTACTACTGATATTGAGGTAAGGAATATCCACGAGTTGTATCCTGATTACAAGATTGATGTAAAAGCAGAACAGGAAGCCCTGCTGCGGCACAAGACTATTGTTTTCCAATATCCATTTTATTGGTACAGTATGCCTGCCATTTTAAAGCATTGGTTTGATGTGGTGTTAGAATACCAATTTGCCTATGGTTCTAAAGGCGACAAGTTGAAAGGCAAGAATTTTTTAGCAAGTTTTACGGTTGGTTCATCACAAAACAGCTATACGGCATTAGGTTTTCAGCATTTTCGTGTGTATGAATTTTGCAGGAACCTGGAACAGACGGCTTACCATACCCAAATGAATTACATTGACCCGGTTTACTTTTTTGGGACTTCATTAGCGGCAGGTTATAATGAGGATGAAATTAAAGCCAATGCACGAAAGCACGCCAAAAAACTGATAAAAAAGTTGGCTGAATTGGGATAATCAAATATGTGTATAAAACAGTCCAAAAAAATAAGTGGCCCGTCATTCGGCTGGCCACTTATTCTTAAAGTGAATACTAATTAGTCATTAGAAAATTAACAGCTAAAATTTAACGTCCTCATAATTTTTTTAAATGGACTGCACAACCTCATCCAATTCGAAACGGGATTTTGGAAAAACAGTTGGATGCATCCAATCACTTAAATCGGCATAGCCTACCGTAACTGCAAATAGCGGGGCATATCCATCTTGTGCTATTATCTGTTTATAAGCTTCACGGTTGATGCCCTCCATTGGCGTAGCATCAAGCCCCATACTAATGCAGGCACTCAGAAAGTAGCCCAAGGAAAGATAAACCTGATGCTCCATCCACGATTTTGTCGCAGCATCGCCATTCGATTTTATCATTGGTTCATAAAATGCTGTTCTCCATTCCTCTGGAAGAATAGAAATATTGCGTTTCTCAAAATGTTCAATATCTTCCATTACACTGAACACAACCAAAAGACCAACATCGTTAATCGACTTCTCGTTGATATAGGATTGGGATGCTAATTCCCTTTTCACAGCTTCGTCCGTAACAAATGTAAATTTCCAAGGCTGACTGTTGATAGAGGACGGACTTAACCGGATTATTTCCTTCAGTTCGTCAATCTGTTCTGCAGAAATCTTTTTAATTGGATCATACTTCTTGGTTGCGTATCTGCGTCTGGCAAGGTCTAAAAAATTCATATTTTCTATTTTTAAAATTATACTATACTTTTTACTGTTGCAAAACTAAGTATAGTGATTTATCTTTGCAATAACGGTCAAAATTGATAGTAACAGATGTATAGTATAGACAACAAGCAATATCCTTGCAGCACAAGCCTCACAATGAAGTACATAGGTGGTAAATGGAAAGCGGTAATCCTTATTCATTTAATCGAAAAAAAAAGATACAGTGAATTAAGAAAACAATGTAAAGTTATTACAGAGCGAACATTGAGCTTACAGTTAAAAGAAATGGAAGAAGACGGTTTGGTTACACGTACCGTTTACACAAGCAAACCACCGTTAAAAGTGGAATATGAGCTGACAGAATTTGGCACAACGCTTATTCCTTTGCTCAAATCTATTGCCCAATGGGGAATGGAAACCTCAAAAAAGAATAATCGCATAAAAGTGGTCGAATAATGCGAAAACGGCTTACCATACAGATAAACCGTTTTCTTTGTATATGGAAATAATCACTTACTCACTACTGTTGAACTGAAAGCTCACGCGTTTCTCGTTCCCGAAGCTATCTGAAATCCAAACCTCAAAGGATTGTGATATTATCATTTAACAGCAAGTTTTTTATGCTTCACCGCCCAAAATTCTTGCCCGCACTTACTCCTTAGAATTTACTTGCGGATATTCCTGTTCAGGCTGATTAACTGCAGATGGATTAAGATCTTCAACTATTTTGCTTTTTTTCTTTATTATTTTTCCTTAGCCAGATCATTCACGGCATTCGCCAGAAAAACATACCATGCCCCACCATCTATAATACATTCGTTTTCTCCCCAAAAAAACGGCCAGTCGTCCTTATTCTCCAAATAATCCGGTTTAAGAAAAATAAGTCCTGGAACTACTCCGCCGGCAATTGTGGTAAAGTCGGCGCGATTGCCTCCATAAGCGACTTTTTTGGATCTGTTTCCAACCGCATTTACAAACGATAAATTAGAATACGGATGGCAGCCTAAAATATAATTCAATCCCTGGTAAACACTTTCTTTATCCATGATATCAGGATAAATTTTATGAATATAATAATTGGTACTTGCCCAATTAATAACCTGTGAACTTCCTCCCCAGCCTCTTTGTGTAATCGGCACACCATATGGATTTTTGGCATTTTCTTTTTCCATTTTTTCTTTATACTTAATGACATAACCACGTACTTTTTGTTTGTAATTATCATCCATAGAAGAAACGGCCAATAGTGCTGAGTTGATATTAAAATCTAAATTATCATCCAGTAACTTCCATATTTTATCTTCAAAACCTTTTTTATATTTTTCGTCTTTTGTGCTTAAGTACAATTGCAGGATGGCAATCATATCGCTTCCTTTGCCCCATCTGGACATTGGACTTTTATCCGGTTTTGCTTTTTTTTCTATTTCAGTTGCTTCATTTGTTAACTTAATGGCAATAAACAAACATTTAGCAGCAAGCTCGTCATTATACCCTTTAAGAGCCCGACTTGCAGATGCTAATGCTCCCGCTGTTCTGAAATCAAGAAATGAAGTTCGGTTGGTAAATGCCCATCTGTCATCACGCGTACCACTGGAAACTCCATTGGACTCAAAAGGTTTAAGAGACGGATTATAAGGAAGATTATCTGTTTCGGTAGAAGCATCACCCAAATGATGGTACTGGTGCAGATTAGGAACTACTATTCCTCTGACAGGATGACCAATATTTTCGACCTGTGCCACAAGGTTCAATACGCCGTGCTCGATTTGCTGCAGTAAGTCGGGCTTACCATCTGGACGATGCATGTCTACAAACTGTGTTTTTTGATCAATATACGTTTCATCCCTGTTTACTTTGAATGCTTCCCACGATTCTACAAAACTATTGATAACGCTAACATGTGAAAAAGTCTGTATGTCAAAATCGCCGGCATCAAACCAGCCTCCTACTGACATTCCCGGAATACGTTCTAAAGGCTTGTACTTGGTGTCTGTCGTGGGACCTTGTTTATAACCATCAAAGTGTTCGTGATTGATTGGTGCCTGAAGGCAATCGTCTAAAAACGGTCTTCCGTGCCAGACTCTATAGGCCTCATTTACTTCCATATGATCCATCTGAACCGGAAACCAAACGTCCATAGTAGGATGCCATATCTTCGAATAAATATCATCCTCTATCTGAAACGTATTTGTTTTTTGGTCGCCATATTGAATATAATAAAGCCCCTTTTCTTTAATAGCACTAAAATCAATCTGAGCATAATTATATCTAAGATAATTTCCCCAAACCTTCACATTCGCTTTTAATTTCTCTGTAAATTTTCCATCTTCATATTTGAAAATTGATGCCGTAGTTAACGCTTTGTCGTTTTGGTCAAGTTCGACTACCGCTACTTTCTTTTGGCCCGGCATGTAACCTACCTGAGAAAATCCTATTACAGGTTCTCTTTTCCAATTTGGTATTGCATTGGGTTCTACATACCAGGTCATTACTTTGCCTTTTTTGTTTATCGGTAGCATACTTCGTGCTATAAACCAGCCGTTTTGACCCAAGTTTCTTCCATCAAAAAGCATTACATCCTGATCTTCGGACTGAATTTTTACGGTGCGCTCCGGATTTTCGGGCGCAAAGATTAAGCTCTTACCCGATTCTAAAGGAAGTGTTGCTATAAATTCATTTCTTCCACGATCGTCGAATGTAGTATGTCCGGCAAACTGAGGTATTTTCTCGGATGAAGGTCTGATTTCAGTGTTGCTTGCAGGATATCTGGGGAAAGTCCCCGCTTTTCCATCCACTAAATAATTGCTTTCAAAATAAGAAGTGGGTATAAACTCCATATTAAATCCGGCCCTTCCTTCCAACTGTTTCGGAACCGGTTTATCTAAAACCACATCGATAACAAAACCTTTTCCTTTTGGTGTCACAATGATTTTAGAATCAAAATTAAATTCCTCATATCTCAGTGTAACTTCGATTGTATTCTTTGCTTTGTTGACTTTTCGATTAATCATTTTTGGAATTAAATCCCATTGTTCCGGTGTATTCTGAAGTCTGACAGCACCGCCAGTTACTGTTCTCACACCATGATGAATAAATTCTATTCCGGCTGTTTTTTCGTCAAAAAACATTCCGTTGTATTCATTGCTAAAAACCCAGACATTCAGTCCCGGAGTTTCGAAATATTCTTTTTCGTTTAAAACTAAAGTCTGAGAAAAGGAATTATTTGACAGGCTGAAAAAACAAGTAAATAGAAATACCAGTTTCCATACAGTGGAGATATTATTAAGTTTACACATAATTTAGATTTTAATTTATCAACCCAAACAGCTGGTTGAAGCTGATGAATTGTTCGCTATTTCTGGTCAGCTCAATTCATCAGCAACTCTTTATTACTTATTTAGATCAATGGATTAGTATATTGAAAAACCTATTTTTTAAATAAAAGCGGTGCTAATTCTTTAAAACTTCGACGCCAGGTTTGAAACTCATGTCCTGTATTTTCTGAAATATAGGAAACCGCGTTAAAGCCGGCAGTTGTAAGATTTGACACAGCATCTTTAATACCATCAGGACGCTCTTTACTTCCACAGCTTAAAAAGATTAATTTGACTTTTGATTTGTCTTTTATGTCTTCCGGTTTATAAGTTCCTCCACTAAGAAGTGCGTAGTGAGAGAAAACTTCAGGTTTGTTAAGGGTTATCGATTTTGTTTCCATACCTCCCATCGATAAACCCGCCATCGCACGATTAGACTGATTGGCAAGCGTACGGAAATTTGAATCCACATACGGAATTAATTCTTCTGTCAGAACCGTCTGAAAGGGTTCTATTTTAAAACTGGCCAGACCGCCATATTTAATTTCATTGGTCATTCCGTATGTCATTACGATCAGGAATGGTTTTATTTTACCTTCTGCAATCAAATTATCCATGATTAAATTAACACGTCCCTGATTGCTCCAGGCTGTTTCGTCTTCTCCCCAGCCATGCTGTAAATACAAAACTGGATATTTCTTTGCTTTTTCTTTATCATAATCTGGTGGTGTGTACACATAAGCTCTTCGAGGAGTGTTGGTACTTTTTGAGGGAAAAAGAATCTGCTGTACATTTCCGTGCGGAACATTGTTAAGGGCATAAAAATCCTGATCGTGGGCCGGAATTTCTATTCCGCTTTCCCAACGGGTAGAGCCGTAAAAATTAAGTGCCCCCGGATCGTTAAAAACGCCTCCATCAACTGTTACGTGATAATAATGAAATCCTTCATCCATGACACCAGCGGTAGTACCTCTCCATAAACCATCATCCCCTTTTGTAAGGGTTGTCCCTCCTTTTGCGCCACCCAATCCAAGGCTTACAACAACAGATTTTGCTTCTGGAGCCATAATTTGAAATCTGGCATAACCCTGAGAATTCACCTGTGGGTATTCCTGCCCCGGCTGGTTGACTGTTGAAGGTTTAAAATCTTCTGCAATAGCCTGACTGGTTTGTGAAAAACCGGTAAAACCTGATAAAATAAAGCCCCATAAGAGCACAACTATATATTGTTTCATATTTTTATTTTTTAAGTTCAAAAATTTATTTAACTGCCGGATTTATAATTTGATAGTTTCCGCTAAGATGCATTAAGCTAAAAAGATACATTAAGCCATCGTAATACGGATCAAAATAACCATCCTCATACGGTTCAAGCTTCGCCTTCCACAGCGCGTGAACAAAGTCCATACTTTCTTTATCAGGATTGACTAGTGAGGCAGTCGCCGAGGTTCCTACTAATCCAATGGAATGTCTGAGTTTTTTAACCGGACCGGCCTGCAGAATAAAGTCCGGTTTAGAACCATCAAGATTAAACTGATCGTCAAAAGTGTCTAATCCTTTTGATCTCAGAAAATTTTGAAATTTACGGGCATATTCTTCCTGCCACTTTTTATCTTTTCCGTACCAGGTATAATCCATTGCGATGTTCATGGGCACACGCCACGAATCGTAACGAAATCCGCCCGGCATCCAGGGTGTCGGATGGGGTTCTCCGGTAAATTCGGTATAATCTGAATTTAAACCTGTTACAGGATGAGTGGCTTTGTGCAGAAAATTACGGGAAACTTCGGCACATTCTTTATAAAACTCCTCGTGGCCATCTTTGGCATATAAAGCCCATATTTCGTAAAATGCCGGAACATGATAAGAAGGGTCTGTCCAGTTGTACCCGCCCCCTTCCGGCACGAAGGATATTTGTTTATGTTCGGTATTGATGATATTATGAATATTACCCGTACCGTCTTTTTTCCACATCGCATCCAATATTCTTCTGGCTTCATTGTAGTAATGTATTCCGGTGTCATTACCCCATTTGTTAGAAGCAAAAAGCAAACTGGTGATATAATATAATTCTCCGTCTGAAGCAGAACCAGCCGAATTTTGTTTTTTGGTTTCCGGATTAACGCTCCATGCAAAATAACCTTCTCTGGGTCCGTCCTGATGTTGCATGTATTTGACAGACCATCTCCAGATGCGGTCAAAAACTTCCTTTTTATTGAGCTGAACCGCGACCATCATGCCATACGACATTCCTTCGGTACGGGCATCTTTATTTTTGACATCCGAAACATATCCTAAAGAATCACCCTCTTTAAAATAGACTTTGTTCGGTCCTTCAAAAACATCATAATAAGCTTTGGCTAATTTTTGGTCTATTTCAGCCTGACTGTAACCCGCTTCCTTAAAAAGATTGCGGTATTGAGGCCTTTTCGATTCTGATTTTTCTGTTTTCTTTTTGCTTTGACTAATGGCTAAGACGGGTAATATCAACCCGAAAGCCAATATCAAAATCCGAATTCTAATCAGAAATTCGTTTGTAATATTTTTATCTTTTATCATCATTTATCTTTTTACTATTTAATTCTAAACCAATCAAAATCGACATAACCACCCGTGTTTTTTATAGCATAATTGAATAAACCAAAACGATAGCCCATAAAATGAGGAAGGGTGTACTTCATTTTTAAAGTTTCTCCTATCGGATTCCACACTTTTCCATCTAAGCTGTAGAAGAAGGTAGCTTCATCTTTTTTATTCGTAAAATCACAATCAATTTTGAAATACACCTGGTTTTGATCTAACGGAACCTGCTGTAATTCAACTGCTTTATCTTTATCAGTTGCCGTCATTACAATTGACTTTTTATTGCCTTCCACTTTCACCCCTACTAATCCGTATTCTTTTTGTAAAGCGGATAATCCGGCAAAATCACCTTCTTTCATTTTAGAAACATCCAAGGAAACAGAAGCCGAGCTGGTTGGACCGATAGTGCGTTGTGTCAATGTGTTTCTTGCTGAAAGAAAATCGGTATCAACTCTTCCTGTTTTAAGACGCAGGAATCCTTTTCTTTTTTTTAAAGACCAAAGTGTATTATCGGGATTATGGTTCCATTGCCAAACTAATGGCAATGCCTCCTGATCCTTTTTGCGATTGAATTCATCAGAAGCAACCAAATTCGGAATCAAACCTGTACTGGCTGGAAGGTCTAACGTTTCCGGAACCTTATCCTTTTCTCCCAATATGGGCCAGCCGTCTTCCCATTTTACAGGAACGAGATAAGGAATACGACCAACAGCTCCAAAATCGCGAAAAAGATAGGAGAACCAGCGTCCGTCAGGCGTATCGATAAGTCCGCCCTGAGCAACACCTAAATCCTGCAAGGCTACTTTTCCCTCCCAAGGACCGTTTATATTGTCTGCTCTATGAATGATTACAGTTCGCATTCCGCCCTGAGGCCAGCAAATATTAAAGAGGTAATATTTTCCTTTTATTTTAAACAACTGGGAACCTTCTGAACCTAACATAATGTTATTTCCGGCTGGTAAGCTGGCGTTTTCTATAATAACTTTCTCCGGAACATCTTGTTTTATTCCTGTTAAATCATCTTTTAGTTCTACCAATTTGATTTGACCCGCTCCATAGATTAAATACGCTTTGCCATCATCATCAAAAAACAGCGAATGATCGTGATAGGATGGTTTAAAAGAGATTCTTTCCCAATTTCCTTTTTCTATAGCTGCAGTTTTAAAAATATAAGTTTCTCCGGTTGTTCCAGAAAAAGTGGTTACATAATACGTTCCGTTATGAAACCGTAAACTACTTGCCCACGAACCTCTTCCGTACGTGCTTTTTCCTTCTGTCAAATTTAGTTCCGGCATATCAGCCAAAGTATCATAGGCATAATTGATCAGCTTCCAGTTGACTAAATCTGTGGATTTCATAATGGGCAGACCAGGACTCATGTGCATAGTAGTACTGCTCATGTAATAAGTTGCACCAACCCTGATGATTGCCATATCAGGCACATCTGCAAAAATTAATGGATTTCGGGCTTGCGCCAAAGCAACAGCCTGAATGAGCAAAACAAAGAAGATGATGAAAATGAACCTAATTCTTTTTTTCATGTTATAAAAGATTAAATTAAAGAATAGCGCTTACTTGATTTTGCTGACACCTTCAGTAGTTTGTATTATTTTTTGAATGGTTCCATCCTCATTATAATACATATAGTCTACACAAACAGAACGCCTGTAACTACCGCCTGTAGGCAGACTTCCGTTGTGATAAAAAAAGTATGATTTGCCTTTGTAATCAATAATACCGGGATGTGTCGTAAAACTGTTAGCTACATTTTCCTGAATAATACCCTGATACGTCCATGGTCCTGTTGGATTTTTGGCGGTACAGTATTCAATCATTTCGGGTTTTGTCCCTGCACTGGCATATACCAAATAATAAATTCCTTTTCGTTTATATACCCACGGCCCTTCAATAAAATTTTTAGGTTTAAAGGTGGTAATAGGGCTATCCAGCTCAATCATGTTCTTTTTCAATTTTACCCATTTACAGCTTCCATTCCCCCAAAACATATAGGCTTGTCCATCATCATCTACAAAAACCGTTGGGTCAATATCATCCCAGGCATAGGTCATGTCGGTAGTCATTTCATTAATGATTAAGGCCTTACCAATTGCATCTTTAAAAGGACCAGTCGGGCTGTTAGAAACTGCTACGCCTATTGCGGCACCGCCTCCGCTAACTTCATCTTTTTTGTGAAACGTAGAAACAAACCAGTAAAACTTTCCGTCTCTCTCGATACATTGCGCTGCATAAGCATCTCCGGTGGCCCAGGAAAAAGTACTGGGTGAAAGCGGCGATCCATGATCTTTCCAGGTTGCCATATCTGTGGTCGAATACACACGCCAATCGGCCATTTTATAGTTGGTATCCTGCTCGGTGGCTACATCATGTCCTGTGTATAAATACAAAGTTCCTTTATGTACGATAGGTGCCGGATCTGCAGTGAAAATATTTTTTATAATAGGATTTTGTGCTGTAATTTTAAATACGGACAGACAGCATAATAGTGCAAATAAAAATTTGGTGTGGTTTTTCATTGTATTTTTTTTTGGTTGATAGTTATATGGTAATGCTCTTTTTAATTATATTACATTTAAATTCAATATCATTAATTTGTCTTTTTTACTACCACTTTCTTTCCTACATACTTTATTGTTTGAGAAATGGTATCGTTTTGTTTTCCGGAAATCCACACAATATTCATTGTATATATCGCTGTTTGATTCTTATAACTTCCCTTTTGTTTTTCGAAGGTCAGGGTTTGATTTTTCTCGTTCCAGACTAGTCGAATCTCAGTATGTTTTCCTTTTTCATAATTGTAATTATCACCTTCGTCGTTATAAAGGGTGAATACTGCATCCTTACCGGTATAAATGCGAAGTTCAAGTTCGTCCTGTTTCGAATCTGTATGCTGAACTACATTGCCTATCGGTACAATTGAACCTTCTTTTACAAAAACCGGAATCTTATCTAATGGTGACGGAGTTGAAATGGTCTGTCCTCCTTCAAATCGCTTGCCGGTCCAGAAGTCAAACCAGGCATTTTGCTTTGGCAGGTAAACATCCCAATTAGTAACATCAGGAGCAGTAACAGGCGCTATTAATAATGCCTTGCCAAACATATATTCGTAAGCATTACTTACAGCAGTTATGTCATTATTGAAATCCATAATTAATGGTCTCATTAAAGTTGAATTATTCTTAGTGATTTGCCAGGCTTCTGAATAGATATAAGGAAGCAGTCGATATCTAAGATTCATCATGGATCGCATATTATTTTCCACTTTTTCTCCATATTTCCAGGGCTCAGTTTCTGTTTGATAACCATGCATACGAAATATGGGATTAAAAACAGCCCATTGAAACCAACGGGTAAGTATTTCATGGTACTTTTCGTCTTTGTATTGTCCTGATCCGGGACGAAAAAAACCGCCTATATCAGTTGTCCAATACGGCATTCCGGTAAGATTATAATTTAAACCCGCCACTATTTGACGTTTATAGGCATCCCAATCCCAGCCTATATCTCCCGACCAGTTGATTGTTCCATAACGCTGCTGTCCTAAAAAAGCAGAACGGGTAAGAATGGCGACTCTCTTTTCGGGATTTGTATTTCTTTGACCTTCATAAACAGCTTTGCTGACAAATAATGGATAGGTCAATCGGTAAAAATCACCTAATCCAAAATAAGTCTGCTTGCCTCTTAACGCATCATTTTCAGGTTCAGTCGCATCCATCCACCAGGAATCTACTCCAAGAGTGAATAAATTTTTATCAAGCGCATTCCAGTGTGTTTTCTGCGTTTCGGGATTATAGATATCTATCCAGGGACTATCAGGAATGAATAAGTTTTTCGATACATATTCCTTACCGATTTCAGATTCCTTATTGAGATTTTCCCAGACAGAAATAGAAAAATGAGCGTTTAAATCGTGAATTTCCTTTATAAATTTTTCTGGTTCCGGATAATTCGTTTCATCAAACTTTGGCACACCCCAGCCATATTTCCCCCAATACTGCCAGTCCTGTACAATGACATCCACGGGTAAATTACGTTTTCTAAATTCTTTTACTGTTGAAACCAAATGCTCTCCGGAAGTGTAGCGCTCACGACACTGCCAAAATCCAAATGCCCATTTTGGGAGCATCGGTACATTGCCGGTAAGGTTGCGGTAACTGGCTATAATTTCGTCTGTAGTATCTCCTGCAAAAACTACATAATCCAATGATTTTGCATTTGGAGATTTAAAAACAGTTTCATTATCAGAAAGTTTAAGGCTAAGTGAAGGTGTATTAGTTGATTTACAAATTACTTTTACGCTATGCTCCCCTGCCTTTAAGTGAATTAATTTACCCACTGCCGGCGGAAGCCATAAATTAGATTGATTGATTACATCATTACCATCAATCACTACTAAATGACGGCTATCCATTTCTCCAAGATCCAGGAATATCGAATATTCTCCGTCTTTGGCGACCGAAAAATTTCCGGAGTAAATGGATTGTTGTTGTGAAACTTTCTGGGTACCCGAAGTTGTTGTCACTTCAACTTCCCTTTTTTCCCCTTCATTTTTATTATTCTTGGCTAAAGGAATCTCCTGATTTGTTGGATTAAAATAGGTCAGCCCGTATTGATGCCATAACAAACCATAGCCTTTATTGGACACCAAAAACGGAATGGCGATTTGTGTATTGACCTGAATTAATTTTCGCGTAGTATTTTTTAGGTTATAAAAACCATCCTGAAACTGTCCTAATCCGAATAAATATTCATCATTAGGAGATTCAAATCCTTGTTCAGCAATAAAACAAGATTCTCCCATAATAGTAGCAGGCTTTAATATTCTTGAATTTGCTTTTTCAGTTAGAAATACTTTTCCTGATTTATCGCTATACTCAATAACTCCTGTTTTTTTATTAAAGGAAACTGTTATTCCTTTTGTGCTAAGCTTTAAATTATCTAAAGATTCTTTTAATTTAAAATTTGGAACTTCTAATTTATTTATGAAAACAAACTCTTGTTCTTCTTTTTTATTTCCGATTTGATATTGTATGCGGATCGATTTTTCGGTAAGCGGAATGATATTTAGCACGCCTTCAGATAATTCAATTGATAATTTATCTTTACTTAAGGCATACTTTTTATATTCTTGCGCACTAATGGAAGTAAACAAAAAGCTTAAAAGTAAAATGTATACAATCTTTTGCATTTTTATATATTTAAATTATCAGCTATTTATCCATTGGAGTTAATGAAATCGCAAAACCTCCTCTGCGAAGTAATTTTATATCAATAATTGAATTTTTATTTACCTCCTTTGCTTTTGAATCAAAAGCCTTATCGTGTTTCCCATCAGCAATTATAATGGCATGATAATTAACTCCTTCTTTTAAAAATGACAGGCTGAGTTTTTTTATTGCTTCTTTGCTTTCAGAGGCAGTAATTCCACCTACGTACCAGACATTTCCTTTTCGGCGAGCCATCGTAACTTCCTGACCCGGATAACCGTCAATTAATTTTGTGTCATCCCATGCTGTGGGAACTTCTTTCAGGAAGTTTTTAGCTTCTTCAGGCAATTCATAATATCCTTCTGGTCTGTCGGCTAAATGTTGCAAAGGAGATTCAAAAAGAACTGAAAGCGCCAACTCATGCCCGTAAGAAGTATGATGCGGAAATTGCGAATTCGTAAAAGTGACAGGTGTATAATCCATTGCGCCGACTACGTTTCTGGTAAAAGGTAAAATCGTATTATGCTCTGGTGCGGTGGTCGAAAATTCAGGCCCATTATTATACCACTCTGCTCCGCGAACTGCTTCGTAAGTCATTAAATTGGGATAAGTACGTGACCAGCCCCGTGGTACAATACAGCCATGAAAATAAACCATCATTTCAAACTGGGCAGCATCTTCTAAAATATCCAGATAATACTGGATCATATCTTGTTTTTCACTTTCGAAAAAATCAACCTTAACACCCACAACGCCCAGTTTTTTAAGTTTTGTAAATTCTTCAACCCTGTTTTTATGGGTAAGCATTCTGTCTTTTGGTGTTGAAGACACCCACGTATGGTCTCCTCCTGAATTATACCACATCAATGGTTTTATTCCTTTTGAATGGATGTATTTTAAGGCATCTTCCCGATTGCCTCCATTCGCCATACTATCCCATTCCCAGTCCAGAAGTGTATAGGGCCAATTCATTTTTTCGGCTAAATCAGCAAACTCACATACGGTTTTATAGTCTTTGGTTCCATGATTGCTGGACCAGTAATTCCACGATACTTTTCCCGGTTTTATCCAATCTGTGGTTTTAAAACGAGTTGGTGTTGTTACATCTTCAATTAAAGTACTTTCTACAATATCAGACAAACTGCCAATAGTAATTACTCTCCAGGGTGATTGCCATGGAAGTGAAATACGAGGTTTTGACTCCCCTTTTCCTCTGGCGTCTTGAGGATCCGGAAAAGTAAGTTTATAGGTATTGATATCAGTTGTATTACTCAATTTTGTACCACAGTAAGTACGATCTAAATCAGCTTCGTGCAGCAAAAACCAGCAGGATTGATCAGGCGAATTAAATAGTGCCGGATAACACCATTCCTGCTGAATTATCTTGTCATTACTCGAAACATCATACAAACCTTCATTCGCAGCATTCCATTTCTCCAGCCATCTTTTACTCTCTTTTGGTATTTGATAAGCTGTAAATTCATCATTAATAGTATATGAGCCTTGCTTTTCCGGAAATTCATATCGAAATGTAACGCCATCATTATAAACTCTTATAATAAAATTCAATTTCGCTTTAGTTGGGTTTTCAAAAGAAACAATAATTTCATTGGCTACATTTTCACGTAAAGATTTCTTGCCAAAAGGAAGTTCATAGTGTTCCTTAATGATTTTCGGTTTTGATATTTTTCTAAAAAGAAGTTCTTTTGAAAAATCCTGATCACTTCTGGAAAGGCCTAAAGTTACTTTCGGGATTATTTCCAATTTATTTTTATCTCCCTGATGGTATATTTTCAAATACCATTCGCCCTGATGATCAGATTGTAAAGTTGTTTCAATTTTTTTATCAGGTGACTGTAATTGTACTTGCTGTGACCAGGAATGGCAGAAGCTAAGTAAAACAAAAAACGCTAAAATAATTTTTAACTTCATAATTTTAAATAATTCATTTTATTTAATTCTTCCCGACTCAAAAAAAGCAGCTTTAGCCAATAAATGATTCTGTAATGAAAAAGCCGAAAGGGATTTAAACTTCCGGCTTTAATTAAAAATACTAACACTAACTAACATTAGCTATAAACTATTATGTAAATAACACATATAACCAATTATTAACTTTTATATTCCACTCAAAATCATCTTAATCCTGAGAGCAATTATATCTTAATTTTAATCATAACCTCTATTTAGTGTTCTCTTTTAATAGCACTTCATTTCTAAAAACAAATACCCTTGGATTGGATGCTATAAAATAATAAATATGCAAATTATTCAACCCCTTATGCTATTACCTTTTATTACAATTATACACTTCAATTCTAAATCTTAATTTACTTATTAGATAAGTGTATTTATTACAAATATAAAAAATTAAATTAATACACAATCGGTTGTTTATTATTTTTTTTTATTAATTATGTATAAATATTTATAATTAAAAACATTCTGTTTATTTTTAAATATAAAAAATAGATTATATGTATTAATCATCTTCTTTACATCTCATGAGTTTGCAAATTTAAAACCGTTGATTCAAATTTTTAGAAGAATTATTAAAAAAGAAAAGAATTGCTAAAATTGCTCTTAAATACAGTAAACAAGGAATATTTAAAACAAAAGTTCTTGGAAATAAAAAAATAACAGCAAAAAAACAACTGGTTGTTTACAGAGGGGTTTATGTGATAAGCCAAATCATTTAAAAAAGACAGGTTGCTTGTTTAAATAAAAAAGGTTTTTTGATGGAAAATTGCCATTGGGGACGAATTTTTTATATTCTTATAAACTATTTTTTATCTTATTAACCGCTATAACAACATCTTTTTCAGGCATTTTACAAGCTTTATCAACGCAAACATAAATATAGGTTTCATTGTCTATAAAACGATTTTCTAAAATAGGAAGCTTGCTGTCTTTTGTAGCTCCTGCAATAAGGATATTGGGCAAATAATAGCTTTGCAGCTGAATCGTTTTATCAATCGCCACTTTGCCAGAGATGGCAACTTCAAAATAATTATGGGTATAGTTTAACATTAAATCCAACCAATTATAATATTCTGCTGGTGATTGTAATACTTTTTCTTTTACATTGTTCAACATTTTTTGAGCAGTTTTAGAATAAGTCTCATTAGAATAATAATGCCCTAACAGAAATAAATTATGAGCGAGAATTGAATTGGAACCCGGAATCACATTGTCTGCGATTTCCATTTTTCTGGCAATTAAATTTGTTGAAGTTTTCGATGTAAAATAAAACATACCTGTTTTTTTATCCCAAAAATTTGTCATCGTATAATCTGTTAACTGCTTGGCTTTGATTAGCCATTTTTCGTCAAATGTAATTTGATACACCGCAATAAATGCATCTATAACAGTAGCATAATCCTCTGAAAAACCAGTAATAGTGCTTTTACCATCTTTATAACTGTGATTTAAGCTTCCGTCCTTTTTAAGCTGATTATTTAAAATAAAATTGGCATTTTTTATAGCGATTTCCTTGTAATGCGGATTTTTGAATGCACGATAAGCGCTCACATAACCTTTTATCATTAAGGCATTCCAGGAGGTCAGGGTTTTATTATCTAAATGAGGTCGCGGCCTTTTATTCCTTTCCTTTAAGAGTACTTGTTTCCAGTTTTTTACTTTGGTCTCCAGTTCAGTCAAAGTCAATCTATTTTTAAGGGCAAACTCTTTATCCGATTGGTCTTTAAATAAAATATAGTTTCCATTTTCCCATAAACCGTTTTCATTACTATTATAATACTCTTGAAAAAGAGAAAAATCAGATTTTAAAAGCGTTTGTAATTCTTCTTTTTTCCAGATATAATACGCCCCTTCTTCCAGTTTATTTGCTTTGTTTTTACTGTCCGCATCCAGAGACGAATAAAAAGCACCATTGGGTGCCATCAACTCTTTTTCAACAAAATTCAGGGTTTCCACTACCGTTTTTTTATACAATTCGTTTTTGGTAACCAGATAAGCATCAGAATACAAGCTCACTAATTGCGCATTATCGTAAAGCATTTTCTCAAAATGAGGCACATGCCATTTTTCATCTGTCGAATATCTCGCAAAACCTCCGCCAATGGCATCGTAAATTCCTCCATTAGCCATTTTTGTAAGTGTGGTCTCCACATACGTTTGAATTGCTTTGTCTTTATTCTGGATACTGTAACGAAGTAGAAAACTCAATGAGGCTGGCATTGGAAATTTGGTATCACCTGCCAAACCTCCTTCTTTATAATCTAAATCTTTTTGCCATAATTCTACGCTAGTAAAAACGTCTGATTTTTTAAAATTCGCTTCATCATTATTAACTGTAATTAATTGTGATTCCTGAACTCCTTTGATGAGTTTATCTGCATATTCATTGGCCTTTTTGGGGTTGTTTTTATACAAATTAGAAAGTTCCGTTAAGGCTTTTGTCCACTCTTCTTTGGTAAAATAGGTACCTCCAAAAATTGGACGACCATCAGGAAGTGCAATGCAGTTTAAAGGCCATCCGCCTCTACCGGTCATTAATTGCACTGCATTCATATAAATCTTGTCAATATCCGGACGCTCTTCCCTGTCTACTTTTATGCTGATAAAATTATCATTCATTAATTTGGCAACCGCCTCGTTTTCAAAACTTTCTTCTTCCATAACGTGGCACCAATGGCAAGCAGAATAGCCTACAGAAATAATAATCAGTTTATTTTCTGCCTTTGCCTTATCCAAAGTTTCTTTGTTCCATGCTTTCCAGTCTACAGGATTATGTGCATGCTGTAAAAGATACGGACTGCTTTCGTTGATTAAATCATTGGTATATTTGTGGTTTTCTTCTTTATTCTGTTTTCTGTTACAGCTTATAAAAAAACAGGAAATAATTAATAAAAGAGGTAGAATGCGCATATAAATGAAATGAAAAGTGTGAATAATGATATTGATTATCAGCATGTTTTTTTAATCAAAAGCTAAAATAGCAATTTATATTTAATAGATTTACTGCAACGAAATTATGCTTCAAATATGCTATTAAACGCTTCAAAAGTGACAATCTTATTTCAACTTTCAGGCTATTTTTACGTTTGGCATTTTATAAAATCGAATGGAAGAAAGCGTTCATTGCCCGATAAAAAATTTGCTCTAAAATAATTTCAAATCAGCACGATGACTAATGGAAGAAAAAAATAACCCGTCTATTTATGAGTAACACATCACAAAAGCTTTCTGTACTGGAAAAAATAGGTTACGGTTTAGGTGATTTTGCAGCGAATCTGATCTTTCAGGCTTTGCTTACCTTTTTGGCTTTTTTTTACACCGATGTCTATAAAATTCCTGCAGGAACGGCAAGTGTTATTATTTTTGTTGGTGGTTTTATCGGTGCTTTTTTTAATATTATTATGGGTGTTATTGCTGATCGTACTAAAACCCGATGGGGAAAATTCAGACCCTGGATATTATGGACCGCTTTGCCTTTTGGAATTGCCTCAGTTCTTTCTTTTTTAACTCCTGATTTTAGTGAAAACGGCAAGATAATCTACACATTGCTGACTTACTTTTTTTTGGTATTAATTTATGCCGCAAATAATTTGCCTTACGTTGCTTTAAGTGGTGTTCTAACTGGTGACATGAAAGAAAGAAACAGCCTTTCCTCCTATCGTTTTGTGGCTGTAATGATTGCCCAATTTATAATTCAATCGCTTCTGTTGCCATTAGTTTTAATTTTAGGACATGGTGATAAGGCAGTTGGCTTTAAAAACACAATGATATTATTTGCTGCTATAGGAATAATTTGTCTGCTTATTACTTTTTTTACTACCAAAGAAAGAATCGTACCCGCAAAAAATCAGGAGTCTTCAATTAAGCAGGATTTTATCGATTTGTCTAAAAATGGTCCCTGGCTGGTTATGTTGCTGGTTACAATTTTGGTATTTATAACTTTGTCCTTAAAAGGCGGAATGTATGTTTTCTACTTTAAATATTATTTAGATCCGGGTGCACAAACCGTTTTTTTGAATGATATTGGTTTTACTGCATTTATTGATAAACTGAATAATTCATTGACAGAAATGGGATTAGTAGATTTTCAATGGCCGCAAGATGTTCCTACTTCTGCATTTAGCCTTTTTAATGCCGGGGGAATCTTATTTATGATCTTTGGAATTATGATTTCAAAGCCGCTCGCAGATTCTTTTGGCAAAAGAAATGTTTACATTACTTTCATTTTTTTGTCTGCTGTAAGTTTATTGTTTTTTAATTTTTATAGCAGAACAGCTATTGCACTGGTTTTTCTGACCCAATTAGCACATGGATTTATTTATGGAGTTACAATTCCTTTGCTTTGGGCCATGATTGCGGATGTAGCGGATTACAGCGAATGGAAAAACAATCGGAGAGCGACTGCTACTGTTTTTTCGGCTATGATTTTCGGATTAAAAATAGGAATAAGTATTGGTGGTGCATTAGGGGCTGCTTTTTTATCCAAATATGGTTATGTCGCTGAAGAAGTCAACCAGGTACCCGCTACAGTTGAAGGAATTAAACTTTCTGTAAGTATATATCCCGGTTTTATATTTATTATAAGTGCCGTGCTGTTGTTCTGTTACCTGATAGATAAAGAAATGGAAATTCAGATTGAAAAAGATTTAAAGGAAAGAAGAGAAACGAAAACACATGGCTACAGGAATTAATTAGCATGATTAAATTTGGAAAATCCGGCTATTTTTGAAGTACACAAGCTCATTATTCAAAAATTCACAATGCTTTCATACTTTAAATGTAGTTAATGTCATATTAATTTTAAAAAATAATTGGTTTTCAATTAAATAGTATATATTTAATTTTAATTTACAAATCATTTTATAATGTCCCAAAAAAAATGTTTTAGATTTATTGCCCTGTTACTCTTTACAATAAATAACTTGTTTTCTCAAAATACATTTGAGAGCTATCAATTTAGGTTAGTAAGTAATGAGACTTCAAAAAGTGGCATTTATACCATTGCACAGGATCAATCTGGTATTATGTGGATTGGAACAAATGGTGCAGGTTTATATAAATTCGATGGAGTAAATTATGTCGCTTATGAGCAAAACTCCAACGTAAATAATTCTATCAACAGCAATCTGATTTATGTAACTTATGTAGATACCCGCAACCGGTTGTGGACAGGGACAGATGAAGGATTATGCCTTTATAATAGAAATTTAAATACTTTTGAAAGTATTGATATTCAAAAGAAAATAAATAAAGAAACAGTAATCTCTGTTAAAAGTATTATTGAAGACAATCAGGGCAATCTTTTTTTAGGAACGTTTAATAGTGGCCTCTTAAAATTAGATGTCAAGTCCAGAGAAATTACTAAACTTAAACTCGATATCCCACATGCAACAAATTATCTTATCAACTGCTTGGCAAAAGATAAAAAAGGGATTATTTATTTAGGCACTAATCTTGGATTAAAAGTAATCGATCCAATAAAAAATGAAGTTAAGAAAGTAAACATTGGTAATAAGAATCAAACTTTCTCCGGAAATATTGTATCTATGTTTATTGATAGCAACCAAAATTTATGGATTGGTGATGGTTATAAAGGTTTGGTTAAGATTGATCTAAATTCTAAAGTTAAACAGGCTGTTTCCTACCCTATTACAAAAAAAAGAATTATGTCAATACTGGCAACAGATCCTAAAACAATTCTTTGTGCAACAGAAAATGATGGTTTAATTATTGTAAATGACCAAGGAGCCGTTCAAAAAAAATATGTAAACAGCAAATTCAATATTCGCAGTTTAAGTTCAAATTCTGTCTGGTCTTTATTTTTAGATAAGGAAAAAAGAATTTGGCTGGGTTATTACAACAAGGGCTTAGGTATTTTTGATAAAATAAACAGCAAGGTAAATATTATTGAAAGTTTACCGGGTAATTCCCAATCATTACAAACCAATTGTGTTACCGGTATTGCCAAAGATAATGAAGGCCAATTATGGATTTCTATGGAAGGCGGAGGAGTTGATGTCTATAATACTGAAACTAAAAATTTTAAACATATTACCAAATCTGACAATGGCTTTTACTCCGGGCTAACCAATGATAATATTACAAATATATTTATTGATAAAAAGCAAAATATCTGGTTATCCAGCTGGAACGAGGGGATTTTTGTTTTAAAGAAAGGAAGCAAAAACTTTATTAATTACAGCACAAAAAATACGCCTAATCTGATCTCAGACAATATTATGAGCATTGCCCAGGATTCCAGAGGCGTAATCTGGATAGGGACTTTTGCAAAAGGTTTGCATTATTATACTCCTTCAGATGGCCAGTTTCACCATTGCAACTCTGAACCATTTTATACGAATGGATTAATAAATTTAGACATCCGAAAGATAATTGTAGATTCTGATGATTCCGTTTGGGTCGGTTCAACAACGGGTTTATACAGGGTTAATACAAATGATTTTGTCTCTTTTTCAGTAACATCTTTTCGGAATAAAATGTCTGAAAAGCTTAAAAACCATAAAAGCACACATACAATTAACACTTTATATGAGGCTAAAAACAAAGAAATTTGGATTGGTACTGATGGTGCCGGATTATTCAGCTACAATAAAAAAAGTAATTCCATAAAATGGTATATAAATTTTCCCGGTCTTTATGAAAAATCAATTTCATCGATTGTAGAATCTAATGATGAATGTGTTTGGCTAAGCGGAAAGAAAGGTATTACAAGACTTAATTTAAAAAATAAAACTACCGTCAATTATTCTACATATGATGGACTGTTGGGAAATGATTTTAATAATAATTCTGTTCTAAAAGATGAAAGCGGACTGCTTTATTTTGGAAGCTACGAAGGTCTAAATTATTTTAACCCCACTAATTTAGTTAAAAGTAAAAAACAGCTTCCGATTTACTTAACTGACCTCAAACTTTTTAATAAATCAGTAGGCCCATTAGAAAAAAACTCCCCATTAATAAAAGTAATATCTGAAACAAAAAAAATAATCCTTAAACATGATCAGTCCGTATTTACAATTGACTTTATTGCTGTTAACTATTCTTTTCCTGCCAGAAATGAATTTGCTTATTATTTAGAAGGTTTTGAGGATTCCTGGAATTATGTTGGCAGTAAACGCTCTGCAACTTATACGAACTTAGCACCAGGCAACTATGTTTTCAAGGTTAAGGCAGCAGAAAAAAATGGAGCCTGGAGCCAAAGACCATTAGAATTGAAAATTGAAATTTTACCGCCCTGGTGGAAAACCTCTTTTGCTTATCTATTCTATTCCTTATTATTATTTGCAGCAGTTCACTTTGCCAATCAATACTATCAAAATCGTTTTAAACAAAAACAAATGATAGAATTTGAACAGAAAAAAGCCTTACAGATTGAAAAATTAAATAATAAAAAATTACAATTCTTTACCAATATTTCGCATGAGTTCAGGACTCCGCTTACTTTAATTTTAAATCCATTAGGAGATATAATTAAGAACAATAGCCAGGAATTATCTGAGAGTGTATTAAATAAATTAAAAACTATTCAAAAAAGTTCAGACAGGCTTTCAAGATTAATCAATGAGCTAATGGATTTTAATCAACTGCAGTTTAATAAAATGACCCTGCAATTACAATTAATTGAAGTTGTTGGTTTTACAAAAGAAATTGTCAGTTATTTTGATGAAGAAGCATCCAGTCGTGGAATTCTGTTGCATTTCGAGTCAAATAAAGCCTCATTAAAAGATTGGATAGATCCTAAAATGTTCGAAAAAATTATTTTTAATGTAGTTTCAAATGCTTTTAAGGTTACTCCAGACAATGGTGAAATAAAGGTAAAAATAGTGGTGGATGAAGAATTTGCAAAATTTCCGCTGATAAGTCCGACCAATACTTACCCATCTTTTGAAGTCATTGTTGAAGACACTGGAGCAGGGCTGGATAAAAAAGATATTAAGAGAATATTTGACCGTTTCTACCAGGTAAACAATTTAAATAAAGCCTATTACGGAAGTACCGGGATAGGATTAGAAGTTGTTCGTGGGCTTGTAGAATTACACAAAGGAATTATCGAAGTAGAAAGTGAATTGGGAGTGGGTACCAGTTTTAAACTGCTATTTCCTATTGGAAAAGATTTTTTTGATGAAAGCGAAATACTGCTTGAGGAATTTAAAAAAGAGAAAAAAATAAGTTTTACACCAATAGTTGAAAAAACAGACAGTGAATCAACGGATAATGACGAAAAACAAGATCGAATTTATACCATCCTGATTGTAGAGGATAATGTTGAATTACGAAATTATTTAAAAAATGAACTCAAAAAAGAGTATAAAGTCCTTGTAGCTGAAAACGGTCAGGTTGGTTTGGAATTAGCCTTGCAAAAATTGCCCGATTTGATTTTAACAGATGTAATTATGCCTGTTATGAGTGGTTTAGAATTATGCAAAAGCATTAAAGCCGATTTAAAAACCAGCCATATTCCGTTAATGATGCTGTCTGCAAAGGCGTTAGTTAAGGACAGACTAGAAGGGATTGACTCCGGGGCTGACATGTATTTGAGCAAACCTTTTGATATGGATATTTTAAGGTCCAGCTTAATACAATTGATTAACAGCAGGCAAATTATGTTTAATAAATTCTATAACGGAATTACGCCAAAAGCGAAAGAAAAAACAACCACTTTAGATAATGAATTTATAAAAAACACCCTGAATTATATTAATGAAAACATTAGTGAGACAGAGTTAAGTGTAGAGGTTTTAGCTTCCAAAGTCTTTTTGAGCAGAAGCCAGTTGTATCGAAAAATTAAAACACTGACAGGTGTATCTGTCAACGAATTTATACGGAACGTTCGTTTAGAAAAGGCAAAAGAATTAATAGAACTTGGAAATGATAACATAACAGAAATTAGCTATAAGGTTGGTTTTAGCTCTCCTTCTTATTTTACAAAATGTTATAAAGAAAAATACGGACACCTGCCTACCCATAATAACAAGCAATAGTTTTTTAAACTATGAATCAAGACGGTATAAGCCGTCTTTTTTTTGTTCTGGTTTTTTTATTTTATTACAAAAAATTCAGTCTAGCATAAACTTAAAAAATGCGTTTTGAATTATTAAATCAAAATCTGAAATCAAGGTAATTTCTTGCTTTTTATCAGCTGTTGTATTTTCATAATTATTAGATATAAAAAAAATATCCTTTTATTTTTTTAGTAATGGAAAAAAAATGAGCCATTATTATCAATTTCCAATTACCATTCTGCTTCAAAATACCTAAAACACTGAAATATAACACTTTTACATCTTTTATGCTACAAATTTGATAGTTTTTGCATCATTTGTCTTATGTGAAATTTATGTTAAGGCTCTATTTTTGGGTTAATAATATCAAATTAACTAAAAAAAATATTAACAACCTTAAAACAATATCAGCATGAAATGAAACAATTTATTTATTGAAGTTTCTCTTTTTTTAATCAAAAATTAAACAATAAAAATGTGATTAAGAAATCTAATTGAGAATAACTTATTAGAAGTGATTTCGAAATTTAAGAGTAAAAGTAGTTTACAAACTAAAATCAATATAAATAAAACACTTTACAACCAGATAATTATTTAACTAAACAAAAAACCAATTAACTATGATGTTAAAAATAAAATTTGCAATAGTCGCATTGCTAATAGTCAGCACTCAAAATGTGATGGCACAATCAAAGACCATACAGGGTACGGTTACAGATGCATCAGGGGTTCCTTTGCCAGGTGCCAGTATTAATGTACAAGGATCAAAAAACAGTGCATCAACAGATTTTGATGGTAAATACTCTTTACAGGGTGTAAATGCTACAGACCAAATAACATATTCTTACGTAGGCTTAATTTCACAAACGATTTCTGTTGGGAGTCAGACTGTCATCAATGTTAAATTAGCCGAGTCTACACAAACCTTAAATGAAGTTGTTATCGCTTATGGTACTCAAAAAAGAGCTAAGGTAACCGGGGCAATTTCAGTAGTAAGTTCAAAAGATATCGTAGCAGTACCTATTACGAATGCTGAATCGGCATTGCAAGGTAGAGCAGCAGGTGTTACAGTTGTCAATGGTGCGCCAGGTTCAAGCCCATCAGTTAAAATTCGTGGATTAGCTACAATGAATAATAGTGACCCTCTATATGTAGTTGATGGCGTTTTGGTAGGTAACTTATCAGGATTAAACCCTAATGACATTGAATCCATGTCTGTTTTAAAAGATGCCTCAACAACGGCTTTATATGGTTCTAAGGCTTTTAATGGGGTGATTATGGTAACAACGAAAAAAGGAAAGAAAGGTCCTGGTCAAATAACGTTTAGTTCTTATGTAGGTTCTCAAACCGTTACTAAAAGATATGATGTTTTAAATACACAGCAATATTTACAGTATGCTAACGATTTAGGAAGTAATTTAACCGCAAGAGCTGCAGAGTTTGGTAATATAACTACTGATTGGCAAGACGAAATCTTTCAGACTGGCCTGATGCAGGAATATAATTTAAGTTTCTCGAGTGGAACAGAGAATTCTACCAGCCGTTATTCTGCCGGATATTTAAAACAAGAAGGGGCTATTATTAAAACAGGTTTCGAACGTTATTCTTTCAGAGCTAATAATACACAAACATTTGGTAAACTAAATGTTGGTAGTAATATAGGAGTCTCTTTTAATAACACAAATCCAGAGCGCGCTGCCGGTGGAAGAACTTTATTAGAGCATGCTATTAAAATGGCACCATATTTACCGGTTTACAACGCAAATAATTTAGGAGGATACCAAGGCCCCTCAGCAGCTGATGGGCAAGACGCCGAAAATCCTGTACGTGTGGCCAACCATGGATACCAACAAATTAACGGAGTATCTATAATCGGTAACATCTTCGCAGAACTGGAAATTTATAAAGGCTTAAAATTTAGATCCCAGGTATCTTTAGATTATTATACAAGCAGAGATCATACGTTTGTACCTAGTTACCGTGATGGTTCAGCTCATTTTCAGGACTATTCATCAACTGCTGAAATAAATTCTCAAGGACAGACTATTGTTTTTGATAATGGTTTAACCTATAAAACGACTATTGCCGATAAACACAATATTGAAGCATTAGGGGTTATAACTAAAATAGAGAATAAAAGCCGAAATGTAACTGCAGGCAGCCGTAACTTAATTTCTGATGAAATTGATCAGTTAAGTCTTCAGAATGCTAATTTAAGTTCAAACAATTTTGAAACAAATAATTTAGGTTACATAGCCCGTATTAATTACGATTACGATGATAAGTATCTCTTTGCAATTTCTGGACGTAGAGATGGTTCTTCCCGATTTGGAGCTAATAAACGTTTTGGTAATTTCTATTCTCTTGCTTTAGGTTGGAATATTGCCAAAGAAAGTTTTATGGAAAATTCTATTTTTAGTACCTTAAAACTTAGGGGCTCTACCGGAACAACAGGAAATGACAGAATTGAGGATTATCGTTACAGCTCTAATTTAGCTACCAATTATACATATCCATTTAATGGAGAGGCAGGAATAGGTACAACCTCAGGAAGTGCTGCTAATCCAGATTTACAATGGGAATCTAAACTTGACAGAAACATAGGTTTAGATTTTGGTTTATTTGATGAAAAATTTACAGGATCTATTGAATATTTTAACAATAAAAGTAGTGATATCCTTTTTGCAGTACCACTTGCAGCTTCTACTGGTTCTCCGGGAGGGACACAAATACGAAATATTGCCGATGTAAAAGTAAGCGGATACGAATTAACATTAGGTTACAATGACAGAAAAGGCGATTTTACCTGGTCTGCAACAGCTAATTTTGGTACAAGCAAAAACGAAGTTACAAATTTAGCACCAGGCGTAACTAGTGTTTTAGGAGGTCCATCAGGAAGAGCTGGCTTAGAAAGCTTCTCAAGATTAGAAGTAGGTCAGCCATTATTTTACTTTTGGGGTTATGAAACCAACGGAATCTATCAAAATCAGGCAGAAATAGATGCTGTTCTTGCGCCGGGTCAAACTACTTTTCAACCTGGTGATATCCGATTTGTGGATCGTAATGGAGACAAAGTCATTAATTCAGAAGATAAAACAAACATCGGGAATCCATACCCGGATTTCACTTATGGATTAAACCTTACTGCAGCCTATAAAAAATTTGATTTTAACTGCTTTATAACAGGAGTATCCGGAAACGATGTATTTAATGCAAATAAATTCGATTTAGAAGCAATGCAACGTTTATTTAATTCTGGTACAGAAGTTTTAGATCGATCTATGGTTACAGGAGGAGTAGTTACGAACCCATCAGCTACATTACCAAGAGCCCTTGGCGCAAGTCAAAACTGGTCTTCAGCTAGTCAGCGATATGTTGAAGATGGTTCCTATACAAGATTAAAAAATGTTACTATAGGATATACATTATCAGGAGACACATTCGGTACGTATTTTTCAAATATTAGATTTTATCTAAGTGGACAAAATCTTGTAACTATTACCAATTATTCTGGTCTGGATCCTGAAATTGCGCGTGTAGATGCAAATTCAAATTCGGCAGGTATTGATATAGGAAGATATCCACAACCAAAATCAGTAATTTTTGGTCTTGAAGTTACATTTTAATATATAAAAGATGATGAAAAAAATAAAATATATAGTTATAGTATTGTCAGGAATTTTGGCAATAAATTCATGTGACACTAAGGATTTAGAATTAACTAATCCAAATGCCTTGTCTCCGGAAACTTTCTTTAAAACGAAAAATCAGGTGCAGTCGGCTGTAAATGCGTGTTATGCCAACCTGCAGACAAGAGGACTTTATGCAAGACATCTTTTCTTTGCATTAGACCTTATGTCCCAGGAGGCCAAAGGAAATCCGCAATTAGAAGGTAATAAAGTTCCGTTTAGCAATTTTACTTTCGATGCCAGTAGCGATATTGTTCAATACTATTGGGAATCATGCTTTTTAGGAATATCAAAAGCTAATTTTGTATTGGATAATGAAGAAAAAATCCAGGCTTTGCCAAGTTCAATTTTAACACAAGAGCAAAAAAATAAATATTTAGGAGAAGCTCATTTTCTAAGAGCCTATTATTATTTTCTTTTATTGCCTCGTTTTGGTGATTTACCTATTTATACCACACAGACTACCGAAGGTGTTGCAAGAAGTTCAAAGGAAGAGGTTTATAAATTGATTGAAGCTGATTTTGATTTTGCTTCTAAAAACCTGTTAAGCAAAACCGTAGAAGATAAAGGGAGAGCAACCAAAGAAGCTGGTTTTGCGTATTTAGGAAAAGTACTATTATATCAAAAAAAATATGATGAAGCTTTAGTTGCTTTTAATAAAGTTACAGGATTTAGTTTAGAAACTAATTTTTACAACAACTTCATGGATGAAACAGAACATGGTCCTGAATCTATTTTTGAGATTGAATACGATGAAACTCTGGGAGTAGGTGATAAATGGGGTAGTGATACAGCTGGAGACGGTGTTGCGGAATCAACTCTTAGAGGTCAGGAATACGGTAATTTGGGATGGTTTAATGTATATCCATCAGATAATTTATTGGATGAATATGAACCCGGAGATAAACGTTTTGGAGAAACTTTTTATGTACCTGGATCAGTTTATAACAATGGTGCAAATACAATGGTAGCAGCTAATTTCACTTCTTCAGCAGGGATTAGAAGAGCAGGCTGGAAAAAATACCAAAACTATTATAAACGTACTGATGAAAATCTGGATTCAAGTATCAATTTTAAAGTAATGCGTTATTCTGATGTATTGCTTATGATGGCAGAATGCGAAAGCATGAGAGCAGGTGGCGTTCAGGCAACTGCTATTGGTTACATTAATCAGGTTCGATCCAGAGCAAATGTACCTCTGTTGGCAACAACACTTACAAAAGACCAGGTCTTTACTGCTCTAGTGCATGAACGCAAAGTAGAACTGGCAGGTGAACAAGTACGTTTTGATGATATTATAAGATGGGGTATTGCAAGTACTGAACTGGCAGGAACTGGTTTTCAGGCTGGAAAAAGTGAGCTATGGCCAATACCAAACAGAGAAACATCTTCTAATCCGAATATAAAACCAAGTGATAATAATCCTGGTTATTAAACGATAAAGTTAGTTAGGTTTGAGTTAGTATTTGAAAACAGCGCATGTTAAATGCGCTGTTTATTTACTATGAATTTTTATGAAAAGAATCGCATCACTTTTTTTAATCGTAACATTGTTTTACAATGTTTTAGGATTTTATATCATGTTTGCTGAACAACAAAAGCAAGTGTGGGTGAATGCTATGGAGAAAACGGATAACTCCAATTTTGAAGTGATTGAAATTAAAATTAATCCCTATGCGTATGTTGTAGATTCAGGCTTTGAAGAAGCTAATGAAGATTTCATAATCGAGAACAAGACTTATCATGTTTTTAAGAAAAGAATTATAAACAATGTTTTAAAATTATATTGCCTAAAGAACTCTCGTCAAGAGGTTTTTAATAATGATCTGAAAAAAATCGTCGACAGTCAAATATTTGATATCGATTCAAATAAAGAAAATCCAAGTAAAAAATTAATGAAATCCTTTATTCAGGATTACATTCCTAATGATACAATTAATTTAGTGATCACGACTCCTAAATTAGTTTTTCCTGCTGCTTTAAATTCTTACAATCCAAAAGGAAACATTCTTTCCGGATATTTTACTACCCATTATCCTCCTCCTGATATGGTATAGTTTTTCCCTGATGTTAAAATATAAACAGACATGATTTTGAAATCATGTTCTTCGCTTTAAATCTTTGGTTTTTACCTAAGACTTAATTTGCTTATTTATAATTTGACACAACACTCAATTACTTATAATTGAAAGAAAGCTATCAAAAAACCATATAAAAACCACCAAAATGAAAATTCATAAAATACTATTTAAAGTACTACTATTTGGTACTTTAACCACTACCCTATTTGCTCAGACCAAAGAGAGCACAACTAAAATAAAAGAACCAACAGGAGAAAATAATATCGCCTATAAATGGTCGGAAATTGCAGTTCTTGCCACAGGTAATGATACTGAAAGATTTAAGCCAAGACCAACAGTCACTTCCCGTTTTTTAGGACTAACCTTTGTTGCTGTTTTTGATGCCTGGAGCCGTTATGATCAAAAGGCAATTCCGGTATATTTAAAAAATACAGAAAGAAGACCTAATAAAGAACAGACACTAAAAAATAAAGAGATTGCCATCAGTTATGCTGCCTATAATGCATTATGTGAATATTATTTTTCAGACAAAGATTTGTTTGTAGCTTTTATGGTTAAACTGGGCCTGGATCCAAATGATAAATCATTAGATCCCAAAACACCAGTAGGAATAGGGAATTTGGCCGCAAAAGCAGTAATTGAAGCGAGAAAACATGACGGGGCAAATCAATATGGAGAAGAAGATGGTTCAAATGGAACTCCGTATTTTAACTATGTAAATTACAATCCGGTCAATTCCCCGGATGAAATGATTGATGTAATCCATTGGCAGCCAAAATATTTTTCTGACGGAAAAGGCGGTAAGTTTGCGCCAGGCTGTGCAACTCCATTTTGGAACAAAGTAAAACCTGTAGGATTAAAATCGGGTGATCAGTTTCGTCCTGTACCCCCACCCGCATTGGATTCAGAACAACTTAAAAATGAGGTTAAAGAAGTCATTGATTTACAATATAATCTTACCAACGAACAAAAAGCATTGGTTGAGTTTATGCGCGATGGGCCACAATCAGTACAGCAAGCCGGGCACTGGTTAAAATTTGCCCAGGATGTTTCCAGACGGGATAACCATACTTTAGATCAGGATGTAAAAATGTTTTTCTATAATCAGGTGACTGCTATGGATTGCTTTATAGCATGTTGGGATACAAAAATGTTCTACGATTTTGCCCGTCCTTATGCTTTGGTTCATCATTATTATAAAGATCAGAATATAAATGCCTGGGGCGGCCCTGGTTTTGGAAATATAGAGATGAAAGGACAGGATTGGAGACCTTATTCGCCGGATGTTTTTTTATGCCCTGCTTTTCCTGGTTATGTTTCCGGACATAGTACAATTAGTGGCGGCTGCGGTGAAGCATTAAAATTATGGACAGGTAGTGATACATTTGGAGAATCTGCAACCTGCAGCACTCCAGGATCAATGACAGAACCAAATAACATAGGGAAACCTGTTGTTCTAAAATTCCCAACTTTCACAGAAACAGCAAATATGGCCGGAATTTCCAGGGTAATGGGAGGTTATCATATTCAGGCAGATAATCTTGAAGGACTCAGGCTAGGCAGAAATGTGGCCCATGAAGTCTGGAAATTTTATAATTTTCATATAGGAAACAAAAAATTCGATAAATAATAGCACGCTTAACCCAATCTAAAATGTTTTAATTATGAAAATTAAACAGTTAACATTGCTATTTATACTATCTGTTTTATTACAGTCGTGCGATTATTTTTCTAATCCAAATGATAAAATGGTTAGAATTTTGGAAGCCAGGAATAAAATGTATAATGTAAAAAACAACTCATTTGCGTCGAAAGCTGAAATCGCCTATTACGATTCTATAATTAAAAGTTCGGATGAAGGTTTTTTTAAATTCACCAACCAATTGAATAAAGGAAATGCATTACTGAAACTTGGAAAAGAAGCTGAATCTGTTACAATTCTGGAAGATGCAATCAACAAGATGAAAGCACTGGATGGAAGAGACAATCCTCAATCACTAAAATTTCTGGCAATTGCCTATATGAGACTGGGTGAAAAACAAAATTGTGTCAATCACCACAATCCCGAGTCTTGTATTATGCCCATCCAAAAAAATGGAATCCATACCATAAGACGAGGGTCTCAAAAAGCAATCGAAATTTATAAGATATTATTAGCGATAAACCCAAATGATTATGAATCACGATGGCTGCTAAACATTGCTTACATGACGTTGGGAGATTATCCTTTAGCCGTTCCTGAACAATGGCTGATACCTAATCTGAATAAGGATTCAGAATACAATATAAAACCTTTTCTGGATGTTGCCGCAAACGCAGGCATAAAAGGCAGAAATATGTCAGGTGGCGTTATTGTAGATGATTTCAATAACGACAACTATCTCGACATTATAACTTCTGACTGGAGTCTGGATGGCGTTATGCACTATTATCAAAACGATAAAAAAGGAAACTACATCGATGTTTCTAAAAGCTCAGAAATAGGCCGTTTTAAAGGGGGATTAAGTATGATACAAGCAGATTATGACAATGATGGCGATATAGACATCTTTGTTTTAAGAGGAGCCTGGATGCGTAAATACGGAAGACAACCCAACTCATTGTTACGCAACAATGGCGATGGTACTTTTACGGATGTAACCATAAAAAGTGGCTTGTATTCTGAATTCCCTACACAGGCAGGCACGTGGAATGACTTTAATAATGATGGCTATCTGGATTTATTTATTGGCAACGAGTCAGCCGACAATGAGTCCTACCCTTCTGAATTGTATCTGAATAATCAGAACGGCACATTTACAAATGTAGCCAAAGATGCAAAATGCGACATCGTTAGTTTTATAAAAGGTGTCACATCAGCTGATTATGATAATGATGGGAATATTGACTTGTTTCTTTCGGGAATGAATAAAAGGAAAATATTATTAAAAAACACCGGACTTAAAAATGGTATTCCACAATTTATAGATGTTACAGAGCAGGCAGGCTTGGCAGGAATCAATGTCATGACCTTTCCCACATGGTTTTGGGATTATGACAATGACGGCTGGCAGGATATTTTTGTCTGTGGTTATCAATATACGGGTTCTATTGCAGGCGAAATGGCAATGGAAGCATTGAATATCCCAAATGAAAGCAGTAAAATGTATTTATATCGTAATAATCATGATGGCACTTTCTCTGATGTTTCTAAAGAATCAGGATTAAATAAGACGGTATTTGCAATGGGTTCTAATTTTGGAGACATTGATAATGATGGTTTCCTGGATATGTATTTAGGCACAGGAAATCCGGACTACAAATCACTAACACCTAATAAATTATTTAGGAATATGGGTAATGGAAAATTTGCTGATGTAACTGTTTCTGCCCGCGTAGGAAACTTGCAAAAAGGACATGCAGTGGCTTTTAATGACTTAGATAATGATGGCGATAGCGATATTTTTATAGAAGTTGGCGGTGCTTATTTAGGAGATTCTTTTAGTAATTCTTTATACCTAAATCCTGGGCAAAACAGCAACCGCTGGATAAAATTGCAGTTGGAAGGCACAGCAAGCAATCGTTCTGCCATTGGAACAAAAGTAAAAGTCACTTTTAAAGAAAATGGTGTTTCCAGATCGGTGTACAGAGTTTTAAACTCAGGCGGAAGTTTTGGAGCATCGGCTTTAAGAATGGAAATCGGAATTGGACAAGCCACAATGATTGATCAGATTGAGATTATCTGGCCAAAGACTCAGAAGAAAAAAATCTTTAAAAACATACAACCAAATCAATACATTAAAATTATTGAAGGCGAAAATGACTTTTCAAAAATAGATATCAAAAGAACCCTTTTTTCAACTGCCGGAGCACATTCTCCTCTTTGCATCTGAAAAATTAATTAGAAACATACATATGAAAAATATTAAAATAAAAGCAGCTTTTTTTAACCTTGTGGGTTTCTTATTGCTAACCAGCTGCTCGACTAAAGATTCAGATGAGAAAATCTTTTCTACCTTAGACCGCTCCAATACAGGGATTGATTTTAGCAATAATCTCAAAGAAAATGATTCTCTAAACTACTTCACCTACAATTATATTTATTTGGGCGGAGGAGTCGCAACAGGAGATATTAATAATGATGGTCTCATCGATATCTTTTTTACAGGAAACCAGGTATCAAATAAATTATATCTGAACAAAGGGAATCTGAAATTTGAAGATATTACCGAAAAAGCAGGTGTTGGAGGTGATACTCGTTGGTATAACGGAGTTACTATGGCGGATGTAAACGGAGATGGTTTTCTGGATATCTATTGTAGTGTAAGCGGGAAATTTGGACCAAAAAACAATCAATTGTACATTAATAATGGCAACGGTACCTTTACCGAAAAAGCTAAAGAATATGGCATTGATGATATAGGAAACAGTGTTCAGGGTACTTTTTTTGATTATGATAAAGATGGCGACCTAGATTTGTTTGTTGCGAATTATCCACCAACGAGATTCAATTCGGCAACCGGTGACTATGTACAAATGATGCTCCATGTCAAAGACCATGAATCGGGGCATTTATATCGAAATGACGGCAATCATTTTACCAATGTTAGTGAAGAGGCAGGCGTAAAAGCTTATGGACTATCATTAAGTGCTACAATTGGTGATTTAAATAATGATGGCTGGCCAGATATTTATGTTTCAAATGATTTTAACGCACCTGATTTCATGTACATCAATAATCAGGACGGAACCTTTAAAGAAGTGGTAAAACAGGCTACAGACCATAATTCTTTCTACGGAATGGGCGTAGATATTTCTGATTTTAACAATGATGGAAACTTAGATATCTTTCAGGTTGATATGGATGCCAAGGACAATCGTCGTAAAAAAGCGAATATGTCCAGTATGAATCCGCAGCTTTTTTGGGATGTTGTAAATGCCGGTTTTAATTACCAGTATATGCATAATTGCATGCAGCTTAATACGGGAATTAGCGAAAACGGGATTCCGCATTTTGGGAATGTATCCCGCATCACAGGAACCTCCTCTACCGACTGGAGCTGGGGACCTTTATTTGCTGATTTTGACAATGATGGAAACAAAGATTTATTTGTAAGTAATGGCACCCGAAGAGAAATTAATAATAACGATTTCTTTAATAGTTTAGAAGCCTTACATTTAAAACCAAAAGATTTACTTAAAAAATCACAGGAAATTCCATCAGAGAAAATTGATAATTTCATGTTTCAAAATAAAGGAAATTTAAATTTTGAACAAGTAAATAAAAAATGGGGAATTGAATATAAAGGTTTTTCAAATGGTGTGGCTTACGCCGATTTAGATAACGATGGCGATTTAGATTTGATAATAAACAATATCGATGACTACGCCTCTGTTTTTGAAAATTCAAGTTCTACAATCAATAATTACATCAAGGTAAATTTTAAAGGAAATTCAAAAAACACCTCTGGTTTAGGAAATCGTGTTTACATAAAAACCACAAAAGGAAACCAGATGCAAGAGCTTACCTTAAGCAGAGGATTTCAATCGTCAGTAGCTCCTGAACTGCATTTTGGTGTAGGCAAAGACAAAACTATAGATGAAGTAAGAGTAGTCTGGGTAAATGGCAAGGTGCAAAAATTATCGAATGTTAAGGCAAATCAAACACTAACCTTTAAAGAACAGGATGCCAAAGAAGAAGCTGCTGTAAAAACAGCTCCTAAACCCCATTTGTTTGCAACTGAAAACACCGTCTTTCCGGTTTTCAAACACGAAGAAAACACATACGATGATTTTAAGGATCAGGTTTTACTGCCTCATAAAATGTCGGCTTTTGGTCCGGCCATTGCTGTAGGGGATTTAAATAACGATGGTTTGGATGATTATTTCATTGGAGGTTCTGCGGGCTATTCAGGAAAAATATTTATGCAGACTGCAACTGGTTTTGCAGAAAAAAATATTCAGGCACTCGAAGACGATAAAGCCAGTGAAGATACAGGTGTATTAATTTTTGATGCCGATAATGACGGTGATAATGACTTATATGTAGTGAGCGGTAGTTACGAATTTTTAGTCAACGACCCCAAATTACAAGACAGATTATACCTCAATAACGGAAAAGGTGAGTTTACAAAAGCACCGAAAGGAGTTTTGCCGACCATGCTGACAAGTGGTTCAAAAGTATATCCTATTGACTATGATAAAGATGGCAAACAAGATCTTTTGGTATTAGGAAGACAGGTTCCGGGGCAATATCCGTCACCGGCAACGACTTATTTACTGCATAATATAAGTTCGTCAACGCAGCCAAAATTTGAAATTTCTAAAAAATCCCCTAAAGAATTTACCAATTTAGGAATGGCAACAAGTGCTGTAATTACCGACTTTAATAATGACAAATTAGCCGATATTATTGTGGTGGGCGAATGGATGCCGATACGTATTTTTCAGAATACGAAATCAGGTTTCAAAGAAGTTACCAAAGATATGGGTCTTAATGATGATACTACAGGTTGGTGGTGGAGCATTCAGGAAGGCGATTTTGACCATGATGGTGACATGGATTATATTATTGGAAACAATGGACAGAATTACAAATACAAAGCTACTCCCAATGAAACTTTTGATATTTATGTAAAAGATTTTGATAATGACAAACACAACGATATCGTACTGAGCTACTACAATGATGGCAAGCAATATCCAGTACGTGGTCGCGGCTGTTCGTCTCAACAGATTCCTAATATCAAGAAGAAATTCAAAGACTACGAAAGTTTTTCACAAGCCACCCTGGTCGATGTTTATACAAAGAAATCACTAAAAGAAGCCCTGCATTATAAAGTAAAATCATTTGCCAGTATTTATTTAGAAAATAAAAATGGTACGTTTATCATGCACGAACTTCCAGTCGAAGCACAGCTTACCTGTATTAATCAAATAATGGTTGATGACTACGATAAAGATGGCAAACTTGATGCTTTAATAAGTGGAAATATGTATAGCTCAGAAGTAGAAACCCCTCGAAACGATGCCGGTCACGGGTTATTTTTAAAAGGCGACGGCAAAGGAAAATTCAAATCAATTTCGGCAATCGAAAGCGGATTTTTTACTCCGGGCGATGTTAAAAACATGGAAAAAATTCAGGTAAAAGGAAAAAACTATCTGCTGGTAACAAAGAATAATTCGTTTTTACAAAGCGTGAGGATTAACTAAAAAAATTTCGTTTTTGAATTTGTGGTAAAACATTTCAAAAGACTAATCAATTTAAATATAGTAGCTTAAACCAGAACATTTATTTGTTCTGGTTTGGGTTATGCTTTAAACTCATCTCTATGAAACAAAAATATAGAATCCGTTTGTTCGCATTGCTTACAAATGGAAACCGGCTTTCAATGCTGTTTTTTCTACTGGTTACGCTTTCGGTTTCTGGACAAAAAAATGGTATTGAGGGACAAATTACAGACACTGCAAATAAAGCGGTTGCAGGGGCAGCAGTTGAAATAACTGAAACTAATGAAATTGTACTAACAGACGAAAACGGATATTTTTCTCTTCCGGCACAAACGCAGTTTCCTATTGCCATAAAAGTTAGTATGCTGGGTTATGTGACGCAAAACCTGATTGTAAGATCCAATAAAAGCATCTCCATTATATTACAGGATGATTCCAATCAATTAGATGAAATCCTGATTTCCAGTGGGTATTTGTCCCAGAAAAAATCGGAGTTTTCAGGTTCTGTTGCTACAGTTTCTGCAAAGCAATTACAAAATCGCCCTACTACGAGTTTTGACCAGCTGTTAGGCGGTCAGGGAACCGGAATCGATGTAATCCAGTCGACAAGTGTATTAAACAATACACCCGTAATCAGGATTCGTGGTTTAAATACCATTACATCCGGGCTCTTTCCTTTAATTGTAGTAGATGGTGTGGCAGTTTTTACAGGTTCTTTGGGCGGATTTGTCGGCAACAATCCACTTTCTGGAATTAACCCAAATGATATTGCAACGGTCGATGTATTGAAAGATGCGTCTGCTGCTGCAATTTATGGATCCAGAGCAGCAAATGGTGTTATGGTCATTACCACCAAAAAAGGAAAAGCAGGCAAAACAAGATTCAATTACAATACCTGGATCAGTCGAAGTACCCCTTATAATCTGCCTAAATTATTAAATGCAGAAGATTATACGATGATAAAAAATGAAGCACTTGTCAATGCAGGCAAAGCACCCGGTTTTTTCTTATCAAAAAATCCGGATGGTAGTACAGTGGATACAAATTGGTATGATGTGGCCTATGAACCCGGAATTTCAAGTAATCAGAATATTAATATTTCCGGGGCGAATGAAACGACCCAATATTACTTTTCAGCAGATTATTCCAATCAAAATAGCTTTATAAAAAACAACACATTTCAAAATTACATGACACGTTTAAACCTGAGTCATGAAGTCAATAATTTTATTAGGGCTGGTGTTAATGTTTCGTACAGCAGGGCAAAAAACGTTGGTCCGAATACAGGTGCTGTGGCAGGAAACACTTTATCATCTTCCACTTATAATACCGAATACATTACGAATGAGCCTTTAGGAAGGATGACGTATGTTTTACCTCCCAATGTACCGGTTTACAATCCGGATGGATCTTACAGCATTCAAAACGGAATAAGTGTAGGTTATGGTGCCAATATTCCATCGATCATCGGTACTATTAATGCCTACAATCTGGCGATGGTACAGGAATTGGACCTCACGACTTCTATCAGTAAAACTCTTTTAGGAAATGTGTACGGCGAGTTTGATATTACCAAAAAACTAATTTTTAGAACCAGTTTTGGGCTGAACACGATTGATTTGGAAAACAAACTGTTTTTAAATCCAATTCACGGAGGAGGCGCTGCATACAATGGTGTAGCAACGAATATAGCAACCGACTTATCCAGAACCGACTGGGCAAATACCCTTACTTACAAAGATTCTTTTAACGAAAACCATAATTTTACCTTCCTGTTGGGTTATGAGCGAATCAAAACATCACTGGACAGTTGGGGAGCTTCGCAAAGCAATGTCACAGATCCGTATTATAAAAATTATCAGGGAAGTTATGCGAATATTTCGCCTATAGGCAATGATCTTTCTGAAAATGCTTTACTATCCTATTTTAGCAACTTAAACTACAATTTCAAAAACAGGTATTTCCTGACGTTAAATTATAGAATTGACGGTTTATCGGCTTTATCCGAAGGGAACAAATACGGTAATTTTGGAGGAGGTTCGGTAAGCTGGAACCTGTTGGAAGAGTCTTTTTTTAAAGATTCAAAAATGAGCCGTTTTCTGGATAATCTAAAACTGAGAGCCAGTTACGGTATTGTAGGAAATAGCGAAATAGGAAATTATCCTGCTATCGGAACCTATAATTCATCTACTTATGGCGGTGCGCCAACCTTAGGCTATTCACAAACTGCCAATCCAAATTTAAAATGGGAAACAAGTTCAAAACTCGATTTAGGACTGAATTTCGCTATGCTGAACAATCGTATTTCTGTAGAGTTTGATTATTTCAACAATAAAATCAGGGATTTAATCCTGAAAACACCTCAATCACTTTCAGCGGGAATTCCGAATAATTATATCAACGAAAATGTGGGTGGCATGTACAATACCGGTTATGAAATTGGCATTAACGCACTTGCTGTTGCAACCCGTGATTTCAACTGGAATGTTAGCCTGAATCTTTCCACTCTTAAAAATAAAGTGACTTCATTAGCGAGCGATGTATTTGTGCCAAGTGTATTTGGTGTACAAAATATGACCAGAGTAGGTTATTCTATCGGATCTGTTTTTGCGGTGCCTAACAAAGGCGTAAATCCGGACAACGGACAAATGGTTTTTATAAACAGCGAAGGCAAAGAAGTACAATACAACCATATTGGTTCTCCAAAATGGACGTATCTGGACGGAACAGCCGCTCCGGCAATAGACAATTACAAAGATGGTGTGATGCAGGGACCTTCATTACCAAAACTCTTTGGAGGTTTAAACAACAGTTTCAATTACAAAAATTTTGTTTTAGCTGTAAATCTAACTTTCGCACAAGGAAATAAACTCTATAATGGAACACGTGCCACCAATTCAGATCAGCGTTATTTCAACAATGGGGAATTTATAAAAAACAGATGGACAACACCGGGACAAATTACCGATATTCAGAAGCTGTATTATGGCGATAATGTTTCGGCAGGTTTTTCTTTTTCCAGTACTTCAAAAGTCGAAGACGGTTCTTATCTGAAATTCAAAAATGTGTCATTAGGTTATAATGTGCCAATGGAACTTTCTTTCCTGAAAAACACTTTCAGCTCTATTTATGTGTATTTACAAGGAAATAATTTGCACACATTTACCAAATACAGAGGTTCAGATCCCGAAGTTTCCATCAACGGAAACTCTATTAATTCAGGAAAAGATCAAAATGTGCCGCCCAACGCCCAAGTGTATACTGTCGGTTTAAATATTGGATTTTAATTAAAAGCAAAGACAATGAAAAAATATATTTTAATGAGCTGTTTTATTCTCCTGTTTACGACAGCCTGCAATGACGATTTATTAGAGACACAGCCCGAAACCAGTATTCCGGAATCCATAGCTTTTAGTACTCCGGATAAAATTTTGGCGCAGACCAATAACCTCTACAAACAATTGCAAAACCAAAGTTTTTATGGCGGCAGATTTGTTGTTTTTAACGAACAGCGGGCCGATCAATTTGGGCAAAATGACGGAAATGCCGCAACAGGTTCTGCAGTATGGAATCAAAATGTGGCCTCGACAAATGATTTTGTAAATAATGTTTGGGCAGTCGGATATACTGCGATTAATGCTTCAAATATTCTAATTAGTAAAATGAACGAAACTACGGTAATTTCAAAAGAACTGGCTAAAAATTACATTGCAGAAGCCAAATTTGTTCGTGCCTTTTGTTATTTTAGTCTGGTTCAAACCTATGCCAAGCCTTACAATCAGGACAAAAGTTCTTTAGGACTGCCTTTGCGATTAACACCCATTACGACTTCAGGAAATAATGATTTGGCAAGAAGTTCTGTAGAAATGGTGTACGCTCAAATTTTAAAAGATTTAGATGAAGCCGAAGTCGATTTGCCGGTTAGCTACCCTACTCCACTGTTGAATACTTCCAGAGCTAAAAAGTGTACAGCAATTGCATTAAAAACAAGGGTATTATTAGTTCAGAACAATTTTGAAAAAGTAATTCCTGAAGCTAAAAAAATTGTTTCCGCTACTCCACCATTTCAATATACCGAAGGAACTTTGACCCAAAAATTAGAACCTAATTATACTAGCATTTTTGGAGGAAGTTATACCGGAACTGAAGCTGTTTTTTCTATTCCTTTTGCCAATTCAACTACCGAAACCTCTTCTGCACAATATGCCCTGGCTTATAATTATCTGGCACAGCCTATTATTTTTTTAGCCGCGGAAGGAGTCGTGGCTGATCCTGTTTTCAGTTCAGGTACTGATGCACGTTCAGGTCTTATCGGCACGAGTGCAGCCAATCAAAAAGTATTGAAAAAATTCAGTATAACAACAGCTCCTTTCAGGGATTTTGTACCTGTAATTCGCTATACCGAAGTACTATTGAACTATGCCGAAGCTGCTGCTAATACTGACGATTTAACAACATCAACCGAATTATTGAAAGCTGTTAGAAACCGTTCAGACCCAACTTATGTTTTTCCTGAAAATGACATTGCAACAAAAGAAGCACTGATTGCAACCATACAAAAAGAAAGGGATATTGAGTTTCTGGGCGAAGGCTTCAGATTGCTGGATTTACAAAGAAAAGTACAAACATTGCCTGCCAAAAAAGGGTCAATCGGTACAGCTCCTTTGGTGTTGCCAACAAGTAGCAACTATATCTGGCCAATACCAAGCGGGGAAATATCGACAAATAAATTAATGGAACCAAATCCTTAAAAAGTAACAAAAAACCATTCAAAGCAAGTCAAAACGTTATAACCAAATTATAGCTGTGATGCATTTTTTATTAAGACCTGAAAATATATCTTTTTTTATTCAAGTCTGCTTCAATTATTATATAAAATGCTCGATTTGTATCACTCCTGTTATCCCCTATTCGGCTACTTTTGAAAACTTTTAATTGGGCTTATTCCTGGTTTATCATAAAAACACATTATTTAATTTAACCAAAAGGTTTTCTAAAACATATAAAATGAGATTACGATTTATGGCTATTGTTTTGTTTTCAGTATTTTTTCAAAGTTCTTTTTCACAAACAGCTGCTGTGACCGAAAAAAGAATTCAGCAGTTAATTAAGAAAATGACTTTGAAAGAAAAAGTCGGAATGCTGCATGGAAATTCAAAATTTTACACTTCAGAAGTAAAACATCTCGGGATTCCGGAATGGGCTTTGTCTGATGGTCCACACGGTGTAAGGGCAGAAATGAATCGTCATAATTGGCAATATGCGGGACTAACAGATGACGCTTCAACCTCTTTTCCGCCGGGAACCGCAATGGCTGCAAGCTGGAATCTGGAACTGGCCACACAGCGCGGTGTCGTTTTGGGAGAAGAAGCACGTTTTCGTAAAAAAGATGTTTTGCTTGGACCAGGAATCAATATCATTCGCTCTCCGCTTTGCGGAAGAAATTTTGAATATTTGAGCGAAGATCCGTTTCTTATTTCGCAGCTTTCCATCAATTATATTAAGGCTCTACAAACTCAGGATGTTGCGGCTTGTGTGAAACATTTCGTAGCCAATAATCAGGAAGAAAATCGTTTTGTGGTTGATGTGACGATGAGTGAACGCGCTTTACGCGAAATTTATCTGCCGGGTTTTAAAGCTTCCATTGTTGATGCCGGAATATTAGGGGTTATGGGCGCTTATAATAAATTCAGAGGTGAATATTGTACAGAAAATGATTATTTGGGAAGAAAGCTTTTGCGGGAAGAATTTAAATTCAAAGGCGTTTATATGTCGGATTGGGATGCCGTACATAGTACTGAAAAAGCCGCTTTGGCTGGTTTGGACTTGGAAATGGGGACTGAAAAAGAGAATTATAACGACTGGTATTTCGCAGATCCATTAATTAAAGCTGTAAAAGAAGGTCGTATCAAGGAAAGCATAGTCGATGAAAAAGTGGCCAACATATTAAGAGTCATGATTAAAACGAAAGTTTTAGATCCAAAAACAAGGATAAAAGGCTCTATAAATACAAAAGAACACCAACAGGCGGCCTATCGCTCTGCTGTAGAAGCGGTTGTTTTACTGAAAAACGAAAAACAAATTTTACCGCTAAACATGAGTGCCATTAAATCAGTTGCTATTATTGGGGATAATGCAACGCGCACTCATTGTGGCGGTGGTTTCAGCTCAGAAATAAAAGCTTTGTATGAGGTAACGCCACTTGAGGCTATGACCACAAAATACGGAAAGTCTATGCAGATAAATTTTGCACAAGGGTATGAAAAGCAATCCCATGTTGTGGAACGAAGCAGCGATGGCCAATTGAACACTGACAAAGTAGATTGGAAATTAATCGAGGAAGCCGTGGCTCAAGCCAAAAAATCGGATGTGGCAATTGTCTTTGCCGGTTTAAACCATGATTTTGATTCGGAATCATTTGACAGGCTTCACATGCGTTTGCCTTACGGGCAGGAAACTTTAATTCAGGAAGTAGCCAAAGCGAATCCTAAAACGATTGTCGTGATTATTGCAGGTTCTCCACTTGAACTGGCTGGGATTGCATCTCGTGTGCCTGCGTTAGTTTGGGGTTGGTACGGCGGAATGGAAGCTGGCAACGCAGTGGTTGATGTATTGAGTGGTAAAGAATTTCCATCGGGAAAACTGCCTTTTACTATTCCGGTTACTTTAAGCCAGTCTCCCGCACATGCTTTAGGGGCATATCCCGGACATGATTTAAAAGTAAATTATGATGAAGATATTTTGGTCGGCTATCGCTGGTTTGACACTAAAGGAATTGCAACTCAATATCCTTTTGGTTACGGGATGTCTTATACTTCTTTTGAAATCTCAAATGTTGTTTCTGATAAAAAAAGCTATGGTGTAAATGATGAAATAACAGTAAAATTCAATATCAAAAACACAGGAAAAACGGATGGTGCAGAAGTAGTTCAATTGTATGCAGGCCAAACAAATCCTTCTGTTTTAAGACCTAAAAAAGAATTAAAAGCATTTGATAAAATATTCCTAAAAGCAGGAAAGCAAAAAACAGTTGATTTAAAAGTAAAAGTAAGAGACCTGGCTTTTTATGATGAGAAAACTTCCGACTGGAAAATTGAACCGGGGGAATTTGTGCTTTACACCGCTACATCAGCCGAGAATATTGTGAGCAGTCTGGCTATTACTGTGAACTAAACCACTCTGCACTGAAAGTGCAGAGGTTTGGTTGGCAGACTGAAAGTCTGCAAGGTTGCAATACTTATTTATTAGCCACAAATTACACAAATTTTCACAAATTAATTAGTGCTAATTTGTGTAATTTGTGGTTAAAATATTTTTAGAAGCTAAAGCTAAATGCACTAAAGTGCATAGTTTTAAACTATTTCTGAGACCAATAAAAACTTCTTACGATAAAAAAAGTTGCCGAAATGGCAACTCTTTTATTATATAAACCCATAATGTAAGACATAATTTTAATTCAAAAGAAGCATACCGCCATTACCAGAAATTAGTACTTCAACCTCATTGTTTTTAAGTTTTATTGTTTTTACTTTTCCATTTAATTGTTCATCATCATAATAGTAATTTAACGATGATCCGAAAGCAATCATTGGTAGTTTAATTTTAAGTTTTAGCGTTTCCTTTTGGGCATTCACACCCGCTATATACCAGTTGGTTCCTTTTCGGCGGGCAAGTACAACATATTTGCCAGGATATCCATCTAAAAAACGAACCTCATCCCAGGTTGTGGGTACTTCTTTCATGAAATTTATTGCCCAGTCGGGAGCATCAGTCAAATTGTTTGGTGCTAACGCAAAATGCTGGACACCGCTTTGAAAAAGTACTGCAGTGGCAAGCGCAAACACATCAGAAGTGATTCGTTTTGAACCTTTATTGGGAATATTATCACTGTTATAAAATTTATTCAGGGCGCTTCCTCCAAAATCCATGCTTCCTACTGTATTTCGAATAAAAGTATGTATTGAGGCATTCATTGCTTCATTATCACAGCTTCCTTGTCCAAAATGTAAATTTTCGCTGGCTAAAACAGCTTCACTAGCTGCGAAATTTGGGTACATGCGCTCCCAGCCTCTTGGCAAAGTACAGCCATGAAAAATAACCATGATACCAAAATCATTAGCATCTGTCAGGATATCTTCATACAATTTCATGGTTACTTGTTTGTCTCCACCAAAAAAATCTACTTTAATTCCTTTTACGCCAATACTTTTCATCCAGGCCATTTCCTGACGACGAATGGTCATATTGTCCATCATCCCTCTCGGTCCCTGAGGAGCATCATTCCAATAGCCATTCGAGTTGTACCACAAATACAGACCAACGCCTTTTCCTGCACCATATTTAGCCAGTTCAGCAATTTTATCCTTTCCTATCTGAGTGTCCCAAAGTGCATCAATTAAGATGGTTTCATATCCCATTGCGGCACTAAAATCGATGTATTGTTTCTGCACCAGAAAAGTAGTATTGCTATCCATTTTCATGATCCAGCTCCAGGATCCTTTGGTATATTTATATTCTTTTGAAGCCTGGTACTTTGGCTTAACCAAATCAAAAGGAATGGTGGTTTCTACAATAGGTGCCAGCGTTTCTCCGATTGTAATAGTACGCCATGGAGTTTCACCAATAAGCGGTATTCCCGGAGCGGTTGTTCCGTTTCCATTATTCTCTCCTGCCATTGGAAATCCGATAGTATATAATCCTTTATCATGTCCAATTAGCCTGCTTGCGCAATAACCGCTGTCAACGCCTGTCTCGGATATTAAAACCCATCCATTATTATTTACTTTAAAAAGGGATGGAAAGGTATACCCTTCCCCCATTCCGTTTTTTCCCATTGGAGCATCTAATGTATACGATGTTTCATAACTTGGGGCAGTTCTGGCAAAACCTGTCATTGGCTTGCTTTGCGGACAAAGAAAAGTAGTTGTTCCTTCAGGCAGCATAAAACCGGAAGCTTCTTCCTGCACCACACAAGAGTGGGCCTCTTTTTGCGGATATACCTTATATTTAAAAGCTACATTATTATTGCTCACCCTAAATATTACATCAATAGCAGCTTTACTTTCTTTATCAAAAGAAAACACGGCCTCATACGCCTCATAATGAACATTACTCTGCTTTATGTTAGGCAGGTTATAAGTTTCATCAATTTTATTTTGTGCCGGATCAGCCTTTAAACTTAATCCTGTTGTAAAATCGCCAACATTGGTTTTCAATCCCAGCGGAGAATTTTCTAAGAAAGTTTTTTCATTATAAGAAATACTATACGAAGGCATTCCATTCGAGATAAAAACAGAAACTTTAAGCTTTCCGTCAGGGCTTTTTACAACTGACTGTGCACTTAATTTTAAAAAAAAACTAAGCAGACAGATACATAAAACATATTTAAAACTCATAACACACTATTGATTAATTACTTTATTTTTTATTTGCAACAGAAGAAAGATATTCATCCTGAATTAATTTTATAATTTAAAACGACCGTCATTTAACAAAACAATCCTAGTTTATTGAACAAATACATTAGTCATTTTTAAATCTTTAGCATCAGAACTGGTACCATAATACACCTCATATTCACCAGGAGTTACATTCATTCCTCTACTATTAGAATCATAAAATTCGAATGAAGAAGCTGGTAAATCGATTGTTACATTTTGCTTTTCGCCTGCTTTTAAATCGATTCGTTTAAAACCTTTTAATGTTTTCAAAGGTCCGTCTGTATCCTTTACTTTTCGAACATAAACCTGAACAATCTCTGTTCCGTTACGTTTGCTAATGTTTTTTATTGGGAAGCTTAATTGCGCATTTTCATTTGGTTTTATCTTGTTCTTACTTAGGTTTGCTGCACCAATACTGAATTTAGAATAGCTCAGGCCAAAACCAAACGGGAACAAAACATCTGTTGTGTATCTGTAAGTACGTCCTTTCATTGAATAATCTTCAAAATCCCCTAATTTATCGGAGTTTTTATAAAATGAAACTGGCAGCTTACCCGCTGGATTATAATCTCCAAAAAGAACATCCGCAACAGCCTGTCCCCCGGATTCACCCGGATACCATGCCTGTAAAATAGCATCGCAGCTTGCAGTTTCTGGTGCAAAAGCTATTGCAGATCCGGAGCAGTTTACAAAAACTACTTTTTTTCCTGCAGCTTTAAGCTCTTGCAAACATTTTCTCTGAACAGCAGGAAGCTCAATATTGGTTCGGTCTCCTCCTTTAAAACCGGGATAAGAAACCGGCATTTCTTCGCCTTCAAGCAAAGTCGAAAGCCCGCCTACAAAAATTACGGTATCGATACCTTTTAGCTTTTGAATTAATCCTCCAAAATCTATATCAAACTCTTTTCCAAAATCGAATTCAAGATTAGCCTGCCAGTTGTTTGACTGGGCATAAAGAATTTCGATTTTATATTTTTTACCCGCTTCAACAGGAAATGGAATATTTCCGGGAACAGTTCGCCAGTTGGTGTATTTTGCTATGGACTTACCATCAACTAACAATTCAAAAGCTCCGGTAGCTCCGGTTTTAAAAACAAGGGTGTCATTTGCTTTAGCTGAAAATTCTGTTTCATATTTTGCCGAAAACCCTTCTAATTTAACCCCCGAAGCAAATTCATGCTGGCCAGCGGTAGTCATTTTTATAGGATTCACGATTTGTTGCGATATAACACTCTTTCCTTCTCTGTTGGGATTGTTCCAATAAGTCGCTTTCATTCCTTTTTTTCCTTCAAATGAAATCTGGTCAAAATAAGTTTGATTTACCTTGTCTTCAACTAAATCACAGGCTTTATCATACACTATTTTATTTGCCGTAACTTTTGATTCTATTCCGCTCTTAATGGTAATTGTTTTGACTGGCGTTCCGTTATAATTTCCCCATAACATCGGTTCATTATCGGCATTCGGGCCTATAACTGCGATTTTGCCTGTCGCTTTATTTAAAGGAAGAATGTTGTTTTTGTTTTGCAAAAGCGTCATTGACTTTTGCGCCATTTCAAGTGCCAACTGTTGATGTTCCTTGTTATTAAGCACAGATGCAGGAATTTGGGTCCAGGGCACTATTGCATCATCATCCATTTCGCCCAAATCAAAACGGCCAACTAACACACGAAGCAGGCTTTTATCAATATCGGTTTCTTTTATTAAATCTTTCTCAACCGCTTCCGGCAAATTCTTAAAAGGATATTTTTCCCAGACACATTCAACGTCTGTTCCTGCAAGTACGGCTTTTGATGCAGCATGCGTTGCATCTGACGACACTTTATGGGTGGTATAAAAATCCGTAACGGCACCACAATCTGAAACCACCAGGTATTTAAATCCCCATTCATCACGAAGGATACGCTGCAGTAAACGGGTATTGCTGCAACAAGGTTCATCGTCTAAACGCTGATAGGCGCACATTACCTGACGCACATCAGCATCTTGTACCAGTGATTTAAAGGCCGGAAGATAGGTTTCGTATAATTCCCGTGGATTTACATTATTTAAATTCAGTTCGTGCCTGCTCCATTCTGGTCCCGAATGAACGGCAAAATGTTTGGCACAGGCTAAAAGCTTGCGGTATTTAGCATCAGCAGGACCTTGCAGTCCCTTAACCACTGAAACTCCCATTTGCGAAGTAAGATATGGGTCTTCTCCGTAGGTTTCCTGACCTCTTCCCCAGCGTGGATCCCTGAAAATATTGACATTTGGCGTCCAGACCGAAAGACTCAAAAACCGTTTATTCTCATTACCATTCTGAATCCATTGATTGTATTTGGCACGGGCTTCATCAGAAACAGCATTAAAAACATTATAAACTAACTGATCGTCAAACGAGGCTGCCATACCAATAGGTTCTGGAAAAACAGTAACATTATCATTGTTTGCATAACCATGCAGGGCTTCACTCCACCAATTGAATTTTTTAATTCCAAGTCTTGGTATTGGATCACTCTGATCACACATTAAGGCTGCCTTTTCTTCAAGGGTTAATCTTGAAATTAAATCTTTTGCACGCTCTGTTGAACTAAGGGAAGGGTTTTTATAAGGATATTGCTGTGCGCTTACACTAAAAAAGGATACTAGACTTATGATATAAAGGTAGCTGGTTTTCATAATTTTTGCATTTGAATGGAATATACTATGACGCTTTTCCAGCTTACTTTAAAAAGGAAAAACTTTTAAAATAAGCATAGATTTTTTTTTAATCTTTTAAAATTCTGAATTGATGAAACTTTGGACTATTGTTTCCGTCGTTAGACTTTATTTTGATATTTACAATTTCAATCTTCTCAATATTTAACCTGATGGTTTTATTTTCTAAGGAAATTATCTGAGCAGGTTTTTCATTGATAAGAATTGTGATGTTGTCAATTTTAAAGTCATCAATACAACTTATATCCAAAAATTTTCCCGACTTATTTTTATTTACTAATTGGTATGAAATATAAGAACGGGTGCTTCTCCAGTACTTTCCATCGTCGTAACCTGAATCGCTTTTTTCACCTTTATAACGATGATCAACTTCTGACTGCTGTTCACCACAATTAATTTTATCGATGGTTTTAGATTCCATGACCATTGCTTCCTTTTCCAGTTGTTTTAGTAATTCATGTTTTTCCTGATATTGTTCTTTAGTATAATTTTGAAAATACATTTGGTATCTTGAATCATGAATTTCAAAAAAAGGCTCTAATTCTAAAGAGTCTAAGCGAAAACGCAGGTTTCCCAATTCCTTAAGTTTTGCAACATAATCTGTTTTTTCTCCTATCAATGCATAAGCCTCATCCAGAGGATAGTATTTACCGGCTGCGACATGCCCCATTCGGCTGTCATCAGCAAATAATCCATCTAAATCTTTGTTTGATGTTTTGGCAGCTAAAACAATTGGTCCGTTGACAAAAGCACTCCAGTTTGAACCGTCCGGTAAACTTTCTAAATGTGTCGATGTTTTAAATTTAACCGTTATGCGATCTCCTGATTTCCATTTTCTGTTAAGTGTTACATAACTTGCCGGTTTAGCTTCTGTTTTCTGAATTTTTCCGTTTACAAAAATTTCAAAATTTTCAGCCCATTTCGGATAGCGGATATTCATAGAGAATTTTTTGCTTTTCTTTAGTTTTAAGACAAGATCTGTGGTATTTTGATATGGGAATTCTGTACTCTGTTCTATGTAAACACCTTTCTCTTTCCAGTCTAATGTTGATGGAATAAAGAGATTTACAAAAACATCATTAGCTGTGTGGCTATAAATTAATTCACCGTATTTCGAATGGTTTTCAAGCCCAGAACCTACACAGCACCACATGCTTGTTTCCGGCTGGGAATACACCCGGTAATGATTGGGTCTGATGGGAGTAAAATAAACAAAACCGCCTTTTTCAGGATGCTGGCTCGAAAGAATATGATTGTAAAGCGTACGCTCATAAAAATCAAGATAGGATATATCATTTTTGTTCAAAAACAAAGCTTTACCTAAACGCTCCATATTGTAAGAGTTACAGGTTTCCGGGCCCTGATTTGATTTTACCATTCCGCTAAAATCTTCCGTCGGGTTAAAATGTTCGGCAAAACTGTTCCCTCCAAAAGCTACACTACGTTCCTGGGTGACATTTTCCCAGAAAAACTCTACCGCACCTGACCATTCTTTATTGCCTGAAAGACCAGCAATTTTCTCGAAACCAATAACTTTTGGTATTTGGGTATTGGCATGCAGCCCCGTTAATTTGTCTTCTTTTTTTATCAGTGGATTCAGAATAGCTAAGTGCGAAACTTTTTCGGCCGTTTCCAGATATTTTTTATCCTTGGTAATGATATACAAATCGGCAAAAGATTCATTTATGCCGCCATGTTCTGTTTTTAGTATGTTCTGAATCTGCTCATCAGAAAGCGGACGAATTAATTCGATAAACCAATCACCCAACTTTATTAAAATATCCTTTGCTTTTTCATTATCTGTATACTGGTAAGCATCGTTTAAACCTGCAAAAAGTTTATGGATATTGTACAGCGGAACCCAGGTATTGTTTAATCCAAAATTGCTTCCGTCAATATCTCCGTTATGAATACGGTCCCAAAAAACTTTTCCCTGCGGTATTCCTCCCACATATCCATTTCCATTTTTTTGCTGACATATTTCCAATTCTGAAATCATATAATCCAATCGGTTTTTAACTTCAGCATTTCCAGTAGATGCGTACATCATAGACAAGGCAGAAAGATAATGCCCTGCAATGTGGCCGTCAAGTCCTATACTTTCCCAATTCCCATATCGCTCTGCTTTTACAGGCAGTCCGGAAGCTATGAGATATGGGGCCAAAAGCTTGTCAGGATTGAGTTCTAAAATATACTTAAGATCAACATCCTGAGCATTTTTAAATGCTCCCTTGGTTAGTCTTACCTCATTCAAGTCAAATGTTTTCATTTGGGCTTCTGCCGCATGACACAGAAGCAGCGTACAAAAACAAAATATAAAGCTGTATTTCATTGTATTTATTTTTAAATCCTTAATTTAATATTTTCTATTTTTAATAACAGACTACCCATGTTTATTTTTTAGAACCAGATGGGCGTAATTTATTTTAATAATAATTTTTCGTTAGTTCGAGTGATCCCGATTTTTCATCGGGATTATATCGAGAACAGAAAAATTATTATTAAAAACGGTTCTCGATATATTTTTTGTTCCGTTCTCTGCACAAAAAACACTCGAACTGACGTATTTAATAATTACACCTAACAGGTATCTTAAAACTTAAAATAAGACTAAAGAATATTATCTTAAAACTACCAAATGAGTTAAGTAAAATCGGCGTTTGTTAAAAGTGTAAAAATAACACTTTTTAAAACACAAAAATAATTCTTCTAAAAAAAGCTGGTTTTTTTATCATTTATATTTTTAAATCGTATATTTTTAAGAAAACAGTTTGTAAACCAAAAAATTTGATTCAAATATTACATTTTAACTCAAACACCAGCAAACATAATTTTGCTGACATGTATATAAAAAATCAAACCAAACAATTTTTGATTTTTAATTGGCACTGATTGTTATTACCTGCCCTGTTCTTGTTTGAACATCATAAAGTGTCGTTGGAATCAAATCAGATCCTTTTATGGACGATAAATTTGAAATAACAGGTTGAGAAACTTCCTCTGTTGCAAAAAATGGGTTTGAATTTTTGCCAACTGCCCTTTCTAATTGAATTTTACTATTTAATTTGGCATTACTGGCTATTCTCAATCTTAAATTACCTCCTAATTGAGATTTAACAACCAGTTTTTTTAGTTTGGAATTTTCCCAGACTAAATCAACAATTTCAAAACCTCCACGAGTTTTTAAACCCGTAACCCGTCCTGAAGTCCATTGATCGGGAAGAGCAGGAAGAATATGTATTGCTTCGTCAGAACTTTGAACAAACATTTCTGTAATTCCGGAAGTACATCCAAAATTACCATCTATTTGAAATGGCGGATGTGCATCAAAAAGATTGTTATACGTTCCTCCTCCTTCATTTACTCCCACAGGTGTCAATTGGTCTTTGATTAATTTAAACGCATGGTTTCCATCCTGCATTTTGGCCCACCAATTCACTTTCCAGCCCATACTCCATCCAGTAGATATGTCACCTCTTTGCAGTAAAGTATTTCTTGCTGCTGCAAAAAGTTCCGGGGTTCTGTATGCTGAAATTTGATTGGAAGGATACAATCCATATAAATGTGAAATATGTCTGTGGTTATCTTTTGGATCATCCACATCGTCCAGCCATTCCTGCAGCTGATTGTGTTTTCCAATCTGCATAGGAGGCAGCATATTTCTTAAGTTCCTTAAGCTGTCTGCATATTGTTTATTTTTTCCTAATACTTCTGATGCTTTTATAACCGAGCTAAAAACATCAAAAACGATTTGGTTATCCATAGTAGACCCAGCAGTCATTGCTGAACCCTGATGTGCTGCCGGGGAATTTTCAGGAGAGTTTCCAGGGGCTACAACCAGCCATCCATTTGTCGGGTCTTTTACCAAAAAATCAGCATAAAAATCAGCTGCTCCTTTTAACACTTCATATACAGATTCAAGATATTCCTTATCTCCGGTATAGAGATAATGTTCCCATAAATGCTGACTCAACCAGCCACCTCCGGCGTTCCACACTCCCCAGGTTGCTCCGTCAACAGCTCCGTTAATTCTCCAGATGTCCGTATTATGATGCGCCATCCAGCCACGGGCACCATACATCACACTGGCTGTTTCTTTTCCTGTCTGGGCTAATTCCTGAACCATTTTTAAAAGAGGCTGATGCATTTCTGATAAATTTGTTTTTTCAGCAGGCCAATAATTCATTTCTGTATTAATGTTGATGGTATATTTACTATCCCAGGCGGGTGACATGCTGTGATTCCAAATACCCTGAAGATTCGCCGGCTGGCCTCCGGGCTGTGAAGAAGAAATCAATAAATACCGCCCGTATTGATAATATAAAGAGACAAAAGAAGGATCTGACACATTCCTGAAATTCGCCAGTCTTTCGTCTGTTGGTAATTTAGAGGCTGCTGTCGTACCAAGATCAAGCTGAACTCTTTTGAAATATTTTTGATAATAGGCAATATGATTCTTTTTCATTTGATCATAACTTTTATCAAATGCATTATCCAGAAAAGATTTTGCAAGCACAGTTTCATTGCCGCTGATATCATTGTAATTAATAAAATTAGTGGCAATCGAAACATAGATGAGCACTGAATCTGCGCCTTCAATTTTTATTGAATTCCCAATAGCATTTATACGTCCGCCCTTAACTTTAAATTTCGCAAGTGCATTAAATTTTACCTTTCCTTCTACTCCTTCATGATCGCTTGTAGTACCGGAGAGCGAAAGTTCATTATTGCCGTTAACGGATATATCTTGCTTTTTATGTTCCGAGGTAAAAGCCGCTGTAAATGACAATTTCCCTGGTTTATCGGCCGAAATTTTTATAGCTAAAACACGATCCGGAAAAGACGTAAATGCTTCTCTTGTATACGTAATACCATTTACTTTATAAGTGGTTTTTGTAACGGCCTTTTCAATATCAAGTTCGCGGTAATAGTCTTTGAAAGCCTGCTGATCTGAAAAGCTCAACTCTAAATTTCCCACGGGCTGAAACATTTGCCCGTGGGATTTTTTAGTAATTATATTTTCATTGATTAACTTTTCAGCTTTTTTGTATTCTTTCTGGAAAAGAAGTTTTCTAATTTCATCAAGGGACTGTTTTGCATTCGGATTGTCATTTCGGTTCGGACTTCCGCTCCAGACGGTGGCTTCATTTAATTGAAAAATTTCTTTCTCTACATTCCCATACACCATAGCGCCCTGAAAGCCATTCCCAATTGGAAGGGCATTTTCCCAAACTGTACCCGCGCCACTTTTATACCAAAGTTTTAAATCATCTGTCTGCTGTGCAGATAATGCAAATCCGAAAAACAGCAGTATGTTAATTAAATATATTTTCATAGTATTTAGCTTCGTATAATTTATAATAAAACCCTACGATAATTTAATATCGCAGGGTAAAATATTCTCGTGGTCCTGCTTTAAAAAATTTCATTAATTTAAAAGACTTTGCAACTCTTTATTTAACTGAAATTTAATCTTATTTTTTTACAAATTTTCTACTAACTTTAGATTTATCGTTAGTTCCATTAATAATATAAACTCCTGCAGGCAGTGATTCTATTCTTATTCTGGTATTGCCGTTTTTCAAGGTCCCTGAATTCATTAAAGTCCCCTGAACATTAAAAATTTTATAATCAAAATCAGAAGTCATATTATCAACATAAATTTCCTCTAATGCAGGATTTGGGTATAATTTGAAACTAACTTCATCTAATTCATTTTGAACCGTACTTAATGTCGTAAATTCCAACGGAAGCATAGCTGCATTGTATCCGCTTTTTTCACTTAAGTAAAAACGGAATGATGAAATTACAGCTTCACTTCCTACCGTTACAGGATAAAATGCCGTAACATTATTTACGGTCTTCAATGTGTAGCTTCCCACAGGCGCTTTAACACCAATATAAACCGGATTCATTTGATCAACTGTTAAGGCTTTTGGTGTGGAAACAGTTCCGCTGCCACTGAAAACAAATGTTCCTGTACCACTCAATAAAACAGGCGTATTCGCCGGAATTAGATCTTCAATTTTATTACAGGTTATTTTAGTTGATGAAGGCTGCATCGTGTTAGCAGTTACACCTTGGGGAATACTGGCTTCAAATGGAAGAACTAAAACGTCATAATCTGTGATAGTTTTGGTAAAAGTTACAGCTGTAGCTGAAAAATCAAAAGGAACATTAAAATCGCCTCCCTTATCAACAAGTTTTAAATTACTACACGTTGTTCCGGATATTACATTGTCAGCAGTGCTATTACCAGTTACATAAAAAATACTGTTTTTATTTGCTGATTTAGTGTGCCAATCGGGAGAAGAACTGATACCAGTGGTGTTTCTAAAATCTAAAGATACATAGTTGGGACTTTCAAGTGCATCCATCAAAAGGCTGTCGTCATCTGAATATATTCCTCCAAATTCTGCTGCTTTTTCGTCAGCAATATTAAAATATACATCACCCAAATTTAAAGTAAGTACGGAACTGTAATTAGAATTTCGCAAGCCAATAATTCCAGTACATCCATCTGTAAGAACGGATTTAGAAATATCAAATGTCAAATCAAATTCAACACCGGTAGGGAAATTAAATTTTCCATAATTTTTAGATTTTACTTCGCCATTGTCATTAATATAATACAGTGTTGTATTATCAGTATTGGCCTGGTTTGCAGTAGTAAAACTTTTAACATGCATTACAAATTTATTGTAACGGTTATCTAATTTCAAATATCCGTTAGAACCGTCCATATTGGTACTTATCAAAGGATTTGCGTTTGCAAATGTTACTGTTTTGCCGCTAATTTGGTAAGCTGTTCCAAATGCAGGATTTGTCACGGCCTGATTTTCAATTTTAGCATAATGAACTTCTTTGCTGGTCATTTGTGAGGGTACTCTTTCCTTGTTCTTGTCAAATATGAAAGTAATAATACTAGAAGGGTCAATACTTACTACCGGACGAAATGTTTCTGCGAAACTTGTCGCAGTAGTTTGCATATCAATACTTTGACTGGTAATTGTTTTAGTTCCTTTTACAGTATAAAATGGCAAATCTACAGTCAGATTATACGTGTTTTGTGATGGATTAATTACGGTAAGAACAATTTTATCACCGGCATCATTTATGTATGAAGAGCCTTTAAGCTGTGCAGAAGCATCACTCCATGTTGATTCTATGCGTGTTGTACCTGTAGTGAATTTTGAATATTGCGAAAGTATATGTCCTCTTTTGGTAATTTCTCCAGCTACTGTTCCGTTTGATCCATCACCCATCATAGCATAATATCGCTTTGTGGCGTAGTGAATCCAAGCATTGACATTTCCTAACATCGCATCATTGACACTGTTTGCAAAACTAAATGCATCAATTCCCCAATTAAAATCACGAACAATACCTCCGGAATTCCAGTTAATAAGATATTCTGTCATCCATATCTCCTTATTATAATTCTGAAATTCCTTGTATTTGGACTGAATTCCACCATACTGATGAACGCCGTAAACTTCAAAATTCTGCATGACATCTGCATCCAAAAAAGCATTTGAAAAAGCATCTGAATAACCCACACTTTCCGGCGCAATAACTTTACAATTAATAAGATGCCCGTAATTTTTAACAAAGCCAGCAATTTGTGCAGGTGTCCATATACAGCCCTGATAGGTTGCCATTTCATCAGGCTCATTTTGAATTGAAATATAATCGAGCTCTACTCCATTATCACGAAGATAGGTGACATACCGATTAAGATACAAAGCATAATCCTCATAATGCTCTTCTTTGAGGTAGCCAATTTGCTTAACTCCGTTTTCATCGGTAAAAACTGCAACTTCACTGTTGTTCGTTTTCCATTCTGCCGGCATTGTCCAGGGGCTTGCAAAAATCTTTAATCCTAGGTCATTTTTAGCCAATTTTGCGGTTGCAAGCGTTGAGGGCCAGTTACTCTCTCCCGGAATATAAAGGCGCATAATGTTATAACCGGCTTGACTGTTTGTTCCCCACATTTTTTTGATTTCGTCAGGAGACATGTAATCGTAGCCAAATTGGGGGCTGCATACAAAACCTCCAAAACCTGTAACTTTTTGATATGTTTTATTTTTATCGATTTGTACTTTTGCATTCTGTGCATTTAACTGAGCAGATGACACAAATAAAACGGCAAATAATATTGAACTTAATTGGTATAATTTTTTCATATTCTTTCCTATTGTTGGTTAGTAAAATTTAATAAATCAAAAAAACATAACATTCAGGATTTACTCTGCAATCCTGTCACTTTCCGGCGGACCGAGATAAGATGGTTTTAATCCTCCGGTATTGATTACAATCTTCTGCAGCACAATACCAGCATCTAAAACGCGAAAACGTAAAACATGCTTCCCTGCTTTCGAAATAGTATGTTTTGTATTAGAATGTATCAAATGTTCTGCCTGCCATCTTCCTAATTCGCCACGATAATGTCCGTTGAAATTTATGGTTTGTGGTTTTTCTCCATCGAAAGAAACTTCATAACGAAGCCCCTTGTTGCTGTTAAAATTAAGCGTTGGAGCCAAAAGCAGTTCTACATTAAACTCTCCTGTTGAAGCAAAATCAATTTCATATTCAACAAAAACATTCTCTGTTTGAGATGGGTATTTATTTTGTGGAAAAGTGGTGATACCGCTTTTTGTTTTTCCAAAATCAGGAATTACTTCCCAGTGAATATTGTCTGAATTGTTTACTTTAGAAAAATGTTCTGCCTCAATAGAAACGTACCCATCCTTTTCTACAAATACATTCGAAACTATCATATCTTTTTCTGACACATAAGTAACTTCAGGAAGGATATTTTTCGGAGTATCGTGCCAGGCTTTATATCCAATTCTCATCTGATCCATGATGTGCGTCCATTTTCCTCCAGAAATTTCATTATTGTACTTATGTTGAAGAACAGAATCCCTTGCGAAATTGCTTTTCACCTGATCTGCAAAAGCATTAGCCAGAATGTTTTTCTCTGCTGCCAGTTTTCTGTTATTGGCTTGTGCAAAATACATTTCGTAAAGATTGCTGCAGGCATCTATTGGATATAAAACCAATTGAAAATAAGCATCCTGATATTCTTTTGGAATCTCATTGTAAATTCGATACGCGTCCAATGCCAGATTTTTATAGTCATTCACGACGGTTTCAAATTCATTGTAATTCTCCAGGCTGTAGGTTTTGCTGTCGAGCATTTCGGGAGTGACACGTCTATTAAATTTTGGATAGGTATTTAATAATCTTGCGATTTCTTTGGCATGTTTTGTTCCGAATTGATCGGCTGCCCATTTTTCGGTAAATTCAAAAAGGTTTTGAGAATTGAACTTTTTAGGATTCCATGCCATATCTAAAAAGAAACTGATCGGAAATTCCATTGGTTTTAAATCTCCAACATTTACAATCCAGACTTTATCAACGCCATGTTCGTAACTCAAATTCATTTGTTCCCAAACTCTTTGTATCGGACTTATATTGATCCATTTTGAATTTCTTGGCCCTCCTACGTAATCAAAATGATAATACATTCCATATCCGCCTTTGTGCAAAGGTTTTGTAAGGTCTGGAAGTTTGCGCACATTTCCCCAGTTGTCATCGCAGAAAAGCAAAATAACATCATCCGGAACACGCATTCCCTGATCATAATAATCCTGAACTTCTTTATACAACGCCCAAACCTGAGGTGTTTTTTCAAGTTTTTTTTGCGTTACATCTGCAATAATTTTGCGCTGTTCTTTTACGATATTTTCCAGCAGACTTATATTGGTTCCTTCGCTCATTGCCTCATCACCGTCTCCGCGCATTCCAACAGTAACGAGCTTTTCCCAATTTTTGCTGCGTTCTAATCCGCTTTTCCAGAATTCATCGAGAACGGTTTTATTTTTAGCATAATCCCAAACATTCGGGAGATTGTTTTTTTTAATATACCGATGCCAGTCGGTTTGCGCCAAAGCCATTGGTTCGTGGTGCGATGTCCCGATGACAATTCCCATTTCGTTGGCAAGTGGCCCGCTGGCGGAATCGTCGTCATAAAAAGCATTTCCCCACATGGCCGGCCAGATGTAATTGGCTTTTAGCCGAAGCAGTAATTCAAAAACTTTTTCGTAAAACTTACTGTTAAATCCGCCAAATGTGGCTTTCGACCAGCCGCTTAATGCCGGGGCTTCGTCATTGATAAAAATTCCTCTGTATTTCACGGCAGGTTCTCCATCTGTATAATTTCCTTTCACAAAATACAAATTCTCTTTTTTCTCTACAGGCACATCAGCCCAGTAATACCAAGGAGAAACTCCAATTTGTTTCGATACTTCGTAAATTCCGTAAATAGTTCCGCGTTTGTCACTTCCGGCAATTACGATGGCTTCTCCTACTCCGCTAAATGGATTTTTAATGTTTTGAATAATAAACTTTTCATTTTTGCCTTTGAGCTGTTTACCGTCGATTTTATTTGCTTTTACTAAATCATCAATTACAGAATTGGTTCCGATTGTTCCAATGATAATCAGTGGCGATGAAGCATTTGGTTTTTGATTAAAAATGGCAGGTTTCTCTCCCGTAACTTTTTCAAAGTCAGTCTGTAAATTACTAATAGCACGCAAAACACCGGCATCAGTTCCGTTACTTACAAGAAAGGATAAGTGTGTAGATTTCTCTTTCAGTACAATAACATTTTCTCCTTTTTGAGTTGCAATAAACGACTGCGCTTTTAAAAAAGTACAACTAAAAACAATAATAAGTGTTAGGATATATTTTGAGAATCTATTCATGAGCTTTATTATTATGCAATTCAATTACTATTTTAAATCTTTATTTATGCTGAAACAATAATGGCGCAAACTTATATAAATCGTGTCTCCAGACTGGCCATGTATGTCCGCCTGGGTATTCGCTGTATTTATATTTGATTCCGAGCTGGTCGAACTTTTTCATCATTATTTTGCAATTTTCATAAGCGATATCTTCTTTGCCTCCCATTGAAATCCAAAATTCCTTGATGTTCGCATTAATCGTCTCGGCATTATTTTTCATAAACTCGTATTGCGGCTCTGACAAAGTGGTATTATTAGCCCACCAGCCCGAACTGAATACGCCGATATAAGAAAACAAATCAGAATTTTTAACACCTGCATAAAGGGTTTGCAAACCTCCCATTGATAATCCGGCCAAAGCTTTGTTTTTCGCATCTTTTGAAACTTTAAAATTGCTTTCTACAAATGGTATTACCCCGGTTTTTAATTCATTTTCAAAAGCTTTTAATGCATTTTCATTAAAACCTGCCACTCCGCCTGTATTGCCCATATTGCCGTCAAGCATTGCGATTACCATTGGTTTTGCTTTGTTTTCGGCTATTAAATTGTCTAAAATTAGATTTGCTTTTCCCTGAGTTGTCCAGCCGGTCTGGTCTTCACCTCCGCCATGCAGGAGATATAAAACCGGATATTTCTCTGTTGAATTTTCATAACCTGATGGCGTATACACGTACATTTCACGCCATGAATTGGTTGCTTTTGATAAGTATTTTTTGATTCTGATATCGCCATGCGGAACGTCTTTTAAATCATAGAAATCGCCTTCTTTATTCGGAATTTCAATACCGCTTGCCATTCGTCCCATACCGTAAAATGTCTGACTTGACGGATCTGCAACTGCAACGCCATCAATAAGCAGGGAATAATAATTAAACCCTTTATTGACAACATCAGTAGTTACTGTCCATAATCCTTCTGCATCTCTTGTCATATCGTATTTTTTGCCTAAGTCGATTTGTACTTTTGAAGCTTCGGGAGCGTTGACTTTAAAAATCACCTTGTTATCAGGTAATATTTGAGGGTATTTTGCATTACGAATATTGGTTGGTGCAGGATTGCCTAAAATCGTATAAGCCGCAAAATTGGACTGATCGACAGGTTTAAATAAAAACTGAGAAAACATATATAATCCGTTTTTCCAAACTTTAAAATCATGGACTCCCGGCTCGATATAATAGATATGAGCCACATCATTTTTATATAAATAATCGTGCGTTCGCTTACTGTTTTCGATAAGCCAGTCATTATCTCCGCAGGAAATCCAGAGTAGTTTTAATTTCTTTTTTGCTGTTTCCGGATTCGGAAGCAATTCTTCCGGTGCTTTAGTATTGGGAGCTGCTGAAAAAGCACCAACCCAGGCAAATTTATCTAAATTCCCTAATCCGAAATTCAACGATTGTCCGCCACCCATCGATAATCCGGCGATTGCACGGTGTTCTCTGTCCTTAAAAGTTGGATATTTTTTTTCGATAAACGGAATCAGATCGTTTAATAAGTCTTTTTCGAAAGTAGCAAAGGCCTGAACTTTATCAGGAGCCATTATATTGCCGGTCGCACTATCGTCTTTCATTGCTCTGCCGTTTGGCATTACCACAATCATTGGTTCTAATTTTCCTTCGGCATATAAATTGTCTAATATAATTTGCGGATTTGCTCCGTTGAGCCATTCTTTTTCATCACCGCCTATTCCGTGTAAAAGATACAGTACAGGATATTTTTTCTTTTTATTGAATCCCGGAGGCGTATAAATGGTTGCTTTTCTTACAGCACCAACCGTTTTAGATTCATAAGGAATCGTTTCTATTTTTCCTGTCGAAATACTGGTATTTAATACATCAAAACCAAGAGGCGCCTGCACTATAAAAGGTGATTTTCCGTCAGAAAATTTATACCCCAGTAACGAAAGCATTTTATCGGCATACCGTCTTCCTAAGTCTCTGTAGCCTGCAGCGTTAAAATGTAAAAAGTCAGGTTCTGCTGTACATCCTTTAGATGAAATAACATAGGAATTCGGAATCGTTTTAGGTAATGTTGCAATAATTTTATTCATGCTGCCACATTTACCGTTCTGGTCTTCGTTTACGGTTTCTCCCGAAAGCAACGGTACTTTTTTCGGATCCAGATTTAAATCTTTTATTAAATTATCATAAACGATTTTTACTTTTTTTGGCCAAAGTGTATCTCCGGTATTCGATTCGCCCTGATGTAGTAAAATACCTTTAATGACACCTTTTTTCTGTGCTATTTTTGCTAGTTCTACCAATCTCGCATACGGATTTCCGTCGTATTCCTTTAGCATGCCTTTCATCCAGTCTGGCGCTGTGGCGACATATTCTGCTGTTTTGTCTTTGTCAAAAAGTTCAATTTTGCATCCTCCAACGGCTATATTGATTACGCCTACTTTTACATTTTTAGGCAGATTGGCTACAAGGTTTCTTCCAAAATAATCAACCGGTGTTAGTCCGGTATTACAACGGCACAATGGCGGAATGGCGGTATACCAATTTCCCTTTTCACGTTTGAGGTCAGGACAATTGACTGCCTGTAAAACCTGAAACCGATCATCAACCCCCTCTTTGTCCTGCGGTTCTATTTTGGCATATCCTTCCATATTTGACTGTCCAAAACTCAGATAAACATGAAAATTGGGATCTTGGGAATACCCTTTTTGTGCTATTGAAAAAAGAACCGTAAATGCGAAAAACCTAAGTATTGATTTCATTGTAGCTATATTTTTATTATCAAAAAATCATTTAAATCTGGAATTTAAATTGGTAAGCAATTGAAAGAAAAGCAATTATTCAAATAAATTAAGATCTATTATTTCTCCCATTTTAAGATAACCCGCTTCGTTTGGATGCAAAAAATCACCGTCATGCAGGTTGGATAAAATTGTTTTTGAACCTTCTTCTGCAACCATGGCTTTGTCAAAATCAATTACAGCATCAAAAGCTTTACTATTTCTAATCCACGCATTTACAATATCCCGGGCTTCTTGTTTGTGAGGAGCATCGTAAAATGATTTTTGAAAAGGCAAAATGGTACAGCCGTACACTTTAATTCCTTTTGCATGTGCTTTATCTATCATAATTTTATACGCTTCAATAAGTTCTTGTGCCCTGATAGGCGCATCTTCAGGATTTTTAATTCCGCCAATATCGTTGATGCCTTCCAGGATTACGAGCCATTTTGTACCTTTTTGAGATAACACATCCCTGTCAAAACGATCCAATGCCGTTGGCCCTAATCCGCCTTTAATGACACAGTTCCCTCCAATTCCTAAATTTAAAACACCTATTTTTTCGGTTTTTTTATTGGCTAATAATCGTGCCGATAAAATATCTGTCCATCGATTTTGCTTGTTAGTTCCTGATCCTCGGCCGTCTGTAATGGAATTTCCCAAACAAACTATATTCGCAGAAGTTTTATCAGCAACTACATCCAATCCCATAATCGAATACCAGTGATCTGTTTTTATGGCACCATCAAAGTCTGCATTTTGAAGCTGATCACCCTGAAGAATATAAGAAGTGGTTCGTGAACCGGGATGTCCTGATGTTTTTTGAGAAGTAGCACCATAATGAATTGTAATGGCTACAAGCTGGCCTGGCTTTAAATCAAAATCAAAGGCATCTGAAAATACTTCCTGCTCCGGATTCATAGTTATTCCCGGGTTTCCATTAAAACTTACTGTTTTTTGAGTTCCTGCATCAATACCCGGAGCAGCAACTACATTTGCTACACTTACCGATTTCAAAACTGTTGGCTGGTCACTGAATATATTAGAAAAACGCAGTCTTAGTTGCTTACCTCCTATTGAAACCCTGATAATTTGCCTAAGCGTATTATCTGTAAGGCCTGGATCCGGAGGCATATTATGAGGTTCTACTAACATTTGTGCCGTAGCCCAGGTTCCTGCCCAGCTCTCTGTATTTGATCTGTCTGCTTCTTTTATAGATGTCTGATTGGACTTACAGCCCACAACCAATAAGATGAGAGGTATGAAGAACAATAACCATTTGAAATCTTGCTTTTGCATATTTATTTTTTTAAGATTGAAAACTAGTTTAATCAATTATTTTCCATTAAACTGAATTGGAACAGCTCCAAAATAACTCGGGTATTTATTATTGGGATTGACCACAATTTTTTCAAGTACGATTTCCGGATCAATCATAAAAACCTTTAAGGTATGTATTCCAGATTCGTTTGTTTCCAGATCAACATCCAGCCATCGCAAATTATCAAAAACCTCATTTCGGCGTAACTTACCATTACCGATAAAATCAATGTCCTTACTTAATTCAGGTAGTGGTTTTAATACTTTTGAATGTGCAAGATTTACAGCGGTGTATTCACCAAAGGTATCTACCAGCCCTTTGCGCGCATCAATAATTTTTGGTGTCTGATTATCCAGTGCCACTGCAATTCTCAGTCCTCTCTGAGGGTTAATATCCTGAACAGGGAGAATACCCAAACAAAATTTTACCTTCCCTTTTTTGGAAAGAAAAATTTTATATTCTAATTGAGGAGCTGATTCGATACCCGCACTTGGGGCGTTTACCGGATCAATTCCCATGCCGGCATCTGACCTGCCTAGATCTGGCAAAGCAACCCACTTGGCAGAATCTCCCGGTATATTTGCATTGTATTTATCTGAAGGTATGGAAAACTCTCCTGTTAAACTTCCAAAATATGGCTCATTAATTTTTGGTAATGCTGTTTTCACAGCAGTAATATGTACCGGCACTGTTTTTTTTCCTTGCCTTATTTCAATTTTTGCCTCAAAGGTCCCCTCTGTCAAAGCGTCCCAATCTATGCTTACATCAATACGACTTTCTTTTTTAACAACATCTTTATACTTGCTCAATTTAACCCATGGCTTATCTGCTTTAGCTTCAAATTCAAAAGTTCCGATACCGCGGTTAAACACATCAATGTAATAACTTGATTTAGCCAATCCATCAAACAATGGCAATGTTGCTTTTTCTGCTGAGTCAGGCCAGGACAATTCACTGCCTTCAATTGCCACTCCCATAGTAGCTTTTGGGAATGGTTTGATTTCTTTCATCTCAGGCAGTGTGTTTTCTTTGGGCATTGACCACATTTTATAACCTATATGAACATCACTCATCATATTTTTCCACTTTCCTTCTGCCATTACATCATTATAATATGCACTCCATTTCTTATCTTCTTCAAAGAGCTCATGAGCACGTTTATAATAATCATTTGCACTTACTCTGCCTTGTTTTGCATATAGATTATTTTTATCGGCTGCAAGATAAATTTCAGCTACACCAGCAGACGCTTTTACAGGGTATAATACTAATTGGTAATAAGCATCCTGATATTCTGGCGGTATTTTAGATTGCAGTTGTTGAGCTTTTTCAACAACCTCTTTCCATAACAGCAATACCCGATCAGATTCGTGGTGATTTACAATACTAAAAATATTGGAAACCTGTGCTTCGGGTTTGCGCCAAAGATTGTATTTTGAATATTTTGAAACTATATCAGCTATTTCATCAGCATGTTCTTTTCCGAATATTCTTTCGGCCCAATCCACCGTATAATTCCATACTTTATCAGCATGAATTGCATCGGGATTCCATGCAAAACGCATAATAAAATCTATAGGAAGCTCTTTAGGTTTAAGATCCCCTACATTAACAATCCATATTTTATCTATACCCGACTTATAGGCTAAATTAAACTGTTGGTGTAATTTTGGTATGGTGGTAGTGTTGATCCAACGGTCATTCCAGGGACCTCCGTTCATATCGATATGATAATACATTCCAGCTCCTCCTTTTCTATTCTTTTCTTTTTCCGGCAGGGTACGGCGGATATATCCCCAATTATTATCACAAAACAAAAGCGTTACATCATCAGGCACTGTTAATCCTGCATCATAATAGCGCTGTACTTCTGTAAAGATTGCCCAGACCTGAGGGTGGTTTTCAGGACTATCTTTATATACTTTTTGAATAATTTCACGCTGTCCTTTAATAACATCCTGCAATGTTTTGATGTTTTCTAAATCATTACCTTCCCCCATTGCCACATCTCCTTCTCCCCGCATGCCGATTGAAATGAGATTGTCAAAATTTTTATTGCGCTGCAGTCCTTCTAAAAAAAATTGATTAATATTTTCTTTATTGGTTGCATAATTCCATTCCCCAATTTCCTTTTTTCTTTCCGTATATTCCTTTTGTGAACGCATCATGGGCTCATGATGAGAAGTTCCCATCACTATTCCATATTCATCGGCAATTACAGGGTTAAGAGGGTCGTCTTCATTAAACGATTTTCCCCACATTGCAGGCCATAAATAGTTGGCTTTTAAGCGTAATAGCAATTCGAAAATATTCGCGTACATTTTCGAATTGATTCCACCATAAGCAGCTCTTGCCCATTGCCCGAATGAAGGTTCTTCATCGTTGATAAATATGCCGCGGTATTTTACTTTTGGCGAATCCTGAATATATCTGCCTTGTTTTACATAAACCTCTCTTGCTTTTTTAATGGGAACATCAGCCCAAAAGTACCAGGGAGAAACGCCTATTTTTTCTGAAATGTCATATATTCCGTAAATGGTTCCTCGTTTGTCACTTCCTGCTACTATTAACTGCCCATCAACTGTCTGGATTAAAAAGGATTCCCAATGTCCTTTTATTGTTGAAACATCTATTTTTTTTGCTGCAATTAATTTATCAATGATACGGCTTTTACCTATAGTTCCGATTACGATAGCATTTTTTGAAGGCTTAGTATTTTCAAAAACTGGTGAAGCTATACCTGTTACTTTCCGAATATCTTCACCTAAATCTTTTCCTGCACGAATAACACCTTTCCAGTCATTTGGATCAATGTAAATGGAGGCACGGATACCATTAGCAGCTATATTAAAAGCCCCGGTCTCCATTTTATTTACAACATACTGGGGTGGTGTCTGCTGTTCAGGCGTTTTAATTGACTGACCAAACACATTTCCTGCTACAAAAAGCAGTACCTGCAGTGTATAAATTTTCAATTTAAATCGAATCATTGGGAAATTATTTATTGATTAGTAAGAATTAAAGCCAGTTGCTTCTGCACTAAAATTACATTTCATAATCCTAAAAAATATTTTTATTCTGTTCGAGCATCATTTGCAGCTGTAGCATATAGACCTACCAATGCACCTGTAAAACCTCCAGCCAAATTTGTTGAAAGTATATCTCCTGAAACGCTACCTCCTAAGTTTTTAAAATCAGTACCATTTAGAGCATAACTAAATTCATAACTGTCTCCAGTTGCTTTTACCTGCAGACGAATTGGCTTTTTGATTTCAATTTTAGTGCTTGCGATTATTTTCGATTGTCCTTTTTCTGTTCTTTCTAACAATATATAGGTATCCTTTCCCTTCTTTGTCACTCCAAAAACATAATTAAAACGCTCGTTTTGTAAACACACAATTCCTGCAAGATCCTTTTCAGATTCGGGTTTATAATCTATTGTTGTGGCAAAAGAAAAGGTATTGTGCATTTGTCTGTAAAAAAGTGTCGAAGTAGGTTTTAATTCTTTAATATTCACTTCAAACGGATTAATCTGGAGTCCTTTTTTAGTTACCGAAATAAATTTTTCACGCGGACCTCTCAGTCCTATCCATCTGTAATCTAATCTATCCGAAGTAAAATTTTCGGTAAACGTAAAATTGCCATTTGGGAAAAATCCGTCTTTACCTGTTTTGTTTTCAGTAACGCCTTTTGGCATTTTAATTTTTGGTTCTAAAGGCACTAACCCGTTTTCAAAAACCGGAAAAGTTCCTGACCAGTCTACCGGAAGCATAAAAGTTTCACGCCCTGTATTTACCCTGTCTTTATCATTTGGGCGAACGCCTAGAAACACACCGTAATATTTATTATCAGGTCCAAGGACTAAATCGGCATGTCCCGCCCAGTCTACTTTATCTTTTCTGTTTTGCGGAAAATATCTTTGGGTAAGAATCGGGTTATTTGATGCTGGTTTAAAAGGTCCTTTTGGACTGTCACTAATAAAAATAACTTCACTGTGATTTCCTCCCGTGCCACCTTCGGCACACATTAAATAATAATGACCGTCTTTTTTATATAAATGAGGCGCTTCAATCCAGATTGGCTTTTTAGAAAGATCTACACCGCCATCTACAATAATTTTATCCGTTCCCGGAATTACCTGATCTTTTTCCAGATCGTATTCCCAGACTTTAATGACACGATGGCCTTCATATAATTCCTTTCCCTTATCGGGAGCGTCGTTGTGAACTACATAGCCTTTTCCGTTATCATCAAAAAATATACAAGGATCTATTCCGTCAAAAGCTAATTTTATCGGACTGCCCCAGCCTTTCATAGGATCTTTTGTTTTGACTATAATATTGCCCAGACCTCCTGAAAATGCAGTCACAATCATATAGAAAGTATCATTATGAGGATTATAGGTTATTCCCGGAGCATATACACCCTGACTGATACCTGTATCATGGGGGTTAAATTCTGAAACTTTATTCAATACACCTCCAAGGTCTGTCCAATTTACTAAATCTTTAGAATGAAAAATTGGTACTCCCGGAAACATGGCAAATGACGAACAAACCATATAATAATCATCTCCCTTTCTGGTAATTGCCGGATCCGGATAACATCCCTGTAAAACGGGAGAATAAAACTCATCTGGTTTTAATGGATTATTTTTATAGATGTTATCATCCCCCTGATAAATAACATTAGAAAAAAAAGGAGGCTTTTTATTTGGTTTTCCTGGAATGCTATCCCTAACTTCTATCCCTTTAAAAGAAAAAAGAAAAATTATTGATAACAAGAAAAATAGTTGTTGCTTCTTCATTGTAATTGTTTTTATAACATCTATTTAAAAAATGTCATTAGTTTTAAAAATTGATTTTCAATCCCGAAGTACTTTCTAAAATTTTATGATAATTATACATTAGCATCCATATTTATCATAAAATGTTTTCAAAATTTAAACTATAAATGAATTCAAATTTTCTTAGGTTAATTCAGAATTTAAAAGCCGAGGGAATCATCCCCCGGCTTCAAACTTAAGCAAACTTACACAACCAACTTATAAGCTATTCTGTAAAATTAACACTTATAATTACGGTTAAATTTGCTCATAATCCATCAATTAGTTATATCCCGGATTCTGATATTCTGCTTTTTCAGCAGCACTCATTTCCATTAAATCTATCTGCCCCTGAGGTATTGGACGCAGATAGTGATAAGGTTGAATAGTTCTGGTAACAACTTGTGGTGTATGATCACCGTAATTTGATCCGCCAATTGAATATTTACCCGCAAGCTCATTCCATTTTTGAGTTCTTACTAAGTCATACCAACGGTACCCTTCACCATAATATTCTCTTGAACGCTCAGCAAGAATATAATTAATGTCAATTACTGCAGGTGTTGTACTTGTCAACAAAGCACTATTGTCTACATTCTTTGCTACTTTACCGTTATTATCCCAACGCCATTTTCCGGCACGGCCACGAATTACATTTATAAGGCTTCTGGCAGTCATAGAACCAGTTGCTCCTTTTACTGCAGCCTCTGCAGCCACAAAATAAAATTCTGAAAATTTAGCAACCGTGTATGGCCTTGTGCTACCAGCATTCGGCTGTCCTAATCCTCCGGCATTATCAGTACGGTATGGCCCCAATTTCCATAAGCCCGGATATACAATTCTGCTTATTCCTTGTGGAGAAATTACATAATCAGCTCTTCCTTGTAAAGTTCCGGCACCTACACCGCTGTCACCTGCTCCGGCAGGATATGTAATTGGTGTAGCAGGCTCGTTATTAAGAAAACTTAAAATTGCATCACCCGGACTTACCGGTAATGAATTCGCATTGTAAAGTGTAGCCACATCAGTTAGTCCGGTACCTTTTAAGTTCCAGTTTCCCCGGTAAACAGCAGTAAATGTTCCATCATATCTTGAATCATTTGTTTTATCTGCAAAAGTATTGGTGAAAACTTCGATAGGTGGTGCCATCCTTGTCCACGGACGCCCTAAAAACTGATCAGCTTCACGTTGTACAGTAGAAACTGATCCACCTGCTGCATTTTTACTTCTTATTGCTGTATAATTCCATGTACCCATCCATCCTGCAAAATTATCAGGTGAACCTCCGCTGCCAAAAGTAAGACTTGCGCCATTGTAATATTCACTTTTTTCAGTATGGTCTGCATAAAGCATTACTTCTTTGTTGCGGTCATTAGAACCTAAGTTAACATCATAATAATAATCCAACAATCCATATGTTGTTCCCGCGTTGTTAATTCCTTCTAAAGCAATATCGTAAGCTTGTTGAAAATACCATTGTGCATTATGTCCATCAGGATCTGTTCTTGGCGTATCAGGATAGGTTGGAATATTATTTGGATTTTCTAACCACCAGGCATATGTCAAATATGCTTTTGCTAAATACAAACGGGCTAACGTTTTAGTTGCCGTACCTGTTAATCTAGGCACATCAGGTAATTCATTTACAGCTATTACCAAATCCGGAAAAATCGCTCTGGTATAAACCTCTGTAACTGTATTTCGCTTAGAAGATCTCGACGGTCTATTGTTGAATTTCAGTTCGCCTGCACCCAAATCCAAAGGTACACCGCCAAAATTCTGAACTAATAAAAAATAATCAAAAGCCCTAAAAAACCTGGACTCAGCAATTAAGCTGTTTGCAACACCAACTGCTGCTCCATTTTCAATAATTCCGCTGGCAGTGTTTATATCATTATATGAATTATTCCAAACTACGTCAGCTCTGCTAGAGTTAGGATTAATAATTCCCACCCCGGATAAGTCATGATCTTTGAAATTTCCGTCAGCACTTTGTGCATAGGTATTTTCATCTGTACCGGTTTGAACAGAATTGTAATAATAGGCCTGCCCGTATATCCAGCGTAAATGAGCATAATGTGAAGTTAGTCCCTGTATTACTCCCTGTTCTGTTTTAAAATAGCCCGGTTCATAAAAGTCATGTGGCTTTTCTTCTAAAATGTCAGAGCAGCCTGCAAAGGAGAACAAAACTACTGATCCTATAATTAATTTTTTAAAAATATATCGTTTCATGGTTGTTCCTGATTAAAATGTTAAATTAAGTCCGAATAAATAATTTCTGGTTGAAGGTGTATTTGTTCCAATAACCAAAAACCTGCGTTGGTATGAATTTACTGCCTGATTTTCATCTCCAAATGAATTTGTTTCCGGATCCATTCCAGACTTTTTGTGGTAAGGAGAGAAAAGCACAAAAGGATTTTGAGCTGTAAAATAAAGTCTTAATTTTTCAATTCCTAAATCTCTCATAAACTGCTGATCTAATGTATATCCTAATGTTAATGCCCTGATTTTTACATAAGAGGCATCAAAATATCCCATTGTTGACATATATTTCGGGTTATCACCACTTCTGATACCTGCTGGATTAGGGAACTCGGCATCTCTGTTATCCGGTGTCCAGTAATCTACGTCAACATTACTTCTTCGGCCGTTAAGTAAATTAAGGTAACTTGCTCCTCCATAAAGTGTACTGATTAATACACCTCCACTTTTAAATGCTCCAACTGCAGAAAAATCAAAACCTTTATAGGTCAAATTTGTATTGAAACCTCCCTGGAAATCCGGATCAGTCTCTATGATTTGTCTGTCACTTGCATTGATTGCACGTGTTGGTGAACCATCTGGATTATAATCTCCAGTGTATTTAACCTTAATAGAACCAACAACTGTCCCTGGATCATTGATTCCGGTTGGTCCAGGTTCATATATTGACATATAAGGATCACCTTCCTGCCAGATTCCTACTTTTTCATAATCATAAATAGAATTGATATTACGACCTACAAACCAAGAGTTCCCTTCATCCCTTTGAGCTCCTGAAGCAAGTGCTACTAACTTATTTTTGTTAGCATACAGGTTAAAACCAACTGACCAGCTCAATCCGTTTGGATTATCCAGAATAACTCCGTTTAATGATATTTCGTAACCTTTATTTTCAGTTTCCCCAATGTTGGCAACATAACTGCTCACACCAGATGTTGCTGGCAAGCCTACTCTTTGCAGGACATCGTTTGTATGTGTTGTGTAATATTCGATTGTACCTGATAAACGATTATTAAAGAATCCAAAATCCAGTCCATAATTCCAGGTTGTAGAAAACTCCCATCCTAAATTCGGATTAGGCAATTCTGTAACATATACTCCTGTTGAGTTTGTGTCTCCAAAATTGTATGGTCTTGTACTTAAAGCCCCTAAAGTAGAATACGGGGTTATTGCCTGATTAGAAGTTTTACCGTATCCTGCGCGAAGTTTCAATAAATTAACCCATGAAAGTTTTTTCATAAAAGATTCATTTGAAACTGTCCATCCTGCAGAGACAGCCGGATAAGTAAACCATTTATTTCCTTCAGCCAGTCTTGATGAACCATCTGAACGGACAGTTGCTGAAATAAAATATTTATTATCATAAGAATACATAGCCCTTGCCATATAAGAACTTAGTCCCCATTGTGTATAATCCTGCTCATTAGGCCTAATAACTGCTTCTTCTTCACTCTGCCCTAAGTTGTAAAACTGAAATGCATCAGAAGTGATTCCGTTTCTTGTTATACGGGAAGTATTTCCTGTAAACTGCTCATTAGAATACAACCCTACAAAATTGATAGTGTGTTTGTCTGCAAAAGTTTTATCATAAGTCAACAGGTTCTCAATAAGCCATTGTGTAGACAATGTGTTACTGATAGCTGCATTTGAAGTCGTTGTTGGATTTACATCAAATACTCCAAATCCTTCATAATACCCGCTATTGGATGTACGCAGGTTCAATCCGGTATTCATACGATATTTTAGCCCCTCTACTCCTGGTATTTTTACCTCTGCAAAAATATTGTTATAAGAACTAAAAGCTCTGGTTTGATTAACATACGAATCTCCTAATCCTTTAATCGTATTTCTTGTATATACCCAATTTTCATCAGCTCCCATTCTAACTGTTCTTTTTAAAGATCCGTCTGGATTATATGGATTGGCCAATGGAGAAGTTCCTAATATAGTTCCTGTACCAATATTATCGCCATTAGTAACAGCATAATTACTATTAGTATTGAATCCCATACGAAAAATATTTCCGATCTGCTGATCTAAACCAGCTCTGAGAGTGAAGCGTTCATATTTTTGACCAGGCAGGACTGACTCTTCTTTATAATATCCTAAACCTGCATTATAGGCACCACGCTCTGTACCTCCGGAAACGCTCACATCATGACTAATCATTTCACCAGCTCCATAAAGCGAATCCTGCCAGTCTGTATTAGTATCCCTTGATTCATCAGGTCCATCCGGGTACAAATTTGCCCGATCACGAAGAGCTGCAAATTTAGCACCATCCATCATGTCATATTTGCCAAAAACTTGCTTGATCCCAGTAAAACCGTTATAAGTAAATGTAGCTTTTTGGTTTTTACGTCCTTTATTACTAGTGATCAATATTACTCCATTAGCTCCACGTGAACCATAAATGGCAGTTGCAGAAGCATCTTTCAAAATATCAACAGATTTAATATCAACCGGGTTAATATCGCCTATCTGACCCGCAAACGGAACCCCGTCAAGCACTACTAAAGGCTCATTATCCCCCGTAAGTGATCTGGTTCCACGTATACGAATCTGCATAGCCGCTCCTGGTTTTGACGAAGTCTGCGTCAGTTCGACCCCGGCCAATCTACCCTGCAATGCTTGTGTTATGTTGGCAGACTGCACTTCATTTAGTTCTTTTCCTCCTATAGAAGCTACAGATCCCGTTACCGCTTCTTTCCTTTGCGTTCCGTATCCAATAACAACAACTTCTTTTAAAACTGCTGAATCTTCTTCAAGGTTCACATTGATTTGGCTTTGTCCATTCACCGCTACTTCTTTGCTTTTTAAGCCTATAAAGCTAAAAACAAGTACTCCGTTTGAAGGGACATCAATAGTATAGGTACCATCAAAACCGGTACTTACACCATTCTTTGTACCTTTTAAGTTTACATTAGCTCCAGGAATAGGACCATTTGCATCAGATACTGTTCCTTTGACTTTCGTTTGCGCACCCGCATGGAGTGATAAAGCAAACATTATGATCAAAAAACAAAAGCATTTTAAATGCTTCGATTTACTTGTAACAAAATAGTTAGTCATAAAAATTGATTTAAATAATTAAAATTTGATTTTGGTTTAGTTAATAGTATTTAACAAATGTAAAAAAAAACAATTAATACACAATCGGTTGTTTGTATTTTTTTTTAAATAATCAATAGAAAATGAATAATAAAAAACATTCTATATAATTTAAATACAAAATAAATAAATAATATACATTTTGTTAATTCGTTTTAGCTTCAATCTTATTGATTTTATGCAATTCCAGATAATTCATTATAAAAATGACAATAAGATAAAATCTATGGTAAACAGTATTTTTATTGACCCTGTAAGTAATTTTTTTAAAGTAAAAAGATTGTTAAAATAGATATTTGACATAAAAAAACAACTGATTGCTTATTTAATATTAATATTATATAAAAATAGAATACAATCGGTTGTTATTAAAAACAAAAACTCCTTTCAAAATGATTAGAAAGGAGTTTAAATAATTTTTAAATTTAGATTGTGGGTAAATAAACTTAATGAATTGTCATATTACAAATTCATTTTTTTTGCGTCTTCTACAAATTGTTTCAATCCAATATCAGTCAAAGGATGTTTTAATAAGCCTTTGATAGATGATAAAGGTCCTGTCATTACATCTGATCCAACTTTTGCACAATTAACCACGTGCATGGTATGCCTGATAGAAGCAGAAAGAATTTG
>NZ_JAVDWQ010000014.1:0-149999 GCF_031457575.1 Flavobacterium piscis | reverse complement strand
AAACAACTATTTTTCATAAATCCATAGAAAGAATGGTAAATGCCAAACCGATATATCAAAAAGACATAAAACAGATATTAAGTGTGTAACTCAATAAAAAAATATGCCGAAATACATTTGAAAGGGAAATACAGCATCGAAATTATAGATTTACTTAAAAGCCCACAATTGGCAGAGGGAGATCAAATTTTGGCTGTACCAACATTGGTACGAAAATTTCCAGAACCTATCCGTAAAATAATAGGAGACCTCTCTAATGAGGAAAGAGTGCTTGTAGGACTTAATATTAAACCTATAATGGCGTAAAAATGGAATATTCATCTTATGGTTCAAACATAACCAAACATAAATTTACCCTTTTTGTTTCAGGTATGTCAGTAAAATCAGGGCATGCTATTGAAAATTTGCGAAGAATTTGCGACACACATCTCGCAGGTAATTACGTGGTAGAAATTATAGACATCAGCCGTGATAAAGAGCAGGCGCACATTCATCAAATTGTAGCAATCCCTACATTGATCAGAACAGATCCCGCTCCAAAAAGAATCATATTAGGTGATTTGTCAGATACAGAAAAGGTATTAAAAATACTCAATATAAGCTAATAATTTGAAGGGAAGCGATAAAAATATAGACTCATTACTAGCAGAAATTGCATCATTAAAGGAAGAACTTTTTGAAGCTAATAGCATTGTCAATGCTATAAAGCAAGGGGATGTTGATGCACTGGTAGTACATAATAACGGAGTCCCCCAGCTTTATTCGCTTGAAACTGCTGATTATACCTATAGATTACTAATTGAAAAATTCAGGCAGGGTGCGTTAAGCATTTCGCGTAACGGACTCATATTATACTGCAATGACTATTTTTCACAATTGATAGGATTACCCACAGAAATGATAATAGGAACTTATCTTAATGTCTATTTTGATAATCCAACACAATTTGTCCAGCTGATCGAAGCATTAAAATATGGTATTACCACCCATGAAATCATTTTTAAATCCAATAAAGATAAAAAGACTTTTCCTGCTTATATCGCTTTGACAAATCTTGAACCTGCTGTTGAGGCCATTGGAATTGTAATCACAGACTTAACCGAAAAGAAAAAACATGAAGAAGCCTTATTTAGCCATCATCAGGAACTAGAGGAAAAAATCAATGAATTACACAGGACAAACAATAATCTTAAGGAATTCATTCATGTCATCTCGCACGATCTTAAAGAACCCTTACGAAAAATTGTAATGCACAGCGACAGGATCGATGGAAATTATCTTTCAGAAATGGATGCTAAAGCTATGAATATCATGAAATTGTCTGCTCTTCGATTAAATTCTCTTGTAGATGATTTGGTCCAATATTCGTCACATACCGCACAGGGAGAACGTACAGAAGTTGATTTAGCCACTATAATTTCTGAAGTTATTGAGGATCTCGAAATTAGTATCACCGATAAAAAGGCCACTATCCAGATAGGCAAACTGCCTATAATACAAGCATCAAGAGTGCAAATGCGACAGCTTTTTGCCAATCTTATCACGAACGCTATTAAGTACAGCAAAGCAGGCACTCCCCCATTCATTCAAATTAATCAGACTGATAATATAAATGCCGAAATGCCAAATCAAAACAGTAAATTTGTAAAGATTCAGATCAAAGATAATGGTATCGGAATGGAGTCGGGTCATCTCCTTAAAATTTTTACTATTTTTCAGCGACTGCATGCCAAAAACGAATATTCCGGAAACGGTATCGGGCTTGCGATCTGTAAAAAAATAATGGAAAACCATTCCGGAAATATTACGGTCGAAAGTACGCTGAACGAAGGCACAACATTTAATCTTTACTTTCCAATCTTATAAAATGCCAGAGAAATATAACCTACATATTATTATCGCTGAAGATGACAATGATGACGCTGATGTAATCGTTGAAATCTTTACCAAAAATCCTAATTTCGGGAAAGTAAGCCTCGTGCCCAATGGCGAAGAACTTTTAAATTACCTGAAAGACGCTTCTACTGAAAATCCGGACGTCATACTGACCGATATCAATATGCCCATCCTAGATGGCATCGAAGCTTTGCAGGAAATACTGAACACCAATGAATTAAAAAACATTCCCTGTTTTGTCTATTCAACCAGCATCAATCCTTCCTATAAAGAAAAATGTGATGTGCTGGGTGTAAAAGCCTATCTTATCAAACCCTATTCTTTTGAGGCTTTCGAAGAAATTCCGAAGACCATTTTAAGTATTATTGAGGTGTAAAAAAAGCACTTTGCCATTTTTTAATACTTATTAAAAAAACGAGATTATTTCTATTGGAATATAATCTCGTTTTTTTATTAGAAGCTGATTCCTCCTGTCCGCTGTATCTTTTATGCCAAACCCTGCACAAAAGAATGCCGCTTCCATCAGGGCCTGGAGGTTTGAGTTTTGCGAAGGATATCTTATTTGATGCTTTAAGGTTTTCTTTATTCTTCTTAATTATTAAATAATCAATACTTTTAGCAATTGAATTATAAGATTATAAATTTATCGAAATCCTTAAAAACAGCTTAATATGAACATGGGGGAAATACTTATATATCAAAATCAGGAAGGAAATATTAAGCATGCAAATTAAATAACAAATCCCTACTTTCCTATAAGCTAAATTCCTTACAGACACGTAATTTTAAACTTATCTATTAATCTAAACAATATATAAGATGGAAAATTCAAATACGTATACCAGTGAAGAATTAGCAAAATGCCCTTATCACGCACAACAAAATCAGGCACAAAACAATGATGATCCGCGTGAAGATGCCAACACCGGAGATTGGGATGAAGAACGTGACGAGGCCGGTTATTCTTCACAAGATAAAACCTGCTAATCTAAAATGGCATAAATCAGTTACATAAAACCTCATCAAGAAGTGCCACCAGTTCATGAAAACTGCTGGGTTTGGTCATATACTGAAGAGTCTCAAATTGTTGTGTCAGCTGAGACATAACCTCTACAGAATGTGTCGACATCAGGATGATTGGTATATGCTGCAATCGCCTCTCATCTTTCATTTTCTGTATGAATTCTGCGCCATTTAAAGCGGGCATATTAAAATCCACAAATATAAAATCCGGCAGGCTTTCTGCAGTTTGTAATTCTTCAAACGCATGCAGGGCATTAGTAGCTACCCGGCTTGCAATTCCTCTTTCAAGTGACTCAATAGCTTCAATAAATATTTCAGCATCATCAGTATCATCATCAATCAATAATATATTTTTGTATAACATGGTGGTATTTATTTATCTGCCAATATCATAACCAGCAGTAATAATATGTACGCATCTTTTCACTAAAGTGGTTTAAAACTGGTACGGTAGGAATAAAAAAAACTGCATTACCAAAACAACAATACAGGTTTTTTAAAATTCAATCTTCGAAGTCTGTTTTTTTTTTAAATTATTCCTCGTCTTCTTCAGCAGCATCAAAGTTGATGGTGTTGTAAGCAGCTTCTGTTAACAAAGTATCGGCTTCCTTTTCCTCGTCCAGTGTTTTCTCTAATAGCAATACGGCATCGTCTTCACCCAATGTTACGGCAAAAGCAGCCAATGTACCATAAGTAGCTATTTCATAATGTTCTATTTTTTGAGATGCGGCAATAATTCCGGCATCACGAACAGGACCTTTCTCGGTTTCTTTCATAATGCTTTCGCCTTCCTTAATCAGGCCTTCCATGGCATCACATTTTTTGGCAACAGCCTTCTCTCCAATTAATTAAAACACTTTTTCAAGCCTTTCAGCCTGTTCCTCTGTTACGGCTAAGTGGTCGTTAATGGCTTTCACCAAATTTTCAGATGTAGCATTTTTTGCCATTTTTGGCAATGCTTTGATTAATGCTTTTTCTGCCCAGTAAATATCTTTAAGAGACTCCGTAAACAATTCCCTCAATCCTTCTGCTGCAGAAGTCTTCGCTTTTACAACCCCGGTTGGACCCGTTTTAGATTTTGTTGTTTTGTTTTTTGTTACGGCTGCTTTAGTTTTGGCTGTCGTAGTATTTTTTTCTGCGGTTTTCATAATAAATCATTTTAAGTATATTCAAATTTAACCCCGCATACTTAATTTAATTTTACAGAAATTTACTTAATGATTATACTATTCAAATATTAGAGCGTCAGTATTTTATGAAACAGGACATGAAGAAGTGAAAGTTTGTTTTATTAAACCGGTATTTTTTCCTCTGCAAAGCGTATCCTCCTGATCAGGCTGCATTTTCTGCTGCTCCAGTTTGACAGCTGCTTCATATTACAGACTGGTATAAATAGGAAAATGATCAGATCTGAAATTATGGAGCCCCGGTTTGTGCAAAAAGGATTGAGAAACAATCAGGCATAAAAAAAATTCATTAAAACAATTATCTTCTTCATAAAACAAATAGCCATTATTTTTTAAAATTAGAATTTAATTCCTTCATCCCTTCAAAAACAAGCCTGGTTACTGCTGTAGTACCTTTGGTTTGAAAAATGGGTAGTGTCTTTTTTGACCTTCTGATACTTTAAAAACAACAATTCCGGGAACACTCTGGTTTATTGCAGCACGAAGGCAACCTGCTCATGCTTAAAAACCAAATATAGATCGTATGAACCGGTTGTTTGGGAAATAGCGGCAGAAAATTTTTTATAATCGCTAATAAATATACTTAAACAAGCAGAAGGACATCAATATTTCCATGATAATTAAGTAAGTATTTGAAAAAATACTATAAAAACTAACGTAAGTCTTCTTCCTAATTTTGAAGAAAAGCCCGTAACCTTAAAAAAATTACAGCAATACATATAAACAAACTTTAAATATATTATCATGATAACAGATAACAATAGAAATTATAATCAGGACGAGACTATTTTTAACCCGAACAATCAAAACTATACTGACCACTATCAATACAAACAAATTGCAGAAGAAACTGGTGCACAACAGAAACAATTTTTAAACGAAGAAGAAATTTTTGCTGCAATTAAAGAACAGAATTATATGAATGATGAATTCTCAATTGCACTTGATGATTTTGAAAATGATTTTGAGGAGAATGAACCGGAAGAAGAAAATCCTAAAGAAGATGAAAAAGAAAATTACGATGAAGAAGAAATTGAAGAGCCTGAAACTTTTGCAGATGACGGGTATAAAATAGATTAAGGATGATAATTTTTTGCAGATCAAACTAAAACCACTATTGGCTTAAAATCCATAGATTGGGTTGGCAGACTGAAAGTCTGCAAGATTGCAACACTTATTTATTAGCCACAAATTTTCACAAATTAATTTGTGAAAATTTGTGGCTAATACTTTTTTAGAACTATTAGATACAATTGTTTCTGCAGTAGACCAGATTAATTACAATACCACATTGCTTTTTATTGCTATCCTCTCAAATTTATGCTCACACAGACTCAAGAGGTATCTGGTTTGATGCTCTGATAAGTACCTATTAATTATGCAACTATAATTTATTTTTTTGTAATAACTCTGATGTATTCCTAAGGTAAATTTGTAACATACAAACTTTAAAAGTAAAGTCATGGAAATTAAAAATAGCTAAGACATTTTAAAAGTAAAAATGCGTAACAAGTGCAAAGTATTAGACGATAAGACAGCCGAAAACTTCGGCAAATAACATGAAGAATCCCTTCCGGAAAAAAATAGCAAACTCAAAATAATAGCGTTATGGAAAAGCAAAACAACAACGAATATGGTCAAACAGACCCGGATTTCATTGATCAAAATACCCCGATTGATGGCAATCCTATTGAAAGCGATGATCAGCAACAAAAACTTAATACAGAAAATAAAACAGAATTTGGAGAGAGTGATCCGGATTATATAGATCAAAATACCATTGTTGATAATGATAATTATGCCAGGGACGAAGATCCATATCAATATCAGGAAGAATTTATTGAAGATCTAACGCATCCGGAAAACGATTTTGAAAGCAACCCCAATACCAAATCAGAAAACGATCAGGGTAAGGATGAAAGTGAACGTAAACATCATTTGATTTCCGATGAGAAAGAAAACAAAGATGATGAGAAAGAAAACAAAGATGGAGAGTAATTGAATTCATCCTGGTTTCAGATTTAAAGAGGCTGTCTATGTTTTTTAGACAGCCTTTAATTATAAATATCTACCTTGTTCTGACTTCAGTCCAACTGATTAACATTCTGAAATTATTATGCTGTTGCCACAGAAGGTTCTATAATCTTGTCCAGCGTAATTGGCAAATCCCTAACCCGCTTTCCGGTTGCATTAAAAACGGCATTTGCAATTGCCGCGGCCATACCAACCAAAGCCGTTTCGCCAAGATCTTTTGTTCCCATTGGATTGCTTACAGGGTCTTTTTTATTGACAAAAAACACTTCCTGTTTTTCAATATCGGCATTCACCGGAACATGATAATCGGCTAAGTTATTATTTATTGGACGGCCGAAGCGATGATCTATTTCCAAAGATTCCATCATTCCCATTCCGATTCCTCCAACAGCTCCGCCATACATCTGTCCGGCAAATGTTTTTTGGTTGATTACAGTTCCAATATCAGCGCAGGAAACTACATGGGCTAATCTTATCTTTCCAAGATTCGGATTTACCAAAACTTTTACAAAATGCACTGAAAAGGAATAAATAGAATATTTTTTAGCTTCATCAGTACCTTTCGAGACATTTTCAACTTCCGGATTTTCCAACTTATTGGCACTTAATAATGAAGTCAAAGCAACCGATCTGGAACTATCTTTTTTAGAAGAGATCAAATTGTTGGAAAAAGTTAAATCAGTAATCGGAATTCCTTTTAAAGTCGGGGTTTCAATTGCTAATCCAATTACTTTGCTTATCAACAGGTTACAAGCATCGTGAACAGCAGAACCTACAGAAGATGTTGTCGCTGATCCGCCCTGCGTTGGTCCTTTCGGCAGACCGCTTTTACCCATTTCGATAATCACGTTTTCAGCAGGTAATCCGGTAATTTCTGCTCCAATAGCCGTCATCATGGTGGCTGTTCCGGGTCCCATATCGTTAACGCTGCATTGCAATACCAAATTTCCATCGGCTAAAAATTTCGCTTTTACTGAAGTTGCATTTCTGTAACAGCCAAACGTCCCGGTTCCCATTCCGTAACCTACGAGCCATTCGCCTTCACGAACTGATCCGGGTTTATTTTTACGGTTTTCCCATCCAATGCGTTCCATTCCTCCTTCGTAACATTCTAAAAGATGTTTGCTGCTCCATGGTTTATTTTGTTCCTGATCTTTCTCTGCATAATTTAGTTTGCGAAATTCAATCGGATCCATATTTAATTCATACGCTAATTCATCCATTGCACTTTCTAAAGCAAAAGAACCTGTTGCCTCGCCCGGGCCACGCATCCAAATAGGTGTACAGGTATCAAGCGGCACAATACGGTATCGGGTTGAAACATTGGCACAATCATAAATAAATCGGGACATATTTACAGTTCCTTCCATAAAATCTTCATAGCTTGACGTCATTGCTACCGCTTCGTGCGTCAATCCTGTCAGTTTCCCCTCTTTGGTGGCACCTAATCCCATTTTCTGAATCGTATAAGGCCGGAAACCTACATTGGTAAACATTTGCTCCCTATGAAGCACTAATTTTACCGCTCTATTTAATTTTTTTGCTCCAATCAGGGCGGCAATTTCATAAGGCCAGGTATGCAGTCCCATTCCGAAAGCACCTCCTAAGTATTCAGAGTTAACTGAAACATCTGCTGGCGGAATTCCGAAAACCTCTCCAATACTTCTTCTGGTACCTTCCACACCCTGGCTTTTGGTAAAAACTATTGGTTTATTTCCTTCCCATCTGGCAATAATATTAGCCAGTTCCATCGGATTATGAACCTCCGTCGGAATGATATATTCTTCTTCTACTATAACTTCTGCATTTTTATATCCATCTGCAACACCGCGATGGTAATCATTTCCTTTATCAGTCTCAATTTTTTTCTCTTTGTCCTTTGCTTTCTGAAGATCTGTTATATGCTCTTCTTTGATATATTCGGCTTTGATTAAACCCGCGGCATATTGCATACGCTCAAAAGTATCTGCAATCACGAGGGCAATAGGCTGATCGTAATAAAGCACGGTATCATCCTTAAAAACCTGAAGCGGTTGTCCAAAATTACGTTTATCTTTTGCTTTCTGATATCCGGCAGGTTTATCTACATTTAAATGTGTAATTACGGCTAGTACACCGGGAGCCCATTCGGCTTTTTTCGTATCAATACTTTTAATCCGGCCTTTTGCAATTGTACTGCCCACTAAGCAAGCATAAGTTACGCCAGCCGTCTTATATTCGGCAGAATATGTCGCAGAACCTGTTACTTTAGCAAATCCGTCAACTCTGTTTATATTACTTGTCTTGCTCATAATTCGAATTATTTAGATGCTGCTATTGTTAATGCTTCGATGATAGCGTTTGGGCCAAGTGTCAATTTAAAATTATTGTCACCATAACCTCTTGCACCATGCATTGCTAAATCGGCTGCTTGTTTGAATATTGTTTCAGAAACGGTTTTACCTTTCAGAAATTCTTCTGCTTCGATAAGCCGCCAGGGTTTGTGGGCAACGCCGCCCATTGCCAGTCGCACGTCATTAATCGTGTTATTGTGTAACTCTAAAGCAACAGCCACAGAAATTACGGCAAAAGCATAGCTGCTTCTGTCCCTTACTTTTAGATAATGAACATTTTTAGTAAATTTATTATCCGGAATTTCTATTGAAGTGATGAGTTCTTTATTTCCCAACGTATTGTCTTTTTCAGGTGTATTGCCCGGAAGACGATGAAAATCCGTAAATTTAATTTGTCTTTTTCCTTTTGGACCTTCCACTAAAACAGTTGCGTCCAACGCTGAAAGTGCCACACACATATCGCTTGGATGAACGGCAATACAACTATCCGAAGCGCCAAAAATGGCATGCATTCTATTAGAACCTCCAATAGCACCACAGCCACTTTTAGGAACTCGTTTGTTGCACGGCATATCTGTATTATAAAAATACGGACAGCGAGTTCGCTGCAGTATATTTCCTCCTACTGTAGCCATGTGTCTGATCTGCTGTGAAGCACCAGCCGCTAAAGCTAATGACAGCAGTGGGTAATTTTCTTTTATGGATGGATCTTCGGCAACCTGACTGTTTTTTGCAAGTGCTCCAATTGATACTTTTCCTTTAAGAAACTCTATTTTTTTTAAGTCAATCCCTGTAATATCAACTAGTTTATCAGGCGCTACGACATTCTTCTTCATCAAATCGATAAGATTGGTGCCTCCTGCTATAAACATGGCAGAAGTTTCCTTATTAATACCAGATACCGCAGATGCTGAAGACAAAGCTTTAATTATTTGAAAATTTTTCATGACAGCTTCCCTCCTTCCTTCACCTCTGTTATGGCATCGACAATATTGTGATAAGCACCACATCGACAAATATTTCCGCTCATATATTCTCTGATTTCCTCCCTGCTGTTGGCATGTCCTTCTTTGATACAGGCTATTCCGGACATGATTTGTCCCGGTGTACAATATCCGCATTGAAAACCGTCATTTTTAATGAAAGCCTCCTGCATTGGGTGAAGTTTTTTTCCTTTTGAAAGTCCTTCGATTGTGGTTATCGCTGCATTTTGCTGCATAGAGGCGAGAGAAAGACAAGATAATATACGCGTACCGTTTACATGAACTGTACAGGCACCACATTGTCCGTGATCACAACCTTTTTTTGTTCCTGTTAACTGTAAATTTTCTCTCAGTAAATCAAGTAAGGTGGTTCTTGGCTCTACATTGAGATTATGTTTTGTGCCATTAACTTCAATCGATAGCGAAACAGTTTCAATATATTCAGCTATTTTCTCATTCCATTTCTTTTCTGAAGCCATCATCAGTGAAGGTGGTGCCAGAGCAAAAGCCGTTAAAAAACTGGATTTCTTTAAGAAGTTACGGCGAGACGAGTTTGAATCGTCTTCTGTTGCTTGATTGTCAATTTTGCTTTTGGCCATGCGTACTATTTTAAAATTAGTAAAAGTGACTATACGACTCTTAACAAATTTAATAATCCTGATTGACAATAAGTTATAAAATTTACACCAAGTCTGCTTTATTCTCATTTTTAAATTAAAAGCATACATCATTTCATTACAAATGGTATAAAAAACATATAGTAACAGTCGCAACCGAACATACAACCATCCTGAACACCTGCCAGTTTATAGGGTCGGTCGGGTTTGAAGTCACCTGCTTGCCCGTTAATTTTGATGGCATCTTAGATATTAATCTAATGAATTACCCCGAGGCAGAGCCATCGAGGTATCAATCGGAAGAGAGTATTTTTTTTAGTTTTATGAAAACCTTAGGTTTTCAAACTTTCCTCTATAACCCCGAGGCAAAGCCTCGAGGAATTCAACTGATTAAATGAATCAATTACAGATAAAACACTGATTGTCATTATCATGAACATCAATAATGAAACAGGTGTCATGTACGATATTGAATCAATGTCAGCTGTAACTCATGCTAAAAATTCTTTATTTATGTGTGATGCAACCCAGGCAGTCGGAAAGTTTTCTATTGGTGTAAAAAAAATTGGGAATTGATTTTTTAACATTTTCTGCACTTCGTTGTTTGTATTATAACGAATGGGTTTGTTTTGCTGTTGATTGATCGAGAGCAGGGCTTTTCTCAATGCATCTCCCTCCAGGGATCCTCCGGCTGATAGCACCGGTGAGAAAACCATCTTCGGTAACCAGCATTCGCGCTTTGGGCCGATGGTATGAAGAACCTTCAATCTTAAAAACGGTAGCTAAAGCAGTCTTTTTTCCTGATGCTTTTGCTACTGAATATACTTTTAGAATTTCGTTGACCTCTTTCATTATATACAATTTGCCTAAAGAGGTGTTTTTTTAAGATATTCGTCAAATGCTTTATTAGGGTCTGAAGTTGCATACTCATTTTGTGGCTCAGGAATCACATGAATTTTAGAATCCTTTAATGATACAATCGCAGAACAAACATAAATTCCTATTTTTCCCTCGTTGTATTTGAAATCCAATAATGTTAGCTTCACAACTTCATTGACAGAAAGCTCATAGTAATTTCCATGGCGAATTATTTTAAAGTAAATTTCCTTGGTATCAACTATTTCAAATTGATTGATTTGAAGATTCTCAAAAATAAAATTATTCTTTACATCTTTTTCATTGAATCCCCATGCCCTAAACTGAACATACCCATTTACAAAATCAACTGAAATGTAATATCCGGTTCCCTCTTCATCACACTCAATTACAAAACCTGTTTTTCCCATTCCTTCAACAGCCAGTGTTCCTTCCCAGACAAAATCTTTTGAAGGTTTCTCAAAGCAAAAAACTTCATAACCGCTTCGGCACCCAAAACGCCATTTATTTTCGTGTTCTAAAATAAAATTTGCAGAGGGATTTCCTAAAATGGGTTCCGGAACAGGCAGGTTTTTTTGAAGGATTGTTCTTTGATAGATTGTTGCCCAATGATGATATGTTTTTAATACAAGTCTGCCAGTGCTATCTATACCTAATTGCTTTGGGGGCGGAATCACTCGATGCGTATTCACATTACCTCCAATAAAATAAAAATTGTAAACCAGAAAATATTCTCCTTCCTTTACAATTCTTGCAGCATAATTACCTTGTGGCAGTAGCACATTATTATGAAAGGCATGGTATTCTCCTTTAAAATCCGGAGAAAACCAATAGCGGACTTTTATATCTTCCCGAATCGAACCTAACAAATAATGCATGCCATTTAATTCTATCACACATGGGCATTCAACATCATCATATACGTATGGAACATGCAAAGCCTTTTGAAACACAAAACCATCAGCTTCTCTTTTTGCTACACCAATACAGCCTCTTCTGTACGTAGGACCTATAGCACTTCGGGCACAAATCAGTAAATAATCTTCTCCTTCAAACCGATATTTATATGGATCCCTAAAACTGATCCATTCACGGGGATTATTGTCAGATCCTTCGTAGTAAGGAGCCTGGCTTTTTAAAGGAAGACCATATTTATTTTCTTTTGTCCAATGAATCAGATCAGGTGAAACTGCTCTTCCTATTTTTTGCATGATTCCTTTGTCCTTGCGTTTTAGGCCGGTATAGTACATTTCATACCCCTCTCCTTCAGAATTTTTGCTTACATGCATAGTCCACAGCATATCATCATCCCATTCACCGGGATCACCAACCCACAATGCATTTTTTACTCTTTTCCACGAAAGACCATCCCTTGATATGGCATGTGCAATGTAATCATGATTGGGAATAATCAAATGAAATAAATGATGTACCCCGTTTTCATCTATAAACACATCAACATCGCCTATTTCCCAACTACTAAAACCAGAACCTGAATACATATTATTTAATTATTTTATAATGTTTTAATCCTTCTAAAATACCTTCAGAAGCTGAACTTTTTGCTACAAAAATGCTTTTGGTTGTTTCATATTGTGCCAGTTCAACGCTTCGATTTCCAACAATAATTCCTTTTACAGCGCCCCTGAACATATCAATGTCATTTCCTGAATCACCTGCCGCAACTACATTAGATAATGGAATCGACCATTTACGGCATAAAAATTTAATAGCATTTCCTTTGGAAGCTCTTTTTGGAATAAAATCAAGAAACTGACCGTGACTCGGAATAATATTTATTTTATACCATCCTTTGCCTAAAGCCTCCACCAATTGTTCATAATTGTATTTTTCCTTATCATAATAATAGGAAATCTTAAACGGATTCTGTGCTTCATTTTCCTGCAATTTAATCCAGGGAATATTTTTTAACCGATTTTCAACATCATCCCTTTTCCATCGGCCTGATAAAAATGTTGCCCAACCCTTATCTAAAATATAGTCTTTTCCGTTCGTATAATAAATTTCAGTACCTACAGAACAAATAATAAAATCCGGTAAGGGAAATTGTTCCTCTTCAATCACTTTTTGCACTAAGGCAAGGTTTCTTCCGGTTGCTAAGGCAAATGCCATTTTATTAGTGCGGTTAACTAAATGTACTTTTAATTCATTCAATCCCGGATTATTTAATTTAGGCTCGATGAGTGTCCCGTCAATATCCGAAACAAATAAATTTTCAACCTTTCTTTTTAACCGTTCAATATTGATGTTGGGATAATGCTGGTTTTTGATACCGGCGCCTGAAGATAAAGATAAATTCTCATTAATCAATTCAATATATTGATTAACATGGTTTAACCAGCTATAATGTTTTTGAATATTAATGGCTCCATTATTTGAATAATAACGCCATTGGTTTTCATCTGTTAAGATATTTCGCAGTGCTTTTTTGATTTGATTCTCATCTTCCGGATTTACTAATTCGCCATTTTGACAAGTTGGAATAATTTCTGATGGCCCCCCATTTTTAGTAACAACTACTGGCAAACCGGAACTTGCTGATTCAATAACAGTTAATCCGAAATTTTCATGTAATGCCAAATTCACAAATACGCCTCTTTTTTCTGCTGCATAGCGATAAATAATTGAGACCTCGTTCTCTACATCATGTTTTTTAGGGATAGCCATTTTTCCGTACAAATCGTACTTATCCATTAATAACAATAAATCAGTTAAAACCTCCTTTTCAGATTCCGGCATTTTCGAAATATCTCTTCGGATCCCTGCAAAAATGACAAGATTGGCTATACTTTGCAGTTCTTTGTCCTTACCATACACTTCGATGAGGGTATGAAGGTTTTTATGACGGTCAGGCCTCGAAAGGGCTAAAATAAATGGCTTATGAGGATTTATTAAAAACTTAGAAATGGTTTCTGCGACCCAGTATTTTCGTTGCTCCTCTTCCATTTGTTTAGCTGAATCCTGTTCTATATGGTAATAAGGAACAAACTTCCTGGTATCAATTCCTGGCGAAATTGCATGGTATTTGCCTAAATCGAAATTTTTATAAACTTTATAGGTTTCAATCTCCTGTTCTGTAGAAGTGACAATAAATTCTGAGAGCTCTAATGTTTTTTCTTCAGCGGCAATTCTCTGTTTAAACTTAAACTTCTTTTCAAGTTCTTCCTCTGCCATTCCGCTTTCCCTTAATTTTTTCTTTTTGTAAAAACCTAATGAATGTCCTGTATGAGCAAAGGGAATATTGAGAATAACAGACAATTCTGCAGCCACATATCCTGCATCCCCATAATGAGAATGAATCCAGTTTGGAAAAATGTTATGAAACTTGATATGCTGAACTACACCATTCACAAACGTGTCCAGACCTTCCCATAATTGTTCTTTTGACTTGTATTTTTTCCCAAGAAAAGGTATTCTTCTTATATGAAATTTTTCATTTACTATTTCAACCGGTACTGAATACTCAGAAGAAAGATTTGGGTCATCTATTAATCGTGTAAATAAATCAACATGTTCTACATCTTTATGTTGTGATAGAAATTCAGCAAGCTCAAAAACATATTTGGTTTGTCCTCCGTTATCAGCATCTCTTCCAATTTCAAGACCTGAACCTTTTAGAAGTCCATGAATATTAATTATTGATATTCGTAATTTTGTCATCATGCTATTATTGTTTGATTTTTTAAGGTACAAAAAATTACCCGATTTAACTTTAATAATAGAAATTAGAGGGCTTTTTTAACATTCCTCAACTGGTAAATACTTACAGTTTGCTTTTTTAAAACTTTAACCAGTATACATAGAAAAACCTGAAATGATACTCATTACAGGTTTTTCTAATGCAAAATATTCTTTTTTTTCAGCCTCTATTTACTGCCTTTAGTACTTAATGAATCTGTCTTTCGGGAAGTATTATATTCTTTTGTGGACTTTTCTGAGGGACCAGAGTACGTCGCACCATCTTCAGGGCTTTCACCCGGGCCACTCCCTGTACCTGTACCTCCCTTGTCAGTTCCGGATGAACCTTTAGGATTTGTATTGGTGGTACTGAAACCGCTTATATCTGTAGTATCAGATACAGCAGTAGCTGTAGTATCATCAGCGGGAAATTCTTTCGTTTCAATCTCATCACTGTACCCATCTTGCTTGTTCTCTTTACAAGAAAACAAAAGTCCTGTTACCGCAAGAACAAATAGTATTTTTGATTTAATTGGTATTTTCATAATAATATTTCTTATTGTTTCTACTAATTCAAATTTAAAATTATGAATCGCTACTGCTCTTACATAATTATTATTTTATTTTATACATCTTCCTATTTAAAATATATGTGATTGGCAAAATTCTTTATATTATCGATTAAACTCTTTAGAAAAATGATAGCAGTCTATAATATGTGAATCTATTTTGAATAATTGATAATAAAATCCAGCAAACAATATCTAAATTCTCTCAAAAAAAAACAAACAAATTCTCCGTATTTGTTTAATATCTTTAACTTAGTGCGAACAAGCTTCAGAATTACTACTGTTTTCAGTGCTATAAATTATAACAACCTATGAAAAAGATTATTGATATTTTTAACCTGCACGAAGGAGAGGATAACAGGGAAAAAATAATAGAAAACGTAAAGAAAAACATTGAATTTAAAGGTGCCAATCTTTGGATACTCGCATGTGCCATATTGGTGGCTTCTGTAGGGCTTAATGTTAATTCAACTGCTGTTATTATAGGTGCTATGCTTATTTCTCCGTTGATGGGTCCTATAGTAGGCGCTGGTTTTGCACTTGGAATCTATGATTTTTTACTGCTTAAAAAATCACTCCGAAATCTACTCAATGCAACATTTGTCAGCCTGATTGTTTCTACCCTTTATTTCTATCTCAGCCCTTTTAAGGACGTACAGTCTGAATTGCTTGCCAGAACATCCCCAAATATTTACGATATCCTAATTGCTTTCTTTGGTGGTATAGTAGGAGTTATCGCAGTAACGCGTTCTGAAAAAGGAAATCCTATTCCCGGAGTTGCCATTGCAACAGCTTTAATGCCTCCTTTATGCACTGCCGGATACGGAATTGCAACAGCGCAATGGGCGTTCTTTTTTGGAGCTTTCTATCTTTACTGCATCAATTGTGTCTTTATTGGTATTGCCACTTTTTTGATTATTAAATATCTCAATTACCCTGCAGTAAAACAGGTAAATGACAAAATGCAAAGACGCGTAAAAGTTATTATTGCCGTGCTGATAAGCATAATGCTTATTCCAAGCAGCTATCTGGCCTATTCTTTATACAGGGAACAACAATTCAAAAAAAATGTAGAGCTTTTTATAGAAAATGAATTCACCTTTAGAGGTTATACTGTAGTTTATAAAAAAACAGATTTTAATCCAAAAAAGAAAAACCTGGAACTGGCATTTCTCTCTAAACGATTTGATTCTACAGAAATATCCAAGTTGAGAAAAAAAATCAACATGAATAAATACTTAAGAGGTACTACCCTGATTATTCGACAAGACAGTACGGATCGTTTCAATGCACTTAAAGGTGATATTTTAAACCAGATTAAGAGCAGCGAAAATGAGATGAACACCAAAGATATCAAGATCATGCAACTCGAAAAGGAACTGACCCAAAACAAATTTGATAATAAAAAACTGTTGAAGGAAACCAGAACATTGTTTCCTGCAATCACTTCATTATCAGTTGTAAAAAGCACGCTTGTTACCCAGAAAGACAGCTCCATTACTATCACTGCAGTTATTTATGACGATCATAATAATATAAGTGCAGCTGATAAAGATAAATTCAGAAACTGGCTAAATGAAAGACTGAATGTTAAAAATGTGGAATTATTTAAAAAACAATAACTTAACAAACTACCCTTGTATTTGCTTTTTTTTCTTACTGTACAAACTTAAAAGAAGAAAACCTGAAATTCCCGCAAGGGCAGAAGCTATAAGTATAGCAAACTTAGCTTCATTTTGATATTCAGGATTTCGGAACGACAACAAGGCAATAAAAATAGACATTGTAAAACCAATACCTCCCAAAAGGCCCAGCCCTAAAACGTGAGGCCAGGAAGTTTCAGCAGGAAGTTCTGCAATCTTTAATTTTACTGATAACCAAGACATTAAAAATATACCTAGTGGCTTTCCTAAAAACAATCCTAAAACAATCCCAAAACCAAGATTACTGATAAGTCCTTCAACCATACCTGATTCAAAAGTAATGTTTGTATTGGCGATCGCAAATATTGGCATGATGATAAAATTTACCGGTCTCGTTAGGGCATGTTCAAGCTTTTCAAGCGGAGATGCTGTATCGACTTCATTTGTAGGCAATGTTAAAGCAACCAGTACGCCGGCGATGGTAGCATGTATACCAGAATGGTGTATAAAATACCATATGAATATTCCAGGAACTAAATAGAAAAAAATATTTTTAACTCCACTGCGGTTAAAAACAATAAGTAAAAGAAATATGGCCCCGGCATAGCCAAGATATAAGAAATCAAGAGTTGATGAATAAAATATGGCAATGACCAAAATTGCGATCAGATCATCTACAATGGCCAAAGCTGCAAGAAATATTTTAAGTCCAGATGGAACTTTGTTTCCCAAAAGAGATAAAATTCCGAGCGCAAAAGCAATATCAGTAGCCATAGGTATGCCCCAGCCTTTTGCAGTAGCTTCATCCGTACTATTAAACAGGGCATATATTAGTGCTGGAACCAGCACACCTCCTAATGCTGCAAGAACAGGCAAAGATGCCTGACGTAATGAGGAAAGTTCTCCTTCAACTATTTCCCTCTTAATTTCCAGACCAACTAATAGAAAAAATACAGCCATCAGTCCGTCATTTATCCATAATAATATAGGATAACGTAAATGCACTGTATCAGTATTAAATCCAAATTCTACATTAAGGAGACTCTGGAAATCATCAGCCCAGGCTGAATTTGCAATCAAAAGAGATACTGCAACACAAATTAACAAAATAATTCCTCCGGCAGAAGAGGAATAAAAAAAACGGTTAAAAATCTTAAGGTTGATGAGTCTTGTCATAAATGCAAATTTATGATATCCAGTCTAAAAATACAAATTAACTTAACAACAAATAGTTTGTATCCTTACCTCGTTATTCTATTATGTTCAGTAAAAGCCGGTTAATAAATTTTGCATTGGAAAATATAGTCGAAAATAAATTATTTAATTATTTTTTGTTCATGAATAGTTTTCTACCCGTTTGCATAATCTTTTTACCTAAAGCGATACCGACCCTCATTCACTGTATTTTAATGCAATCTCAAAATTTGATTGCTTTTATTTAACTTAATTTTAATGAGATGATGATACGAAAAACCAATGTCAGAGGTATTAGGAAATCACAGCGAAATTGTGAAATAGTTTAAGAAAATAATATAACACTATAAATTTCAAACTGAATAACTTCGTAAAAAAATAACAAAAACGCTATGTACCCAAACCTGAGGATCTTAAAAGATATAGTGGACAATACGCCTTTGCCAATAGCAGTCTATACAGGAAATGAACTCAAAATAATGCTGGCCAACACTGCAATGATCCAGACATGGGGGAAAGGTGATAAGGTAATAGGAAAAAATTATTTGGAAGTTCTTCCCGAAATAAAAAACGAAGTTTTTTTTGAGCAGGCAGCCAACGTACTGAAAACCGGAATTCCTTTTCATGGTAAAAACAAAAAGGCAGATTTGGTAATCGATGGGATTATGAAATCACATTATTTCAACTACAGTTTCATTCCACTTTTTGACGAAGAGAAAAAAATATATGGCGTAATGAATACAGGTGTAGATGTAACGGAACTGTATAATGCTAACCAACAGGTGCAAAGTGCAGAAGAAAGGCTTCGAATTGCAATAGACTCATCAGGCATGGGAACATATGAAATAGATCTGGCAACAAAAGAAATAAAAACTTGTGGCAATTTTAACCACATATTGTCGATTGAAAGCCCAATGTCCAGAGATGAATTAATCACAAAACTGCATCCGGATGATTTGGCTGTTCGTGAAAAAGCCCATAAAGAAGCGGAAAGTTCAGGTCAAATATCTTATGAAGCCAGAATATTAAAAGGTGACGATTCTACAGGATGGGTTAAAATTAATGGTAAAATAATTCGTGATGAAAATGATGAACCAATAACCATTATAGGAACCATTCAGGACATCAATGAGCAAAGAGAATTTCAGGAAGAATTAAAAAAACAGGTTGCTGAGAATACAGAACAGCTTAGACGCTCTAATGATGATCTTTTGCATTTTGCCAATGTTGTAAGTCATGATCTGAGAGAGCCTGTTCGAAAAATTAAAATTTTCAACGGTCTTATCAGAAATGAAAAAGAGGCCGTTTTTAATGAAAACTCAATAAAATACCTCAATAAAATAGATCAGTCAACCCAAAGAATGCAGAATATTATTGAAGGGATTCTTGCCTATTCAACACTTGACAAAAATAAACAGCCAATTGAAGAGATTGATCTTAATGAAACTATAGAAAATATAAAAACAGATCTTGAACTTATTATAAAGGAAAAAAATGCCATTCTGGTTACATGTGAACTTCCTGTAATACAAGGAGCTCCAATTCTCATTAATCAGCTTTTTTATAACCTGATACAAAATGCACTAAAATTTTCAAAAGCTGATCAGCCTCCAAGAGTTATAATAACAACTTCATTGATTAATATTAATGGCACTGATTCTGTACAAATTACAATAAAAGATAACGGAATAGGGCTGGATGAAGCTTTCAAAGAAAGAATATTTAGCGCTTTTGAAAGACTTCATTCTAAAGATCAGTATGAAGGAAATGGACTAGGTCTTTCCCTTTGCAGAAAAATAGCCCAAAGACATAATGGCACAGTTACTGCAAAAGGCGAAAAAGATAATGGTGCTGAGTTTATAGTGACTCTTCCATTACAACAAACTGAGGATTCAATTTAAAAAACATTTAAATTCAAACGAAATATTCTCATTTTTTACTCATCTTTAACTTTAAAACTGTCACAGAATAAGCAGGCAAATTCAATTCTGCCTTCTCCCCTTTCAATTTATAAGTACTTTCCTTTGGACTTATTTTTTTAGGTTCAGCAAAAGTATTCTCGTCTTGTAAATTCGGACTGGCAAGTGAAATTACAGATCCTTTTGATGCTAACTTGCCTCCTTTTAAATCAACTGCAACTTCTTGTGTTTTTGCCGATGTATTGACCAATTTTACAATTACTTCTTTCGTGTTTATATCTTTCACGGCAGAGGCATACAGATCGTTTTGTCCTGTTAATGGCTTTCCTTCTTTTGTAATGTTCAATAAATCGGTTCCTTTATTGGTTGAGAACAACTTTTGGACATAATAATTCGCCGAACCATACGCTTCTAAATTGTTGAACCAAATCATATCCGGTGTCCATTGCCAGGCATCTTCGTGTGCCATTAACGGAGCATAAGAAGTCAGAGTAACCACTTCTGCATTTCTTTCTAATCCAGTTATAAACGCAGCTTCAGAAAAAGCACATTCCCAGTTATTTCTGTTGTTTGGGTTGGCACCCGAAACACTTTGTGCAGCATATTCTCCCGCAAATATCTTCGGTCCTTTTCTGTCGTAATTGTCATAACGGGTTGCATTTTCCCTAAACCATTTTGGGCTTTGATAATAGTGCTCATCTATAAGTTCTGCATTTAGTTTTTTAAGTTCAGCCATTCCAAAATCAAAATGTTCACCGTCCGGAGAAGGTCCGCTTCCGGAAACGATAATTATATCTGGATATTTTGCTTTTATTGCTTTTTCAAAAACCTTATATCTTTCAATATAATCCGGTCCCCATTGTTCATTCCCGACACCAATGTATTTTAGGTTGAATGGTTTTGGATGACCCATATCTGAACGAAGTATCCCCCAGGTAGTCTCCTCTGAACCATTAGCAAACTCAATTAAATCTAAAGCATCCTGAATATACGGATCTAATTCTTCGATTGGCGCCAATTCACCTGTGTTGTATTGGCAAGCCATTCCGCAGCTTAAAATAGGTAACGGAGTCGCTCCAATATCTTCTGAAAGTTGGAAATATTCGTAAAATCCTAATCCAAAACTTTGAAAATAATCCGGAGTCTGTTTATGGCTGAACTCCACATTCCAACGATTCATCATCGTTCTTCTGTCCTCAACATCCCCTACCGATTTTTTCCATTGATAACGGTCTGACAAAGTTCTTCCCTCTACAATACAACCGCCCGGAAAACGTAAAAATCCAGGTTTCATATCATATAAAAGCTGTACAAGATCTTTTCGTAAGCCATTTTTTCTATTCTTCCAGGTATCTTCCGGAAAAAGCGAAACCATATCTAAATCAATAGTTCCTGTTCCTTCAAAGGTTATTTTTAATTGTGCCTTTGCTTCAGTCTGAGTTGCTGTAAATTGTGCCGAATAGTATTCCCATTCATTTGATGTTGGAACAATACTGGTTTCGCCAATCACTTTTTTGTCTTTATCAATAAGCTGAATGATTATTTTTTTGATGGCTCTTTCATGATTCATTGCCTTTAAAGACAGATTGTATTTTGCCCCTTTTTTGACTCCCATTCCTCTAAATCCTTCATTGATAATTGCATACCCTTTGGGATCATTTATCAAAACTCTGCAAAAATTTTGATTGGTTTCACTTTCAGACATTTTAATAGTCGTAGCAACGCCCGATTGCATGTTCAGGGAACTTCTTTTAGTATAGGGCTGTTCCCATCCCATTAAAGGTTTCTCAAACTCAAAAGATCTGTTTTTAATCATCTCGGCATACAATCCTCCGTCAGCAGCAAAATTAATGTCTTCAAAAAACAAACCGAACATCGTGGGCTGAATTTTAGTAATGGTTTTGTTGATGTCAACTTCTAAAGTTGGTTTTTGGGTAAATCCGTAAAAACTATTGAACAGTAAACCGCCAATGATGATTTTTGTAATTATATTATTTTTCATTTGTGTAATGAGTTGATAATTTAGTTTTGCTAATTTATTTAAAGTTTTACAATATTTTAGATTTTACCAGTTAAAAAAAACAAGTCTTAATAAGACTGTAAAGGTTTGATTTTTAGATAATGCTACCTTCAAAGTATGTCATTCCGAGGAACGAGGACACGAGCGATAGCGAACTGGCGAAGCAATCTTCGCAAGTAGCTCCGCAACGGTTATCAGTCTTTGACGAGCTTCTAATGGAAATTCCTCGTTCGGAATGACATATCATTGTATTTGATTTTCAACAGATTAAAATCCGTTGCTACAATATAAGCCGTTCCTCCGGAACTTTTTCGAAAGAGCCTTAGGCTCGAAATGTATTGTAGGGAGGGATTTTAATCTCTTCAAAATGCGGATAATGTTAACAAAAGATGATTCAGTGCGTGAAGATTTGGTTTTATCATAGAAATCGGAATGACAAACTAAGCGTAAAATAACTTATGTAATTTTACTAATCCAATTATTCCAAATATTTGTATTTTTAAAACGTGTTGCGTCCGCATTATTTTTTCACAGCTTCATATTTATCCGGAAAAGCAGATTCACCATCTAAATTATTCACTTTCAAAACATCTACATTTTTACTTTCAACAGCATATTTGAAATAATCGGGTTTATTTTTCCCCCAAGTCACGGAACAATTCTGAACTTTTATATTTTCTGCAGTATCGAAATAAAAACCTGAAGTGCTTCCTTTTACAAAACCATCCATTTTTGACGGGCGGCGATCATAAATTCCTCCGGGAAATTGAGACGTTTTATCAATAGAAATATTCACTCCTTCAAAAACGATATTTTTAATCTTGTCCTTTGTTTCTCCGCTAACATAGACTCCGTTTTCTCCAAAACACTGAATATTATTGAAATAAATGTTGCTTATTGCTCCCACTTTTCCTTCGGTTGCGCCTTTTGGAAAACGCCAGTTGGCATCTTTATGGTTTCCGCTTGCGCGACTGTACGCCGTAACGTAAATAGGTTCTGCTTTCCCCCACCAGGTATCAGTAGTCAGCTTTCCTTCAATAATCATATTGGAGAAAATAACATCGCTCACTGTTCCTTCATCCCGATTTTGAATACCAACTCCACGATTACTGTTTTTAATGATACAATTATTGAATACTACCTGTCTGATGGCATCCATATTCTCTGAGCCAATTTTGATGGCACAACTGCTGCTGGTCATCGTACAATTGGTAACCGTTATGTTTTCGCAGGCACCAAATTCTTCAAATTCTCTTCGGTTTTTCAGGCAAATGCAGTCATCACCGCTTTCAATATAACAATCGCTAATACGAACATTTTTGCAATGATCTAAGTCTATACCATCGCTATTACGCACTTTTAAACTGTTTAACAAAGTGATTCCGGTTATGACAACATCGTTACAACCCACAAGATGAATGGTCCAATAAGCTGAATTGCCTATGTGAACATCTTTTATCCTGATGTTTTTTCCGCCAATAATCGTAAGCACATGTGGGCGCGGGTCTAAAACATTGAAAGGTTTCAAAATATAAGCGTCTTCTTCTTCGGCACCCATAAACGAAATGCCGTTTCCGTCAATTTTTCCGCTTCCGCTAATGGTAAAATTCTCTACATTTTTTCCGCCAATCCAGATAGTTCCTTCACCTTTATTTTCGCGAAAAGCACTTTCTGTGTATAATTTTTCGTCCGGGCTTGCCAAAATTTTAGCTCCACCCTCGATGTGCAAATCCACATTCGATTTTACATTAAAAGGTCCGGTCAGAAATGTAAACGGAGCAGGAATCAGTACCTGACCACCTGTTTTACTGCAAGCGTCTATCGCTTTTTGAATAGCAACGGCATCATTCGTTTTGCCATCTCCTTTAGCTCCAAATTTTTTGACATCATATATCTTTTGCGCTACGGCTGTCAATGAAATACAGAAAATGATTATAGCGATTATAAGTTTCTTTATCATTTCGTTTTTATTTATTGAAAGATTATTTTAAAATCTTTGATTTACATTTTTAATTTAAAATTACCAAAAGACAGTATATAATGCCACTAATATCCCGCAAATAATAAAGGAACCAATAATAAACTCTGAAGATACTTTAAACATTGATTTATCTACTTCTATTTTATGTGTTTCCAGTTGTTCTTCTGATTCAGGATTTAAAAGACTAATGGCTACCATTAAAAATACTATTATAAAGAAAGCGATAGTCATCCTGTCTAAAAATGGAAAATCAGGAAAAGCACCATTGGTCCACAGAGGCAGGAACTTTAATATTGCAGCAATAGGAACTGTAAGCAAAGCACCGGCAAGTCCTGCTGTAGGCGTTGTTTTTTTCCAGAACATTCCGAGTAAAAAGATAGCCAAAACTCCAGGCGAAAAGAAACCTACATATTCCTGTATAAACTGATACGCCTGATCTAACGATTTCAATGCCGGAGCAACAAGAGCTGCAATAAACATGGCTACTACAACACACCATCTTCCGGTAAGTACCAGTTTTTTTTCTGTTGCTTCTTTATTAAAATATTTTTTATAAATGTCTAATGAAAAAATCGTGGAAATACTGTTGGCTTTACCTGCCAATGAGGCCACAATTGCTGCTGTTAAAGCCGCCAGGGCCACTCCTTTTAATCCGGCGGGCAATAAGTTCATTAAGGTTGGATACGCATGGTCCGGTTTTAAAACTCCTGCAGCATCAACCATTTCTTGTTGAAACATTCCGTTTTGATGCATTACGTACATCGCAATACCCGGCAAAACGGCAATGACAGGAACTAATAATTTTAAGAAAGCGGCAAACAAAATACCTTTACGCGCCGTTTTCAAATCGGCACCCAAAGCTCTTTGCACGATATATTGATTACAACCCCAGTACGCCAGATTATTAATCAGCATTCCTCCAACAAGTACCGACATTCCCGGTAATTCGTTATAATGCGGATTTGATTTTTCCAATATCATGTGTAGATGACCGGGCGCTTCGTCAGCAATAACAGAAAGCCCTTTCAAAATATCTTTTCCAAAACCAAATTGCTCTGATAATAAGGTTAACGACAAATAAGTCGTAACCAAACCTCCTAAAATCAATACAATAACCTGAAACATATCGGTATAACCAATCACTTTCATTCCGCCTAAAGTAACAATGATAGAGAATAAACTCAATCCGATAACACAAAACTGAAAACTGACAGGTGCTATCGATGAAATAGCCAAAGCCCCTAAATAAATGATAGAAGTCAGATTTACAAATACATATATCAGCAGCCAGATTATTGCCATTATAGTACTTACTGTGCCGCTGTATCTTTTTGCCAAAAATTGCGGCATCGTAAATATCTTGTTTTTAAGATAGACCGGCAGAATAAACATGGCAACTATAATCAATGTAGCAGCCGACATCCATTCGTAAGAAGCAATAGCCAATCCTATGGCAAAACCTGAACCGCTCATACCAATAAAATGTTCTGCTGAAATATTAGAGGCTATCAATGATGCTCCAATGGCCCACCAGGTAAGAGAACCTTCGGCTAAAAAGTATTCGTTGGAACTCGTAGTTGCATTTTTCTTGCTTTTGTAAATGTACATTCCGTAAGATGCAACTATCACAAAATAAATGAGAAAAACGATGTAATCTGCGGTTTGTAAAGTATTCATAATGAGGTTGGTTTGTTTTTGGTTGATAGTTGTTAGTTCGTGGTTGTTGGTTTAATCAGACTTTTAAAAACCATTTTCTTTTGTACAGAAAATAAAGCAAAATCATTTGTACAAGCGTTATTGACAGTGTTGCAAATACTGGCTGCCAAATAAGAGGTGAGAATTTAATAAGTCCTCCAAATACAAAATCTGCAGTATGTTTAAAATTCACCAAACCTTCGGCTGCCATATAAATCAGTATTGAATTTGAACCAATTAGTATTAGCGGAAAAGCCCATTTGTGAAACCCTAAAACATCAATTATCAGATAGAAAAAAGTGAAGAACAAAATACTAAATCCGCCTACATAACACACAAAAGAACTTGACCACAAATGTTTATTGATTGGGAAATCGTAATTCCAAAGAAGTCCTGTTCCTATCAAAACAATTGCGGAAATAACTAATATCAATAGTTTTTTATTGGTCGAAAATGTACCTGAAGCCCTTAAAAAAGTTCCCAGAAACATTCCCAATAAAGCCGTCGCAACAGCAGGTATTGTCGAAAACAAACCTTCGGGATCATAGACTGTGCTATGCAATCTTCCAGGAAGAAATAACCGGTCAATATACCCTTCTAATGAACCTTCTTTAGTTAAAACACCTGCTCCAAAATCTGGAACGGGTATTAATTTCATGGCTAAATAATAGCCAATCAAAATGCCTGCGAACCAAAATATCTGTTTCTTTAAATTAAAATTCAAATAGATAAGGCCTGCAAAAAACCAGGCAAGTCCAATACGTCCCAAAACACTGGCAAAACGGGTTTGGTCGTAGCCATCGAATCGTAATAACCCGTTTACTATAAATCCCAGAAAGATTAAAATACACGTCCTTTTTAACATGGACAGGTATATTTTTTTCTTTTCTTGTGATGGTAATTCCATTGGAGTGCTCACACCTGCGGCATTCATTTTCTTCTCGAAAGAATACGGCATCGAAACTCCTGCAACAAATAAGAATATTGGAAAAATCATGTCATAGAACGTGATGCCTTCCCATTCTGTATGGTGCAATTGTGATGACATCCATACAAAAACCGGAATTGGAGCAGCCTTTGCCAGAGCGTGTACGATATGTTCTCCGCTCATAATCCAAAACATCACAAACCCTCTCAGAGCATCCAGAGAAATTAGTCTTTCACTTGCAGTAGTTTTATTCATTTTTTAGTATTCAGTAGTCGGTTGATAGTATTGAGTGTTCAGTCTCAGTGTTCAGTCTCAGTGTTCAGTCTCAGTGTTCAGTCTCAGTGTTCAGTTTTCAATGTAAAATCGACTAAAAACTGAATACTAAAAACACTGATCACTCTAAAAAACTGATCACTTTAAAAAATTGGCTTGATGGCAAATCCGTAGCTGTATTCATTTTGCGTCAGTTGATATTGTTCATGTGGCGGTAATCCCCAACTGTTGTCTCCTCCTAATCCGCGCTGGGTTAAGTCGACACAAACCACCACCTCATTTCTCGGTGTAATGTCGCTCGAATGAATGCTCTTTTTTGTCAATCCCGGGTCAAAATCACCAGGATAATTATTCAGGGTACTTATTCCTAAAGGCTGCAGTCCTTTTATTTCTAAGCCTTTGCCATTATTATCTGAAAGTGTAAACCAGCGAACATCTGTTTTATATCCATTTTCCTGCGGGCGTGTATAAGGTACATATTGATCGGCTACTTTGCCCTTGTAAATTCCTTTTAATGCAGCAGTGTTTCTGTCGGGATAATTTTCCAAAGGTCCCCTTCCATAATAATCCAGATTATCAAGATCCTTTTTAAGGGAGAAAATCATTCCAAAACGAGGCATTTCTGGCAATACACTATTTCCTTTTTTGAAAGATGGAACTATTTCTAAAGTGCCATCACTAGTCAAAGAATATTTAATTGTATAATCAGAGAAAGCATCATTCAGCTTCAATTTTGCCACAACATATTTTTTCCCGTTTTCCTCAACTACCTGAATATTTTCTAAAGAAGTGTTTTTACCGGCAGTCCTCCATATATTAGATCTAATCTGCATTTTATTTCCAATATCGTTATCTGTTGGTGCTCTCCAAAAATTGGGTTCCGGGTATTGATTAAAATATTCTTCTCCGTTTAAACTGTAATATGAAATTAATCCTGTTGTTTTACTGATTTTTACGGTAACATTGGCTGAACTCAAAACAAAAATCTCTTTTTCATCCTGAATTTCCGAAGGATTAGTTTTTTCTGCTATTGCAAAATACTTGTCACCTTCAATAACGAATTGTTCTCTGGCAATTTCAAAATTTTGAGGCAGCATTTCAGAACCTGTTTTCGTGTATGCAAAAACATTCAATAAATATTCTACTCCTTCTTTTGATTGTAGTTTTGGCAAATCAATTTTAAACTGTTTTTTAGATTTCGGGTTCAAAGCAACATTCATTGTCCCTACTTTTATGCTCTTCCCATTTTCTAAGATTTGATATTTGAAATGGTATTGATTCAAATTTGTAAATCCAAAATCGTTTGTAATTTCAATAACTCCATTTTTAGCATCTACGGCTTCAAATAAGATATCCTGATATACTTTTTTAACCTCAAATGCTCCGGGATGCGGTATTCTGTCTGGCCAAACCAATCCATTATGACAAAAATTTTCGTCATTTGTATAGTTTTGGCTTCCCATATCGCCTCCATAAGCCCAATATTTACGGCCTGCCTCATCTTCCATTTCAAAACCCTGATCTACCCAGTCCCAGATAAATCCACCCTGCATGTTTTTACTGCTTCGAATGATATCCCAATATTCCTGAAAATTTCCACTGCTGTTTCCCATCGCATGCGAGTACTCGCACATAATATACGGACGTGTTACTTCTTTTCGTGCCGCATATTCTTTCATGTAGGCAATTGTTGGATACATCGGACAGATAATATCTGTATTTTCGTTTTCTTTTGCCTGCTCAAACTGAACTAATCTTGTATTGTCTCTCTTTTTTATCCATTTGTAAGCATCATGGAATACAGGCCCGTTGGCACTTTCATTTCCTAATGACCAAATGATTACTGAAGGTGCGTTTTTATCCCTTTCTACCAAATTGTAAATTCTGTCCATGTGAGCCGCATGCCATTCCGGAAGATGACCCGGATTGGTTTTTGGATTCATAAAAGTCTGGCCTTCTACTCCCATTCCGTGGCTTTCGATATTGGCTTCATCCACCAGAAACAAACCGTATTTATTACACAATTTCACCCATCGTATATTGTTCGGATAATGACTGCAACGTACCGAATTGATATTCAGCTGTTTCATCATCTTAATGTCTTTCATCATAGTTTCTTCATCCTGAAAATGTCCTGTTACCGGATTATGTTCGTGAATATTGACACCGTGAACCATTAATCTCACTCCGTTTACGAGTAATTGTCCGCTTTTTAATTCTACTTTTCTGAATCCGATTTGGGTTGAAACGGTTTCTATTATGGCGCCTTTTTCATTTTTTAACGTAAGCAATAAAGTATATAAGTTTGGTGCTTCACTGCTCCATAATTTTGGGTTGGATACATTTTGAGAAAAATTGACTGTTTTGGTTTTATTGGCTTCAAAATTTACTTTTAACTCCTTTGTAAAAATGTTTTTTCCGAAATTATCTACTAATTTTGCTTCTAACTTTTGATTGTTTATTGAAGCAGCTGTCAGGTTTTTTAAACTAACATCTACATTTAAACTTCCGTTTTTATAATTGGAGTCTAAATCAGGTTTTGCAAAAAAATCTGAAATGCGAATATCATTGGTACTATACAAATAAACACTTCTGTCAATGCCTGATAGCCTCCAGAAATCCTGATCTTCGAGATATGAACCGTCACTCCATCTGTAGACTTCTACAGCCAAACTGTTTTTTCCCGGTTTCAGGTATTTAGAAATATTGAATTCTGCAGGACTTTTTGTATTTTCAGTATATCCAACCTTTTTACCATTTACCCAAATATACATAGCCGATGTTCCTGCTTCAAAATGGAGATATACATGTCGGTTTTTCCAGTTTTCAGGCAAAACAAAATCTTTTTTATACGAACCGACAGGATTATCGGAATGATTGATGAAAGGTGGATTTCTTTCAAAAGGATAGGTAATATTGGTATAAATCGGAATACCGTAACCATTTAATTCCCAGTTTGAAGGCACTTGTAATTCTTTCCAATGCAAAGTGCTGAAATCTTCCTTATAAAAATCTTTTGGGCGTTGGTCTGGTGTTGGTGACCATGAAAATTTCCATTTACCATCCAAAGAAAAATACCACGGAGAACTCGTATAATTATCGCTTATTGCCGATACTTCATCTGCATAAGGCAGAAAAGAAGCTCTTGCCGGCTCACGATTTATCTGAAAAACTTCCGGGTTTTCCCAGTCGTTTCTACTAGATTTTTCTTGTCCTGAAACAGTTATCCCGTAAATTGCAAACAGACATAATAAAAGGGTTCTGGTTTTGGTTTTCTGCATTTTAGTATAGTTAGATAGCTACAAGTTGAAGTGAATACAAATAATTGAAATTCATTAAAACTTCAGTTTTTCCGGTAAATATTTAGCCACTAATTCTTTATAATAAGGCAATAATGCTTTAACATCTGGTTTAACAGGTGCTTTTGTATATAAATCATAAGGATTAAATTTTCGTACCCAATCAAACATTTCTATGTCTTTTTCATTCATCAAATGGGCATAGGCATTTTCTTTGTGCTGAGAATAAAACGAATGGTAGCGAATCATATACAAAGCCGGATCCGGTAAATAGTCTTTCATAATCTGATACAGATATTCATCATGTCCCCAGCTCATTTTTACTTTATCAAGTCCACAATTTTCAGTGTAAACTCCCAATTTAGTGTTGAATCTCTCATCTGTATAATCCGGATTTTCCCTGAAAAATTCCGGATAGACGATTTTATCTGAGTACGCACAGCCAACAGGAAAAGTATCCCCCACAACAGCCCATTGCGGTTCACCAAACAAACATAAAATTTTTCCGAGATCGTGTATAAAACCGGTAAGTACAAACCAGTCCGGGTGACCATCGGCCCTGATGGCTTCAGATGTCTGCAAAAGATGCTGCGTTTGGTCTAAGTCAATATCCGGATCGCTGTCATCAACAAGCGTATTCAAAAAATCAACGGCTTCCCAAATTGACATTTCCTTTTTATTAAACTGCAGGAATTCCTGCTCTTTGCTGCATACAAAATCATAGGTTTGATAAGTATGATTTATTCTGTAAAACTCTTTAACTGTTTCTACTCTCTCTGAATCGACATAATTTCTAAATTCCTCTTTTTCTTTTACAGGCTCAGACGGATCCGGATATCGTATTAACAAATCATCTTCCCATTCGTCCAAATTATGCAATGGGTTATCAGTATCTATTGACTTTTTCATAAGATTAAATTAAAAGTTATAAGACAAAAATAGCATTAGATATACGGATCAAAATGGATTAATACATCAAAAACATGGATGGATTTTAATTTTATATCGTTTTTTCAATAAATAATAGTGAAGTATAAATTCCACTAAAAAAAATCCCAAATTCCAATTGTTAAATGAGTTGGAATTTGAATTTCATAAAACTGGAATTTAATTGATCAGCTTGCTTGGAGGAAAACCAAACTGCTTTTTAAAACATCTGCTGAAATACAACGGATCATTAAAACCTACCAAATCGGTAACTTCAGAAACGTTGTATTTTTTTGTCTTCAGCAATTCTGCCGATTTTTTAAGGCGTATTGTTCTGATAAATTCGTTTGGAGCCAAATCAGTTAGTTCTTTGATTTTCCTGTACAATTTTGAAGAGCTTACACCGAGTTTATCACAAAGAAATTCTGTTGACAAATCTTCTTCACTCAGGTTATCATTTATCAGGTTTGTAATTTTCTCCATGAATTCCTCATCAATTGGAGAATGTGTCAGCAGGCTTATTTTACTTTCGACTTCGCCTGAGAATTTTACTTTCAGTTCTAATCTTGATTTGATAATGTTTTCGATAACCGTTTTTAATAATGACGGCTCAAAAGGTTTAACGAGATAACCGTCAGCTCCCGTTTCATATCCTTTAACCTTGTCAACATTTTCTCCAAGTGCTGTTAGCAGCACAACTGGTATATGACTGATAAATTCATCATTCTTTAGTTCTTTGCAAAACTCGAGTCCGTCCATAACCGGCATCATCACATCGGCAACGCATAAAATTGGTTTTATCTGGCGACAGATTTTAAGGCCTTCTTCCCCGTTTTCGGCATCATAAACCTTGTAATAATCCGATAGAAAATCGACCAGATATTTTCTAAGCTCACTATTATCTTCGATAACCAGTATTTTTTGTTTCAGTTCTGTATTCTGAATGGTTTTTTTAGCTGCTTTTTCAGGAATAAGCATACTCAGGTTGTCATTTTTCAAAGCATATTCAAATACTTCTTTGCTTTCATACGAAATGCGGTCTATCGGAATCTCAACTCTAAATGTACTTCCTTTTCCCAATGTGCTTTCTACGGTTATCGCTCCTTTGTGAAGTGCAACCAGCGATTTTACTAATGACAGACCAATACCTGAACCTGTGTTGTGTGCTTTGCTATTTGTAGCCTGATAAAATCGTTTGAAGATTTTTTCCTGGCTTTTTAAAGGAATTCCAATTCCGTCATCGCTTACTTCAATAATTAATATTTCTTCAGTAGTGTTTTTCAATCTGATCAATAAATCTACATTTCCGTATTTATTGGTAAACTTCAAGGCATTAGACAACAGATTATAAAGAATTTTATCATATTTATCATTATCCACCCAACCCGTAATGTTTTCAGCCTCAGCAATAAAGTTCAATTTAATTTTCTTGTTGTATGCCATTTCCTTAAACGATTCGAAGATGTTTTTAGAATAGGTCAGAATATCTGTTTTTGAAACTTTAAGTTTTAACTCGCCAGACTGTGCTTTTCTAAAATCCAACACCTGATTCACCAGGTTTAAAAGCCTGCTGGCGTTTTGATAGATTAGATTGTACCTGCTTTTTTCATAATCAGTTGCATTGTTACTTTCATCCAATAATTGCTTGGCAGGCCCTAAAATGAGTGTCAACGGAGTTCTTAATTCATGTGAAATATTCGTGAAGAATCGAAGTTTTTCATTATTCAGCTTAATATCATGTTCCCTGTTTACTTTCTCGGTAAGCAATTCCTGTTTTAAACGGATGCGATTTTTAATTTCTCTTCTGATAAAATAAAAAATGAAACCCAGCAATAAAAAGACCAGTAAAAATGATATGGGCGTTAACCAAAAAGGGGGAAGGATTTTTATCTGATAAGAAACGACCTTGCTCCAATGTCCATCGCTATTACTGGATTTTATTTTAAACACATAACTGCCCGGATAAAGATTGGTATACTGAACCGTTCTTGAATTACTATTCTCCGTAATCCATTCTTTATCAAAACCTTCCAGCATATATTGAAACTTGTTCAGCTTTTCGTTTGCAAATGACGGGGTCGAAAACTGAAGCGAAAAATTTCGGTTTTTATAGTTCAGTTCTACTTTTTTTCCATAATTCAAATCTTTTAAAAGCGGAACCTGACCGTTAATTTCCATTTCCGGAAATACCTCTTCATTCTGAATTTTAAATTCCGTAATAACAGGTACAGGTGCCCATTTATTTCTTTTCATTGTTTGTGGTGAAAAAGAAATAATACCGTTTTTTCCTCCTAAATAAATATTAGAATTAAAGTTAAAAAAACCGCCGGAACTAAAAACATCCAATCTGTTTCCGCTGTTTACATGGTAAACATTAATATCTTTTAAATCAGACTTAACCCAGGCTATACTATTGTTATTTATATTTAGCCATAAATCTCCATTAGCATCTGATAGCATATCAGTAATCCATTTGCCTGAAAGTTCCTTAAAATTTGTTATCGTTATAAATTTGTTTTTTACAGCATCATACTGACATAATCCAAAACGTGTGGAAGCCCATATTTTTCCTTTTTTATCTGCCATAATATCGCTTACATTGTCTTCATGCGGCACCATGTTTTCTTTTTTGGAAAACGTCTTATAAGTTTCTATTTTGCCTGATACATTATTGAATCTTACAACACCTGTTTCTGTAGCAAACCAAACATTATTTTTGGTATCTTTTTCTATGGCATTAATTTGAAAACCGGGTAATAACTTGCCTTTAGAAGTCTCTATCACTAAAGTTTTGGTATTTAATATAACAGCGCCTTCTCCAAATGAACCTACCATCATCGATTGATCGCCAATCTTGTTAAAAGCAAATACAGGCGATGTCTCAAATCCTGCCTTTATCTCCTTTGAAGTATTGGCAGTATAATTATAAACTAACACATTGCCATTCCAAAGACCGCAATAAAAAATCTTTCCATCATCTGAATAAATACTGGCAATATCCTTTGCTTTATTATGCAAGGGAATAAATCCGTTGGAACTGGAAATAAAAAGACCATTATGATTGGTAACCACAATTACTTTTCCGTCATACGTTTTAGAAAAACCTCTTATTCGCGGAGCCTGATTGCCTATATAACGAGAGATATCTTTATTAAGCGTAAACTGGTTTTCGTAGGGATCGTATTTATCAAGTCCGTCTTCTGTCCCTATCCATAATACTCCTGAGGCATCAAAATAAAGTGCCGAGACTAAATTATCAACTATAGAGGTATTATCTGACAGTATCGAATAATACCATTTATAATTTCCTTCCTGAATGTCCTCCAATTGTTTGCATACCAGTAATCCTCCCAAAGTACCCACCCAATATTTACCATCAGGAGCCTGTGCAACCGACAGGAAATAAGGTCCTAAACTTCCTCTGATTTCCTTATTTTCAATATATAAGTTTGTAAATGAATCATTTTTTTTATCCAACTTATATAAACCTTCCCGGGTTCCTATAAAAATATCAGACTTAGCGTCTTCATAAATAAAATTGATATAAGGGTTTTTTACATTAGAATTTGGGACAGTCAGGGTATAATTATTCATTTTTACAATAGCCCCTTTACTGTCTAAAGTTATTTTGGCTACAGATCCTTTATCATAACTACCCACCCAGATATTTCCTTTTTTGTCTTCAAAAATTTCTTTTACATAATCAAACCCTTTAATTGGGATTTTCTCAAATCTGTTTTCCTTCAAAAAAAACATATAAGCTCCCTGATTTTTTGTCCCTACCCAGACTCTTTTAAATTTATCTACATGTACAGATCGAATTTCTTCTTCTGGTAAACTATTGGGATTATTTTTTTGTTGTAAAAATGTCACAAAAACCTGAGTATCCATTTTAAACAGTGTCAGGCCTTTTCTGGTACCTATCCATAAATGATTTGACTCTTCATCCAGTTCTAATGCCGTTATATCATCATTGTATAATTTATTAATCCCCGGTGAAGAACTCATGTAATTTTTAAACTGATAACCATCAAAACGATTCAATCCTGAAAAAGTTCCAAACCACAAAAAACCTTTTTTATCCTGCACAATATGCCGCACAGAATTATGCGACAAACCATTATTGTCATTATAATGCGTAAATTTTATATTCTGTGAATTAGAATAATAAAACATGATTAAACAAAGGAATAGTGTAAAAGGGTTTAGTCTCATAAAAATGGATTATGTATGCAATTTACTGTTTTTGGAGAAATAAACTTAATTCAGTCTCTCGTAATTAGTGAAGAGTAACTGGCTTTTGGTTTTGCAAAATAGGGTGAGTCTATATTTTAGAGCTATTCACTATTCACTATTCACCCCAATAATTATTAGCTTTAAGGAATTATTCGCTCAATCCGGTTTGCTTTCAAGTCGATTTTAAAATGATTTGAAGGTTTACCATTCATTGTTTTCAGAAATATTTTTGCCCATAAAACGAGCTTCTCATCGTTTGATTTTTCTAATTGTTCACAGACAATTTTGTATTGTTTCATTCTTTTCAAACCTATTTCCGGAAGAGCCAATTCATCGGCATTTTTTAACCTGTAAAAATCGAAAATCATATCAAAACCTGTCCATGATTCAAAATCTTTTTCAGTTAAATTATTGGATACTAATTGTTTTTCAACATCTAAAGTATTTTTATTGATTTGTAATAAATCCTTTCCTGAGAATTTTAGCAGGGATGCTGAAAATTCAACCGGAAAATCTTCAGGCAAAAAACGAAGCCTTACTAATTCCTTTAAATGCCATTGTGTAAAATCCTCATAATCTTTAGCTTTAATAATATCCTTGTTCCAAATTTCTGAGCTTTTTATATTTTGTAAATGAGCATATTCTTCATTATAAAAAGGAAATAAACTATTAAACTTTGCAACTGAATCCACTACAACAGTTTCTACTTCAACAACATCAGCAGAATGAATTGTAAGGATTTTATAAGCCGGCATGTAAGCAGCCAACGAAGGTGTCTGAATATTAAATAAAGTATTTCCTTTTTCAGTCGTTTGAACTCCGGTATCGTTAATGTGCATGTGTCCGCCAAAGTGAACCTGAATACCGGCATCTGCAAATATTTGAGCTACTTCTTCATTAGGAACTCTTGGCAATTGCATTTTGGTAGAACCAAATAATAATTTTAATTCGGGTGAAGCATCATCATTAAAATCAACCATTGGATAATGACTGAAGGCAATCAAGGTTTTCCCTTTTTCTTTGGCTTCCGCCGAAACCTTTTTGATCCAGTCTATTAAATGACTTTTATAAACAAGCACATTGTTATAGCCAATATTAGCACCTGAAAAATCATTCGGATTATCTGGCGATCCTAATAAATTTTTATTAGGAGCATATGCATTGGCATCTATCGCCAAAAGCCAGATTCCTTTAATTGGTTCAATGAGATAACTTGCATCGGGAAGAAATAAATTGGTGTTTTTAACTGCGTAGGTTCTTTTTTCTAAAACAGATTCTGCTAAAGCTTTTTCAAAATCATATTCTTCATACATATAATCTGAAAAAGGGGTTTCCCAATACAAATAGCTTTTCTTTGGAAAAAATCCAAAATCAGCCATTTCATTCAGCGTTTCCTTATATCCCCAGTTTTTTATATCAGCTGTAATGATAGGTTCTAATTGATTTTTCTGCTGTTTTAAATTGGTTTTAGAACTGCTGATAATTTGTTCTTTTCCGTCTTTGCCTAAAAAATCAGTTTTAACAGCATCTTGTGCAAAAGGCTTTACGGCATCATGATTTCCTGTTGTTACGAAAAAGGACATTCCGTATTTTTTTGAGTATTTGTCCAATATTTTTCTCAGTCCGCGAACATGTATCGGCTGTCCGTCATCACTAAAATCTCCGGGAAGTACAACTTGTTTGATTCCTTTTTTTGAAATATCATTTAAAGCTTCTAAAAAAGCAAAATAGTTTTCATTAAAAATTCTGGTAGAATGCAATTGCGAACTCATCGTTCTGATATTGGCATATTCACCAGTTTTGGGATTTTTAATTCCCTTGTAATTATTATCCTCAAACTTTGGAAAAATATCCTGTAAATGAACATCGGCAATAAAGGCAATTTTTACAGCAGTGTTTTTTTCTGTCTGTTTTGATTTACAGCCATATAAAAAAAGTAATAGAAGTATTGAAACCGATATTCTTAACATACAAATTTATTTTAATGCTGAATTTCTATTATTTGTTCTAATTGCTTCTCATTATTTGATGAAATAACGTTCTTAAAAACAATTTGTTTTTGTTTTTCTTTAGGAAGATCAATTGTTTCCATTTTTAAATTTTGAACGTCATCAAATACAAAAGCAGGTCTAAAGTCAGAATCATCTAATGTCAGTTTGATATTTTTCATACTTATTCCATTGGCATGCCTCACATAAAAACCATAAGCAGGCAATTCTCCAAACATAGAAAACTCAGGATATTCTTTTGCTGCTTCCGGTACCTGATTCAATCGGCTTAACGGAATATAGGCCATTCCTTTTGTAGCTCTTCCCGGATAATTAATTTCAATATTTTCTAAAGATACATTTTCAACAGCATAACCTTCCAAACCGACTATTGAAGAAGGAAAAGGGTTATGAAAAAAGTCAACTTCCGGTCCTCTTAAATCATAATTACTATCCGGACGGCCAAATGGAACTTGTACCTTTATATTTTTAATGCTCACATTTTTTATGCTTCCGGGTTTATCGCCACTCCGCAGTCCTAATCGTATAAAAATAGCATTACCGGTATTTACGGCAACTATATTTGATACATCAATATTTTCTATTACAGCTCCGTCAACGGATTCTATAGCAATTGCAGATCGGAATGTATCATAAACTTTAATGTCTTTGATGGTAACATTTTTGAATCCGCCAAAAGAAGCGGTACCGAATTTTATTGCATTTGCACTCGATCGAATGGTACAATTTGCAATATAAACCGAATCGTTAGAATATCCCGGATAATATGATTTTAAACAAATTCCATCGTCGGCGGCGTTGATATCACAGTTCGTTACCCTTACATTTTTACAATCTGTAATATCTATTCCGTCATTATTCCAATAAGAGCGATTTACTATTTTAAGATTATCGAGCGTAAGATTTGTGCATAACTCAAAAGATAGTCCCCAACAGGAAGCTTCACCTGCCTTTAACCCTTCAATTGAAACGTTATTACATTGCGAAAATCGAAATAATTTGGGTCTCATGGTTTCGTTTGGCCTGTTTCGGCGAAGGCTGTATTTTGGATCTACGGCAATACCGGCATGATGAAGACTGTCGATATTTAAAGCCAGTTTTAATCCCTGACCATCAATTGTTCCTTTTCCTTTTAGTGCGATGTTATTGGCTTTATGTGCTAAAATTAAAGCCATTTGGGAATTGTCATCGTTTTTTGGAGAAACGGGTCTTCCGTCAAAAACCATATTAAAGTAATCTTTAGGATTTGTACTTCCCAACAGTACCGATCCTTCTTCAAAATATAAGGTTACATTGCTTTTTAAAATAATACTTCCTGACAAAAATTTGCCTTTTGGAAAAACGACACGTCCTCCTTTATTTTTAAAAGCAGCATCAATTGCTTTTTGAATGGCAATTGTATTAATCGTTTTTCCATCTGTTTTTGAACCGTAATCAGTAATGAGAAAATCCTTTTGATGCTTGGTTTTTTTTTGCGCTTCACAATTTAATCCAAATAAAAAAAGGGTTCCAAATAGATATAAAAAAAACAGTTTTAGTTTGATTTTTGACATTTTATTTTTTTAATATTTTAAAAATCAACAAACGCCTATCAAACTAAAACTGCTCTTTAATTGGTATAAATTTCAGATCATCTTACTTTTTTATGTAAGCCTCTAATTTATCCAAAGTATTTAGTTCTTGTTCTCTTGCGCTTGAAGATATAATTTTTGTTTCTAATTTTTTAGTTGGTTTTGAGATCAACAAATATTGTGTCCCATCATCGTGATTTTTCACATAATCTTTTGGATTATACAGGATAGCAGCACCAATCTCTACAATCTCAGCGGCAACATCTTCAGGGTGTTTTCCCCATACAGCGATATAATTAGTTCCTTTTTTAGTTCCGAAATCTTTAAAATAATTGATTCCTGTAACAAATTGTACTTTTTCACCGCTTAAACTTTCAGCTTCAACTTTAGCTTCTCTTTTTCCTGAAAATACAGTAACACGAACTAAAATATCTACTTTTTTCCCTTTGTAAGGAACTCCTCTTGAAATCATTTCCATCCAGGAAGTGGTGTCTGTTTTTCCAACACGGGCCAAACGGTTTGTAACAGGATTCAACGGAACCACTTTTTCTCCGTCCCAAAGTTTTACTCCTCCTAAACCTACTGTTGATGCCACTTTATAATAATCAGCTCCCCATCCTTCTTTTTGCTGTTCAGGAGTTGGATACCATTGTGCTTTTTTTAACTCTAAACCTGCTTTTGCTTTATTATAAACGTCGATAGCTACTTTATCACTAAAATAGATTCTCAAAGCCATCCATTCGTTTTCAATTGCAGGACCGTGATGCCCGATTGTTTTGTATAAATCTCCTGATTCTGAACCAATATCTGTCAAATAAGTAATTTTATCTGACTTCATATACAAACTTGTGTCTGTATTATTTTGTGCAAAACAAGTACAACCAATCAGCAGAGCGGCAATAAATGATAATTTCATAATTTCAATTATTTATAGATTAATTTAATTTTCGTAAAAATAAAATAACCTTTCCACAATACACCAACATTTTATATAATATTAAAAAATTCGCTTTTTAAAAAAGTTAAACACGGATTTCACAAATTCACACGAATTTCAATCTGCTTTATTGCACCCATTCCTAAAATATCCTGCAATTCTTATAATTCAATTTTAAGAATTAATAAAATTTGTGAAAATTCGTGTAATTTGTGTTTAAAAATTTTAAATTATGAATGCACTTACAAACTATTAAGAAATTGTCATCATATGCCTGAATGGCGTATATCCTGTAATGTAAACATGCTCTCCGTTTGTCCGTAAACTGCCCTGATGATAGGTATACTGCTCGCTATCCAGATTTTCTATGTTCAAATGTTCACATTTTCCAGGGCCAAATTGTATAACATCTTCTCCCATAGAAAGTTCTCCTGTCCCCGATTTTAAGAAATAATTCTTTTTTTCATCCAATGCTGCTCCTGTCATACTGCTTCCTTCCTTAAAACACATTTCGATAGTCACTTCAACATTTGGAGGCCCATCGATTTTAAAATCCAAACTCAGCGTTCCGTTATTTTCTGTAACCTCAATTACCGTAATTTGTTTTTTTTCGTTACTTTTTATTCGCGAATCAAAGTCCATTTTATTCCAAAATCGCCCATCCTGTGACTCAGATAATTTATAATCTCCGTCGGTCCTGCGAAATTCTTCTGTAAGCGGCTGGTAATAATCGGCTTCTTTGGTTTCTTTTAAAATGTATTTATTACCTTCTTTTACGATTCCGTCACTGCTAAAATATCCCATCCTGAAAAACGAAGTCGAAAGCCGCATGTATTTTAAGATTGCATCTCCTTTTCGGTACATCAAAAAATTCGGATTCGAAGATCTTCCTGAAACAATCATTATCGGTTTATCATTTCCGCCAAATAGTGTTGCAGAAGTTTTCCCTCGTCTGATTCTGGCTAAATTTGAAATTGCAAAAAACTTCTCAAAATCATTTGCAACTTTTCCTTCAACGGGAATTTGTTTGCGTAGCACCTCGTTTTCCATAAAGAAAGCCAGCGAATTTGGTAGAATATCATTGATAAATTCGGGGAGATTTTCAATAATATCTACCATATACGCAAACATTGGATTACCCGTACGGATTGCCATATATCGATAAGGCAAATAAAAGTTATTGGCTTTTAAATTCATAAACTGGTCCTGTCTTTTAGAATCAACCGTAACCAAATCGCCATTGGGTTCTGTATAATAAAAATAAGTTATCAGGTTTTTCTTGACTATCTCTAATAACTGCGGTCTGTTCAACAGTCTTGCCATTGTAATTAACGCTTTATCAATAACTGCAGAGTAAATTCCGCTTCTCTCAGAATAATGTCCGTCATCATTTATATAAATTCCCTCGGCCAGCCATTCATCAATTCTTCGAACATATCTTACGTCTGGATATAATGAGTTAATATTTGCCAAAGCAGCACAAATAACCCATCTGTGATTAGGCGTATGAACGCCTCCTGTTACCATTGCTTCCCCTGCATTCAGAATAAACTTTTTCAATTTATTTTTCAACGGCACTAAATCAGCTTCTTTATTACTTTTTAATATAGTAGCAGCCGGACAAATATATTCTAAAATAAAGGCGGTGTCCGGTGGGGATTGCCTGTTTCCACTCGCATCTAAAGTTCCGTCTTCGTATTGCTCTTTTAATAAAATAGCTGTAGCCTTATTCAGTTTTTCTACCAAAAGTTTAGACTTATAATATTCAGAACCGGGATTGCACATCGAAGCAGTCATGGCGGTTATCGTACTTGCTACGCCACGAAAACTACTGAGTTTAATGGTTGGATCAAACGGGGCTTTATTCAATATACTTTTAACTTTGGCATCATTATTCAAAATGAGCTTTTTCATTAATTCAGTATCTTCTTTGACAATGCTGTTGTTTGATAACAGGTCATTTGCAAAAACAACATCACTAACCAAAGCTCCTGCTAATGTCAGGCTTCCTAGTTTGATAAATTCTCCACGGCTCATTTGATGTTTCATATGGATATTTTTTCAACAGAGACCTAAAAGGTTTTTAAAACCTGTTAGGTCTTATTAGTTAAACAAGTATAGGTATGTCTTATTTATCAACTATTTTCATTAATGTCCAATTTATCCCTAATGGACTTTTCGTTACTTTACAAATAAGAGGGAATTCCGGATTTTTTACGATCCACATTTCGGTCTCATCAATCTGAGCGATTACATGCAAGGTTTCTACTGATTTCCCTTCAATTACAACATTGTTTTCGGCTTTATTTTTTTCTAAAAGATATGTTGTATTATTATAAATGAACTGATTGTTTTTTAGTAAATCCTGATACGCTGATTGCGAAATCATAAAAAAGGTTTCTGTGGGTTTTAAGACTACAACCTCTAAATCTTCACCTTGATTATAGCTTAATGCATTCCCTTTTTTCAATGCTTCCTGGCTAATTGCGATTGTGCTGTTTTTGACACCTTTTGTATTTAAATTGAATATAAGCGTGTCTTTAGTCGTTTTGGTAGTCAGTGTCAAGGTTCTTGTCTGACCATGCAGCTTACAGATATAGTGTAATTCGGTATTATTTTTAATTGTGGGAATATAACCTTGTGCGGACATCATTTGATATAGGGCACAAAAAAAGAGTGTTATAATTGTTTTTTTCATCGGTTGCTTATTTTGTTGGTGGTAAAATAGTAGTTCCCCAGGCTGAAGGTTTTGAATCCATTTCGAAAATCAATTCGCCTCCTTTTACAATATCATCGTGTAAAATCCAGGCTTTGTTGTATGGTTTTCCGTTTAACAAAGCTGATTTGATGTACCTGTTTTTATCACTCATTTTTTTAGCGGTAATTTTAAAACTTTTGCCTTCTTCCAACTGTAAAATTGTCTCCTTAATTAACGGCGTATTCAATAAATAATAAGACTGACCTGCATTTGGATACAGTCCCATCATATGAAAAGCCAGCCAGGAAGACATAGCACCAGAATCATCATTACCCGGCAAACCTACAGGCGAAGCATTGAAATTTTCTTTAATAATCGATCTGATTCTGTCACTGCTTAAATGCGGTTTTCCGATCCAGTGATACATAGTAGGTGCCAGAAAAGAAGGTTCATTGGAAACATCGTATAATTTAGCATCAAAAAAAGTATCCAATCTGTTTTTGAAAGCCAGATCACCGCCGGATTTTGCAACAACTGCCGGAATATCATGAGGAACACTTAACGAATATTCCCAAGAAGTTCCTTCATAAAAAAACACGCACCAATGGCACACATACCAAGGAGATTCTGTAATTGTTGGCGTATATTTATAGGTTGGTTTCTGAATTTTTGATTCCCCAAAAACAACATCGTCCAGCCATTTTCCGGAGGCGTCTTTAGGCATAATAAATCCTTTTGCACCATTATTTTCATAATCGGCACGCCACAAATTTTTCCAGTATTCTGATTGTTTTATGTATCTGTCATAAATAGCAGTATAATTTAGACCTTTGGCAACTGTAGCAATATTATAGTCGTTATACGCATAATCCATAGTACGATTTCCTGCGCGGTCGATGCCAAACGGAACATAACCTAATCGCAAATATTCTGTTAATCCTCCCCTGCCTTCTTTTTCTTCATTGCCTCCCGGAGGAACTTCTGCATCTTTAAGCATCGCTTTCAATGCCAGTTCATAATCAATTCCTTTTAAGTTCTTTACAAAAGCATCAGCAATAACTGTTTCTGCATTCGACCCCCCTTGGGTACGACCATTATCATTACCGCTTCTGCCTTCCGGCAAATACCCTTCACGTTTGTAAATATTCAACATCGCATTGACAATTTCAACCTGACGTTTTGGGTCAACTAATGTAATCAATGGGCTGGAAGTTCGAAAAGTATCCCAAATACAATAAAAATCATCATAATAAGGTTCATCATTTGTCCATAACGGATTTTCTCCTGTTCTGTTTACCGGCATTATCATGGTATGATACAAACCTGTGTAAAACATTTTCTTATATTCTTCTGAAGTATCAGCTGACAGTTTAATTCGGCTTAATAGCTGCTCCCATTTATTTTCTAAGTCAGCTAAAACGGTATCGAAATTCCAATGCGGAATTTCAACTTCAATATTATTTTTAGCTTTTAATTCACTTAAAAAAGAAATCCCAATTTTAATATTTAACTCCTGTTTTCCGTCTTTTCCAAAAGAAAGCAGTGCAGCCGTTTTTTTTCCTGAATCAAACTGAGTGGCCTGGTTGCTGTAAAACTTTCCATCCTTCCAGGTAACATATTTAGCTATTGGCTGGTCAAAAACTGCCCAAAAGTAAACAGTATAGGCACGGCCGTTATTCCAGCCGCCTCTGATTCTGCTATATCCCCTGACTTCAGTATCTGAAACAATTTCGATTTGAGAACCTACAAATTGCTGGGATTCTCTGGAATCAGGTACAGGATTTTCTCCCAGAAAAAAACCCGGATCGATCTTTAAATCTTTTGAGACATTTTTAGGATACGTAATACGATAAAAAGAGGCTTTTTCGGCTGTGGTTATTTCTGTTTTGATATTATTTTCTTTGAAAACCGTTTCATAATAGCCCAACTTTACGTTTTCTTTTTCTCTGTATGAAGTTTGATCCAGTTTATCCAAAGCGCCGGAAAAAGGCATAATCTGAATGTTTCCATATTTAGGTCCGCCACCGGTCCCACTCACATGAACCTGACTGAAACCAGTTACTTCTTTTGGCAATGGCAGCCATCCGCTATTTGGACTTACCGTACAATCCGGACTTGGTTTTACCATTCCGTAGGGACATGAAGGACCAATAAAAACCCGCCCATCACCTTCTGATCCAATCATGGGATCTACGTAAGCGTGAACTTTTTGCTGGGCATGTATGGTAATTGTAAAGAATAATGATATGCCTAAAAGTATAATTTTGCTATATATTTTCATTGTTTATTTTATTTCTTTAACACTGTTTGTTGGCATTTTTAAAGTTTTATTTCCAATCAATCGAAGTCAAAGTCATTTGAATGATAATTAACTCAGGATGAAAGTAGTATGTCAGGCTGAGAGTCGAAGTTCTTTCGTGGTAAAAAACTTCGACTAAACTCAGAATGACCATTACATTAAATTTGGTATTACTACTTGGACGTACTCGACATTTCTAAAATTAGTTCTCCTCCACCGGTAATTTTCTCGTGAGAAATATTATAATCTTTTACAGGCACATTATTGTATTTTATTTCTTTTATGAAAATGTTTTCCGGGCTGTTGTCAGGAGCATTGATTATAAACTTTTTGCCTGCATAATATTTTGGATTCAGCTCAATTTCTATTTTATTAAAAATTGGACTTCCGATTTGGTAAACGGGATTTTCATCAGTTCCTCCGTTCATTTGAAATAAGCCAATTTTAAGCAATACATTTAAACTTCCCATTAATCCCTGATCCTCATCTCCGTTATAACCTGTAGCCGGAGATAATCCGCTAAAAGTTTCTTTTACCACATTTCTGGTCCAATATTGTGTTAAATCAGGTCTTCCCAATAAATTAAAAATATAAGATGTCTGTATAGATGGCTGGTTTCCAAAATTTATCGGAATACGGCTAAACTCAGGATGTAATTCGGCATCATGCGACGTTCCCGAAGTAAATTTTAATTTTTGAGCTGTTTCAAACTGAGTGTTTAATTTTGCTGCAGCTATTTCCTTTCCGCCAATTAATTCTGCCAATCCATCAATATCATGAGGCACAAACCAGGTTGACTGCGCACTATTCGATTCTATAAAACCATTTTCATATTGATACGGATCAAAATTTTCACGCCATTTTCCGTTCACATCTTTAGGGCGCATCCATCCTGTTGTTTTGTCAAAAACATTTTGATAGTTTTTAGATCTGACCATAAAATAATTAAAATCTTCTTCATGATTTAATTTTTTAGCCAATTGTGCCAGAGTCCAATCCTGATAAGCATATTCCAAAGTCTGGCTTGCTCCGTCCTGATGGCTTCCAAAATCACCCTCAGGAAGTGGATACGGAACAAAACCTTTCTCCATATAATATTTCAATCCTCCTCCACTATTTGTATTATGTTCATATCCCGCTTTTCCCATAATACCATTTAGCATATGATTTTTTTTCAATGCCAAATAAATAGCTTCCAAATCCTCTTTTACAATCCCTTTTTGAATCGCTGTTACAATAAAAGGCGTAGTTGAAGCGCCTGTCATAACATAGGTATCATTCCCACCCGAAGGACCTCGCGGTATCATACCTCCATCTTTATAATATTGCATTAATGAGTGTACAAATTCCTCCATTATTTCAGGATAAACAAGTCCCCACAGCGTATTTATTGTCCATTGCGCTCCCCAAAATGCATCTGAATTGTAATGATTAAATTTTGGTTTTCCATCTGAATTAAGCGGTAATTGTCCAATTCTGAATTTTTCTCCTGTATTATCAGGATAGGCACCATTTACATCACTAATGATTTTTCGTCCCTGCAAAGCGTGCCAGAGATCCGTATAAAATCTTCTTTGGTCGGTTTCTGTTCCGCCTTCAATCTTGATCCTGCCTAATAAACTATTCCATTCATTTCTTGAGTCGGTAACAACCTTATCAAAATCCCAGTGAGGCAATTCTTCCTGAATATTAGTTGCGGCATTTTCAACAGAAGTGTACGAAATGCCCGCTTTCATTATTATTTTTTTATCCGATTTTGCAAAATTAACCAAATAATTACCCGTACTGGTATTACGCTCTATCGAGGTAACAGGCTTATTAAGTTTAATTTTAAAAAATACGGTTAAGGGTTTCGGACGTCTGAAATTAGTATTTAATACCAATGATCCTGAAAGTTCATAATTATTGTCCTTTTTCAGTATTCCATTTGTATTTTCACAAGGTCCCAGGATTGTATTTAAATTAAAAAGAATCCCTTTTTGTGCATTAACCGGAAAAGTATATTGATGAAATCCTACTCTTTTTGTGCTGGTCAATTCCGCTTTTATCTGATACCTGTTGAGTAACAAAGAATGATAACCCGGAAATATTTTTTCAGACTCATGACTAAATTGAGAATAAAAATCTGAAAAGATAGTTGAACTATTTTCCTTTGTAACCGTTACCGGCATAACAGAAAGTCCGGACATTTGCCATTCATGAATATGACTAAAACCTTTTACGGTATCTGTTGTATATTTGTATCCGCCTCCCCAGTCACCCTTAATTTCTGTATCGGGATTTAAATTCACCATACCAAATGGACGACTTGCAGAAGAAAAGAAAAACCAGCGCGAATTTTCGGTATCAAGCCAAGGATAGACCCTATTTACTAATTCTTTCTTTTTGAAAGCAGTATTTTTTTCGGCTTTGCATGACACTAAAAAAACAAGAGCTAAACTTATTCCAATGCGTCCAATTTTATAAATATTATTTAGTCTCATCTATTCTATTCTATTCTATTCTATTGTATTGGCAGGGCAGTAATATTGTTTGTGCTGAATTGGTTAAGCACCTAAAAACACGCTACATTCAAAAGTTTGAATACATGATTTTTAAATCAGCTGAAAAAATCAAGTTTTAATAAAAAGGAGAAGAATTTTTATCTTCCTCTCCTTTTGCAATCTAGTGGTATTTAATTAGTTTGGATAACCATCGTTCTGGGTTAAGGCAGGGTTTAAAACCCTTGCATTTGTTGGAATTGGGAAAACACGACGGTAAGTCTCAGCATTTGTTTTATATCCCCATTGCCCTTCATATTTTCCAAATCGGATCATGTCGTTTCTGTGCCATGCTTCCTGCGCAAATTCACGGCTTCTTTCTTTATAAAGTTCTTCGAGTGTTACACTGCTCCATGCAGCAGAAGTTGTACGATTTGAACGAACCATATTTACCAATGCTACAGGAGTTTGTCCTAAAGTTTCACCACCACCTCGAAGGATAGCTTCAGCTTTCATCAAAATTACATCTGAGTAACGTAAAAAAGGTACGTCATTATTTTGGTTACGGCTTGTTGAAGTATTATCAGGATAAAATTTAATATTTCTGTATCCCATGTTCCAGGCAATTTCATCATTTCCTAAATCAAATAATTCAGGATTTTGGCGGGGTATAATATCAGGTGTTAAATTTACATGATACGTGTAAGCTGCACCACCATCAGCCCCGGTATAAAACTGGTCATATCCTTTTTTTGTTGTAGTAACCATTACAGGAGTAACCCCATCATTCATGTATTGCAATCCTGTTAACCATTGTCTGTTACGAATATCATTAGGATCATCAAAATAAGCGTAAAATGATGCCAGGGTGCTTCTGGGTGCACTAGGTGTAAAAGCGAGGCCAAACTTAGCTCTTAAAGAACGTGGCACATCATAACGCGAATGAAACATTTGCCCGTTGAAACCAACCGTTACAGCAGAAGGATCGTAAGGAACCGCAAAAATAAATTCCTTCATTTGCGGACCATTATTTGGATAAAACATTTGAAGATAGGTTGCTCTTTGTTCAATATTATATAAACCAGAACCAATTACCTGATCACAAGCCGCAATACAATCATTATAACGCTGCGTTCCCGTGTAAACCTCTGCATTCAGGTACAATTTGGCAAGCAATGCGTTTGCTGTTTGCTTATTAGGTCTTCCATAAGTTGTAATTCCGGATGCCGGATTCAAATTAGGTATCGCTTTTTTTAATTCTTTTTCGATAAAATTAAATACTTCAATTCTGCTCGATTTGGCGCGAGAGTTAAAATCTCCATAAACAGTATCCAATGGTACCCCTCCATAATTGTCCATTAACATAAAATAAGAGATGGCACGCATTGTTTTTACCTCAGAAATCAAAGTTGCTTTTTCTGCACCCTCCGGCATTGCCTGATTTAGAATTGAAATAGTCTGATTACTGATCCCTACTACTTTAGACGACCAATCCCAAAGACTTCCTACGATACCATTATCTGCTGTCCAGTCATGATAATGCATCGCAATATAGTTTCTGTTATCAAACCAGTTACCTCCTCTTGCAGGCAGAATAGCCTCGTCTGTAGATAATGATTGTGTCCACCACCAGGAGAATGAAAAATCACCACGGAAAGCTGAATAAACGGGACCTGTAGTCTGTATATATTGTGTGGAGTTCTGAGGAAAAACTTCCGGAGTAAGTTGTGTGGTAATTGGCACATCCAGATCTTCACATGATGAGAACAGACCAAGCATAAGTACTGGAATTCCTAAATATTTTAATATATTTTTCATAATTTTTTCAATTTAATTTTAGAATATCACGTTTAAACCAAACATAAATGTTCTGGTTTTTGGATAGAAGTTATTTGAATCTACACCCGGAGCTGTCCCTCCTTGTTCTACTTCCGGATCAATTCCTGAATATTTGGTAATCACAAACAGGTTGTTTATTGTTTGATATACACGAACACTCTGAATAAATTTGCTCACTTTTCCAAAATTATAGCCCAAAGTCATATTATCTAATCTAAGATAGCTTCCGTCTTCTATAAAGCGAGATGAATATCTATAGGCGTTAAGGTCATTTGGTGATTCCTCACTTGCATCCGCTAAGATGTTAGTAGTCATTGCAGTACTAGGTCTGAATAAATCGGCTCGGGTAGCATTGAAAATTTTATTACCAAAAACCCCTCTGAAGAAAATATTCAAATCAAATTTTTTGTATTGAAAATTATTTCCCCATCCTAATAATACTTTTGGCTGTGCGCTTCCTGCATAGTGATAGTCAGTACCAATAGCCGGAGTTGTAGTCAAACTGCCATCTTTTGCTACATATTGAGAAACACCTGCATCATTTTTCCCTGCATATTGAAGCGTGAAGAACTGACCAAGAGGTTTTCCTTCTTTAAAAATTTGTAACGTACTTCCGGTTTGCCCTCCTCCGTCTGGCTGTACTCTTCGAATAGAATCACCACCAATGAAGAAAGGATTTGTTAATTTAACAATTTCATTTTTGTTGCTTGCTAAATTCAAATTCGTTGACCAGGTAAAATTGGCTGTCTTAACAGGAGTTGCGCCTAAACTTATCTCTATACCTTTGTTAGACATTGCTCCTCCGTTTGCTACAATTGTTCCTACTGGTACAAGCACTGGGTTAACAGCATAATTAAAAATCATGTCTGTTGTTTTCTTGTCATATAAATCAACAGAACCAGTGATTTTTCCATTAAACAATCCAAAATCAACCCCAATATTTGTGGTAGCAGTTTTTTCCCATTTCAAATCCGGGTTCGCAGCCTGATTAGGTCCGTATGCTCCAATTTGTTGTCCATTATAATAAAAAGTTCCTAAACTTCCGGAAATGAACTGGGCAGTATAAGCATTAAATCCTGAAGAGTTTCCTGTAACACCATAACTGGCACGGAATTTTAAGTCACTAAAGAGCTGCTGGTCCTTCATAAAACCTTCTTTATCAACTCTCCAGGCAGCACCTACAGAAGGGAAATAACCCCAGCGATTATTGGCTCCAAATACAGAACCTCCATCTCTTCTAATCGTTCCCTGTAAGAGGTATTTATCTTTATAATTGTAATTTAAACGTGCAAACTCACCTATCAAACGTGTTTTTTGGTATGCTCTGCTGTCTCCAAAATTCACAACATAACCATTCACTGATGTATAGTTACTAAGTGCCAGGTTATTGTAACCAACATTGTCTACTGGGAAATTTGTTGCCGTAGCCTGAAATCCGTCTCCCAATGTATTCTCCTGCCAGGAATATCCCAAAACAGCTTTTATCTTATGAACTCCCAGTGTTTTATCCCAGGTTAAGAAACTCTCAATAATATTATTAGTGTTTTCATAATTGTTTCTCAATGCAGAACCGTTTACACCAAAATTGATTAATGTTTTTGTTTGAGGCGGATCTGGGTTATTGTAGAAATTGGCACTATTGTATTGTGAATAATAGCTATCATAGAACTCACCATGTGCAGAAGTAAGTTTTTGGTGTGCCAGGTTTAAGTTATACGTAAATCCAAAAGGAAGTTTTACTTCTGCAGTAAGATTACCAACAAGATTATTTGTTTTTGTTTCGTCAGTTCCATGCTCGATTAAAGCTACCGGATTAAAATATCCTGTGCTAACAAAGTTTTCGAAAAAAGATCCATCAGCATTTCTTACCGGAGAAACAGGAAGATGACTTGCCGCCTGCAAAAGTACCGTATTACGTTGTGGGACATTTACATATTTGCTATTAGAATTGGTAACATTCAGGCCAAATTTAACTTTATCATCAAATGCAAATTGCTCTACAGACAAACGGGCGATTATACGGGAAAAATCACTTTTTAAAAGAACTCCTTCTTTGTTAAGAGATGTAATACTCGCTGTATAATTACCATGTTGACCGCCACCGCTCATCGATAAGTTATGGCTGCTTGACTGAGCTCTTTCTGGTCTCAAAATTTCTTTCTGCCAGTTTGTATTGGCACCTTTGTCATTCTCGGGAGTAAAGTTCAAATTATTTTTTGTAGTAAACGCTCTCAGCTGGTTTGCATCCATCATATCAAGCTGATTGGAAACTTCTTCCCAGCCGACATAACCATTGTAAGCAATTTGAGTTCTGTCTTTACTTCCTCTTTTGGTAGTAACCATAATTACTCCATTGGCGGCACGGTTACCATAAATTGCAGTTGCAGCAGCATCTTTTAATACATCAATAGTGGCAATGTCATCAGGAGAAATAACAGAAATATCAACTCCCGGAACACCATCAATAACATAAAATGGTCCCTGGGAACTATTTAATGTAGAGGCTCCACGTAAAACTACCGAAGCCGTTCTTGTAGGATCTCCACTTGATGAGATATTAAGACCAGACACCTTACCTTGCAGCAATTGTCCAACATCACTTATTGCCCCTCTGTTTAATTCATCTGCTTTGATAGAAGTTACAGATGTTGTCAAATTTTTACGGGATCCTTTTCCGTAACCTACCACTACAACTTGCTCTAAAGCGTTAGTAGCAGAAGTTAATTTAATTGTCAAATTTGTTTTTGCTCCGTCTAATTTAACAGTTTGATCTGTGAATCCAAGAAAGGATACAAGCAGTACCGCATTAGGATTTGAAACGGACATTCTGAATTTACCATCAAAATCTGTGACTACACTATTAGTAGTACCTTTTTCAAGAATATTAGCCGCTGGGAGGGGTAAATTCTTTTCATCTAAAATTACTCCGGACACTTCTGTTTTCTGTGCCCATGAATTAATTGAAAGACCTAGAAAAAAGGCTAACAATAAAAGCTTAAGTTTTTCCATATTTATTTTAGTTAATTGGTTAAAATAGTTAAAACGAAATTACTATTAAAGAAATGTTAAGAAATGGACAGTTTATTCAGAAACATGGATATTTTTAGTAAAGTCAATGAAATCGGGGCTTTTGCAGTATATCTTTTTTATAATCTATAATTAAAGTCTTACTAATATATTCATTACACTGCTAACTGCCCCTGAAAACCCAACTCCGGGTTTCAATAAAAATAACAGATTAACTTTGCTTTCCCTTTTTACAGCAACATCCTATTTTATTGGCTGTAGATTTGGAAGTTACTATTGGATTTTAAAACACATTACTAATATTTTTAAATCCCTTTTAACATTGCTATATTTTTTTGATTAAATATTGATAATAATTTCTACTAATACATTTCTTTACTTTCACTCCATTTTATTTCCCATTGTTTAATTGATTCTCTCACCTTCAATTCATCAAATGGTGTATTATTGATTATGGATTCTCTTTGTGCCTGTAAAAACATTTTCCATCTAGGCCAATAAAAACCTTTGTACATTCCACGCCATGATCTGGAGGCATAATCATTTAAATGTCCTTCTCCGCCCCAAAGTGTTATTAATGTTTTTGCATTTTTTAAATATAGTTTTGATTCAACCGGAGAACTTCCGTAATCCCAGGCAGATTTCAGCCAATAATTCAAACTATTCAAGGGTTGTCCAGACATCATATCATCTATATCTAAGGACTGTCTCTCTATTTTTTTAACTAATTCATCTCCTCTTTTTATGTCTTTCAGCCCATAGGCAGTTACACATTCCATTAATAAATCGTCAATACAAAGTGAGTAATAATGTCTTGATACATCAATTAAATCATAAGAGTAAAGGCTTTTTTTATCGAAATTTTTAGCTTCTTTTTTCAAAATATCCAGAGCCTGTTTTTGCTTTTCCTTATCTCCGGGATTTCCTTTAAATTCTGTTATTTTGAGTGTTGGTCTTTTAAATAATAAATAGGCTCCTGCCCTGTCATTCCACCAACGGGTTTCCCAATATTTAGTGCTATACATTGACTCTGTCAACAGTTGCCATGCCTGGAAAACCGGTGCAGAAGTTTTTTTTCCGTATCTGGCATTCAGGTGTTTCAGCAGCCAGTCATTTACCGATTCTCTTCCTTGTGTCCACGGAAGATCATAAATATATTCATAAACGATTGAGTTATTATGCAAGCCTTCCGGCATTACGCCATACCCCACAACATTACCCTTATTAGAATTTTTTAATACGTATATAAGTTCGTTTCTGTAAAAATTTAAATCTCCGTAAACAGGATTAGACCCTCCATAATTATGTACATAACCATACGACCATTGTTTTCCATAAAAGGCTTCCTGATTTTCCCATACTTTATACCTGTCGTTTGCATAATCCTGAATGATCATCCTGTCATTAGGTACTTTACTAAGAAAAGCTTTAGTAGCTTCTTTAGTCCAGAACTCTTTATTGTCACCAAATAACCATCCTTGCATAACCCAGGTTGCGCCTGGAGAAGCTTCATTAATGGTTTCAAAAATGGTATTTCCATAATCTGATAGTTCCTCATATTTGTGTGCTTCAGAAACTGGCGGCGTGATTTCATTGAAAGAATCAGCTAAATAAAAATCCGATTTCCCATATACTTTCGTATAAATTTCTATAAAACGTTTTCCAATTTCTTTAAACAAAGGGTCATTTGGATCCAGTAAATAAGTGCTTTCAAAACCTCCTCCGGACCAGGATTTCAATTCACTGATTTTTGAATTAGGATGTTTCTCTGCAAATGCTTTTGGCACATAGCCACTAAAAGCGGGTACAACAGGGTGCATGCCTAATGTCCGCATCTTTTGCAATATCTTTTTTTGAACGTTCTCTTTTTTATTTATCCACTCTTGGGGCAAAGGTCCTTCAAGACTATTTATGTTTCCCATTCTCTGCCAGGGTAAAAATGCCGGTCCTGTAAAATGTGCTTGCAATTGACTGTCCGTTAGTCCATACTCTTTCCATAATTGTTGCCAGACTGCTTCCTGTCCTTCCAGTGCTGTAGGCAAATTAATCCCGTGAAGCGCCATCCAGTCTATTTCTTGTTCCCAACGTTCCCAGTCCCACCAGGGAGTGGTATAACCAAATGTACAGGCATTTAGATATTTTCTGTATTTAAAAGGGGTAGCTTCTTTTTTGGAATACTTTGGCCAGGCCTTAGGCAAATTAATTCGGTTTCCTTCCCAACTAACTGAAACAGCACCAATATCCCTAAGAAAAGTGTAGGCAGCATAACAAATCGTAGTATTAGATGTCCCTGAAATTTTTACACGTTTCCCTATTGTTGCCACTTCAAACTTATCCGAATTAATTTGATCTTTGTTTTCAATAATACTTAAATCAAACTCATCTGCACGATTACCAATAAGTCTTTCAATTACAGTTTTTGAACTTTTTACATTTTCCTCATTTTGGCAATGTACTTTAGGCGCTAAAAAAAACAGCACTATAAACAAAGGAATAATATGGTAACTTTTAATTTTCAAACTCTCACTTCTCATATAAACGTATATTTATTAAATCATTAATTTTTAAAAACTGACATAAAAAATTAGGGAGATAATACTTAATTCATCTCCCTTTTTAACTAACTCAAACTAACACAAAATTAAAAGCCAACATTTTTGATAACACTTATAAAGTTTTATTCAGACATCTGTAATAAATTTAGATGCTGAATTGAAGATAAAATTATAAATAATGTATTTCTAAAAGATGGACGCATTATTCAAAACTATAGACATATTGCGCATTATTTTATCCCGAAAGTTTCTGACTTGCCTGGGATTACAATGATTTATAGCTTTTAACGGGTTATGTAGTCAATTAAACTGAAGGAATTAGACAGTGTCTTGTCCTAAAATAGGTTTACACAAAGTGTAAAAATATGGAAAAAATTTCCGCGCTATCGTTACGCATATCAGAGCGATTGGGGCACGAATTATATAGCTTTCTTTATCAACTTCTTTTTTTTATAAAACAACTAATTTATCTCATAACCATTTAGGAACTCTTGAAAAAAAGTCGAGAGCCTTTTAAGAGATTTAGAATTTACAAGAGCATAAAAAAATTACGCAAGGTCAGGGACATCATTTGCCAGCTTTTCATGAGGAACATTTCGTGAAGCAGGGTTAGCTTTTTTCGTCACTTACGTATTCCAAAATATCACCTGGCTGGCAGTCTAATGCTTTACATATTGAGTCTAAGGTACTAAAACGAATTGCTTTCGCTTTTCCAGTTTTTAAGATAGAAAGATTAGATAATGTCAAATCAACTCTTTCAGAAAGTTCATTCAGAGAAATTTTCCGTTTTGCCATCATCACATCTAAGTTTACAATTATAGGCATAGCTTAAACAGTTAAATCGTTTTCGTTTTGAATATCTATTCCTTTTTTGAAGATAGTCGCAATAACGTAGATTACAGCCGCCATCAAAATAAATGCTTGACTATCTGCCCAAAACTGATTTAAGTTGTCAGTAACAAAACCACGATGCACTAAATTCTTAGCTGACTGTCGGGCTATGTAACTTAATAGTCCAATTGAAAGAGTGTAGTAACTAATTTGTGAAATTTGTCTCGAAACAAAGCTGTTGAATGGTTTTGACAAATCAATTTTGCTCACTAATCTGATGACTACATAAAATAGGACAGCTTTCAAAATCGCTATGACAAGTATAAAACTATACATGCTGAAAAAAGCCCATTTACTACGCTCATACATTTCACTTATGTCCAACTTTTGATAAAGATTTTGGACAAATTCAGGTTTATAAAGACTGAAAATAAAATTGACTATCAAACCTCCAGCCTCAATACACAAGCCAACGAAGATGACCCAAGCTACAATATGTAAGCCTTTAAATACGATGTTATTTGTTTTTGGCATAATTGTTAGAAGTTAAATTACATCACAAATATAATAAATAATTATTGATAAACAATAAATATATATTTATATTCAAACAATAATTATAGATTACTAAAATATTTCAAAGTTGTTTGTTATTTTATTCTTTAAAGAATTTATGGAAGTCTTACACTAAAATACCAAGTTGATTCAGGATATGTTTCATGGGTTTTACCAGTAATTCCCTAATGATATCATGAAAGCATCTGCCCTGATTACTTCACTTAATTTTATTTATAATTGGAGTTCAGTGAACTTCGTTTGAAGCGGCATCCTTTTTATCCGCTTTTTTTTGCGGATAAAAAGATACAGCGGGGATTTACAGGAAAACTCCAAGTGAAGTATTGGAAAAGGTGGATAGAAAACCCTTTTTATCCAAATGTCCTTCTTGTAAAACGAAAAATTTACAAATGATTTTTTAGAAACGAATTTATGCTCTACTAAAAAATTTAATTCTTGAATATTAAGTCTAAAACCCAAATTGCTTGTAGCGTGTGTTGGCAGATAGCCCTTTTGGTTAGTTTAGTTGTCGCTTAAAACTACAAAAAATAAAATTCTGTTTTGTTTCAAAAGGAGTTGTATGGTCTTCGGTTACACATTTTATTTTTTCAAATCCATTCTCCATTTCGGCGGTTAATGTTTCTTCGCTATATTGTTTTATGTCTAAACCGCTACATTTTTTCGGTCCGTTTTCAGAAAAGGTTCCAACTGTTAAATATCCTGAAACTGATTTTCGTGCAGTTTCCATATATTTTTGAATTTGCTCTTCACTCGTCAAGAAATGAAAAGTTGCTCTGTCGTGCCAAACTTCAAAAGTTTCATTTGGTTCAAATTCTGTTATATCACTTACAACCCAATTTACTTTTTCTGCATTTACTCCTAATCGTGCTTTTGCTTTCTCGATTGCTTTTGCGGAAATATCTAAAACAGTTATATTCTCAAAACCTCCTTCGATTAGAAAATCTACAAGTTTACTATCTCCGCCACCAATATCAATGATTTTAGATTTCTTTGTTAAATCAAACGATTTTATAAAATCTAATGAAGTTTTCGGAATTTCTTGAGTCCAACTTACTTCGTTCGGGTTTTTAGTTTCGTAAACTGTTTCCCAATGATTTTTTCTAGTTGTTTCCATATTTTAGATTTTCTTTTAGTTCCGATTTTTTCTTCAAGTATTTATTCTAATGTACTGCAAATCAGTGAGTTTAAGACTAAACTAAGCGCTATTTTCGCATTTGCCACCCAAGCGATAGCGAACAGGCGAAGCAAATCATCCCAAATACAAAACCAACTTTTCATTAAGCCAATTGCCGAAATCCGTTGTAGCTGTTCGCGGTAGTGGCTTTATTTAATTCTATTTTTGTATAATTCGATTAGTTTTTCTCTTTCTTCAATTTTTTCTGTTTTCATAATATTTATAAAAGTTATCATTTTTTCTAAATCAACTTTTATATAACTTAGATTCAGATTTATTTTTTGCGCTCCAATTTTTTGATTTAAATTGTTTGCCCATTTATATAATTTCTTTTTCATTACAAATCTTTCATCAGTTTTTATAGAAATAAAGACCTGCTTATGAACTTCAATATCATATGCGTTTTGTATATATTCCCATTTTATCAATTCTTGATTTATACTTCGGTCCCAAATTCCAACTTCAGTAATAATTATTTGAACTCTTCTGTCGAGAGTATTAAAAATACTAATCAAAAAACCAATTCCAAAGAAGCATAAGCAAAACCAAAAAATAAACTTAGTTTCTTTTTCGTTTATTAGGGACCAAATACTTGGAATCACAAAAAGAGAGTACAAAAACAATAATCTTAGCGATTTAATAGGGCATTTGTAAAGTTTAATTTCTCTCATTTAAGTTTTTTCCTATTTACCATTCTGCTAACGTTTCCAAACTTGCGAAGGCGTAGATTTCTATAATCAAGCCATTTGGTTTATCCCCAAAGTTTACTTAGAAACCTGACCCTCAAATTCGGTACTCAAGCCAATATGGTGTTGTAGCCGGTTATTTTATTCTTATTAATTCAACTCTGCGGTTTTTAGCTTTGTTTTCCTCATTGTTATTCTCAACTAATGGTTTTGCCTGACCAAATCCTATGCTTTCTAATCTATCTTTAGAAATATTTTTTGACATCAGCTCGTTTTTAACACTTTTGGCTCTATTTTCAGACAATTCCTGATTATATTCCTTGCTGCCATTATTATCTGTGTGTCCTTCAATTGAAATCTTTAGCGAGCTATTATTATGTAAGGTTTGTGCTATTTGATTAACTGCTTCTTCCCCTTCTCTTGATAAAACTGATTTATTGGTTTCAAAATTGATGTATAATACTGTTTTTCCATTATTTATCAATTCATTTTCAATTTCTTTTGCAGTTTTAATTTTCGCAGTTATATCTAAAGTTTTCGTTTGCAATACTGCCAAACCTATACTCATGTTATCATCTGTTTTTGCTACATGAATCCAATTTTCTTTGTCCTTATTTTTTATTAAATAAACATAAGAATCAGTGTATCCTAAAAAGCCATAGCCAGGATAATTATACATTTGAACTTTTTCCCTTAAATCATTAACCTTTTCACTGTTTAATTTCCCCTCAAATATCTTTTTTCCTTCTAGTTGGTCAATGATAATACTTTCAAGGTTACGTAGTAATTCTAAAAATGAAAAGGTTTTGTTATCAATAGTAGAAACTCTACTTTGAAAAAGTTCTCCCTCTTTTAATATATATTCATCAGTTGACACAAAAAAAGCAAATTGGTCATAATCTGAAATATTTTTAGGTTGATCAAAAACATAACCCTTTGGTAAATCAAAAAAGATAATATTATCTATATTTTTACTGGAAATCGGAATAGAATTAATATCAAGCCCGCTAATTTCAGAATTACTATTGGTTTCAATCTTTTCAATGTTAGTCGGATTTATGTCAGCAGGGTTTTCTTTGTTATTCTCACTCTTACAGGAAACAATTGTTATAAATAAAAAAGTATAAAAAAATTTTGTCATAATATCTGTTTTTAATGTTATAATTGGCTACAACTTATATAAGCGAAACAAACATTCGCCAATCTACCTAAATTTGGATGTATATGCGAAGGTTTGTTTCATATTATTCTTTTTCAAATGTATTTATTTTTTCTTACAAATCATCAAAAGGATTTTTTATTTATTGAATATTAATAGTCTGAAAAACTATTTCATGATGTTGGTTTTATGAAAACTACTGCCCTGATTACTTCACTTAATTTTATTTATAATTGGAGTTCAGTGAACTTCGTTTGAAGCGGCATCCTTTTTATCCGCTTTTTTTGCGGATAAAAAGATACAGCGGGGTTTTACAGGAAAACTTCAAGTGAAAGATGAATGTAGGGCGGTTCCGTTCAACACGAGTTTCTTGTTCGTGCTACGCACACAACGAAACTCTAGCTGTTGGCAGTAACTTTTTTTTATTTATTCTCCTAATCTATTTTCAATATCCATTCTTTCATGTAAAACTCTAACGACTTCAATTTCATTTGTTTTGTCTTTTTTAAAGAAAATTAGATGTGATTTTACTTTTGAATATCTATATGATTTTCTAATTTTCCCAACGTCACGAGCCATATCTAAATTATGTACGATATATTCAATTTCGTCAAAGATTAAGTTATAATATCGATCTGCTTGTTCAACAAACCAATTTTCTGCCGTATAAATCCAAATGTTATTAATGTCCGTAGCTGTTATGTGAGGTTCCTTATAGTTTACTTTTTAAATCGATCATGCCATGAAGAATTCTTGCGATTTCTATTTCGTTCTTTGATATAATTGAGTAGAAGATAATATGTTCACCTGATTTAAAACCTAACATTCCTTTCGTTACTATATCATAGTTTCTACCAAGTTTTGGATTATTTGCTAAATCATCACATGATGCCAAAAGTAAATCATAATACTTTTCAGCTTGCATTTCAGACCAAGTTTCGATTGTATAATCCCAAATTTCAGACAAGTCATCAACAACTTTATTTGTTAAATAATATTTAGCCATTTGATTTTTTTCTTGCTTTTAAAACGTCAAGATGTTTTTTAGCATCAAAATCTACTGCACGTCCACTTTCAATTCCCTCATTGATCGCCTTTCTTAAAGCTATAATTTTATTTTCCTCATCTTCTAAAAGACGAAGACCGGCTCTGACAACTTCACTTGCATTATTGAATCTTCCATCATTTACACTGTGTTCAATAAAACTTTCGAAATGATTACCAAGCGATATAGAAGTATTTCGTCCCATAATTTTTTTTAGCTAAGTTACCAAAAAATGGTAACTTGTCAAATTATTACGGATTTTTTTGGAATCTCACATAACGTTTATGTTTATGCCGGTTTGGGTTTTCGAAGCTCGCACTGTCCCACGTTGCTGAACGAAATTGAGAAAACAAAACGTTAAATTTACACTGAGTCCCAAACTGACATAAACATTTGGTTAGCGGTTGACCTTTCCTCAATCTATTTTAATGTTAAAATTTCTGTCGGAATTGGTTTATCAGTTCCAATTGTTGGTTTAATTATATATTGTCTTATTCCTTGTTCCTTTTGGCTGTCCATTTTTAATTGCGCTGTAAACGGGCTAACAGTCATTACAGCTTCTTTAATCACCTTCCATTGTCTTAAATTGTCATGAGAACAAAGTTTGTCGTTTACACTTAGTGCAGAATTTTCCGTTCTCAAAATTGCAAGCATACCAACATTTGTCAAATCAAACGAACCCAAAACTTCAATCTCATTGGCGAGTTGTCTTGGCATAACGTCTCACACACTTCTCTCCAATGTCTCTTCTATGAAAGAGCCACCAAATCTTGTCAAGATGTCGAGTGCGGAAACCTCTTCAAATGGCTCGTCAATTCCTTGCTTCCAAGTTGTCAGTAGGTGCGGATGCCGTTTGTAATAAAGCCAAAACTTAATTTTACTTAGTTGACAAACTTCGTAAGCCAAGTCGAATGGAATTTCTTCATCTAATATTTTTCTGTCTTGTCTTTTAACTAATGAATCAAAGTTGTCAAAATAAGTTTTGTATTTTGTCCAAATAGGTTTTTCAAGAACAGTTTTTAAATTGTCCGTTTCACTTCTAAATGCTGATGTCAATTCCCAAAATTTCATATTCGTTGATGTCGTCACTGGCTTACTAACGTTCTGGCGCTTGGCGAGGTTGCAAACTTAACCGTTTATTTTACATTAAGATAAAAATTCTTGCGAAAGCTAAGAGTGAATTTACAACAAAATTCGCAATCTTGCTAAACGCCAGTTACCAGCAGTTTTTTTTTTAAATTTTAACAGAGGTTTTATATTTTCTGGAATTTGGTCTTTATTTTCTATTTTTTCATAAAATTTTAATGCTTTTTGTTTCATTTTTTCATCGTTCTTAATTTCAGAAACTTTAAGTAAACATAATGAATAATGAATTTTAACGTTTTCATCTTTTTTATATGTTGAAAAACTCTTTTTTAGATAATCTAATCCTTCTTCGTATTTTTTGTTCAAAGTAAGTAAAACACCTTTCAGAAAAACTACATCGCTTTTTAATTCTGAATTTGATTCCCCATATTTTTCTATTGCAATATTAATATTTTCTAAACCCCTTTCGGTATCTCCAAACATTGGAGAAGTCACGCCAAAACCATAATATCCTTCTGGATTTTCTGGAAAGAATTTTATTATTTCATCATATTTTTTTCGAGCCAATTTTACACCTTCAGTATTTCCGAATCTAAGTGCTTCGACAGCTAAATTTGTTTTAAATTCTATAGCTCGGTTATTCGCTAAACTGTCAGCTAAATAATAACAAACTAAAGCATTTTTCTCTTCAAGTAGCCTCATTGTGTATCCAGTAAAAAACATAGCATCGCAAAAAGTAGTATCAATTTTATATGCTCTAAAAAAAACATCTGATGTTTTTTTTAGATATTTTTTATCAAGTGTTCTATTCAAGAAAAGTGTTTCAATTCCAATATTAAATAATCTTATTGCTTCAGGATTTTCAGATTTACAATACAATCTCTTCCCTTCAAAGTAATCTTGAGAAAATATTAAATTTATGTTTAAAATTAATAAAAGAAGAATTAGTTTTTTTATTTAAGTTTCTGTTTTTAGTTTTTTGCGGTAAAATTGCTGGTAACGGTTGCGGGCAGGAGCAGTTGCCGATGCCTGCAAGCTGAGTTCTCTCGGTGAAGATAAATAATTTTTGTGAAGACGATGTTCCAGTTAGAAAAAATAAGGCAATTGATCTTGCCTGCTGTTGTGTGACGTTTACTTCTCAATATGCTTCCATAAATTACGCTTAGTTTTCATAAAAATCGTTTGCTGGAATGTATAATAGTCTGGACCTTTTATGTATTTTACATCTCCATGATCGTAAATCATAAGATTATATTCTACTTTGACATTCTGACCTAAATCAATAATATTTAAAAATTCAAAATCTGAAAATGTTGATGCTCCGCTTGGACGTAAATAACAATCTTGTTTGATAAGAGTTTCTGCGACTTTATCATTCGGAAAATAAGTTTTAATCAAGTCAATTTGACTTTGTGAACCTTGTTTACTCAATCCAAGTGCAGTTGTCAATTCGCATGTATCGTTTGTACAGTTTGTTCCGCCCATTGCTGCGAAAAATGCGGCTAAAGCTTTCAAATGAATTGGCAATTTCGAAATTTCAATTGAATCTATTTCTAAATTTTCATTTTCAGTTTTTATGATTTTGTAACTGGCAATTTGAATATTTTTTCCACTATTACAGGAAATAAGAAATAGAATAAATACAAATATTGAAAGTTTTTTCATTTCTGGTTTAGTATAAATCTCGAATAAATGTTGCACAACGTCAGTCTGTGAAAAAACTAAAATTGACCTCATGTGAATCTCATATTTGAGATTTTTCTCAGTAGCCCTCCGAATACTTTCTAAATTTAAAGAGGTTTTTTCACAGCCTGACGTCCCGCTACTACAACGGATTTGGGACTAAATTAAGCCCTTCCTTCGGATTTGCCACCCGAGCGATAGCGAACAGGCGAAGCAAATCATCCCAAATACAAATCAACTTTTCATTAAGCCTATTGCCCAAATCCGTTGTAGCTGTTAGTGGCTGGAGTTTTGCCCACTCCGTTCAATTCATCAATAAACATTCTCTTTCCGGTTTTAGGTAGTCAAGTTGTTTGTCCTCGAAAAGTTCTTCCAATGCCTCGCAACCCATGTCAATTTTATAGTCTCTTTCTTTTTCAGTGATTGGTATTAACCAATAGCAATGGTATAATCTGTCGTTGAAGCTAAATAATTCAAGTTCTTCACCGTCAAGGTAAGGTAATGAAATAAAGCAATGGTCGCATTTAGAGTTGTCAAGCCAAGGTCTGCCAATATTGATTGTATGATGAATGTTTAAAGGCAAACCATTGCGATGATACGAAGCACAAACAGTAATTAACTCCACTTGAGCGAGGTCTTGTCGTGGTGAAAAAACAAAAACTTCAATCAAGTTATCATCTTGTCTGGCAAGCGACATACCAACGGAACAATAAGTCCAAAAATCGTGACGGTCATTTGGTTTAAATTCCAGAACATAGAAGTCCTGATCCAGTTTCTCTTTCAGGCCTTTTTCTAAAATTAGTTTCTGTCCCGAAATACCAAAGAAGTTCTCATAATGCTGACGAAGTTGGTCAGTATATATTTTAGATTGTTGTGTTATCAAAGTCTTTATATGTTTATTGTCTGCGGTGTCGTTATATCCTTCCACTAACGTTTTTCAGCTACCCGAAGGTGGCGATTTCGAAGCACTTCACTGGCACCAAGCAGAAACTCTGATAGAAGCACAAAGCTTGATTTAACCACTGAACCGCCACTTTTGGGTAGGTGCTGTTGAACTAAACCTTCGGTAGCACTCCCTGTGATTTTGTACCTTACGAATATAATAATTATGGTCACAAAAAAAAAGTCGGTTGAAGAATTAAGGGGAAACAAAATTCTCAACCAGGCAAAAAGAGAAGTGTCCGGGTTTATTGATTTATTAGATCGTTTTGAGCGTACGGTCTCGATTTTGGGCAGGAGCCAAAGCACCTTTAATAATTATTCGCGCCATGTTGCCTCTATACCCTTTATTTCGGAAAACTTCCTACAGAGTTAGATCCCGAACAAGTTCATGATTACTTGTTTTATCTTCAAAAAAGTCCAAAATCCCTTCACAGACCTATTTCAGGCACTGCGTTTATGGGCTTCGCTTTTTGCTTTTGCCTAAATGCCCCCTGTTGTAAAAAAGGCAATCTGTACCGCATCACTGTTTTTGACCAGCGCGGTCCCCCTGAGTGGTATCTTGGCGGTGGCCAAAACTCTATTGCCTGTGAAAATTGATTTTACGGATAAGGGAACTTGTGCAGGAAAGTGATGCAAAAAAAGAGGCGCAATAGCCTCTTGAAATTCTTATAACTCATTTACCGAAACCCCATAAGGGATGAATGTAGGGCGGTTCCGTTCAACACGAGTTTCTTGTTCGTGCTACGCACACAACGAAACTCTAGCTTTGGCAGTAACTTTTTTTTATTTATTCTCCTAATCTATTTTCAATATCCATTCTTTCGTGTAAAACTCTAACGACTTCAATTTCATTTGTTTTGTCTTTTTTAAAGAAAATTAGATGTGATTTTACTTTTGAATATCTATATGATTTTCTAATTTTCCCAACGTCAAGAGCCATATCTAAATTATGTACGATATATTCAATTTCGTCAAAGATTAAGTTATAATATCGATCTGCTTGTTCAACAAACCAATTTTCTGCCGTATAAATCCAAATGTTATTAATGTCTTCTAATGCCTTTTCACTAATTATATACTTTGGCATTATTTTTGAAAATTAGCTTTTAGCATTTCAAGATTTTTATTGCGGTCAAATTTTCTGATTTTACTACTCTTTTCACCAATTTTTAGTTCATTGATTAGAGATTTTGTTTTAGTTTCTTCTTGCTCAAAAACTCTTAAAGCAGTTCTCACAACCTCACTTACCGAACTATATTTTCCTGTAGAAATTTGTTCTTTAATAAAGTTTTCAAAATAGTCTCCTAATAATATTGATGTATTCCGTGCCATAATTTTTAATTTTACCAAAGATACCAATAACTGGTATTAAATTCAAATTTTTTTCGGTTTTTTACGCAAAAGTTACTGCTAACGTCAGTCTGTGAAAAAACTCAAATTGACCTCATGAGAATCTCATATTTGAGACTTTTATCAGGTAGCCCTCCGAATACTTTTTAGATTTAAAGAGGTTTTTTCACAGCCTGACGTTCCCGCGCTGCAAGCAGTTTGGAACTAAATTATGCCCATTATTCGGATTTGTCAAATCTTCCCCAAATACAAAACCAACTTCAAATTAAGCCTAAAACCCAAATTGCTTGTAGCGTGTGTTGGCAGTATTTAATGTTTTCGAGTTGCTTTTAATCCACTGTATTTTTCCAATTTTGAAATAATTTCAGTGTCAAATCTATTTTCTATTCGTTCTTTTGTATTATAGTCAAAATCTTCTTCTTTTAGCCATTGATTATGTCTTTTAGTGAAGACGGAACGAATTGCTAAGATAGTTGGTCCATTTTTATTTTGTTTTTCATTTCCATCTTCCACAAATGATACATAATACATTTCTTCAGGCTCTGATTGAAAATAAAAAATTCTTGTATCTAAAAACCCGAAACCTCTTTTTTTCCAATTATCATTGTCATTCCATTTTTCGGGAATTTCAAGTTCTGGATTTTTCACAAGCAAAGTTTCAATTGCTTTTTCAATATTCTGTTTGGGCGTTTCAAAATTTCTATTATCAAAACCTCCCAAAGTTCCGTCACAACTAATTAATAAACAACTAAATAAAAGAATAAAAAAGAGTTTAATTTGCATAATTTTCTCGATTCTGCGGGTTAATTACTGTCAACGTTCCAGCGCTTAGGCCGAGGTTGCGAACTTCGGAACTTATTCTTTTCTGTTAAAGATAAAATTTCTTGCGAAACCTAAACGTGAATTTACCACAAAAATCGCAATCTTGTCAAACGCCTGTTAGCTGTTGCCTTTATTGTACGGAAACCATAATCCCAATCCTGCGTTTAATTTTATTCCTCTTTGTTTTCTTGGTAACCACTTAATTTTTGTTACAAATTTTCTAATTTCATTATCGAAATATGGGATGAATTTATTGTTGCTTTTTTGTTCAAATTCTGTATCAATTTTTAAATTTTTAATTTCTCCATTTCGATAAAGTATAAATTCAACATTACTACGTCCAACATATCTTTTATGTTTAAAATCAAAATCTTTTGGGTATTTAAAAGTTAAAAAAAAATCATTTTCTACATCTTCTCTTTGCTTTTCTATAGATTTAGCCTTTGGATAAAAAATAGTTTCGTCATATTCATCCATTGAATAAAAAATTTTACTAATATTTTTATTCAAATAAGCTCTGTCTGCTTTTGCTTCTAAACTATCAATAAAGTCTTTTTTAAATTTGTTTTTTATTGTTTCATTCATAAAATCTACATAGCAATAACTTCTTCCTTTTCCGTGTCCAACACAAGAAGTTAAAAATATTTCGCAATCTATTCCGTATGGTTTTAGTAATTTTTTTAACTCTTCTATATGTCTTCCATATGATGGTGACGAACTATATACATAATAAGTTAGGCTATCTTTAACAATTTTTTCTTGAGCAAAATCAATTTCTTTTAAACAGCTTGTGTCTTTTGTTGATATTTTGCCAATAATTGTTTTTAAACTATCTAATTTAGAATTTCTATATTTTTCAATATAAGCTTCAGGTTTTCTTTTGCAAGAAACCAAAATTAAAATTGATAAAATCAGAATTATTTTATTCATATACTTTTCCCTGCTCCGCAAAGTGTTCTCGCCTACGCTGCGCAAATGTCTCTGACTTTGCGCCATTTTAAACAAATATAATTTAAAAACGAAGACTTCCTAAAGTCTCTGACTTAAAATTAAATCCTAATATGAATTATAAAGGATTATTGATTTCGCATCCAAAACATTAATGATTGGATTATTTACTTTTTCAATTTGTAATAACCTGAATTATTGACATAATTACTTGCACTCGAATAGAGATATTCTGATGCCTTTGCAACCAATTCAGACCTAACAGGATTCAAATGGATGTAATGCAATTTGGACCACATAAATTCAATTGAATAAATTTCTTCTGCATGATTTCCGTACTGCCACCCGAGCCTGGAAGGCGAACTGACGAAGTAAAATTGAAATTCTTTATTTCTTGTATGCATTTGCGCAGCCATCTTGAAACGCTCCAACATCCATTCTCTTCTGCTTTCAGGACTACTTTGAATTTGTTCCAAAATACTCTTGGCTATAAACTTTTTAAAATCTCTTATTAAATCAGATAATTTTCCATCCTCAGACTGTACAATTATAATGAATATGATTACTCATAATTACATAACCATACAAAATCATTCCTTTGTTTTTAATACAATAAGCTAAACTTTCAATCACTATATCTCTGTAAATCTGACGGGTAAAAATATCTATCCAGTCTACAACGGTTGATGTTATAAAATGTGGTAATGTTTGATCTCTAATTACATATCCTTCTTTCATTCTATTTTTTTTTTTACAAAAATATAGGATTTAACTTGCTTATTTATCTGTTCAAGAAGTAATTTAAAAAAGTCGGGAGACTTTATCATGTTTAGATTTTATAAGAACATAAAAAAAGCGCAAAGTCAGAGACATTTGCGCAGCTTTTCATAAGGAACTCTTCGCAGAGCAGGGGTTTAAAATTGCGCAAAGTCTGAAAAAGACTTTGCGCAGCGGGGTACTCGCCACAGGCAAGCACCAGAGTTGGGTGTAAACGAGCGCCAGTTGGGCCTATTGCCCAAATCCGTTGTAGTAGCTGTTATGCCTCGCCTTTTTTCTTATCAGTTTACTTTATTGTTAAATTCTTTCTCATATTTTTTTTCTGCTTTTTTTCTAAAAAGTACACTATCAAAAATAGAATGATTTATTAAACGCATAACGATTAAAGGAATTAAAAATAAAGCTGAACTAATTGTATTTGAAAGCCAAAATGGTAATGTTTCGTATTGCTTGTTGACAAACCAAAGTAAATAGATAAATAACACAAAAATTATATAATGAAATACGTATTTGTAATCTTTCCTTAATTTACTTTCGATATAGACTTTCCTGTCTTTATATAATTCTTCAATTGTATCATATACCATTTTTATTACACTTTCGCGAGAACAAGAAGATTGAATATGGAATTTACCTTCACTTATATTTTCACTTGTTTTTATTGGGAGTTCGTTTAGGTAACCTTCAACTTCTTTATTTTTTACTTCTTCGATTAATAAAGCTTTCTGTACTTCAGCAAGATTTAAATCGGTGTTATTAGTTAATTGATTTCTAATATACTTTTTTATTTGTGGCAATGTGAAGTTTTTTTTTACACTCCATTTGACATATTTAAAATCAGGATTAATAAAGAGCACTGGTTCCTTAATGTTTTTTTCTATGCTCTGTTTATAAATAGTTTCAACATCAATTAAATTGCCGTTAGGCATCTTAATTTTAAAAAAACCATTATTAAATTTATCCTTTACTTTATTTTCTCCTAATTTATCTAATTCAGCTTGGGAAACTTCTTGTAATTCCATTTCCTTTTTAAGTGCTTCAAATTCAAATTCAAATGAAAAATTAGTTATTGAGTCAATTATTTTCTGTACAGTTTTTTCATAATCTATCATAAATATCCATAGAAATTAAATGATTTTGCCTAATCATTGTTGTTTTTAACTTTTAAAAGTTTGTTCCTTGTCTACGTCGTTTTTTTAAGGTGAGGCATTAACGTCTTGGTACTACAGCGGGTTTGGGACTAAATTAAGCCCTATTATCGGATTTGCCAAATCATCACAAATACAAAACCAACTTTCCATTAAGTCACTTGCCCAAATCCGTTGTAGTAGCTGTTACCAGATGTAGCTAATCTGCATTTCTGATTCTCAAATCATACTTTTTCCAAATATATAATTGAACCAAAAAATATGTTATAGGATAAATGATAATAAAACTTATATCATAAAAAAATAGAATTACAATAATTAGGAGGGATAACGATATAAAACTCGCTAATCTGTAGAGATAATTCTGCCGTATATCTTGGATTACGTTTAGAAAAATACTTAATGACAGGAACGCTAGCATAGAATTATAATAAAGTCCTCCAATGATGGTCATTAATAAAGCGATATATATATATCGTGTTGATGACATATTTGTCAAATTCCAAAAACTTATTACAACTAAACTTAATATGTATGTAGCAACAAGAATCACCAAATAGTATTTTAAGAGTACTTTGAACATCTATAATTGTTTTAGGTTTTTTGCTATATCTGGTAACTTACTTATACCAGCCATTAAATGGCTTCAATAAGCCCTTTTTTGGTTGGCTTTGTGCCATAAAATGGCTTTTTTGTTTTTGCGAATATAGGAAAAACTTTGATAAATCATTAAACATACCTAATTCCGTTTAATTTCTCCAAACGGTTATTACACCAAAAGTTCTTATGAAACCCAAAGCCCTAGCCCTGATGGGAACGGCATCCTTTTGTGGCGGGGTTCGGCACAAAAGATATAGTGTACAGCAGGAAACAGCTCCTAATTCAAAAACTGAAATTCATAAAAACAAAAAAGCTGCTCCGGGGCAAATAGAGCAGCTTTTTACAACTAAATAATTTGACTTATTTAATTGGTTGTATTCCCTGATGAGTCGGAGTTACTTGTTTTATGGTTCCGTCTGGATTGAATTCTAATTTATCGATGCAGACTTCACGGTGAAAACCTCCGGCACTTCCCATTTTTATTCCGGTTGGGTAGGAGAATCTGTGATACGTAATGTACCATTCGTCTTTGTTTGGAATTTGCAAAACCGAATTATGTCCCGTTGCATAAATTCCCTGATCCGGGATTCCCTGGATTACAATATTGTTTTCAGGAATTTCAATTGGTCCCAAAGGCGATTTTGAAGTTCCGTATCGTACTTTGTAATTCGGGCTTCGGGTATCGTCTTCGCTCCACATAAAATAATAGGTTCCTTTTCTGTAGATGATGTACGTTCCCTCACGGAAAGTTTTGTCTATCTGAATTAATTTTATATCTCCTTTGAACGAAACCATATCATCGTTCAATTCGGCTACAGCCATATAATTATTACCCCAGTACAGATAACTTTTTCCCGTTTTAGGGTCTGTAAAAACATCCGGATCAATTTCCTGACCGCCTTTTACCCCTTCGGGTTTGGTGGCTACCAAAGCTTTTCCGCTATCTTTAAATGGTCCTGTTGGATTATCAGAAACGGCTACACCTATTTTTTGTGCTGCTGTGAAATAATAAAAGTACTTGTATTTTCCTTTGATCTTTTTTTCTATGATACAAGGTGCCCAGGCGTTTCTGTTGGCCCAGCTTACGTCTTTTGGAAGATCTAAAATAACGCCTTCGTCTTTCCAGTCAACCAGATTGTCTGATGAAAAGGTTTTAAAATAAGTTCCCGACCAACCATCAAAACCATCGCTGGTTGGATAGATATAATACTTTTTTGTTTTGTTTGAATATAAAATATCCGGATCGGCATAATAGCCTTCCAACACCGGATTGTTGTTTATTTTTGGAAATTTGGCTGGCATTCCCCATTTTTCAATAAGCCTTTTCAATTCGGAACGCGTGATAGGCAAAATCGTTCCGTGGCGTGGTTTGAAATCCATTGAAATTTCATCGTCAATTGCTTTGAAATTTTCTAAATCGGTACTTTTTGTAAACTGGTATTGTCCTTTTTTGTAAACATCGTACATCAAAATATAGTCATCCGAATTGTTGAGTTTAAAGATGCTTGATCCTTCCACTGATTCATTGGTTTGCTGCAAGTAATTATCGTTTTCTTTCCAGTTTCCAGAAGTCAAATTGGTTGTGGTGGCTACTTTGATACCTGCATTTTCGGTTTCGGTTTTATAAAAAAGATGATATAGTCCGTTTTTTTCAATGATATCACCATCAATACTGGACTTCTCAGACTTTGGAACAAACAGTAATTTCGGAGCACTTTCCAATCCTGTGAAATCTTTATTGGCATAGGCATAATAAATTTTATCTGCACCGTCTCCATGTTTCATGCTGAAGTAAATCATATATTTTCCTACTTTGGCATCATAAATAGTCTGAGGTGCCCAAACACGTTTCAGGTTTTCATTTCCGGCAAAAGCGGTTTGAATATTCACGACACTGCTTTTCCAATTTACCAGATCGGTACTTTTTAGCAAAACCATTGCACGATTACTGTCCCAGCCTTTTGATGAAGTCATATCAGTCAACACCATATAAAATGTTTTTCCGTCATCGCCACGTAAAATATGAGGATCACGAACTCCGCCTGTTGAACTGATGACTTTGCTGTCTAAAACCGGTTTGTTGCTGTTAAGGCTATGATACTGATAACCATCGGCGCTTACGGCATAATTAACCGCTTCTTCTTCTACTCTGTTTCCTGTGAAATAAACGAATAAATAGGCTGTCAAATCCTTTTCGGCAATAACAGGCGGTCCTCCTTTTGGAGTTTCCTGAGCTTGTAATAGATTAAAAATAGCTATTAATAGTACCAGACAAAATTGTGTTCTTTTCATTATCAATTGATTTTATTATGCTTTAAATTCCTAAAGATGCTAAAGCAAATTTTAAAAAGTTTCGTTTAAAAGTGTTTTCGAACTCATCTTAACCCGTATTACTACGAAAGAATACGGAGGCAATTCTTTTGAAAATGCTTCTTTGGCAGCTATTTTTTGAGTTACCGGTTTTGCCGTTGTTTTTTCCGGATGGCCTGACAATAAAGTATAAACGGCATTTTCAGCTGTTGAAAAATTTACAAAATCTATTGAAGGCGTTACCGCAACCGGAAGCAAATTGACCAATTTTACGATCAAATCCCCAGACGCATTATCCTGAACGGCAGAGACACCAATTCGTTTACTGATTTCATTATTGGTATCAGAAAGCTTTATTGTGCTTTGTAAATAAACATCTCCCGGATTCTGGCCATAAAGCTGTTGTACAAAATAATTAACCGTAGGTTTTACTTCACTTCCCGTAAAATAAATCAAATCGGGATTCCACTGTGTGTGTTTCTCACGAGCTAATAATGGTGCGTAAGATGCCATTTCAACTACATCCCCATTACGTTCTACACCCGTAAGATAGAGTGCTTCTGCGAGGGCGTTGTACAATTTGTTACCCCAGGAAGCATATTCTCCTAAATATACTTTTGATTTTGAGCGGTCGTAACCATCATAGAAATTCTGATTGTTGATGAACCAACCCGGACTTTGGTAATAATGTTCATCTACAATGGGCAGTTTCAGATCATTGGCAATTCTCCAGCCTTCGTTATAATCGGTTCCTTCGTTGAACGGACCAACAGTACCAATTACAATGATTTCAGGATATTTTTGCTGAACTGCTTTTACGATCATTCTGTAGCGCTCTTCGAAAACATCGCTGATCAGGTCTTCATTTCCGATTCCGATATATTTTAGATTAAACGGTTTTGGATGTCCTGCTTCGGCACGTTTTTTACCCCAAACACTGGTTGCACTTCCGTTTGCATATTCAATTAAGTCCAAAACGTCCTGTACATATTCGTCCATTTCATCCATCGGAATTCCGAATTGCTGTCCTGCTCCTCCATCAGATGAATTCTGACAGGGAACACCAGCCGCTAGAACCGGAACCGCCTCTGCTCCCAGGTCTTCGCAAAACTGAAAATATTCAAAATATCCCAACCCCATTGACTGGTGGTAATTCCAAATATTTCGTGAAGGAACACGGCTTTCTAAAGGTCCAATTGTGTTTTTCCAGCGATAAATATTGTGTAATCCATCACCATGCGCTACACAGCCACCAGGGAAACGCACAAATTTAGGATGCATACCTGCGATGGTTTCTGCCAAGTCTGCACGCAATCCGTTTTTGCGGTTTTTAAATGTTTTTTGAGGAAAAAGCGAAATCATATCAACAGCAGTTTCGCCAGTTGTACTAATTTCTAAATGGGCATCGGTTACTGTTTTGGATGATTTTAAAACGGTACTGATTTTTTTCCACGAAGCGGTTGGTTTTAATACGGCTTCCGCCAAAGTTTCTCCGTTAGCTCCTTTTAGTTTTACAGTACATTTTTCTCCTTTCGCAAATACACTAAAATCATATTTTTCGTTGGCTTTAAGGGCAATTCCATCGAATCCGGTGTTACTAATTGCGCCTTTTGTAACCACAGCATAATTGGGATTATTAGGATGAATTGGATTTTCTTTTGCAATTTTTAAATCACCGCTCCACGCCATTGTCGCATTCCATTTTTCATCACTGCCTTTCTTATCGCTTAGCGCATATTCGAAATCACGATTCTGAATCAGTTCACCATACAAACCGCCATCTGCGGCATAATTAATGTCTTCAAAAAATATTCCCGTCAGCATATTGCTGATTTTTTTAGACTGCTGGCTATTGATGTTAATTTGAGCCGTAACCGGTTTTAAACCCACAAATAATAAGCTGTCACTTTTTGGAGAAGTATTGTTTTGTCTGTCCTTAAACTTTACAGATTCCATTGTTTTGGTCAGCAATTCAACCACACTCCAGTCCACTTCTGTAATGGTGCCTTTTTCAATTTGACCATTTAAAAAAACTTCACTTAAATTAGGTGCCTTATTAACATCAATTATTGCTTTGCTGTACTTTTTGAAATCCTTGGTTGAAGAGGTATAATTGGTGTTTTCAGCTGTCCAGTGTATAATGTATTGTCCGTCTTTTCGGCTTACTTTTATACTTTGAATAACAGATTTAGCTTCTTTCGTTACCTCTTTCATTGCCTGAATGTAGTTCTGACTTTTCCAACTGATCAGGTCTTTACTGGATGCGTGAGCCAAAACATCGTCTTTTACACTCCAAAAACAGTGAAAAACGCCCAAATCATCTTTAAATAAAAAAGCTTCCGACATACTTTTGCCAGTTGGTCCCCAACTTCCATAATCTGACTTTAAAAAAGGATGTTCGGGGCCAATTGCAAACCAGCTTTTCTTATCGGAACTCCAGGCAAAATGGAGTCCGTTTTTACCGTTATTCTTTACTGTTGAATAGGCAAACAGATATACTTTCTCTGGTTTTTCTATTGTTGATCTGCATTCAAATCCAGACAGTAGAAAAAGCGACATCATACCTAAAAAACTATGTAGCAAAAACTTCTTCATTATTTTTTGTTTTTTAATTGGTAAAGAACAGCACTATGCGGTTTTAATGTTGCCGAAATTTCTTTTGAAGAAAGATTCAGTTTTTCGCCTGTCCACATGTTTGAACCTGAAGCAAAACCAGTAATACCAAGATCTGAAAGATTTACTGAAACACTTTGAGAATCAGTGTCCGAAATATTAAATAATGCTAAATAAACACTCCCGTCTTTAGGATTTCTTGAAGTCACGGCTATTTTTCCGTCCTGCTGAAAAAGCTGTTTTACGTCTGTACTTTCCTTGTGCATTTTTACCACTTCTTTATTAGTTAATAATGACAAAGTGAAAGCATCATTACTTGGCAAATCACCGCCAAAAAATAACGGAGATTTAAAAATATTAAAGAAAGTGATTAGTGTGTATTGCTCGTCTTTTGTTAATCGCGTCATTCGGTCTTCACCACGTTCTCCCCTTACTGAAATACGCCCTAACGGAATCATGTCACAGTCCGGCCAGGTTCCCGGAGCAATGTAAGGATACCATTTTTCACTAACCTTCATCAGGTGTGTAATATGCGGCCAGGTATCCCAAACGTCGTCAACCATTCTCCACATATTAGCATGTTCTTTTACGTGTGGTGCTGCAGAAATTGGCGTTTCACCCGGAGAAGTGCTTAATACGATTTTACGTCCGCATTTGTCAATAGCATTTCTGATTAAATTAATTTCGCCTTCGTGATAGGGTCTTGATAAATCATCAATCTTTATAAAATCTACACCCCATTGTGCGTATAATTCAAAAATAGAATCGTAATATTCCTGTGCGCCAGGCTTGTCTGCTACAATCGTATAATTATCTTTTAACCATTCGCACTGCAAGGCTGTAGTGTAAATTTGGTCAGCAGTAATTCCGTTTGCTCCTTTTATTGGCATTTTTTCTTCAACTGCTTTTTTAGGAATACCACGCATAATGTGGATTCCGAATTTCAGCCCTTTTTTATGGATGTAATCTGCTAAAGGCTTAAAACCCTGACCGTCTTTTGCGGATGGAAAACGGTTAACGGCCGGTAAATACCTTCCGTATTGATCCATTACATAACGCGGATCTGTCTGATTGTACCCTCCTGCCTTATCATTTTCTACAAACCATCTAATATCAACTACGACATATTCCCAACCATATTTTTTTAGTTCTTTTGCCATATAATCGGCATTGGCTTTTACTTCATGCTCTTCAACTGTTGGACCATAACAATCCCAGCTGTTCCAACCCATTGGAGGGGTTTGTGCCCATTGTTTGAATTCATCTTTCTTAAAAACTGCTTTTTGAGCATTTGAAAAAAATGATGTTAAAAAAATTCCTAATACTAAAATATTTATGCCTATTATTTTCATATTCATTAAAAATAAGTGTTAATACTACACTTCAAATATAATAAACTTTTTTTCATTTACAGCAATAAACCTGCCTGCGAATACCACATGCAGACAGGTTTATTGACAATTTAAAAAAACTAACTAATTTATCTTACATGCACCGTAATTTCAACAGGTTTTAGCCATTGACTTGTAAAAGTTACTTTTATCGGTTCTGTAGAATCTCCGTTGGCCTGAATATATGCTGCAATATGACCGTGATATACCCTATGAACATTATCTGTGTAATCTGTCATGTCGCTGTTGTTACCGGCTTCAAGTCCTAATAAAGTCCCCGGGCCACTGATTGTACACGTCACTTCATTATCTGAAAGCATTACCGGCAGTCCGTTTTGATCTTTTACCTGAACCATTATTTTGGCAACACCTTTTTCTTTGGCAATTGTCATATTGGTGTCAGCTATTGTTAATTCAACAGGCTGTTGTGTTGTCGTAATTGAATATCTGCTCACTTCTTTATCATCATTGCTTAAACCGATAACTTCTAATTTACCTGAAGCAAAAGGAATATCCCAATACATAATTCCGGTTTTTTCGTCATATGATTTGATATTACCTACAACTTTTCCGTTTAATTCCAAACGTGCTTTTGCAGCATTGGTATAACAAACTACACGGATTTTTTGTCCTTCTTTGTAATTCCAGATTGCCCATGCATCCATAGAAATGTCTTTTTCATTTTTTAAAGGATAAGTTCCGATGTACGCCATGGGTTTATCAGACCATAATGACTGACGGAAATATCCTCTTGGCTTAATTATTCCGGCAAAATCAACCAATCCAGAGTAAAATCCTCTTGAAGGCCATCTTCCTGATTCTCCCAAATAATCAATTCCTGTCCATAAAAACTGTCCGAAAATATGCTTGTTATTTTTTACAGCCAGCCATGGTTCCATGTCATGTCGGTTCTCGCTTCCGTAAATCACTCTGTTTGGATATTTCTCATGATCAGACTGGTATTTGCTTTCTGTATAATTATATCCTGCAATGTCTAAAGCACCCGGATATTCTGTTTCGTTAGACATCGCTACCCCTGCCAAACCAGCTGTCGTTGGGCGTGATTTATCATATTTTTTAACTGCTGCAACCAGACGTTTTGCGATTGCTCCAAGGCGCATGGCATCCGGTGCGTCTTTTTTGTAACCTCCGTAAGCAGCCTGACCAAAACCGTCTTTTCCTTTGTCCAAAACCGGATGAGAATAGGGATCGTTTGGATAATCTACTTCGTTACCAATGCTCCATGCAAAAACCGAAAGGTGGTTTCTGTCACGACGTACAAAATCTTCAAGGTCTTTTTCGGCATAATCGGCAAAAATATCAAACGTTCCTTGAAATCCGGGAGTTCCGTAATTCCAGCCTTCCAGCCATTTACGTTTTGGGAATTCCCATTCGTCATACGCTTCGTTCAATACCAGTATTCCTAACTCATCACAAAGTTCATAAAAATCAGGTGCCTGTGGGTTATGACTGGTACGAATAGCGTTTACGCCTATTTCTTTCAATGTTTTCAATCTGGTTTCCCAAACTTCGCGAGGCACTGCAGATCCTAAAACTCCGGCATCATGATGTAAACAAACCCCTTTCATTTTCATCCATTTTCCGTTAAGGGCAAAACCATTATTTGGATCAAAAGTAAAATCCCTGAAACCTGTTTTTGTAACTGTTTGATCAATTTGCTTTCCATCTTTCAATACAGTTGTTTTAAGCTGATATAAATTTGGATGCTCTAAATCCCATAGCTGAGGATTTTTCACATTCATTTTAACTGAAATCTTTCCGTTTTGTTTAGATGCAACGTCAACTTTAGAAGAAGCTTTTGCAACCGATTTTCCGTCTTTCGAAATCAATTCGTTAATTACCGTAAGAGTTGATTTTGATGCAGAACCGTTTTCTACCTCCACCTCAACATTCAAAGTTCCGGTTCCTTTTTTTACTTCCGGATAAGCATAAACGCCCCATTGTGCAATATGAACAGGATTTGCATACACTACCCAGACATTTCTGTAAATCCCGGAACCTGTATACCATCTCGAATCGGCACTCTGACTGTGGTCTACACGAACTGAAATCGTGTTTTCTCCTCCGTATTTTACAAACTGAGTAGCATCATAAGCGAAAGAGAGATATCCGTTAGGGCGTTTTCCTAATGAATGTCCGTTGATGAATACCTCGCTTCGGTTGTACACGCCTTCAAAATACAAATACACTTTTTCTCCGGCTTTGCTTTGCGGAATATTGATTGATTTTCTGTACCAGGCAATTCCACCCGGCAGATAACCGGTACAACTTGCCAGTGTTGGACTCAACTGCCCTTTTACACTCCAGTCATGAGGCACATTTACAGACTGCCATTTGCTGTCGTCAAAAGTGGTGTTTTTTGCCTCTGAAACATCCTGAAGATTGAATTTCCAGTTGTCATTAATTTTTTTCGAATCTCCAAACGAAATCTGGCTGAAAGCCGAGACGCACGAAAAGAGAAGTACCGGTAATAAGATCTTATTTGTAAACATTTTTTTAAAGGTTCTAAGATGCTAAGAATCTGATTTTCTAAGCTTTCCTTAATTTGTAATTATTTTTTTGTTTCAGGTTTTAGGTCTCACGTTCTTCTAAACCTGCAACTTTAATATTGCAAGTTACCAAGATAAGCCAAAACAGATTTAAATCCTTTTCATTTTCTATCGGCATTATTTTGTCATTCCGACCGAGGAGGAATCTTCCCAAGTAACTCCGTAATCAAAAGGGACAATCTTTGTCGATCTTGCAACGGAGATTCCTCGTTCCTCGGAATGACAAATATTACGAGTAAACTTTATTTATAAGTTCCAACATAAGTCACCACTGATCTTGCCGGAATTTCAAAATTTGACATATCAACTGCAGTCCCTTTTTTCAAACTTAACGTTTCTGAAGTTATATAAGGTGTAAATTTATTGTCAACCAAAGTTCCTCCTGAAAGATTCAATTTGTATGATTTTGCCGATTTGCTAATGTTAACCGCCACAATAACTAGTTTTTTTCCGGCAACATCTTTATAAGCTGTCAACATCACATCAGTTGTAGCTGCTGCGTTGTCCAGATCAGGAATTGCAACCCTTACCATTCCCGGTTTTACGAAGAATGAAAAGTTTCCTAAAGCCCAAAGCGTTTTGGAATCCCTGATGAATCCGTCATTTTTACAATAGTCTGCATCTCCGGCACCATTACTTGAACCATTATCAACGTGAATTAATCCGTCTTTATAATCGCCACGGCTAATCGCTGTCCACCATTGCCATGAAGTTACGCCTCCAATTGCGATATCGGTACTGATGATACGGGCTGTCCAAAGTGCCAGGGACATTCCTAAATCTCTTCCCGGTCCTGCTCCTCCAGGAAGTTCTGCTGTTCCCGGATTTTCTAAAACACAGTATTCTGTAGACCAGAGGCTTAATCCTCCTATTGACTGTGCTCTTACAGCAGCAGATTGCCTGGAATTAATAAGCTCGGTCAAAGGCCATGCCTGCCAGTAACTATGTGCCGAAATAGTCTTTTTTACATTGCTAAGCCCTGCGATATTTTTTGCTGAATTTACTCCAAAGAAATAATCAATTTGGTTCGATCTGTTTTCTTTTCCTGCAATCGTTTTATACAAAGGCTCATAAGACCCGCCTTCTCCAACCACAATTTCAGAACTCAACCCTTTTGATTGCAATTTTGGAGATAAAATATTTACAAAACTGTAAATATTAGCATTTGTAGCAGGAGAACCTTCCTGTCCTGAACCGTCCCACTCGTATTGTGGCTCGTTGAACGGACTCACATAATCGATTGTTAAACCATGTTCTGACTTTAACTTATCTAAAGAAGTGACCCAGAAATCAGCCAGATCAGCCATTTTTCCTTCCTTCAAATTGTAATATTCCTTAATACTGGCATGAGCTTTTCCGTTTTGAGTTAAATAAACCGGAGCACTGTTTGAAAACGCTAATAATTTTTCGGCACCACGCTCTTTAGCGGCCTTCATAAACCAAACCTGACCGGCTTGTTTAGTCATATCATAGCTAACTCCATCTGTTGTAAAACATTCTGTACGTCTCCATTCGTCACCAATATCACTTGCATCACCTTGTTCTGCACTTCCTGCACCCAGGTTAAAACGCCATAATGACAAACCAATTCCTTTTGGATTTCCCTCAGCATCAAATTCTTTGCTGAACAATAAATCGGCCATTTGGTTTCTTTTATCAGCAGGCCAGTTTTTTCCAATAAAGTTACATTGCCACGCATCTGATGCACCAAAGCTTTCCATGGTTTGGAGATTCATATCGAGATTTACATTCAATTCGGTTGTTGTAGCTTCCGAATTTGAATTTTCATTGTTTTCAGAGTCGCAGCTCACTAATAAAGAACTTGCGAAAAGCAAGCCTGCACATAGCAGACTTACTTTATTGTTATTGTTAAATCTCATCTTAATAATTAGGATTTTGAGTAATTATACCACCGCTTAAATCTCTTTCTAACTGAGGTATTGGCCAAAGTAAATGTTTTGCAGGATCAAAATTAATTCCCTTATCTTGTGATTCCCTTGTATTTGTGGTTTCGTAAGGATCCGTTGAATTCAAGTTGTATTGAACAAAAGTTCCGTTTGGCCCCATTAACGTTTCAATAACCCTTTTTCCTGTAGTAGGATCTTTTTCACGACGAATATCAAACAAACGCAAGCCTTCAAAAGCCAATTCGAGACGACGCTCTTTATAAATTTGTTTTAAAAGCGTTGGTCCTGATATTCCGGTTTTAGGTTCTAAATCTACACGATCCCTGATGATGTTGATATCTGCCAAAGCATCTCCTCCTGTATGATAGTTGGCTTCTGCCCTTGTCAAATACATTTCAGCCAGACGAATCAATGGAATATTTAATGGCAAGTGTCCGTCTTTTTTATCCAAAGCACGACGTGTTGCAATCGGAATATAATATTTTCTGCAGATACGCCCTGATTTATTATCATTCAAACTGAATTTATGAGTCGGATTCAAAACCTCATCCCCATAAGCAGCTTCTCCCCATTTTGTGATGGTACTTCTACGACGGATCTCGTCATTTTCAGAAAGATAAGCATTTTCTAAATCGCTGGTTGGCATACACCATCCCCATCCGTCAAGAACATCCCGGGCATCATTACTTGGAAAATTTTTCTTGTCTTCTCCCCTTGCTCCTGATAAAGTTGGCAGCATAGATCCTAAACTTTCATTTTGTACAGAGGAAGACTGAGCCTCTAAAATAGACTCTTTACCGTTATGATTGTTTACATTCCAAATGTTCAGAAAATTTTCTTCCAGAGAATAAGGTCCTTCTGTAATTACTTTGTTGGAATATTGTTTTGCATCTGCCCATTTTTCTTGAAATAAGGTAACGCGTGCCAACAAAGCATAAGCAGCCCATTTGTTTATTCTTCCATTTCTTGCTACCGGAATATTTTCCAGTTTTGCTGCCGACTCTTTAAGATCGGCCTCAATTTGTGCATATACTTCTGCTGCAGGACTGCGCTGTAATTTTAAATCACCTGTTCCTAAAGATTTTGTATATAACGGAACTGCTCCAAAAAGATTAACCAATTCATAGTAACAATACGCACGAACGAATAAGGATTCTCCCATATATTGATTTTTCTGAGAATCAGTAATTGGTGAAACGTCCATTTTCTCCAAGCCAATATTTGCCGACTGAATTGTATAATAATGTGCCGTGTAAATACTATTCATATCACCCATATTATCTGGTGTAATGATATATTGCGAAGCTGGTCTATGCGCACTATTATCCTGACCAGTATTGCCCATCCAGGCATCATCAGTAGCCATTTCGTTTGTAACTCTTGGCGCCAACAAAGCATACCAATCTTTAGAAAGCAATAATCTTTGCGTTAATTCATTGGTATAATTTTCGCATTCCTGCGCTGTTTGAAAGTAGTTCTCTAAAGTTTGAGTCCCTCTCTCTTCTTTTTCTATAAAATCCTCGCAGGAAACTGCAAATACCGAAAAAGCTATTATGGATAAAATTATTTTTTTCATGTCTTTTATTATTAAAATGCTACATTAAGACCCATCAAAATTGTTGGCTGAACCGGATAGTTCCATCCTCCAAAACCTGACCCTTTAACTCTGTCATCCTGATCAGGATTTCCTCCTGCCACTTCCGGATCAACTCCTGTATATTTTGTCCAAGTCCATAAATTTTGACCTGACAATGACAGTCTCAATTTATCTAATCCAAATTTATTCTGGAAAGTAAATCCGACCTGAATGTTCTTCATACGTACAAATGAACCGTCTTCCACATAAAAAGAAGAGAATTTAGAATAGTTTTCGTTATTGTCATCTTTCGACAAACGGGGAACATAATTAGAAGTTCCTTCTCCGTGCCATGCCATCTGGTCTAACCCACTTACTTTGTTGGTCAGGCTTGCACCATTATATAAATCTGAAATATTCTGGTTTACGATATCGTTTCCAATACTTGAATAGAAATTAGCTACCAAATCGAATTGTTTGTAGGCGAAGTTTAAATTCAAACCAATATTATAATCAGCCCATGGGGAACCAATTTTAGTTCTGTCTTTATCGTCTAATTTTCCGTCTCCGTTTACATCTTTAAAACGAATATCACCCTCTTTTGCATACGGCTGCAATTTAGTTCCGTGTTCGTCAGTATGAGAATTTAGTTCTGTTTGATTTTGAAACAAACCATCTGCTACATAGCCGTAAAAATATCCCGGGACTTCACCTTTTACAGTCAAAGTCCTGTTTCCTGCTCCGTATAATCTTTCTCCTTCAGATGATAAAGACAACATCTCAACATTTACTGTAGTAAAAGTTACATCTGCACCATAAGAGAAATCCCCTTTTTTATCTTTATAAGAAATTAATAAGTCAATTCCACTTGATTGCATTGAACCTACATTAGTCCAGATTGTTGCATATCCCGGAAAACCGCTGTATGTTGGAAACTGTTTCTTGAATAACATGTCATTTGTTTTCTTTTGATAGTATTCTAATGATCCTGAAAGTTTGTTTTTCCATAACCCGAAATCAAGTCCAAAACTGATATCTTCAACCGTTTCCCATTTGATATCTTTATTTGCCATGGATGACGGAAAAGAAGTATCTACCATTTCACCTCCGATTACGTAGTAGCCTTGTCCAATATTAGATTGATAAACTGAAGCCGGCAGACCCTGATTACCTACTTTACCCCAACCGGCTCTAAATCTAAGATCATTTATTACCTCTTTTGTGGACTCCATAAAGCCTTCATTCGAAATTCTCCAGGATACAGATGCAGAAGGGAAATTTGCCCATTTATTGTTAGCCATAAACTTAGAGGAACCGTCACGTCTGAAAGTACCTGTAAAATAATATTTACTGTCGTAGTTGTATGAAAAACGCGAAATATAAGACATTACTGAATTTGACCAGCTATTACCCTGGCTATCACGGTTTTTAGTAGCAGCATTTACTTCTCTCATCGATTCTGAATTGTTTGGTACACCTTCACCATAACCCCAAACATCATTACCATTGTACTCTTCCATAGTACTACCAATCATTAAGGAAGCATTGTGTTTCTCTGCAAATGCTCTGGAATACGTTGCCGTAGTCTGCCATGTCCAGTCAGTATTTGTAGTCGCTCTTCTTTCAACACTATTAATCTCGGCTTTTTCATGAGCAGCATCAATGATAAAATCGGGTCTAAATATACTTTGTACTTTATTTCCAACTTCAATAGATCCCTGTGTGCGAATTACCAAACCTTTGATTGGTGCGTATTGTAAATAACCATTTGTATTTAAATTATACTGATCTGTATAATCATCATATCTTTTTACTGCAGCTACCGGATTCCAAACATACGAAGGAGAACGTGCGTAAATGCTATACTCGTTTTCTAATCCGGTTAATTGGTCTGCGGGTTTGTAAATTGGCGTTATTGGATCAATTTTATCAAAATCTGCCCAGTTTCCTGGCCCGCCCCAAGTTTCGTAACGTGGGTTTAAAGTAATTCCTGCTGAGAATTTATCTGAGAATTTAAAGTCATTTGCAATTCTCATCGTAATTCTTTCCCAACCTCCTACTTCATACATAGATTCTGCATCATAATAGTTCAGGCTAATCGCATAAGTATGTTTATCAGAACCTCCGCTAACTCCTAAAGAGGCATTTGTTACAGGAGCTCCTTTTCTTATTCCGGCATCCCACCAATTAGTAGTTTTTCCTCTGTATTGAGAGGGATTTGGTAAATAATCTGCATATCCCGAATTATTATATGCTGTGTTCATTATAGAAGCATAGCTTTCAGCATTTGCCATATCATACGGATTGTCCATGATTTGAAAACCTGAACTCAAATCAAAAGTGAATCTTGTTTTTCCTGCTTTTCCTTTTTTTGTTGTAATCAGAATAACTCCATTCGATGCCCGTGAACCGTAAATTGCACTTGCAGAAGCATCTTTTAAAACCTCCATCGATTCAATTTCGTTATTACTCAAAAAGTTAATACTTGGTCCCATCGGAATACCGTCAACTACATAAAGCGGATCTGTACTCAGGTTTATGGTAGAAATACCACGAATCAAAACCCTTGGCTGTGCTCCCGGACCACCTTGTCCTGTAACCTGAACACCCGCTACTTTTCCCTGCAAAGATTCTGTAACATTACCAACCGTCATCGTTTGAAGTTCTTTTCCTTTTACTGAAGAAATAGAACTGGTCACATCGCTCTTTTTAACAGACGCATATCCTACTACTACAATCTCGTCCAAAACCTGGCTGGACTCTTCCATGATTACGTCGATGGTTGTTTTATCTCCAACCGCAACCAGTTTAGTGGTGAAACCGATGAAAGAAAATTCGATCTGAGCATTATTATTTGGAACCGAAATCGAAAATTTACCATCAAAATCAGATGCTGTTGCGTTAGAAGTTCCTTTAACAATTACATTAACCCCCGGAATTGGCACATTGGCTTTATCCTTCACAGTCCCTTTGATTGTTATTTGCCCAAATGATGCAGCACTGCATAATAAGACAATAAAAAACCATATATATTTAAATTTCATATTTAGCTATTTTATTTATTAATGTTATAACAAGACTATAACAAACTATTTTTTTGTTATAAAAGCTCTTTCTAACTCGGTATCAAGAACAACTTTGTAAACTCCCGGTGCGGCTGGATATTTAGCATTCCCGTTTTCTCCCGGTGACATTGTTGCAATACCATTTTTGATTAATCTCCATGAAGGGTTCCACCATTGACCAGTAAAGGTCGCTTCCATAGTTCCTGTTAAGGTATATTCTCCAACTAATTGGTAAGGGTTGCTAGGGTTATTTGCCAAATGCAATCCTTTTTGAACCCAGGCATCCCACGTATCCCATGTGGCACCCTGAATTCCGCCTCCGCAAACACTTACAAAAGGTTTTCTTTGTGCCTCAACATCATGCCATAGTCCATTGGCAACATCTGCCCAAACTTTGCTCGATGGCGTGTATTGAGTTGCGGTATACTTCAATGTGTTTGGATTTACTTTTATAACATAATACCCTTTTGCAGGTAAAATAATTGGTGCTGAAGCAACATCATCGATAATGTTTCCTGAGGCGTCTAATCCAAAACAATGTGGGGCAAAGTCTGATTCCTGTCCTAAGAAATAAATTTCTTTATTGTCTTTATCGGCATAATATTTAAATTCAAAATCCTGTCCGGCTTTCTCGTGAAAATACATCGGAACACCAACTGCATCAGTCGTAAGATTGGTTCCTTTTGGCTGATCACATAAATATATTGCCGGATACTCGTTTGTCGCTATAATATTGATATTTAACGTTCCTGTATTTGGAATTGCAAATTTATCTTTTGCCGTAATGGTTAACACATAATTGTCAGCAGTAACAGGCAGTGTATATGTTTTATTGAAAGTATAGGATTGAGGAGAGTCTGTTAACTGAACCATCTCATCGATACCTAGGGCAGCACACTGGACCTGAATATAATCAATACCGGAATCGTCATTTACAACAAAATTCACAGGCATTAGATTGCTTGTCGATAACAAAATAACGGCTCCTTCTTTTGGGGTAACCATACTTATTGCAGGGGCAGTAAATTCTCCGTCCAAACGCAGGTTGATTTCTTCATTGATAACATTTCCTGAAACGTCTGTTATCGCCAATTTTATTTTTAAAACTTCAGATGTTCCTCTATCAGCCGGAACTTCGAAAAAATAACTTAAATCGTAAGTTTTAAGTAAAGGATCAGTTGCAAAAGCAATCACTTTATCAAGGGATAATTCAGGAATTTGAATTTGTACACTTTTTAATCCCAGGTCATCAGCCAAAGCGGCTTTTATTTCAAATTTTCTGGTTGGTGCACCATAAATTTCTTTTGTAGCAATTACAATTGTTGGATCGTCAGAACTCGGAAAATCTGACTCGTTATTTTGGCATCCGGTAACAAGGACGGCAAAAAGGGTAAGAAAAAATAAGAATACATTTTTTTTCATTTTTTTGGTTTTAAAGTTAGGTTTGGTTTTTTTTTAAAATTTTAAAGGTTGCAGATAATTTTATGTCTATCTCAGTCCTCTAATCTGAGTTGAAAACACAACTGCAAAAGGATTATTGGGTTATTTTCATATTGGGCTTGATTAATTATTATATACTTTCTTTTATATTTTGAATTGCATTAAATTAAAACTAAAATTTATTTTATTTAAACCCGCAGTTTTTTTTACTGCGGGTTAGATAAGTAAAACCAATTCTGACTATCTCATTTAAAGAAGGCTCAATTCCTTAAACAGACAAAAAACTTATCGTAAAACAACACTTAATAACATACACAGTAACATAACTAACATAATTACCTGTTAAGTGCAAAGTAATGTCTAGTTTGAAATTTTGATGAGGGTCAAAATGGAAAAAAAAGGAGGTCAAAATGGTAATTACAAGTTATTTTAGACTTAAAATTAATGACTCAGAAAAAATAAAAGCCTTTTTTTACATAAAACATAATTCTATGTTTAATTATGCCGTTAATTGATAATGATATAATTCTTAAAGAAATAAGTGATTTTACAGACGTAAAAAAGGTGCTTTTATAAATCTGATTTTATACTTCCCGAAAAAAATATCATCCTGAACCATTCGGCTACGCTTAGGAAAAACTTGATCGAAAGCTTTTCACACAGAAAGGGTTTCGACTTCGTTCAGCCTGCCACGTTTGAATTACCCAACAGATTAAGAGCAAACTATTTTATAATATTCAAATCGGCATTGAAAGAGTTTTTGTATTTTTTAATATATTCAGAAGGTGTCATTCCAAACAATTTTACAAATTGCTGTCTGAAATATTTAGGATCTTCAAAACCAACCTCAGCACTTGCCTGGGCAATATTCATTTCTTCGGTTAGCATGAGCATAGCAGCTCTTCTTATTCTAACCGAACGAATAAAAGCATTTAAAGTCTGACCCGAAATGATTTTTATTTTGGTATAAAGTGTTCTGTGGCTCATACCCATTTCCATGGCAAAATTCTTGATGGCAAAATCTCTTTTATGAATATTGGCTTCGACAATATCAATACATCTTTTCAAGATTTCCTGATATTCTACCGGAACTTTTTGCGTATTCTCTTTAAGTGTTATACTGTCTAAGAAATAGGCTCGAAGATTACTGCGATTTCTTAAAAGAGATTCTACTCTCGCAACCAAAATATCGTCGTCAAAAGGTTTTGTAATATAATCATCGGCACCGCCACTGATTCCCTGAAGATGTGTTTCGGGATTCTTTGATGCTGTTAGCAAAATAACCGGAATATGAGATAAATTATCACTTTCCTTAATTTTTCTGCACAGTTCGAGCCCATCCATCTCTTCCATCGTAATATCACTAATTACCAGATCCGGCATGTATTTTTTTGTCTGTTTCAAACCTTCTTCACCGTTTTCTGCACTGTAAACGATGTGATTTTTTGAAAACAACTTAATCAGATATCCTCTGATTTCTACATTATCATCAATTATTAAAACAGTACGTTTATCAGTAAGCATATTGTTCTGAAAATCATTTTCAGGAGTAACCGAAACTGTATTATTTTCTTCAGGATCATCAATAATCAATTCATTAAATAACTGGCTTCTTTGTGGAATATCATTCGTAATTTCAACATCTTCAAAATGGCTGTTCCCTTTTAAAAATATTAATTTAAAAGCACTTCCTTTTCCCGGTTCACTGGTACAGCTTATAGTTCCTTTATGTTTATCCGTAAAATATTTCACAATATAAAGTCCGATTCCGAAACCGGTTCCAACCGAAACTTTTGAATTGATCTGCTTAAATTTTTCGAAGATAACTTCAATGTCTTTTTGCTCTATACCGACACCCTTATCTAAAATTTCAAGTATTACTTCGGTCTCATTTTCAGTCAATATAAGATTAATTTCTCCACCAACATGAGTATATTTAAACGCATTCGACATCAGATTGAACAACGAAATTTCAATTTTCTCATAATCTCCTATAATCATAATATCATGATCCGGAATAGTAAAGTTGTATTGAATATTCTTTTCTTTTGCCTGATTTACAAAACACTGATATACCTCATTGCATAAATTATTGACATTGATTGTCGATAATCTAAGCGAATCGGCATCATTCTCTGCTTTACGAAAAAGTAACAGCTGATCTACCAGACTCAAAAGTCTTCTTGCATTTCGGTGTGCAATCGCCAAATCACTTCCTGAAGAACCATTTTGAACACTTTCTTTTTGTACTGCTTTTTTTAGCGGATTTATAATCAGCGAAAGCGGTGTTCTAAACTCATGTGATATATAGGTAAACATCGAAGATTGTTTTTCGGCTATTTCTCTTTCCTTCTTGCTTTCCAGTTCGGCAATTTTAACCTTATATTTTAGTCTTTCTTTGTTTTTATTGTATTGCAGGTATGCAAAAAGGATTCCGACAATTGTCAATAAATACAACGAATAAGCCCACCAGGTTCTGTACCATGGCGGTAAAACTTCTATAGAAACAAGACTTACTTCTTTGTTCCAGCCACCTTTAAAATTGGTGGTTTTCACCTTAAAAGTATATTTCCCTTCAGGCAGTCTTGAATAATTTGCTTTTCGGGCCTGACCCACATAATTCCATTGCTCATCCCAGCCATCCAAAAAATAAGCATAATTTATCTTGTCGGCATTGTTGTAATCAATGGCAACAAATTCTAATGATAAGGTTGTCTGATCGTGCGCCAGTCTGACTTCTTTTATTTTACCTGTATCTGAGGCTGACATTACTTCAACCTTACTTTCTTCAATTGGCTGGTTGTTTATATAAAAATCTGTCAGCAATAAATTATTTTTCTGATTGGGTCCTTTAATCGCTTCAGGAAAAAAAATATTAAAACCATTTATTCCGCCAAAAAGAAATTCTCCCGTTGATAATTCAATTCCGGCATTAAAACTAAACTGATTACTCTGAAGTCCATCATTTACAGAAAAATTGCGAAATGTTTTTCTCTTTTTATCAAATCTGCAAATACCATTATAGGTACTCATCCAAAGGTTTCCTTCTCTGTCTTCGAGTAATCTTAAAATGGTATTGGATGGCAAACCATCATCTGTGGTAAATCTTTTAAAAGTATTTGTTTTACGGTCAAATAATAACAATCCTCCCTCCTGAGTTCCCAGCCAAAGGTTTTTATCTTTATCTTCATGAATACATCGAATAGGGTTTCCGATGATTGTTTTATTGATTTTTCGGGTTTCTTTTTCAATAGAAAATAATGTAGTATAATTTCCTCCCCACAGTTTTCCATCATTGGTTTCTGTCAGGCACTGCAAATTATTAACGGTATTGTCAAAAAGTGCAAAACGATTTACAGCACGGTCAAAAAGATACAAAGAACCTTCGTTTGTCGCGCCTGCCCAAATATTAGCTTTTGAATCCTTATAAACAAACCAAATATTTTTCTCATTCTGTTTTGTAAAAGGATTATAGCATGAAAACTGAGTTACAGTATTGCTCTTTTTATTGATTCGGTTTACACCACCGGCCCAGGTAGAAAGCCAGATGTCATTATTATTATCACGGACAATTCCGGTAATAAAATTACTCGGAAGCTTGTTACTGTAACTGGTATAAGTATCCTTTTTTCGATCCCAATATTTTAAACCTGCACCATCTGTACCTAACCATATATTGTTTTTTTCATCTTCGCAGAAAGATAATATAAAGTTTTCGGCAGGATCTTTAGCCTTATTCCTGATGCTTTTAAAATATTTAGGCGTATTGCTCAGCATGCTTATTCCTCCCCGCAAAGAACCAAACCATTTGTTTCCCGATTTGTCTTTATATAAACTCCAAACCGAATTACTTTTGGCAAGCTGATTATCTTTTATCGTCATGTAAGGAATCGCTTTTTTATCTTTTCCGATGACCTGATAAATTCCACAACCGTCAGTTGTAAGCCAAATTTCTCCTTCTTTTTCCAGATGAATATCGCTGACAATACATTTGTTTGTAAAATAATTTTCAGACAGTGAACCTGATTTAGTGTTAAACAAAAAAAGCCCTTCGTCAGTTCCCAGCCAAAGATTTCCATCAGAGGCCAATTTCATTGTTTTTACCTCTAAAGAAAGCGGGAAAATTACGTTCAGGCTTTTAGAAGTATAACTGTAAGTACAAACCCCTGTATTCCGGATATACACCCAGCAGCGGGCATTTTTTTTATCATCCTGAATGGCTACAGCATCATAATTGTTAGTAGTTTTTTTATTTCCAAATAATTTAAAGGGAATCTGTTTGCCTACAAATAATCCATTCTCGAAAGCTATCAAACCTAAATTCTGAGAAGCAACTAAGACAAGATTATCAGAAACAGCCCGTATTTGATGAATAATATCTTTTAAGTCTTTTGGTTTCTCATCTGACAGTGTATATTTTACAGAATGAAATGTTGCTGTAGTTTTGTTATAAATACAAACCCCATTTGCTCCTCCAACCCAAATGTTTTTTTTTGAATCGCCTTCGATATTATAAATCGTATTAAACAATAATGATTTTTTATCATTGATCCGATTACGAAAAACTTTAAAATTATATCCGTCATAACGATTCAGTCCATCATAAGTTCCAAACCACATATAACCATCACTATCCTGAAATATTGTGGTAACTGAATTATTAGATAACCCGTCAGATATATCAAGAAATTTTACCGGATTTTCCTGAGCGGAAACAAGTGCGTAAAATCCCATTAAGGCTACCAGATTTATAAAAAAATTCTTCAAGATTTATTCAATTTATATAATTTAGATTTCAATTTATTTTTAAAGTACAATTATGCGATAAAATTATCATTAATTAAAAATAACTTAAGAAAAAATGTTAAATCCTTATGAATAAAATTCATCCTTTATCTGCCATTATACAATTAAATATCAAATTCATAGGATTTAAAGCTCACCATATCGATATTTACCTTAATGGAAGTATTATATTATTGATGGGAAACTGGAAATGAAATCGATATCATTTCCAGAAAAAATTTAAGAGTTGCTTATATGACTTCCGGAGCCCTGTTTTCCTTATTTACAAAAAGGGTTTGTGTTGGAAAAGCAAATTCAATACCTTCTCGTTCAAAAGATGAAAAAATATCCAGATATACAGCCTGCTGGTTGTCCATATAGGTATTATAATCAGGGCTTAAAACATAGTACACAATTTCAAAATTAAGGCTGAAGTCTCCATAACCGGAAAAGTGTCCCCTGTCAAACTGAAGATCCGGACGAGTAATGATAATACCTTTTACAATTTCGGGGATTTTAGATAATTGCGCATGAGTGGTCTGGTAGGTTACTCCCAACGAAAAAACTACCCTTCTCCTTTCCATACGTTTAAAATTGTGCAGCCTCGAATTGGTAAGATCTGTATTCGAGCATATCAGCTGCTCCCCGCTTAAAGTACGGATACGTGTGGTTTTGATACCTATATATTCTATTATTCCATTTTCACTACCCAAAGAGACAAAATCACCAATTTCAAAAGGCCTGTCAAAGAAAATTACAAAATAGCTAAAAAGATCACCCAGCACTGTCTGGGCGGCTAATGCAATGGCAATCCCACCAACACCTAATCCTGCTATAAGGGTTGTAACGTTATACCCCATGTTGTCAATAAGGAAAATAATACCGCAAATCCATATTATAATATTTACTATAACAATGAGCCCTCCAGCCTGCTTTTCTTTATTTTCAATCTCTTCTCCGCGATTAATAAAAGAATATACAAATTTTTTAAATGCGGCACTGATGATCTTCAGCACAAAAAAAGTAAAAGAAAACAGGTACGCTATACGGATAACCTTATCAAAAGCAGCCTCTAATTTTAATGTTAAAAGTGCAAAATATACCGAACTGATGTATAATATAGGAATCACAGAACTTTCCAGAACAGCAATAATAAAATTATCCCACGTTGTTTCTGTTGTAAGTGACCATTTTTTTACCCGCTTTATTACTACGTTTTTCAATATTTTAATACTAAATAGTGCCACTGCTATTATTGCTGCTGCAACTATCCATTGGTAAAGTGTGTTTTCCAGAAAGGTGACATTTAAAATGTTTTCCATAGTAAAAGTTTTAAGTTTGAATTATCTAAATAATTAACTGCAAACAAAACCATGTAAATGGAGGTATAATAGAGACGCAGGGGTACTAATCAGATGGAGTTGCCGGGAAGCTTTACGAAATTCGCCTGTAGAATGAGACAGGCAATGATGAAATAACTATTTTAATAACAGCCATCGATTTATAGCAATAACGAATTATATACACAACTATATTGCATGGTAGTGTGCCGATAATCAGTTTTTCAAAGTTACATATATAAAAAACCGATTCCAAGGTATTTTAATTTAATATCTTTTTTACACCGGGAACAATTGCCATTTGAAAAATAATTGGTTTTAATATCCATGATAAGTTCTCTTTGTGCTGCAACTCTTATAATTGCACTATATTTTTCTCTATCGGAAGGTTGTATCACTATTTATTAGCCACAAATTAATTTGTGAAAATTTATGTAATTCGTGGCTAAATATTTTTTTTGAAGCTAAAGCAAAATCCACTAAAACACCTAGTTGTAAACTATATCTGAGACCAAAATATTCCCTAATTCCTGCTTTGTTTAAATTATTAAACCTGAAATTCTAATAATTTTCCTATTTTAAACATTTTTATTCCTAAATTAAATTTGTATTTTCTATATTTAAAAAATAATATAGCAGGTGTGAATTATATAACTTGTTGTTAAAATTGTATAAATTAAGGTTCGTAATTAGAGTTATCTATGCAATTATAAATATTTCAATATGAAGGAAAATAAGATTACAGGCGTATATGTATCCTTTAACATAGGGATATAATTTTACTGTAATAAGAAGATTTTGTAAGTAAACATAAAATGGAAGATTATGTTTATTATGGACGCCCGTCTCATACATATGTATTTGACGGGTTTTTCATGTTTACGCAATAAAAACACCACATATAACTGATTTACACGACATTAAAGATAATAAACAATCAAATTAGGAGTAAAATATTTGTTATTTATAATTAACTTTTAGCCCATTGTCAGGAAAATGTCATTAATAAATTTATTATATTTGATAGCGCCATTTGAATCTTAGCTTTTTCCATCTGGTAATTAATTCCCTGAAAATCATTTTATATCAGCCAGTTTGATTGCAAAGTAAGTATTACGACAAAAATTTATTTGCATCTGATTCCTTTTGATAAAGCTAAGAATACGATTTTTAATTTTCGAAAAATTTAATGCCCCGGATATGACTTATAAAAATATTTTACAAATAGACGATGATACAGATGATTGTGAATTATTTTTGGAAGCATTACAAGCAATTTCAAGTGCTTTATATACCTCTATTAATGATCCGGTAGACGCATTGCGAAAACTAATTCATAAAGAAATTTCCCCTGATGTCATTTTTCTTGATTTAAATATGCCTGTGATGTCAGGTATGGAATTTTTAACTGAAATTAAAAAGAATGATATCATAAAAAATATTCCAGTTATCATTTTTTCCACTTCGCAATTTGATGAAATTAAGCGTCAGGCAAAAAATAATGGCGCACATGATTTTATTTCAAAGCCAAGTGATTTTAATGAATTAAAAAAAATTTTAAGTCTGTATATTTCATAAATCCCTTATTTTAAATTATGGTTATAATTTTTTAAATTACAAATTGTATCAGGATTAATCAAAAACAATGAAATTATCTACTCAAATTCTTTTAGCATTTACATTGGTAATTTTACTGTCTGTTGCAGATTCGTACAGTAATTATAATTTATCTATCAAAGTGCAGCGTAATTCGCAGTTTCTATCAGAATCAGAAGAAATTATCCGTAACTCCAATAAAGCACACAGGGCGATAATTGAAATGCAGAGTGGCCTTCGTGGATATTTGCTTACTAATGATTCCTCATTTTTAGACTTTTATTATGATGGCCTTAAAAATGTCCCCCCTTTACTTAAGGAACAAAAAAAAAGAATTGGCAAAAATCCTGTGCAGCTATCTTTGTTAGATTCAATTACTGCCCTTCATAATTTATGGCTGGTACGAACAGCTGATCTGATAAACGCCCAGAAAAACAATCCGCAATATTACCAGACAGTTTATGATACAAAACAAAGACTTGTTGGGAAAAACATAAATGATGCTATTACCAAAAAGTTCAAAAAATTTGACAAAATTGAGTACAAGACAAGAAAACATCATAGTGACATGCTGCTTCACTCTTTGAGCAGCACCAGAACCTTTTCCTTAATCTTTCTGTGTTTAACTATTTTTACAGGTCTGTGCAGTACCTTTTATATTGTCCTGATGATAACCAACAGGATTAATTCTATGGTCCGGCTGGCAGATAATATATCCAAAGGTAAATTTACCATTGTCAGAGATTCCAGAAATGATGAGTTAAGTGCTTTGTCTGCTTCACTCAATATCATGTCAGGCAAGCTGGAAAAAAATATCCATGACCTCGAAAACAAAAATGAAGAACTCAACAAGTTTGCTTATGTTGTTTCACACGATCTTAAAGCCCCTATTCGTGGTATACATAACGTAATAACCTGGATCGGGGAAGATTTATCCGATGAACTTTCCCCACAACTAAAAAAATACCTGCAGATTATCCCTCAAAGAACACAACGTATGGAAGCGCTTATAAACGGGTTGCTGGATTACGCGCGAATCAACCGCAAGACCCCAACTGAACTGGTTGACGTCAATGTACTTGTTCATGAAATAGCCGAGTCTATTGTGCCGAGAAATTTTACAATTAATATTGAAAACTTACCGGAAATTTTCACAGAAAGACTTAAACTGGAGCAGATATTTGTTAATTTGATTAGTAATGCCGTAAAATATTCCAAGCCGGAAACGGGATTTATTAAAATTACCGGAAAAAAAACAATGGACTATTTTGAATTTTCGATAAAAGATAACGGGATAGGCATTGCAGTAGAATACCATCAAAAAATTTTTGAAATATTTCAGACCCTTCGGGAAAAGAATGAAATAGAAAGTACCGGAGTGGGTTTGGCTATCGTAAAAAAAATAATTGATGAACAACGGGAAACAATAATTGTAAAATCAGAACTGGGTAAGGGTACCGAATTTATTTTTACCTGGAGAAATAGCAAAACAGTATGAAAAAACCAACCATATTACTTATAGAAGACGATGAACTTGATATTATAAGCGTCGAACGATCATTAAAAAAAATCGAAAGCGGGTATATTCTACATACCGCTTACAACGGAATAGAAGCTTTTAAAATGCTCAGGGATACAACAATGCCTTTAATTCCTGATGTTATTTTATTAGATATCAATATGCCAAGAATGAATGGCATCGAATTTTTGCAACTCCTGAGATCAGATGAAATCTTAAAAGATATAAAAGTTTTTGTAATGACCACATCATCAGAAAGCAGTGATCGATCAGCTGCAGAAGAATTAGGAATATCGGGATATATTTTAAAACCGCTAAATTACACGGACAATACCAAAAGATCAGACTCAATGGATGCTTTTGTTCAGTTTCATCTTCGTAAGATATTGCACAACGAGAATACATAACCCGAAATTTTGATTTAGCAGGCACAGGATTTTATCATTTACAACCTACCAAGACATGAAAAACACAAACCAAACCAATAAAGCTGCCAAAAACAAGGTCTTACTTGCCTTACCCATTATTAGTGGTGAGAAGGAAAAAAAGTCCAAAAGCAAAAAAAATCAGAATGAAGAACCTATACTTACTGATGCTGAGTTTTTGAAAATTTTAATTAAGGTCAAAAATGGTAATTTTTCCCAGCGTTTTCCTACTGACCAAAATGGAACTAAAAGATCTATTTGTGATACACTGAATGAAATTATAGATCTTAATGAACGAATGGTTTTTGAGTTTCAAAAGGTGGGAAAAAGTATTGGTAAACAAGGTAAACTTACAAACAGGGTAGCCCTCGATGGTGCAAGAGGTTCCTGGAGTTCCTGCGTAGATTCTGTAAATACCTTAATTTCAGATCTGGTGCATCCAACAATTGAGATTGCACACGTAATTACATCAGTAGCAAAAGGAAATTTATCACAGGAAATGCCACTATCTATTGAAGGAAACCCGCTGCAGGGAGAATTCCTCAGGATTGCAAAAGAGGTAAACGGAATGGTGAAGCAGCTGAACCTGTTTTCGATGGAGGTGACCCGTGTGGCACGTGAGGTAGGAACTGAAGGTAAACTGGGAGGTCAGGCAAAAGTACGGGGTGTTGGCGGAGTTTGGAAAGATTTGACCGACTCGGTAAATAAAATGGCGAGTAACCTTACCGGACAGGTACGTAACATTGCCGATGTAACCACAGCGGTAGCAAAAGGTGATTTATCTAAAAAGATTACCGTTGACGTAAAAGGAGAAATCTTAGAACTAAAAAACACCATTAATACGATGGTGGATCAGCTGAACTCATTTTCATCTGAGGTAACGCGTGTGGCAAGAGAGGTAGGAACCGAAGGAAAATTAGGCGGTCAGGCACAGGTAAAAGGTGTTGGGGGAACCTGGAAAGATTTAACAGATTCCGTGAATCAGATGGCATCCAACTTAACCGGTCAGGTACGTAATATTGCCGATGTAACCACAGCGGTAGCCAAAGGTGATTTGTCGAAAAAAATTACCGTTGATGTAAAAGGAGAAATCCTGGAACTTAAAAACACCATTAATACCATGGTGGATCAGCTGAACTCTTTCTCTTCAGAAGTTACGCGTGTCGCAGTAGAGGTTGGTTCTGAAGGAAAACTGGGTGGTCAGGCCAAAGTACGTGGTGTTGGTGGGGTTTGGAAAGATCTTACGGATTCGGTAAACCAGATGGCATCGAATTTAACCGGTCAGGTACGTAATATTGCCGAAGTAACAACCGCCGTAGCAAAAGGAGATTTATCTAAAAAGATTACAGTAAACGTTGCCGGAGAAATCCTGGAACTTAAAAATACAATTAATACGATGGTGGATCAGCTGAACTCCTTTGGTGCCGAGGTTACCCGTGTGGCACGTGAGGTAGGTTCAGAAGGAAAACTGGGAGGTCAGGCGAAAGTAAAAGGAGTTGGTGGAACCTGGAAGGATTTAACCGATTCCGTTAACCAAATGGCATCGAATTTAACCGGTCAGGTACGTAACATCGCCGAGGTAACAACCGCAGTGGCAAATGGCGATTTATCGAAAAAAATTACGGCTGTAGCCGAAGGGGAAATCCTGGAGTTGAAGAAAACCATAAATACGATGGTGGATCAGCTGAATTCCTTTTCATCCGAAGTTACGCGTGTGGCACTTGAGGTAGGAACCGAAGGAAAACTGGGAGGTCAGGCGAAAGTAAAAGGGGTTGGTGGAACCTGGAAGGATTTAACAGATTCCGTGAACCAAATGGCATCAAATTTAACAGGACAGGTACGTAATATCGCTGAGGTAACCACAGCAGTAGCTAAAGGAGATTTATCACGCCAGATTACGGTTGATACCAAAGGGGAAATTCTGGAACTTAAAAACACCATTAATACGATGGTGGGCCAGCTGAACTCATTTGCATCAGAAGTAACCCGTGTGGCAAGAGAAGTTGGTACAGAAGGAAAACTGGGCGGACAGGCACAGGTAGAAGGTGTTGGTGGAACCTGGAAAGATTTAACGGATTCGGTAAACCAGATGGCATCGAATCTTACCGGACAAGTACGTAACATTGCCGAGGTAACAACAGCCGTGGCAAAGGGAGATTTATCGTTGCAAATTACTGTAGACGTAAAAGGAGAAATCCTGGAACTTAAAAATACAATTAATACCATGGTGGATCAGCTTCGGGGCTTTGCTTCGGAGGTAACAAGGGTTTCACGTGAGGTGGGTACAGAAGGAAAACTGGGAGGTCAGGCCAATGTACCGGGAGTTGCCGGAACCTGGAAAGATTTAACAGATTCCGTGAACCAAATGGCAGGTAATCTTACCGCTCAGGTACGTAATATTGCCGATGTGGCGATTGCCGTAGCAAATGGCGATATGTCCCGAAAAATTACCGTTGACGTTCGCGGAGAAATTCTCCAATTGAAAGAAACCCTGAATACGATGGTAGACCAGCTTCGTGAGTTTGCATCCGAGGTAACCCGTGTGGCGCGTGAGGTGGGTACAGAAGGAAAACTGGGAGGTCAGGCCAATGTACCCGGAGTTGCCGGAACCTGGAAAGATTTAACAGATTCCGTGAACCAAATGGCGGGTAACTTAACAACTCAGGTGCGTAATATTGCCGAAGTAACCATTGCGGTGGCGAATGGAGATATGTCGAAAAAAATTACTGCTGACGTTCGTGGAGAAATCCTCCAATTAAAAGAAACCGTAAATACGATGGTGGATCAGCTCCGTGCCTTCGCATCCGAGGTAACCCGTGTGGCACGTGAGGTGGGTACCGATGGAAAGCTTGGTGGACAAGCGTTCGTTCCCGGTGTTGCAGGAACGTGGAAAGATTTAACGGATTCCGTGAACCAGATGGCATCGAACTTAACGGATCAGGTACGTAATATTGCTGAGGTTACCAAAGCCGTGGCAAATGGCGACCTTTCGAAACCTATTACCGTTGACGTAAAAGGTGAAATTTTGGATTTGAAAAATACCTTCAATACAATGGTGGAACAGCTGAACTCGTTTGCATCGGAGGTAACCCGTGTGGCGCGTGAAGTTGGTACCGAAGGAAAACTGGGAGGCCAATCTGAGGTAAAAGGTGTTGCAGGAACGTGGAAAGATTTAACAGATTCGGTTAACTTGATGGCTTCGAATTTAACATCCCAGGTACGTGGAATTGCGAAGGTGGTAACATCGGTAGCGAAAGGAAACCTGAAACAAAAATTATCGATTGATGCCAAAGGCGAAGTTGCCCAGCTAACCGATACGATCAATGAAATGATTGATACGCTGGCAACATTCTCAGATCAGGTAACTACAGTTGCACGTGAGGTGGGAGCTGAAGGAAAACTGGGAGGTCAGGCCAATGTACCGGGAGCTTCAGGAACCTGGAAAAATTTAACGGAAAACGTAAATCAGCTTGCCGCGAATTTGACAACGCAGGTACGTGCGATTTCTGAGGTGGCTTCTGCGGTAACCCAAGGAGATTTGACCCGGACCATTGGTGTTGAAGCCAAAGGTGAAGTTGAAGCTTTGAAAGATACCATCAACCAGATGATTTCGAACCTGAAAGCCACTACCCTTCGTAATCAGGAACAAGACTGGCTGAAATCGAATTTGGCAAAATTTACCCAAATGCTCCAGGGGCAAAAAGAACTGAATTCGGTTACCAAAAAAATCCTCTCTGAATTGGCAACAGTAGTAACAGCACAACACGGACTGTTTTACATTCTGCAGGAAGATGAAGAATTTATGGACTCCAAACTGAACCTCATCGCTTCCTATGCCTATATCAAAAGGAAGAACTCCCCTACCCAATATGCCATGGGTGAAGGATTGATTGGTCAGGTTGCTGTTGAAAAGGAAAGGATTATTTTGAGCAATGTTCCGAAAGATTATATCAGAATCAATTCAGGTTTGGGAGATGCCAAACCAAAAGATGTTATTATTTTACCCGTCTTATTTGAAGGACAACTTAAAGCTGTAATTGAATTGGCTTCCCTGGATACCTTTAGCCAGACGCATCTTGATTTCCTGGAAGGTTTAACAGAAAGTATCGGAATTGTATTGAATACCATTGAATCGAATTCAAGAACAGAAGAATTGCTGGTACAATCACAATCGCTTGCCGGAGAGTTAAAAAGCCAACAGGAAGTACTGAAAAATACCAACGAGGAACTGGAAGAAAAAGCATTCCTTTTAGCCAACCAGAAAGAAGAAGTAGAATTGAAAAACCAGGAGGTTGAGGTGGCCAGAAAAGCCCTTGAGGAAAAAGCAGATCAGTTGACCCTTACTTCAAAATACAAATCGGAATTCCTGGCCAATATGTCACACGAGCTACGAACTCCGCTGAACAGTCTGCAGATTCTGGCTAATGAATTAATTGCCAACCGTGACGGAAATTTATCCGAAAAACAAATTCAGTTTGCTAAAACCATCAACGCTTGTGGTGATGACCTGATTCAGTTAATTAATGATATTCTGGATCTTTCCAAAATTGAATCCGGTTATATTTCTGTCGATTACAACCCAATCCGTTTTGCAGAAATCAGTCGATTTGTGGAGTCGACCTTCAACCCTATATCGCAGGCTAAACATCTGCGTTTCCAAATCAATATGGATGACAATCTTCCTGAATTGATGGAAACCGATTCGCAAAGACTGAATCAGATTTTGAAAAACCTGTTATCCAATTCATTCAAATTTACCGAAAAAGGTGAAGTAAGACTGAATATCTATAAGGCCAACAACAATTGGAAAACCAAAAATAACAGTTTAGACAATGCTGAAGCGGTTATCGCTTTTGAAATTTCGGATACCGGTATTGGTATTTCAAAAGAAAAACAAAACATTATATTTGAAGCTTTTCAGCAGGCAGAGGGATCAACCAGCCGTAAATATGGAGGAACAGGTTTGGGATTATCTATCAGCCGTGGGCTTTCAGACTTACTGGGGGGAAGCATCGAATTGGAAAGTGATACTGATGTTGGTAGTAAATTTACCCTGTATCTTCCTTTGAAATTTGTACACATTCCTGAAATTGAAAATATGGATGTCAATGAAGAAAGCAATATAATTGATACTGGAAAAAGCCGTTTAAAATCACTCCCGTCATCTAATTTCAACAGATCGGATATTGATTTATTTTTTGCAGATGAAATTGGTGATGACCGTACCGATATTAAACCGGATGACAAAATACTGTTGATTGCCGAAGATAATTTAATCTTTGCCAGGATAATGCTGGAACAGGCACATCAACATGGTATTAAGGCAATTGTTACCACAAAAGGGAACGATGTTATTGATTTTATTAATCAATTCCAGCCACACGCTATAACCATGGATTTAAACATGCCGGATACAAGCGGATGGAAAATATTAGACCGGTTAAAAACTGATTTTACACTTCGTCATATTCCTGTATACATTATTTCAGGCGAGGACGAAAGAAACAAGGGATTAAAACGCGGAGCGAGAAACTTCCTTCTTAAACCGGTTACAAATGAATCGTTAACATCCCTTTTTAATGATATTCATGAATTTAAAAAGATAAAAAACTTACTCGTTGTAGACGATAATGAATCTGATTTGAATCGAATATTAGAAGCTGTAAACGGCTCTGATATCACTATTCACAGTGCTAAAACGGCTAAAGAAGCTGTGATGCTGATAACTGAGAAATCTTTTGACTGTATCATCCTTGATTTAAAACTTCCGGATGCCGAAGGCCTTGACATTATTAATGATCTGGAAAATAATATTGCAGGACAGGAAACAGCCATTATTATTCATTCTGCCGGAGATGTCAATAAAAAACAACGTACCAGACTAAATAGATTTGCCCACAGCATCATTACTAAAAGCAGTACCTCTCTTGATGAACTGGTAGATCAGACTGCATTATTCATGCATAGGGTCCATAAGGAATTACCAGACAGCATGAGAGAAAGAATAGAGACTTATTATTTGAAAGAAGATGTACTTATAAACAAAAAAGTACTGCTTGTAGATGATGATGTCCGAAATTTATTTGCCTTAACGACAGCACTGGAGCGATTTGGATTAGATGTAATAAGTGCAGAAAGCGGTCATGAGGCTATAGAAATCCTTAATGAGAACCCAAAAATTGATATTGTTCTGATGGACATTATGATGCCTGAACTGGATGGTTATGAAACGATGAAAATTATCAGAAAAAAAGCCAAACACAAAGATCTTACCATCATTGCGGTTACAGCTAAAGCCATGAAGGGCGACAGACAGCGCTGTATAGAATCCGGGGCATCAGATTATATTACAAAACCGGTCAATGTTGAACAGTTGTCATCTTTAATGCGCGTATGGCTCAAATAATAATTTCATAATGAAAAATGCAGATGGAAGAACATCCGGTAAAAATTTTAATGGTTGATGATAAGAAAGAAAACCTTCTTTCTTTACAGATTATCCTTGCAGACCAAGGTTATGACTTTGTGGAAGCCGCATCAGGTAAAGATGCCTTACGAATACTTTTAAAAAATCAGGATTTTGCCATTATTCTGATGGATGTGCAAATGCCACTTATGGACGGTTTTGAAACAGCTGAATTGATTCGCCAAAGCGAAAAACTCAAACATGTCCCTATTATTTTTTTAACGGCCAATATGAACACCACAGATTATATTTTTAAAGGATATCAATCCGGTGCGGTAGATTATATGATCAAACCTTTATCTGCCGAAATACTGCAGGCAAAAGTAATGGTGTTTTCAGAGCTCTATAAAAAAAACAGGGAACTGCGAATTAAAGAAGAAGAGGCAAATACATTAAATGCTAAGATTACAAAAGCAAATGAAGAACTCGCCCAACAATATCTGGCCATAGAGAAACATGCTATTGAACTCAAAAAGAAAAATAGCGAACTGGACGCCTTCACATATATTGCAAGCCATGATTTGCAGGAGCCACTGCGAAAAATACAAACTTTTACTAACATACTACTCAGTAATGAATATCCTAATCTGAGTCCTGATGGTAAAGCTAAATTTGAAAGAATACTTTATTCTACCAACAGAATGCGCGAACTCATTAACGATTTGCTGGCTTTTTCACGCACAAATACAGTGGACCGAAGATATGAAAACACAGACCTTAACAAAATTGTTGAAAGTGTAAAGGACGCCTTACGCGAAAATATTAAGGAAAAGAATGCCGTTATCTCTACAGATTTACATGGAGATGTTAAAATTATACCTTTTCTTTTTGTCCAGCTTATCGAAAACCTTATCAATAATGCATTAAAATTTAGTAGAAAAGACGTTACTCCTTCAATAGAAATTACAAGTAGGATTGTTAGCGGATCCGAATTACAAAATGAAAAATTAATCCCGACAGAGAATTACTGCCATATTATGTTTCGGGACAACGGCATAGGATTTGAGCCGGAACATAGCGAAAAAATATTTGGGGTTTTCCAGAGATTGCACGGAAGGGAAATATATGAAGGAACCGGAATAGGCCTTGCTATTGTCAAGAAAATAGTAGAAAATCACTATGGTTATGTAGATGCTGTCAGTGAACCTTTGAAAGGGGCTACTTTTAATATTTATATTCCTTATTGATCTATAGGTAAATCATATATGATTTAATGTAGTATTAATTAAAATAAAAACAGACCCAAATAATAGGTCTGTTTTTGTATTTAATTTTGACAAAAATTAGTTGCTGGTAACGGAATAACTGTTGCAGGTAAAATTTAATCCGTTTCCGTTTGTACCGTAAGACGAGGTAATTTCAAATCCAAATTGTACATCACCAACATTAATATCCCCAAACCATCCTTTGGATCTTATCCAGTTTAAAATGGCTTTGGCGTCGATAGTACCGCTGTTTGTTTTTGATGTACGTAAAAATGAATATACATTGTTCCCACCATTATGGCCCCTGTACACATTCCAAGTATGACCACCAATATTTTGATTGGTAAAAACAGCAATTGCAGCCCCGGTAGCTGAATAATTGTATGAAATAGGTTTTACATTGCCGGTATAATTCATCCATAGCATTATTTCATGAGATTTAGCACTATCCCAGATATCATAACTGGATACCCACGCACCCCCGGCAGGAGTAGTGGCGTTAAAACTAGTACTAAGTGTATTAATTGTACTAAGGGCTTTACCAATATATTTGGTAGAGTTAGGATAGGATTTAATACCTCCGCTATTAGGATGATTAGCCCAAACTCCCCATTGACTGTAATTGTTTGCCCAGATAGACTGGCCGCCTGCACCAGCCCCCCAGATATTGTTGTAGACCGTATAGCCTCCATTTGACCAATTGCCGTACTGAGCAGATGATGACCAGTTTGCCTTAACTTCAGGCTCGGTGTTACTATCGGTTGCCTCGCAACTGATAAACATAGCGCATAATGCAGCAAATAAAATTGTTTTTTTCATAATAATGTGGTTTTAATAGTTAATAATAGTTATCACTAAGATACTGATAATTAAATATTTATGTAAATAAATCTTAAATAAATTGTAATTTTTAAATTATTATCATAAAAAATTAATTATTTCATTTTAAAAGACAATAATTTCATTTAGTTATGGTAAAAATGACCATAATTAAAATAAAAAAAAGAGAAATTCGTAATTTGTATGGAAACTAACATAGTAGAGATTTATCCTTAACAAGTATAATTATGCTTTCAATATCGGATTAATATAAAAATTTTTAAGAATTTAAGGGATTTAAGAATTTTCTACTTGCTGGATTTTTACGATATTATTAGATACATATTTTATCAAATTACTCCAAAGTATTTTTTAAATTTTAATCTGCTAAATGAGAAATAATTCCTTTTTAGGGCTATTTATTGAGACTCATACTTATTGAGATTAGTTCGATTAGATTTTTTGTTTTTCATTTTTAAGTTAAACCAGTAAAATGAAAAAAGAATCAGCTTTTTACAGCAATGCAACAATTGGTACCGTCATTCGATACAAAAAGCCCTTATCCAACCCTGCTCTCTTGTTATATTTGTTTAACAAGAAACCATTTAATAAACTATTGACGATTTTTAAATTATGAGAAAAAAATTACTGGCCCTGGCTGGCTGTTTGTCGAGCCTTATTGGCTTTGCACAAAACGATTGTGCAGAAACAACTAAGCTGGCCCAAATGTATTTATTAGGCACTGCCAAAACAAAACCAGATTATGCAAAAGTATATTCTGCTATGCAGGACTGTGCCGCGCAGGGAGATGCTGAGTCCATATTCCTCTCGGCCAATATGCTCCTTAACGGATTAGGCGTTGAGAAAGACGAAAAAGAAGCCTTCAGGTACATGATGCATGCAGCTTCCCGGGAACATGCAGAAGCCCAATATCTTGTTGGTGTTTTTTACCAGTCAGGTATCGGCTGCAAGATTGATTATGTCCAATCGCTCCTTTGGCTAATCCGGGCATCAGATCACAACCATCCAAAAGCAGGGTATCTTATTGGTTGCATCGCTTTAAAAGGCTTAGGGGCGCCACAAAACTACGAAGCCGCACATGCGTGGTTTGAACGATCGCCTGATCCTATGGCAAAGTACTGGTTGGGCAATTGCTATTATTTTGGGCTTGGAGTGCCTAAAGATACCCAAAAAGCCATCCAGTATTATACTCAAAGCAATACCCCCGGCAGCAGGCAGCTCTTAAAACACATTGCCAACCACGACATGGAAAAGGCAGATGCCGCAACCGACAACCAACTCAAAGAAACAGAAACACCTAAAAATACTGCCATTGCACAAGGGGTTATTGAGAAATTGACCATCGAAACACCAGGACCGCAAATCTATAGACTAAACCTTAAAGACAAAATCGTAAACGGCACATGGGAAGACAAACAAGTTCACGGCAAGACACTTAAGACCAAACACCTGAACGGTAAATGGAAAGGCAAATTGATAGAACTGGAATGGTCGGGCAAACAAATCATGCAGGTGCTGCCGCTGCAGTGTGAGTTCGCTGAACAAAAAGACAAGGTAAACTCCAAATGGGAAATCAACAAAACCACGACCGGGTCCACCGCAATATGGGAGGATAATACATTGTATTTTGACCAATTGAAGATGATTTTTGACTGGCCCTTCAGCGACGATGCCAACATAAAAACCATAGACTGGCAGGTGCTGTCGACCCAGGTGGAGTTTAAAACCATCAACAAAAAGACCTACCTGACAGGCAATCTCGAAACCTATAACCCAATATTGAAAGAGCCGGGACCGCCGATGCGCATTATCCTGAAACAATTGGAAGAGGGCGATGACGAAGAACTGACCGATAGCGAACTTCTGGCCCTAAGCCAGCAAAAAGACCAGTTTATTGCCCTGTACCCCAACCCGTTTGTAAATGATGCCCTGATAGCCTACACCCTCGATACAGCTGCCATGGTAAGCGTAAACGTATATGACCTTACCGGAAACCCCGCACCCATAACCCTGGAGGCGGGCATTATGCAAACCGCCGGAGAACACCACTACACGCTGGACGGAGCCAAACTTAAAGCCGGAATGTATATCGTGAAGGTTGCAGTAGGCAGCCAGATCTATTCCCGAATCTTAATAAAACAATAAAAAGGATGCAAAAAAGTATAAAACGGTATATTTGTATTATAGCAATATTGGGTACTATGATGGGATATGCACAGACTACGAACGGAGGGGCCCTAAATGAGGTTGTTGTTCGTGCAAACGCTGCAGATCTGGCTTATAGAGCCTGGTTGCAACAAATAGAAGACGGTCAAGGGCAAAGGGCAATGGCCGAAGCAGTTGCGAAATTAAAAGCAGAAGCACTTGCAAGAGCAGAAGCAATAGCAATAGCGGATGCACAGGCACAAGGAGGATCTCCTGCTTCGAGTACTGCAAAGTATGGTGAAAAACCAATGACAAAAAAACAATTTGATGCGTACAGACAAGTTTTGATAGACGAGAAGTTTGGTTTTAAATATAAAGCCAATTATGTTGTTACAACATCTGATGGTAAAAAACATACAGGAACGATATTTATACTAACAGATAAGAAGGGGCATGACATGCATTATTTTACCCCTAATAGCAGTGACGGCAGATATACAGTAGGAATGTACTATAGAATTACTAATTATCAAAGCAGCAGTGCGACAACAACAGGAGGTTCCGGTAGTCCAGGAAGTACAGGTACAACAACAACTCCTTTTACTTATGATGCTAGTGGCTTTCCTACAGGGCAAGCTAATTATATAAATGAATCAGGAGTATCAGCAGGCATAACTATTTTGCCTAATACCAGTCCTGTAACGGTTATTAGTACAGCACAAATAACCTACACCTGGTATATGGACTTCGACGGCGACGGCTACCATAGCTACACCCAAGATAAGGCGCGCCACCCTGGTACGTTTTGGAATTCTTCCACAAAGGGACTGGATTGCGATGACAAAGATGCCACAAAAACCACTGATTGCAGCGGCAATCTCCCTCTGAAAGGCTGGTTTCTGGACAACGACAGAGATGGTTATTTCGCAGAGGTGCAAACAAGTACAACTAAACCTACTACACCGGGAAACTGGACAGACGTCATGACAAAAGGCCCCGATTGTAATGATGCTGTGGCTAGTGCGGATAATAGTGTTTGTAGTGTTGCAACGCCAACTCCATGCACCAATAAAACAGTTTGTTCTGCTGGTTATAGTTTGGTAAAATGTGAGTGTGTGCCGGATGTGCCGCCTGATCCGTGTGAAACACTAAAGAAACTAAATGAGGATATTAAGTACAAAGAAAAACTCGCATTCGTTATAGAAAAAGCCAAGACCGACAGTACAAAAGAATATGGTTATTGCATAGCAAAAGGCGCCAGCGATTATGAAGCAGGTACGAACGATTCTTTTGGTGATTTAGATTTTCCCAATGACAGTGAATTGTACGGAATCATACATGACCATACATCGCCACGTAGAACCATAGACGCTAACGGTAATCCGGAAACAAAAAAATTCATTCAGATGTTTTCCCGGGAAGATCTAAGAACTTTTGTAATGATGCTAAACAATACAGCTTCTAATGGCGCGGCTATAGCAGATGTGTTTTTCTACTTTCTCTGATAAAAATGGCAATGTATATACACTAAAATACGAAGGCATTTACGATGATATAAAAGGGAAATCGATAGATATAAATGCAGTTGCAGGTGCTTATGGATTAATGTTAAACAATCCTAGAGCTTATGGAGGCATCGCAAGTGCTTTTGCAGCTTTTCTCGAATTAGAAATAAAAATTCCGGGCATAGTGCTATTCAAAACAACTCCTGGAACAACCCCAACAAAAATAGGAGTTACTTCTAATGGAACTAAAATTTCACCAGTAAATACGCCTTGTAAATAATTTTAAAAATAAAATAACATGAAAAGAACAGTAATAATACTATTTATGATATTAAGCAGTCTGTATTGCAAAGCACAGATCATAATGTCAATAGAAGAATATGAAAAGTATAAAAATACTACAGAGGAGGGACAATTTCCCGATTATGTAAAGGACATTAATGGTACATTTAATAAATATGTAGGAACATGGAAAGGTACTGATGACAATAATACGTATGAATTTATTGTGACAAAAGTTACAAGCAGTTTTGACATGCATGTGCGCATGTTTAAATATGATGCGCTATTGGTACGCTATAAAATTACCGACAGCAATGGTAAGGTGCTTGTAACTACCAAAACTTTAGCAGATAATAATTCTTATGTGATTAAAGGATTAGGTTTTACTGAAGAAGGCAGTTACAAATTATCTTTTAGAGGAACGGACAACAACCTTAAAAACGACGGGGATATTTTGTTAGACATTTATAATGGTAAAATGAGATTCTTGTTCTATCCGGAACCAAAGGTGATTTTCGGTGACCCACCTAATTATTTCCCAAACAAGCCCTTAACTTTTCCAAGAGAAAAGGCAATATATTTAACCAAGCAGTAAAAGTTTTTCTAATTTAAAGCAAAACCCACAGCCGTAAAAAGCTGTGGGTTTTTATTGAGAAAAAGAACAATAATACTGGTTTCTGGACAACGCCTTCGATGGTTATTTCGCAGAGGTGCAAACAAGTACAACTAAACCTACTACACCGGGAAACTGGACAGACGTCATGACAAAAGGACCGGATTGTGATGATACTAATCCTTATTTTACCATAAATTGCTATACTATTGGGGGCAGTACTCAGCAACAAGGAAGCGCATATGTTCCTCAAGCAAATGATAAATTTGCAAAACCGAATATTCCGACAACCATACCAGCACAAATACTAAGTACTTGCGCCTCAGTTGGAATGGAATATTTAGCTAAGATTTTTGGAAAGAATACTTCAAGAGAAAAATTTGAACAATACTATTTTGATCAATTTGGAGTTAACATTACGTTTGAGGGCGTAGATTATAGTAAAATGACAATTTTTGCAAGTAATTTTTTTGAAACAACTGCTTTTGTTGGGATAACCCAAGCAATTGATGCGGGTAATTTCTTGCTGACGAATCTTGACGCTGGTAACAATACTTTCCACATCACCCCAATGGCGATTATATTTATATGGATCCAATTTATGGAAGCTTAAGAGAATCCTCTCCCTCAAATTTCCCTAAAAATTATGTAGTAACAATAAAAAAACATAGATAATGAAAAACATGAAAAATTTAATAGTAGTATTTTTGTATATAATTACAGGCTTTGGATGTGTAGCTCAATCCAATATACCTTCAAATGCCAAAGAAATTCTTATGTCAAAAACCTGGATTATTGATGGAGTAGAAGATCACACATATAAAATTATTTTTACCAACACCAAAATGATAACTTATTCTAATGAAATCATTGTTGGCGAGGATGAATATTACTTGGTTGATGACTTAAGCCAATGTGGCCCCAATAAATTTATACAAAGTAACGTTGGAAATTCAAATTCAGGAAAGTATTTTGTTGCTAAGGGCTTTTGTCTAGAATTTACTAATATTTCAAATAATAAGCTAGAATTTAAAAACCTCAAGTCAAACTCCAACATGTCCGCTACCCCAGAATAAGCTTGTTTGGACTGTTGCATTTATACAGATAGCGGAATTGCATTCTGTGCCCACAAAGTTGAGCAAACCACAAACCCTTTCAGAGTTTAAAAACTATGAAAGGTTTTTTTTAAAAAGTTGTTTTTTTTGCTAAATTGGTTACGTTCTTTGACAACGATAATGATGGTTGGCATTCTGAAATTGTTGCTGATATAGATGACCATGGCGGCACATACAAAACTTCCACAAAAGGATTTGACTGCAATGATGCAGATGCCACAAAAAACTATAATTGGATCTTTTTATAGCCAATAAAATGATTATTACGGTTATAAAACACTACTTAATTGTTTCCCTGAAAAGCTTTATTTTTTCCAAGAGAAATCAGAACCAGATTTATTTTCCTAAGTTAGCAACCCACACCTTATCAGATTTTCCTGCGCCCATTTCGATATAATCACTGCTCATCATGGCTTTGCAATGATCTGTACTGTTCTTCCAGCCAATTACAACATCAACAGGAGTATCATAATTGCGGGCAATCACTTCTCCTACATAGTTACCGGTATAACCTGATGCACTGGCTCTTTGTATCGGACTTGTCCCTTCCGGGGATATATGAGAAAAATAATTGCGGACATTCATATCATGGGCATGATTGATCGCTGTCTGGGCTAATATTGAGTTGCTTACCAATTCAGGAACAGGCGGCATATCTTCATCGCCGCACTTACATCCTGTAACTCTTAATTTATTGATTTCAATCAAAACAGGATCGGTAACGTTTGTGTCAATAACAAGAGCATCATCATCATTTTCACAGGAAAAAAATAATGGTACTAAAATAAAAAAAATAAAATATTTTGTAGACATTGAAAAATAATTATTAATTAAGAAATATAGAACCTGTGGTGTAAAGATATTTGTTTTATTTGTTCCAACAAATACGGACAAAAAACTTAAACAGAAAAACTGTGATTGTCATATTTTAAGGTCAACTAGAAAGTATTTGAAAATAGAATCCGGGGCATCAGATTATATTTCAAAACCGGTCAATCTTATGGACGGTTTTGAAACAGCTGAATTAATTCGCCAAAGCGAAAAACTCAAACACGTCCCTATTATTTTTTAACGGCCAATATGAACTGCTATTGTTAAAAAATTATGGAAAACCATAACAGAATAATTACTGCTGCAAGCGCACCAATAGAAGGTGCAACATTTAATATATACATCCCCGATTAATCTAAATCTCTGCAGTCTTCAACTTCAGGGAATTGAAATATGTTAGAGAATTCTCTTTACTGCTATATAAAAAGGATTTTTTTATTGTACAGATGACTTATAAATTATATAAAGGCTGTAGTAAATTATATAATATAGATATAGGTAATGTTTGCCAAATTTGTTAGAAAATTTGACAAACATGAAAACATTTCTACGTAACAACGGATTATGTATCTGCTTCTTACTCTTATTTGCAGGAGCAATGATGGGTCAGATAATTTTTGGTTTTCAGGAACACAACAAAGAACTTATTGAAGATGGCAGTACAGCTATAAACCTTTCTTCCTATCTGGTTTCGGGGCACTTTATTCAGGCTACTTTTGAAAATTGGGAAAGTGAATTTCTACAAATGGCATTGCTTGTTGTGTTTACCATTTTTCTAATGCAGAAAGGTTCATCGGAATCAAAAGACCTTGATAAACAGGAAGAAGTCGACAGAGCCCCCTCGCCTGCCCGAAAAGATGCACCATGGCCCGTCAAAAAAGGGGGCTTTATACTTTTGCTCTACAAATATTCACTTACCATAGTATTGTTACTATTGTTTCTGGCCTCATTTATTGCTCATTTTTACGGAAGCCTAAAGGATGAAAATGAGCAATTAGCATTAAAAGGATTGCCATTGGAATCCGCATCCGGCTATATAGGAGATTCCAGGTTTTGGTTTGAATCTTTTCAAAACTGGCAGAGTGAATTTCTTTCCGTTTTTGCCATTGTCATACTTTCTGTTTATTTACGACAGATTGGCTCTTCACAATCAAAACCAGTTGATGCTCCCCATATGCAGACAGGAGAATAATGTAAGCTCAATTATCAATATAAAAAATTCTTATAATCTAAACTTATCATTATGAATACAGTTACACCCTGGAGCTCAACTGCGCAGGCAGACATTGAAAATAGTGAAGTACTTTTAGAAAAAAAAAATCTTGACTACACCTACCAGGTTTATAATACAGGCGATTCGTTATGGATAATAGTGCTTTTACCCGGTAATGGAAAAATAGCTTTTCGTGCTGCATTTGGTATGAACAGCTGTTTTGAAGTGGTTAATCTTTTTGAGGATGAAGATACTATTGTAATTGTACTAAACTCCAGGCTTGGAAACTACGAAGTTCGGATTAACTTTCCGGATGGTACTACACCCCTATTGCATTATACAACCTCCTTTACTGCAAATAGGCCACTCATGATTCCGTTTTGGCCACGTGATATTATACCGTTGACGCAAAATGGCAGTGTTGAAAATACAAATGGAAAAATTCATATCGAGCAATTTGGATCCCGCTCAGGATTATTGTTTGCAAGCATTACAAAACCACAAACAGGATCGTTTTTTTATTTTCAAAACCTTACTTCATTATCTGAATATTGCGAAGCCACCCAAACTGAATCAAAAAACACAGTTGGGGGTAGCTGGCCGGAAATTGGATTTCAACTGCCAACCACGGATAAACTGCCTCTTCCCTCAGGCAGATCTTTTATGATATCTGATACTTATGTAATACTGATGGCTGAAATAATTGAGGAAACTTCGGCAATTTGTGAACATTTTCTGGATAATCTTGTTAAGATATACAAAGTGCTTCCGCAGCCAAGAATTGAATATCACAATTGGCCTGATATCGCTCAAAATGTTTTAAGGGATTTAAATCATAACAAAGGTGCATGGACACAAACTAATGGGATTGCGTATCTCAATGCCTATCTATGCGACTACGATACACCTGCTGAAAGTATGGTCCAGCTTGCAGTATTAGCTCCATTTAAGGAATTTGAAAAGTGGAGTGGCAAAAAACAGCCGCTTTACAATGATTTAATTAACGGATTGCCTGCTTTTTATGATCCTAAAATAAATTGCATTAATAGATGGCTTCCCGCACTGTCCGAAAAACTGGATCAGTCTGAAGAACAAAAAAAGGAAATGGTGATGGATTCCTGGTATTTACATCATCCCTTAATGAATTTGGCAAGACTGGCTTTACATGGAGACAAAACAGCAGAGAAGCTGGTATTGGATTCCATTGATTATGTTATAAAAGTCGCACATCATTTTAAATATGTATGGCCTGTATTTTATGATATGGAAACCCTTGAAATAATTAAAAAAGAAACAGCTCCGGGTGCTGGAGGAGAAAGGGATGTGCCAGGTGCTTACGCACATTTAATGTTGCTTGTCTTTAAATTAACCAAAGAAAAACGCTTTTTAAACGAAGCAGAAAAAGCAGCAAAAAAATTAGCAGCACTGGGCGTTGAAATTTTATATCAGGCCAATAATACTGCTTTTGCGGCTGGGGCATTATTAGAATTATATAAAATTACCCATAAAAAATTATATCTGGAGATAAGCTACACCTGCCTTACCGGATTATTTAAAAACATACAGCTTTATGATTGCAAATATGGCTACGGTAAAAATTACACTAATTTCTTTTCTATTTTTCCGCTCAATGATGCACCCTATACTGCCGCATATGAAGAATTAGAAGTCTACGCTGCATTAACAGAATATTTTATTCAGGCGAAGGATATTGCTATTCTGCCATCGCTAAAAACCCTGATTCCGGAGTTCATTAAATATGCCATTAGCAGAATTGCCTATTATTATCCGCCGATGCTGCCAAAAGAAATGCTTTCAGAAGAAGTAAAAACCGGAGAATTACAATCTGATTTGTGGGTGCCTTTAGAGGATTTATATAACGGGTGGGAACAAAGTGGTCAGGTTGGCCAGGAAGTTTATGGTGCGGGAATGCCATTTGGAATTGTACCAAGACAATACATCAAAATCGATGACGATTTTCTCCTTTTTATCGATTATCCTATTATGCAATATACCAAGAGAGGCAATTCATTGACAATAAATCCTGACGGGGATAAAGACATGTCCTGCAATTTAAAACTGATTAAGGTTGCTAAAATTAGCAAGGAAATAAAAGTATTTCAGGATGATGAAATGCTTAAAGCATTCAAAAAAAACACCAAAATACACGAATATAAAATTAGCGGAAAAGGTACAATCAAAATTCAATGGAAATAAAAAAGCAATAAGCTGTTGCAGAAATAATTTTAATCATCTAAAAACAAACACATTATGAAGCAGTTATCAGAATATTTTGGACAAAACATCGATCAAAAAAGAATTATTATTACCGGTGGTACTACCGGCATTGGGAAAGTTACAGCAGAATTGCTGGTTTCCCTGGGTGGACGCGTTTTTATTTTCGGAAGAAATGTTGAAGATTTTGAATGCGCCATTAATGAAATCAAGGAAAAATATCCGGAAGGCGAAATTTATGGTACGCCAGGAGATGTAACTATTAAAGAGGATATTCAAAAGATATTGAAAATGGTTGAAAGTGAGCTTGGCGGAATTGATATTCTGATTAATAACGCTGCCCTGCCGGCTGACGGTATCACAGAGAGCATTTTTGAGGATTACAAATATGTAATTGATACCAATATTACCGGATATCTGGCCTTTGCCGAGGAAGCCGTTTCCAGAATGAAAGAGCAAAAATCGGGTCATATCATCAATATCGGATCCATGAGTGCAGAAACCAAGAGCCCAACAAGTACTATTTATGTGGCAACCAAAGCGGCGATAAGAGCCTTTAGCACTTCGCTCCGTAAAGAAATTAATCCGTTGGGAATTAAGGTATCACTTATCGAACCCGGAGCGGTAACCAGCGATATGCAATCAGGTACCAGGGAAGAGCATCAGGAAAAAATAGATAAAATGGAGATGCTGGAAGCAGAAGATATTGCCATGAGCGTTGTATTCTGTTTGTCGCAACCTAAAAGATGTGATATTGTGACATTACAGATAAGACCCCATTTGCAGATAATATAATAATTTAAAACAATTTGATTTCAGGAATTACAGGAATTGATTTGATATGATAGAAAAATTATATGTAATGGTAATTGTACAATGTTTAAAATTAATCTTATAAAAAGCTTGGCAATCACATAATTTAAATTTGAATAACTAGGGATTTAACTCATAACTCACTCAATATCTGATAGTAATAATTAAATATATTATTAGAAATTCCTTTCAACTTCAAACATTTAATCAAAAATATTTATTACATGAAAAATTTTCAAGACGAAAAACAGCGTGATTTGTCGATAAACAAATCAGATGGAACCAACAAGTTCCTGACTACCGATCAGGGTGTTCGCATCAACGATGATAATAATTCACTAAAAGCTGGCGAACGCGGACCTTCCCTACTCGAAGATTTCATCTTAAGAGAAAAAATCACACACTTTGACCATGAAAGAATCCCGGAAAGAATTGTACATGCGCGCGGATCCGGAGCCCATGGTTTCTTTGAAGTAACCAACCCGATACCAGAATTAACAAAAGCCGGATTTTTAAAAGAAGCCGGATTAAAAACGCCTGTTTTTGCACGATTTTCGACAGTAGCAGGATCACGGGGTTCTACTGATTTGGCAAGGGACGTAAGAGGGTTTGCTGTTAAGTTTTATACACAGGAAGGCATTTATGATTTGGTTGGAAATAATATTCCGATATTTTTTATTCAGGATGCTTCAAAATTCCCGGATCTTGTTCATGCCGTAAAACCTGAACCTCACAACGAAATGCCACAGGCAGCATCTGCACATGATACATTTTGGGACTTCATTTCCCTAATGCCGGAATCTTTGCACATGATTATGTGGACGATGTCTGACCGTGCGATTCCGAGAAGTTATCGTATGATGGAAGGATTTGGAGTTCACACTTTCAGATTAATCAATGAAGCAAATGAATCTACTTTTGTAAAATTCCACTGGAAACCTAAATTAGGAACCCACGCTGTTGTCTGGGATGAAGCTCAGAAAATTTCAGGAAAAAATCCGGATTTCCATAGGGAAGATTTATGGGAAGCTATCGAAATGGGTAATTTTCCGGAATGGGAATTGGGTGTGCAAATAATTCCTGCAGAAGACGAACATAAATATGAATTCGATTTACTGGACCCAACGAAAATTGTTCCTGAAGAATTAGTGCCTGTTACCATTGTGGGAAGAATGGTACTGAACAAAAATCCGGATAATTTCTTTGCAGAAACAGAACAAATCGCTTTTCACCCCGGACATGTTGTGCCCGGAATTGATTTTTCAAATGATCCGTTACTTCAGGGAAGGTTATTTTCTTATACTGATACACAACTTTCAAGATTGGGAAGTCCTAATTTTCATGAAATTCCAATTAACAGAAGTGTTGCTCCGGTACATAACAACCAACGTGACGGACACATGCGCCAGGAAATCAATATTGGCCGCGTAAGTTACCATCCTAATTCACTTGGCGGAGGCTGTCCTTATCAGGCTAAAATTGCCGAAGGCGGATTTTCAAGTTTTAACGAACGTGTTGATGCCCATAAGGTAAGAGAAAGAAGCGAAAGTTTTGCGGATCACTTTGGCCAGGCAAAATTATTCTTTAACAGTCAGACAGATGTCGAAAAAAGCCATATCGTAAAAGCTTTGCGTTTTGAGCTTGGTAAAGTAGAAACGACAGCTATCCGGGTAAGAATGTTGGGACTTCTATCTCAAATAGATATGCAATTGGCTGAAAAAGTGGCCTTAGGACTTGGAGCTACTGTTCCTCCGGTACTTGAAACACCTATAAATCAAGGTGTCTCACCGGAAAATGAAATGGGGAATCAGGAGCCCAAAACAGTTGAATCTTCTGTTGCCAATTCTGATGCCCTTTCAATGCTTAAAAACCCAACTAATTCCCCAACGATTGCTTCCCGAAAGGTTGCTATTATTTGTGCCGATGGCGTTTCTGAAGCCGCAGTAACGAATATTAAAAGTGCCCTTATAAAAGAAGATGCCAAAGGTTTTGTAATTGCACCACATTTAGGATCTGTTCTTACGGATTCTGATGGAGCACTTGCTGCTGATTTTAGTTTCCTAACCGCATCATCGGTTTTATTTGATGCAGTTTACCTTCCACATGGATTAGGCGTGAATGCTTTAACAGAAAATGATGATGTAATGGAATTCCTGAATGATGCTTATAAACATTGCAAAGTTATTGGTGCTGATGGTGAAGCTATAGAAATATTGAACGAAACAGCATTTGCTTCTAAACTCAGTAATGATGACGGAGGGCTTATATTATCCGGAGAAGCTGCAACCAATTCATTTGCGCAACAGTTTATTGCCGCCATGGGCGAACATCGTTTCTGGGAACGTGAAACCAACTTATACAATTAACATTCAAAAAATAAAGGATATGAAAAATTCAGAAAAACCTACTGAAAACAAAGTTATGTCAGCAAATCCAAAAAGCAATAAAGATAATTTTGTAGCACCCGCAGCTGGCGCAGCTGCAGATTTAAAAGATTTGTTTATTGACAATCTAAAAGACATTTACTGGGCCGAAAATGCATTAGTGGGTGCCTTACCAAAGATGGCCGCAAATGCTACAGCTCCTGGTCTTGCATGTGCTATTTTAGAGCATCTTGCCATTACTCAAAACCAGGTTGCAAGACTTGAAAAAGTTTTTGATTTACTGGGAGAAAAAGCAGCAGGAAAAAAATGTGAAGCGATGGCCGGATTGTTAAAAGAAGGCGATGGTATTCTTGAAGAGACTACTCCGGGAGCAGTGAGAGATGCAGGTATTATTGCAGCATCACAAAAAATTGAGCATTATGAAATTGCAACTTATGGTACTTTATGTGCCTTTGCAAAAGCATTAGGTGAAAATGACGCAGCAAAATTACTGACACAAACTCTGGCAGAAGAAAAAGAGGCAGATTGCATTTTGAATGATGTTGCATTAAACAGTGTGAATACTGTTGCTGCTGAGTAAACTCTCCTTTTTCGGACTGAAAGCCTGCAAGGTTTTTAACAATTTATCAGCTACGAATTTTTACAAATTAATTCGTGTAATTCGTGGCTGATATTTTTTAGTAGCTAAAGCAAAATGCATAAAAGTTAATAGTCAACTTCTATCTGAGACCAATAAAAATTTACTTATTTTCATTTTTACAAAAACATCTGTACTTTGTGCAGATGTTTTTGTAATTAATTTATATCATGCAAAAATTTGCCTTGCCACCACTAATAGACAGTCACAGCAAAATATTAATTCTCGGAACTATGCCTGGAGACCAGTCTATTGCCAGACAACAGTATTACGGAAATAAAGGAAATCATTTCTGGAAAATAATATTTAATATATTTGGAGAAAGCTATAACACCAACTATGAAGAACGTAAAGAATTACTGAAAAAACATCGTATTGCATTATGGAATGTTCTGGCTTCATGTGTAAGAGAAGGAAGCAGTGATTCTAAAATTAAAAACGAGTGTGCTAATGACTTTGAAAATTTACACCTGCAATATCCCAATATCAGGCATATCTTTTTTGAAAGTAAAACTGCTGCAAAGTTTTTCGGGAAATATGCAAACCCTAATGATGGAATAACGTATCACATCCTGCCCTCAACAAGCGGTTTAAATGCCGGATTGAGTCTCACGCAGAAAATAGAAATGTGGAAAAAATTGGCGGAAACAGCAAAAACACTACAGAAGAAATTATAAACATAAAGTGTATTAAAAAAAATGATGGCGCTGTGTTGGCGCCATCACTCTTAAATTTCATCAAAAGTTTACTACTATCTAAAGAATGATGAATATTATTTTTTATCAATTTTATAAAGTCTTCCTTCATCAGTAACAGCATATAAAGCCCCATCATTACCTTGAGTAATATCTCTAAATCGTTGATTTTCCTGAGCAAAAAGTCTTTCCTCACCCACAACACGATTATTGTTAATAGCAAGACGTACAATATGTTTACCGCTTAATGCCCCTATAAAAAGATTATTTTCCCATTCCGGTACACGATTACCGCTATAGAATGTCATGCCGCTTGGCGATATAACAGGATCCCAATAATATACCGGCTGTTCCATACCTTCTTGCTGCTGAATTCCTCCACCTATCACTGCTCCATTATATTCAATACCATAAGTAATAACAGGCCATCCATAATTAGTTCCTGCAATTAAACGATTGATTTCGTCACCACCTCTTGGCCCATGTTCGCTAAGCCAAACTTCGCCAGTAACAGGATGCAGTGCCAATCCTTGTGGATTTCTATGCCCGTATGTGTATAATTCAGGTAGTGCGCCAGTTTCGTTAAAAACAGGGTTACCAGTAGCCGGCTGGCCCTCTTTATTGATTCTGACAACTTTTCCAAGACTTCCGACAAGGGATTGTGCCAATGGTCTGGTTTCAATCACAGAACGTTCTCCGGTGCTAATCATCAGGCTGCCATTTTTATCAAAAAGAATACGCCCTCCATAATGAAGATTACTTGCATTTGCAGGAGTAGACCTAAAAATTACCGTTGCCCCTTCAATTGTTTTCTCATCATCAGATAACTTACCTTTAGCAACAGCTGTAATATTTCCACCTGCTACTACTTCTGAAAATACCCAGTAAATCATTTTATTAGTTGCAAATTCAGGATCAAGGCATAACCCTAATAATCCTCCCTGACCCGAAGCATTAACAGCCGGAACACCAGTAATGGCAGTGCTAATTTCTCCTGATGTTTTTACTATTCGTAACTGCCCTGATTTTTCAGTAATTATAAGTCTGCCATCCGGAAGACATTTTACTCCCCACGGACTGCTTAAGGCTGTAGTAATAACTTTTCCTTCGTAGCTGGTATTGGTCTGAAGGCCACTACTACGGGTTTGCCCTGCAAATGCCGGTTCATAGCTGGTATTTGGGTCTGTCGTTTCAACAGGGTCCGTAACGGTGCCTGGATCCGCAATTGGATCTTTATCATTTGAGCAGCTGAACAAAGTAAACAGTACGCTCGAAAAAAACGAAATGTAGGTTATATTTTTCATCGTTTTGGTAATTAAATTTATAAATAGTTACTTATCGTATTAGTTAACAACAATCTCAATGACTTTTTATTGTATTGCAATTTGGTCCAGATTCAAATAACAATAATTTTAAAAGAATATCTGTTTATGTTATTGAAACCAAATTTCTAAAAATTCGATAATAAAAATTTACATAATTTTAAGTTAAATTTATACAATTACCCGTTCCACAACAACATAACTACCTAAATACCAAATACGTACAACGATTTACATAAATAAAAGTTAATTTTTGACTGCAATTAATTTGCTTCAAGCTTTAGTCTTTTTATATCTTTCAGTATAATTTTCTTTCCTTTTAATTCAATCAGTCCTGATTTATTAAAATCGGATAAGAGACGGATACAGCTTTCAGTAGCGGTTCCAATCATTCCGGCAAGTTCTTCCCTGGAGAGCTGAACATTTAACGCGTTTTCCTCATTAACCCCAAACGTATCGTTTAAATATAATAAGGTTTCAGCTAGTCTTTCTTTTACTGTCTTTTGAGTCATATCCACCATGTGATCGTCAGATTTTTTCAAATCCTCACAAACCGATTGCATCAGATTCATCGAAAACTGATTGTTGGTATTAAAGAAATGAAGGATTTCGCTTTTAGGAATAAAACAAACTTCCATATCGGCAACAGCTTTGGCAGATAAGTTAGCCGGCTCATTGCTAATCATAGAGCGTTGTCCCAGAAGTTCCCCAGATTTTACCAATTTAACAATCTGATCTTTTCCGTTAGCACTTAATTTAGAAAGCTTACCAATACCATCCTTAACACAGAAAACACCATTGGTTACCTCACCTTCTTCAAAAATGGCCTCTCCTTTTTTTATGATATGAGTGGTTTTACTATTGGCTAATTGTATGACTTCTTCTTTATTAAGCGCTTTTAGAGAACTAAGCTGCCTTACGATACATTGGTCACATTTGTTCATAGTAAAATTGTTTGTTGCAAAATTAGATATAATTCAAGTTGATACGCTTAATGAAGGCTGAAAAATATATAGAAAATAATCTTTCTACATAAAAAAAAAAACCGTTTATTTTAATTTATAGCGATATGATAAATGTCATAGTATAGCCTTTTGCAAATTATAACCTTTGTAAGGTACAAAAAACAAAGTTATGAGTGAGCAAAGTTGTTTTCACTGTGGATTAACCATTCCTAAAAATGAAGAAATTACTTTTGACCAAAAAAAGTTTTGTTGTAACGGTTGCAAAACGGTCTATGAAATTTTCAGTATTCATGATTTAACCTGTTATTATGACTTTGAAAAATCTCCGGGAGCAACACCGCAGGATATTCATGGCAAATATGATTTTTTAGACAACGAGGCAATCCTTTCAAAATTACTGGAGTTTCAGGAAGGCAATACAGCTATAGTTTCATTAAATATTCCACATATTCATTGTAGTTCCTGTATCTGGATTCTCGAAAATCTAAATAAAATTCAAACCGGAATCAGCGTTTCACAAGTTAATTTTCCAGAAAAAAGAGTACGGATCACTTTCGATTCCGACAAGATTTCACTTAAGGAAATTGTTTATTTATTGAGTTCTATTGGCTATGAGCCATATATTAGTCTGGAAAATTACGAAACAGGCAAAAAAAATATTGACCGAAGCCTGACCTATAAACTGGGCGTTGCCTTTTTTTGTTTTGGAAATATTATGCTGCTTTCGTTTCCCGAATATTTTGAAATCAAAGAATTCTGGCTGGACAATTACAAACCTTTTTTCAGGGCTTTAATTTTTATTCTTTCTTTACCCAGTTTTATCTATTCTGCCAAAGACTACTATGTTTCAGCCTATAAAAGCATTAAATCGGGAATGCTGAATATTGATATTCCGATTGCTTTGGGAATTATCGTCATGTTTGTCCGCAGTACTTTTGATATTATAATGGATTACGGTCCCGGCTTTTTTGACAGCCTTACCGGACTAATCTTCTTTATGCTATTGGGAAAAATGTTTCAGATTAAAACCTATAGTTTTTTAAGTTTTGAAAGAGATTTTAAATCGTATTTCCCAATTGCTGTTACCCGAATTAATACAGATACCACCGAAGAAAGTGTTCCGGTTTATGACATTGAAAAAGGAAACCGATTGCTGATTCGCAATCAGGAATTGATTCCGGTTGATGGAATTTTAATAAGCGAAAAAGCCGAAATCGATTATAGTTTTGTAACTGGTGAAGCGGTTCCGATTACCAAAAAATCTGGCGATAAAGTATTTGCCGGAGGAAAGCAAATTGGGAAAGTTATCGAAATGGAAGTCCTTCATTCGGTTTCACAAAGTTACCTGACGCAGTTATGGAGCAATGAAATTTTTCAGAAGAAAGTGCTCCAAAAACACAAAACCATAACAGATGCAATAAGTCGGTATTTTACCCCAATTTTACTGCTGATTGCATTTGCTGGTTTTGGATATTGGATTTTTATAGATGCTAATACCGCTTTTAATGTTTTTACTGCAGTATTGATTGTCGCTTGCCCTTGCGCATTGGCACTTACAGCTCCGTTTACTTTTGGAAACATTTTAAGAATTCTGGGCAAACAGAAATTATACCTTAAAAATGCATTAGTAATTGAGCAATTGGCAAAAGTGGACACTATTGTTTTTGATAAAACGGGAACCATTACCACCAATAAAAAAACGAATATTCTATATGAATCCTCCCCCGACCTCTCCAAAGGAGGGGAACCGGAATCAGGACTTTCTGATGAAAATAACATTCTGATAAAAAATGTGCTTCGGGCATCCAACCATCCGTTAAGCCGGATGTTATATGATTTTTTACCTGAAACAAGAAAAATTAAAATAGACGACTTTCAGGAAATAACGGGCAGGGGAATTCAGGGTATCATTGATAATAAAGCTATCCAAATGGGTTCGGCAGAATTTGTTAATGCTTTGATTTCAGAACCTTTAGAAATTGAAAAAACAGCAATTCATATTAAAATTGAAGGAATCTATTACGGCAAATTCATTTTTGAAAACCAATACAGAAAAGGACTGGAAAAATTATTTTTTGATTTAAGTAAAAATTATCAAATAAAAGTTCTTTCAGGTGATAATGATGGTGAAAAGACTAATCTGGAAACTATTTTGCCTGAAAACACAGAACTGATCTTTAATCAAAAACCGGAACAAAAACTCGATTACATCAAACAATTACAGGAAAAAGGATTAAATGTAATGATGGTTGGCGATGGACTGAACGACGCCGGAGCTTTGGCACAAAGTAATGTAGGGATTTCCATTTCAGAAAATGTAAATGTGTTTTCTCCTGCCTGTGATGCTATTTTGGATGCCGGCGAATTTGCACATTTAGATTATTTCCTGAAACTATCTCAAAAATCCATCACAATCATCAAAATGAGTTTTGTGCTTTCGCTCCTTTATAATGTTGTCGGATTGGGTTTTGCCGTAACTGGAAATTTACTTCCGCTGGTAGCCGCCATCATAATGCCTTTGAGCACCATTACCATCGTCAGTTTTGTCACTGTAATGAGTAATTTTTATGCTAATCAGAAATAAATAATATGTCATTGCAGCATGATAATTATCATATTTTAAGAATTAGCAACGCACTAATTTTGTTGCTATAAATAAAAAGGTATGAGTGTCATTTATCTATTAATTTCAGTCAGTATTTGCGTAGCAATCGGGTTCTTTATTGCTTTTATAATCGCTGTCAAATCGGGACAATATGATGATGACTATACGCCATCTGTCAGAATGCTTTTTGATGACGAAACCAAAATAACCACCCAGACTAATCAATCAGCAACCGAAGAAAAACAAGTATAATTATGATAATGAGCATCCCGGAAATTTCGTCGTAAAACGAATGACAATATGTGAATTGCATAAAACCGAAAAAAAACAATAAACAACAACTTATGAAAATGGAACAGTTTTATTACGACAACAAAATTGTAAAAAAATTCATTTATGCCACTATTCTTTTTGGAGTAGTAGGTATGTTAGTGGGATTAACCTTAGCGGTTATGTACCTTTTTCCCAACATCACAGATGGGATATCATGGCTTAGTTATGGTCGGTTAAGACCATTGCATACCAATGCGGTAATTTTTGCCTTTGTGGGAAATGCCTTTTTTGCCGGAATGTATTATTCTTTACAGCGATTGCTGAAAGCCAGAATGTTTAGCGATTTCTTAAGTAATCTTCATTTTTGGGGCTGGCAGCTTATTATCGTAGCCGCTGCGATTACATTACCATTAGGATATACTTCCTCTAAGGAATATGCCGAATTAGAATGGCCTATTGATATTGCGATTGCTCTTATTTGGGTAGTAATGGGAATCAATATGATTGGTACTATGCTGCGCCGCAGAGAACGTCATTTGTATGTTGCGATTTGGTTTTACCTCGCTACGTTTGTTACCGTTGCCGTTTTGCATATTTTTAATAATATCGAAATCCCTGTATCCCTTTGGAAAAGTTATTCTGTGTATGCAGGTGTTCAGGATGCTTTAGTTCAATGGTGGTACGGTCATAATGCGGTGGCATTTTTCCTGACAACCCCATTTTTAGGATTGATGTATTATTTTGTACCTAAAGTAGCCAATCGTCCGGTGTATTCTTATCGTCTTTCGATTATTCACTTTTGGTCATTGATATTTATTTATATCTGGGCAGGGCCTCACCATTTATTGTATTCTGCTTTACCAAACTGGGCTCAAAATTTAGGGGTTGCATTTTCTATAATGCTGATTGCTCCATCCTGGGGTGGAATGATTAATGGACTTTTAACACTAAGAGGTGCCTGGGATAAAGTGCGTGAAGAACCTGTTTTGAAGTTTTTCGTAGTAGCAATTACAGGTTATGGAATGGCCACTTTTGAAGGCCCGATGCTTTCTTTAAAAAATGTAAATGCTATTGCGCATTATACGGACTGGATCGTTGCCCACGTACACGTTGGCGCTCTTGCGTGGAACGGATTTATGTCTTTTGGGATCATTTACTGGCTAATTCCCAGAATGACAAAAAGCAAATTATTCTCCACTAAATTGGCCAATTTCCATTTCTGGATCGGGACCTTAGGGATTATTTTATATACCGTACCCATGTATGTAGCTGGTTTTCTACAGGCTTCAATGTGGAAACAGTTCAATCCTGATGGTACATTAACGTATGGAAATTTCCTTGAAACCGTTACGCAAATTATGCCAATGTATTGGATGAGAGCCATTGGAGGTACTTTATATCTGATAGGAATGTTTACGCTGGTTTACAACATCATAATGACTGTTAAAGTTGGTGAAACTATAGAAGATGAATTGGCCCAGGCTCCCGCTTTACAAAGAATCAGCAGCAGTAGAATTAGTGGAGAAAAATTCCATAGCTGGTTAGAAAGAAAACCAATTCAATTGACCATTTTAGCCACAGTTGCTATTTTAATTGGAGGAATCATTCAGATTGTGCCAACGATTATGGTCAAATCTAATATTCCAACAATTGCCAGTGTAAAACCTTATACCCCTTTAGAATTAGAAGGCCGGGATTTATACATCCGTGAAGGTTGTGTGGGTTGTCATTCACAATCTGTTCGTCCCTTTAGAAGTGAAGTCGAGCGTTACGGACCACAGGCGAAAGCTGGAGAATTTGTTTATGATCATCCATTTCTTTGGGGATCAAAACGTACTGGCCCTGATTTACAGCGAGTAGGCGGAAAATACAATGACAACTGGCATTTTAATCATTTCTGGAACCCGCAAAGTACTTCTGCAGGTTCGATAATGCCCGGTTATAAATGGCTGTTCGATAATGAAGCAATGGATATTTCATTGACCCAGAAGAAAATGCAGGCTATGGTTTCGCTTGGTGTTCCGTATTCGGATGCTGAAGTTGCTAATGGATTAAAGGATTTAAGAGCTCAGGCTATTTCGATAGAAAAGAATCTTGAAAATGACCCTGATTTTGTAAAAAGCTATGAAGAAAGCAAGAAAAAAGCAGCTGCCAAAGGAGAGGAATTTGTACCGATGAACGAAAGAGAAATTGTTGCCTTAATTGCTTACATACAAAGACTTGGAATGGATATTAAAGTAAAAGAAACTTCTAAATAACAACATTATGTTTGAGCAAATAAAACACAATATGGAGACTATTTCGGGTGTAGAAATTTACCCGATTCTTTCTCTCCTAATTTTCTTTTTCTTTTTTGTAGGCTTAGGCTTTTGGGTATTCTCCTATAAAAATGAGAAGATTCAGGAATTGAGCCAAATGCCTTTAGATGAGGGTTGTAGTATAATTTCAAAAGATAAATAGAATGAAAAAATTATTTCCAGTATTTGTATATCTAAGAGTACCGCTGATTTTCATTACCGGTTTTGGTTTGATGGAGTATTTTATAGATTCAGGCGATCGCCCTGCATTTATCAAGTTTCCTATGGTGTCCTTATTTCTATTTGTATTTCTGTTTGTCCTGATTGCAATTGAAATTACGCTCACCGCTGTCAGTCGCGTCATGTATCAATTAATGACTCCTGAAGAAAAGGCAAAAAAAGCGTATGAAGACAGCTTAAGTCTAAAAGAAAGCGATTGGTATAAAAACCTCATGCAAAGGCTTACCAGGACACAACCTATTGAAAAAGAAGGCGATTTATTGATGGACCATGACTATGATGGCATTAAAGAATTGGATAATAATTTGCCGCCGTGGTGGGTTTATTTATTTTATATTTCTATCATTTTTGGAGTAGTGTACGTTTTTCGCTATGATGTTTTTGGAGCAGATGATCAGGAAATGGAGCTCAAAAAAGAAATGACCCAGGCTAAAATTGAGGTTGAGGAATATCTTAAAACAGCTCCGGATTTAATGGATGAAAAAACAGTAGTTGTACTTACCGATGCACCAGGTCTGGATGCCGGAAAAGAAATTTATACGACCAATTGTGCCGCCTGCCACAGAGCTGATGGCGGTGGACAAATTGGTCCTAACCTTACTGACAAAAATTGGATTTTAGGCGGTGGAATTAAAGAGATATTTCACACCATAAACAACGGAGGACGTGATGGCAAGGGAATGATTGCCTGGAAAGGGACTTTAAAACCAAAAGAAATTCAAAAAGTAGCCAGTTATATTTTGTCATTACAAGGCAGTAATCCAAAAGACCCGAAAGAATCAGAAGGTGAAATTTGGGCAGATGAAACTTCTCCAAAAAAGGAAGTAATTACTAACCAACCAGCAGAAAGTACTGAAGTTAAAAAATAATTATCATGTCAAATTTACCAGACGAAGCTTTTAGAGATACCATCGGAACCATTGATGAAAGTGGTAAACGAAAATTTATTTTTCCGAAAAAGCCATCTGGTATGTTCTATGAGTATCGAAAATGGGTTAGCTACGTGTTATTGGCTATTTTAATTGCCAATCCGTTCATCAAAGTAAACGGAAACCAATTTATGATGTTCAATGTTTTAGAACGTCGGTTTAATATTTTTGGATTTCCGTTTTGGCCACAGGATTTTTATCTTTTTGTGATATCCATGTTGGTTGGTGTCGTTTTCATTATTTTGTTTACGGTTATTTTCGGAAGGATTTTTTGTGGCTGGATTTGTCCGCAGACTATTTTTCTGGAAATGGTTTTTCGCCGAATCGAATATTGGATTGATGGGGACCGCGGTGCACAAACCCGTTTAGCCAGGCAAGAATGGAACGGGGAAAAAATTAGAAAAAGATTACTGAAATGGTTTATTTTTTTCCTGATTTCTTTTGGAATTGCCAATATCTTTCTGGCTTATTTAGTAGGTAGTGATACGCTGTTTTTAATGGTGGAAGAAGGGCCAATTCAACAATCGGGTAACTTTATTGCATTGCTTATTTTTACCGCGGTTTTTTATTTTGTTTTTGTTTCATTCCGCGAGCAGGTTTGTATTATCGCTTGTCCCTACGGAAGATTACAAGGTGTCCTTTTAGATAATAAATCGATTAATGTTGCCTACGATTTTGTGCGTGGCGAAAAAGAAGCAGGTCGCGCCAAATTCAACAAGAAAGAAGAAAGGGCCACTACCGGAAAAGGCGATTGTATCGATTGCCATCAATGTGTACACGTTTGCCCAATGGGAATTGACATTCGTAACGGAACGCAACTCGAATGTACCAATTGCACTGCCTGTATCGATGAATGCGATACGATTATGGAATCTGTAGGTTTGCCAAAAGGCCTGATCCGATATGCCTCTGAAGATGAGATAGAGAAAAACACCCCTTTCAAATTCACAGCCAGAATGAAAGGCTATACCACTGTTTTGCTCATTTTATTGAGTATTCTTGTTGGAATGCTGTTTTTGCGCACTGATGTTGAAGCAATTATTTTGCGTCTACCAGGCCAGCTCTTTCAACACAAAGGCGATAAAATCAGTAATGTATATACTTATAAAATTGTCAATAAAACGATAAAAGATTACAGCGATATTCATTTTGAATTAATGGATCAGAAAGGCGAAATCAAAAATGTCGGAAATACCCATTTTAAAATAAAAAAAGAAGGAATTTCACAGGGAACTTTATTCATAGAAATAAATGAAGCACTTCTGGAAAGCGATAAAACCAAAGTAAAAATTGGTGTTTACAATGGTAATGAATTGCTGGAAACCACCACTACGAATTTTTTAGGACCAAGAAGTTTTAACTAAATAACAATATTATGAAATCGCCACTAATAAACTTTGTGAAACAAAAACAATAATTAAAAGGCGATACCATATTGGACAACTAACACATAAAATCCACAAATATGAAAATGAACTGGGGAACAGGAATAGTCTTTGCTTTTGGGTTGTTTATGACCTTTATTTTATATTTTGTTTTTCAGGTACAATCCAATAGCAAGTATGACAATGATTTGGTTGTGGAAGAATATTACAAACACGATTCTCATTTTCAGGATGAAATGGCACGCATTCAAAATGCCTATGATTTACAGCAAAAACCTTCTATTACTTATAATTCAGAAGGAGTGAAAGTTGTTTTTCCCGCCACTTTTGAAAGTAATAAAGTAAAAGGAAATGTATTATTATACCGACCTTCCAACAAGAAATTTGATTTCAATACACCAATTGCTTTGAGTAATTCTACTTTATTAATTTCAAAAAACAAATTAATCAAAGGGCAATGGAATGTAAATATAGAATGGCAATACCAGGAAAAAAAATATCTTTCGAAAGAGGTAATTTACGTTAATTAAAAAAAATGAACGCAGATAAAACCAGTTTTCAAAGTAATTTTCAATTTTAGGACCTGCAGAAATTCGTAAAATCTGCATGTCAAGATTTTCACGCAGATTTTGCAGATTCAGCAGATTTTTAAATCATTTTTAATCTAATTAATCTGTGCAAATAAATAAAAAGTAAAATGTTGTATTCTGCTTTCATATTAGGTCTTATCAGTAGTTTGCACTGCATCGGAATGTGTGGTCCAATTGCTATGATGCTGCCTGTAGATCATCAGAATGAAACCAAAAAAACAACCCAAATCATAACGTATCATTTAGGCCGGCTGACAGCTTATGCTACAATTGGTTTTATTTTTGGATTATTAGGAAGAGGTTTTTTTCTGGCCGGACTACAACAAAAAATGTCTGTTTTTATTGGGCTGGCAATGATTTTAGTCGTCTTGATTCCTGAAAAAGTATTCTCAAAATACAATTTCTCCAAACCTGTTTATAAAGTTATTTCAGGAATAAAATCGACTTTAGGAAGTCAGTTTAAAAACAGAAGCTATAAATCACTTTTTACAATTGGTTTGCTCAATGGTTTTTTGCCTTGTGGAATGGTGTATGTGGCTTTATTTGGGGCCATCGCTATGCAAAGCGCCCCTTTTGGGGTTTTATATATGTTGTTATTCGGGTTAGGAACTGTGCCTTTAATGACCGCTGTTGTCTATATCAATTCAATGATAAAATTACCTTTTCGTAATAAAATTCAAAAAGCAATTCCGTATGTAGCAGTGATTATTGGAGTTTTATTTATTCTTAGAGGCTTAGGTTTGGGAATCCCCTACATTTCCCCATCCAATATGAGTTTGTTTGTGCAGGGAACTCCTAATTGTCATTAAAAACATCAATTTATGATGCCCTGCATTTTTCCTGCAAGGTCTTTTTTCGGCCTTGCAGGAGTCCAAAAACTATTCACAAATCAATTATCAACACAGAATCTAAATGGTATTATACTGTCATTGAAAATAAATTGGTTTCCGGTGATTTTCTTTTTAAATGCAAATCAAAAGCCATACAAATATTACGGACAAATGGTCTTCCTGCTTCTGTAATTCTGATTTTATTCTCTTCCATTACAATCAGGTTGTCGTTTTCCATTTCTTTTAATTCGGCTAAAACACTTGGAAGTTCCTCAAAATAAAATGCTTTGTCATTCCAGGAAGTTTCAAACTGACAGGTTAAATTCAGAATGTGTTTCCTGATAATTAAATCTTCATCAGTAAGAATATGACCTTTTACAATAGGTAATTTTTCCCATTCCAATATCTGATAATAATCTTCTAAATTCTTTGTGTTTTGGACAAAGCCATACCAGCTGTCACTAATAGACGAAACGCCCAATCCAATCATCAATTGGGTTTTAGATGCACTGTATCCCATAAAATTTCGGTGCAATTCCTTATTCTGACCAGCCTTATACAAACTATCAGTTGCTAAAGCAAAATGATCCATTCCAATTTCGTGATAACCGTTTTTAGAAAGCAAAAGCTTTCCTGTTTCATATAACTGTCTCTTTTCAGTATCTTTTGGAATATCTTCGTCATTGAATCCTCGTTGCCCGTTTCCTTTAATCCAAGGCACATGAGCGTAGCTGTAAAACGCCAAACGATCTGGCTTTAAGGAGTTTGTTTTTTCGATAGTATCAACAATATTTTCAATTTTTTGAAAAGGAAGGCCAAATATTAAATCATGACCAATTGAAGTATATCCAATTTCCTTGGCCCAAAAAGTTACTTTGGCTACATTATGAAAAGGTTGGATTCTGTGAATAGCTTTCTGTACTTTTTCAGCATAATCCTGAACGCCAAAACTCACCCGGCGAAAGCCTAAATCGTATAATTTATGAAGTTGCTCATAGGATGTATTGTTAGGATGTCCTTCAAAACTAAATTCGTAATTTTCAGCCTTATTGGCATAAGAAAAAATACCGTTTATAAGGTGCTCCAGATTGTTTTTAGAGAAAAAGGTTGGAGTTCCCCCGCCTAAATGTATTTCTTTTATGATTGGTTTTTCCGGAAGTAATTTACAGTACAAACTCCATTCTTTTAAAAGTGCTTTAATGTACGTTTCTTCAACCGAATGGTTTTTGGTAATACGTTTGTTGCATCCGCAAAATGTGCACATACTTTCGCAAAAAGGCAAATGAATGTATAGGCTAATTCCGTTTTTTGAATTACTTTCTGCGAATGATTTCCGGAAAGAAGCAATCCATTTCAAGTCCGTAAAATCGCTTTCATTCCAATAAGGTACGGTTGGATAACTGGTGTATCTTGGACCAGGAACATTGTATTTTTGAATTAAAGACGTTGACATAATCGTAATTTTAGGAATTAGAAATGGTAATGCAGTCATTAACTATTGGATTCACCCGGAATTTCAATAGCGTTAATTTGTTCCTGATAATAAAAAAGTCCTCTTTTTATAATATTTTTATCTGATTTAAAAAAAGTGATTTCGTCAAAAGTTAAAACATAGTAGGCAATACCTTCTAATAGATTAGTCTTGAACGTCTGCCATTTTTTGATATTCTTTTTGGTAACTTCGGGCGTTTTTTCGATTTCCTCTTTCAAGTAATCCACATAAAGCTGTAGTTCTTTGATAAACATATTTGGGCGGTAACCTTCTGCAAGAATAGATTCATATCCGTTGATATGTCTGGTCATTTCGTTCAGGGAAACCTCCTTGTCAAAATAAGCCAAATTGGGACCAGGACATACAACAACACCTTGTTTTTCGCCTTTTATTTCAATGTCATTTTCAAGATAGGCCGTATTGGCAAGTCCAACACACAAACAGGATTTTACTGTAATCCCGGCACTCCTCTCTTTCCATTTCGTTAACGAAATACTCTTGTTTTCTTTCAGGTTGTCTAATTCCTGTAATTTTAACTGCTGGTATTTTCTGGAAGCGGTACAAATTCCTTCTTTAGCATAGTCAGTATTCAATGCCAAAAGTTTTTTAGGACAAGAACTGCCTGCCTTATTTTTTGCAATACGATGATTCCTGATGTCTTCGTTTGTTGTTCCATTTACTGTATTAAACGGGACACCTAATGGTGAAATCGCACTGCGGTAAAAATCTTTTTCGGTTGCTCCCATAAGCAGTTTTCGAGTGGCTTCATCTGTTGAAGTGGCTTCAGGTACCAATAAAAAAGGAGAGCCCCACCCTACTCCGTTTACGTTATAAAATTCCAATAAAAACTGATGTTCTTCTGCAGTCCCTACGCCACCCTGAACCGTAATATTTAAATCAAATGGCTGATTAGGAACAGGAATGCCTTTTTGAGAAAAAGCGGCTGTCATCAATTGATGGGCTGATGCTATGAGTTCATGTTTTCGTAATTTGAACTCTTCCATAATTGGCCCTAATAAAAGACCATCAGTTGCAAAAGCGTGTCCTCCGCAATTAAGTCCGGATTCTATTCGATATTCAGAAACCCAAATTCCTTTTTTGGCCAAATAATTCCCCTGAATAAGAGCTGAACGAAAGTCACTTACCTTAAGAATTATTTTCTTTTTTAAAATGCCATTTTCATCCGGGAAAAAATCTTTGAATTCCGAAATATAATTGTAAAGAGAAGGGTTCATTCCTGCCGAAAGTATCAATGACGAATTGAGTTCGCTCTCTGCAAAGCCGCGCAAAGCGGCATGAGCATCATTAAAAACAGGTGCCAGTGGCTCGCCATTTTTATAATTGGTCTTATCTACTTTAGTCATGATATTCACATCGATAGCTCCCGGATGCAAATATTGGGTGATATAATTCTTCACCATGTCAAATGAATCCGCATTTTTAGAAATAATTTCTTTCAGGCTGTTTTTTATATTGGATGTCTGGGGTAAGGTTTCTAAAAAATTCAGAAGTGATTGTTTGTTTTCGGCTATTTCTGAACAGAAATTATGGTACTTCTGTTCGACTATTTTACTGACAAGGTTAAGATAGGATTTGGTTCGCTCTGCACGATAATCATGAATTTTGGTTGAGATTTCATTATAGGAGAAATGAAACTTTTTGCTATAAAAAGAATTCATTTTTTCCATCAACTCATCGTCAATTATAGAAATTACAGAGTTAATACCCAGATGCGCTACCCTGATTGGGCTGTCTATCGTGTAAGCCAATCCCATAACCGGGATGTAAAAATTTTGTAACTGTTCTTTTTTCATTATGATAAAAATTTCAGCTACAAATGTTTAAAACATTGACCACACATAATATGATAAATATCATGAGTTCATTAAATGTTAATGACTTAAAAAATAAAAGCTTTATTGTGAGTAATTACATTCTTACAAAATAAAAATTTAGCATTTTTAACTATATTTTTGTACACCTCAAAAGGCTATTTCTACAATAATTATTCTATATTTAATCTATGCAAATTTTTAGATAAAGTCATTTCTTCTGATATTTATTTAAATAACAATAACACTACTATGCAATTGTTATCTATGTTCAATTTATAATATAAAAAATGAATACACGGGTTTATAATCTTTTACTGGCGGATGATGATGAAGACGATTGTGATTTTTTTAAGGAAGCACTTGAGGAACTATTAATTCCTTTTTCTCTTTCAACTGTCAATGATGGTGCTGAACTTATGAAATTTTTATCTGATAAACCGGTAGAAAACCTCCCTGATATTGTTTTTCTGGATCTGAATATGCCCCGGAAAAATGGTTTAGAATGTTTGACCGAAATAAAGCAGAATAAAAAATTGCAACATCTTTCAGTGATTATTTTTTCGACTTCCCTTAATATGGATATTGTTGATATAATGTATGAGAAAGGCGCAATTTACTACATACGCAAACCTGGTGATTATGCTAAATTGAAAAAAGTTATCGGAAATGCACTTACCCTAATTCCCGAAAATAATTTAAAACAGCCAGAAAGAGAGCAATTTGTTCTTGAATCCTAAAATCTACTGAATGACAAATAAGGAACATTATTTTCTCTCTGGCGGTGGTGAAATGGGTAAATTAATCCGCTCTAAAGACTGGGGTAAAACTTCGTTGGGAAATCCTGACACCTGGCCCCAGAGTCTTCGTACAATGGTAGCGGTAATGTTAGAAAATCCTTTTGGAATGTATATTGCCTGGGGAAATGACTACATACAAATATATAACGATGGATATCGTCCTATTCTGGGTTCAATAAAACATCCGGACGCCCTCGGAATCAGTACAAGAGAAACATTTTCAGAAATATGGCATATCATCGGCGAGATGTTTGATGACGCAATGGAGGGAAAAGCAGTTGGCTTTCCTGATTTCATGTTGCCTTTAAACAGAAATGGATTTATTGAGGAATGTTATTTTGATTTTTCATACAGTCCCATCAGAAAAGAAAATGGTGAAGTTGGCGGAGTTCTCGTTACTGTTCTTGAAACCACAGAAAAGAAGAGAGCTACAGAAGCATTAAAAGAAAGTAACACAAGATTTATAAATAACATCTTGCAGGCTCCGGCTGCTATGTGTATTTTTAAAGGTGAAAATTTTGTAATAGAAATTGCTAATGGGCACATGCTTGAATTGTGGGGAAAAAATGCTGAGGATGTACTCCATAAGCCCATTTTTGAAGGACTCCCTGAAGCTAAAAATCAGGGACTGGAAATATTACTAAGAGGAGTTTATACCACAGGAGAAAAATTCATTGCCAATGAAAGACCTGTTCAGCTGCCACGGAATGGAAAAACAGAAACTATTTATATCAATTTTGTATATGAGGCACTTAGGGAAGCAAACGGTACTATTTCTGGTGTCATTGCAATAGCAATAGAAGTAACGGCACAGGTAGTATCACGTTCTAAAGTAGAGGAAAGTGAACACAAAATAAGAGCATTGGTAGAAAATGCCCCTTTTGCTATTGCCGTATATACTGGCGAAGAAATGATTGTTGAACTTGCCAACGAATCAATAATCAATATTTGGGGCAAAGGTAATGATGTCATTGGAAAATCCTTTATGGACATTTTACCTGAACTCGACAATCAACTCGTATTTGAACAGATTAAAAGTGTTTATAAATCCGGACAATCATTCCATACTGAAAACACCCCTCTGGATTTGGTTGTGGATGGAAAATCAGGTACCTATTATTTTAATTACAGTTTTACTCCATTATATGATTTAAAAGGTAATATATATGGTGTGATGAATACTGGTATAGACCTGACGGATTTAAATCTGGCCAAGAAAAAATTAGAAGAAAGTGAGGGAAATTTACGTAGTATGGTATTACAATCCCCTATTGGTATTTGTGTATTGGATGCAGAAACCCTTGTGAGCGAAATTGTAAACGACAGTTTTGTAGAAGTAGCCGGAAAATCGTATGAAGAAATTGCAGGAAAATATTATTGGGATACATTCTCCGAAGTAAAATCTTATTATGAACCCGCACTGAAAAAAGTCGTTAATGAAGGTATTCCTTTTCATGTTAATGAAGTAGCAATGACGCTGGTTCGACATGGCAAAAAAGAAGAAATATATGTAAGTTTCGTTTATGCTCCATTAAAAAATGCAGCAGGTAAAGTAAACAAGGTTGCTATTTGGGTACTTGACAACACTCCGCAGGTAACCGCCAGACAAGAAATAGAAGAAAGCGATAAGCGTTTTAGAAACACCGTTAAGCAAGCTCCTGTTGGTATTACAATTTTACGTGGTTCAGAACATATTGTCGAAATGGCCAATGAAGCTTATCTCAAATTGGTAGACAGAGAAGAAAGAACTTTTGTTGGCAGGCCCTTATTTGATTCCTTACCGGAAGTAAAAGAAGCCGTAAACGTATTATTAGATAATGTTTTACTTACCGGAATTCCTTTTCATGGAAATGAAGTTCCTGTTCCGATAAACCGAAACGGAGAATTAGATATTTTTTATTTTGATTTTCTGTACCATCCTTTAAGAGAAGTTGATGGAGCAATTTCAGGAATAATTGTAACGGTTACGGAGGTAACGGAAAAAGTAGAAGTCAGAAAAAAAACAGAAGAAAATGAGCAACGCCTTAATATTATAGTAGAAGCCAGCGAACTGGGTACCTGGGAATTAAATCTAAAAACTAAGGAACTACATTATTCAAAAAGATATCTGGAAATTATTGGAGGATATGGAGAGTATAATAATTTAACCTATGAACAACTATTAAAATATATTCATCCGGAAGATTTGCATATAAGGGAAAAAGCCTTAAAAGAAGCCATAATTTCAGGGCATCTCTATTATGAAGCAAGATTGATCTGGGATGATAAGTCTGTTCATTGGGTAGAAGCTAAAGGAAAAGTTTTTTATGACGATGAAAACCATCCCGAAAAATTAATTGGTACCGCAAGAGATATTACAGCACTTAAAAATTATCAGCAGGAATTAGAAGAAAGTGAAAAAAGATTCCGCAATCTTGTAATGCAGTCCCCAATACCAAAAGCTATTCTGAAAGGCCGCCATATGGTTATTGAATTAGCGAATGAAACTCTTCTGAAAAATATCTGGAGAAAAAAAGAAAGTGATGTTCAGGGAAAAAAGATTCTTGAAATTTTCCCTGAACTCAAAGATCAGAAATACGAGAAACTACTTAATGAAGTATACACTACCGGAAAAGTTCATTCTGAATCAGAATCTCCACTTTATCTGAAAGATGGTGATATAGACTATAAATTATATATCGATTTTGAATACGCACCGGTTTGTGATAGTGATAACAACATTTCCGGAATAAAAATTACTATAATTGATGTAACCGAAAAAGTAGAAACCAGAAAAAAAATCGAAGAAAGTGAAAAAAGATTTCGTTCGTTAACAGAAAGTATTCCTCAATTAATCTGGGAGACGGATGAAAAAGGAAATCCTTTATTTGCTTCAGGAAAATGGCTGGAATATGCCGGAATTCAGCCTGCCGGAGAAGAAGAATGGAAATCTTTAATTCATCCCGAGGATTACGTTCAGAATGTTGAAGCGTGGAACCATAGTCTGGCAACTGGAGAAATTTACAGATGTGATGTCCGTATTAAGAGTAAGGAAGGAATTTACCGATGGCATACCGCAATTGGTGAACCTATATTTGGTAAAAATAATGAGATTCTAAAATGGGTTGGAGCATTTACAGATATCCAGACAGAGAAAGCTTTTACCCAGGAATTAGAAAATCAGGTAATTAATCGAACAAAAGAACTTAGCCAGATAAACGAGTCTCTCAGAAAAAGTGAGGAACGTTATCACTTAATGGTTGAAGAGGTACAAGACTACGCTATTTTATATTTGAATAATTTGGGAGTAGTAGAAAACTGGAATATTGGTGCTGAAAAGATAAAAGGATATAAATCAGAAGAAATCATTGGAAAGAATTTTTCGACTTTTTATACTGAATCTGACCAGAAAAATAAACTTCCGCAAAAATTATTATCCCTTGCAAAAGAAAAAGGTAAAGTAGTACATGAAGGATGGCGTGTTCGAAAGGATGGTACACTAATCTGGGCCAATGTTGTAATAACGGCTATTCATAACAAAAAAAATGAAGTCATCGGATTTTCAAAAGTAACGCATGACCTGACAGAAAAAAAGAAAGCGGATGACAAGTTAAAATTAAATGCCCGTGAATTAGAACAAAAAAATAGGGAACTCGAAAACATGAATAAGGAATTACAATCCTTTACTTATATTTCTAGCCATGATTTACAGGAACCTTTAAGAAAAATACAAACATTTGCTTCGCAGATTATTGAAAGGGAATCTCAGAATCTATCCGATATTGGAAAAGATAAATTTCAAAGAATCCAAAATGCGGCACACCGAATGCAGGCCCTTATCAATGATTTGCTTAGCTATTCCAGAACTAATGTTCAGGAAAGGGTATTCGAAAAAACAGATCTTGCTGACATTATCAATCTGGTAAAAGAAGATTTAAAAGAAGAACTGATACAAAAGCATGCAACTGTTGAAAGTAATGAAACCTGTGAGATTACTATCATTCCGTTTCAATTCAGGCAATTGTTATATAATCTTTTAAGTAACTCGCTGAAATTTTCTATTCCTGAAATTCCTGTACATATAAAAATTCAATGTAAAATAACAAAAGGAAAATCGCTGAACCATAACAGGCTGTCAAAGGAAACAGATTATTGCCATATCAAAATTTCAGATAATGGTATTGGTTTCAGCCCCGAGTACAATACTAAAATATTTGAAGTGTTTCAGCGTCTACACGGAAAAAATGAATTTCAGGGAACAGGTATTGGACTTGCCATTGTAAAGAAAATTGTTGAAAATCATAATGGGATAATTACAGCAAATGGAGAAGTAAATAAAGGTGCTGCCTTTGATATTTATATTCCGGTAATTAACTAAGAACTAACTAATACCATTTAGATATAAAACAGTTTTTTGTTTTCCTCACCCCAGCCATCTCCAAAGGAGTTAAAAAATCGGATTATTTTATATTTCTAAAAATGGATTGTCAGTGAATCAAAACAACCACCTAAGACAGTAATCTCTCCATTAGAGGCCAAAACAAAAAGACTTGAAAGCCGAGAAAGAAATTCAATATACTGAATTTTAGCATCCTAACTAATATGTAATCCGTTTTTTACTTCAATTAATTTCATTCAACGGGTTAATTTAGAAAGTCAAAAGCGGTTTTTAGAAATACTATACAGCTATCTCACCACAAAGTTCTATTTTTGAATAGTTGAAAACATTACCTTCATATAGTCTTTTTCTATTTTTAATGGTAAACATATTGTTTGCCCAAGATCCTATCGCTTTAAAGTTAACAGAAAAAGAAGGTTTGCCTGATGTCGAATTTTACGACATTATCGAAGATAATAAAGGATTTATTTGGCTGGCTGCCGATAAAGGTTTGTATCGTTTTGACGGAAAAGAATATGTTTCTTATTCCAATAAAGAAAAGAGAGGACTTTCTGTCTTTGGATTGAAATTTGACCATCAAAATCAACTTTGGTGCAATAATATTTCAGGACAATTTTTCTTTTTAAAAGACAATTCCCTAATGCTTTTCTTAGATTTAAAAAATGAACTTAAAGGAGAATTAGCAGAATTTTTATTTCTTGATAATAAACTATTCATATTTTCTACTTCACTCCTGTTTTCTGTTGATTTAAAAACCAAAGAAAGAAAAAAAATACTGTTACCTTCTAAATCTAAATCCCCCATTATTCGTGCTCCTTATAAATTAGGTGATAAAATTCATTTTACTTATGATGATATCGTTTTTAGTATCTCAAAAGCTAATGAAATTGAGATTTTAAATTATAAGACTAAAAAATTTGGCAGTAATATATTTCCAAAATTTTTTGAATATCAGAAAAAATGCTATTTGCTTTTGTATGATAATTTTATGAATAAAAATCAAATTTTTCAAATACAAGAAAATGATTTAAAAGAAGTCTCTTTTCCTGAAGAATTGCAAAATAATAGAATTATCACAATTTCAGAAAATGATGGCAATTTATGGTTATGCTCTTCAAACGGAATTATAATATTAAATAGAAAAAACAATCAGTTTACATTAAAAGACGTGATTTTTAAAAATGATTTCATAACAAAAAGTATAGTTGATAAAAATGAAACTGTTTGGGTTTCTACTTTAAACAATGGGGTTTTTATAATTCCAAGTTTACAAATCAAATCGTACCTAAATGTCGTTAACAATGAAGTTATTTCTGCTGTAGAAAAAATTACAACTACAAAAATTGCTGTTGGCACTACTAAAGGCAATTTGTTTATTCTGGACTTAACGACAGGTATAAAAGATAAAGTTGAAATCAAGAACAAAAGAAAAGTTTCAGCGTTATTATTCTTAAGAAATGAAAACGTTTTATTGATAAGTACTGAAGAAGCAGCTTATGGTTATCACTTAAATTCAAAAAAATCAATTCCGTTAGAAAGTATAACGAATGCAAAAGACTTTCAGCAAATAGATAATTCTAATCAGCTTATTTTTTCTGGTTTTGACAGAGCTACCATTTTAAAATTTGAAAATAATAATCTCACGAAAGTTAAAGACTTAAATTTCAGTAGAGCATATCGTTCTTATTCAGATAAAGAAACCCATGAAGTTTTTGTTTCTTATGTGGATAATTTAATAGTTTATGATAGTACTTTTAAAGCTAAAATTCTAAAATATAATAACAAAAGTATTATTGCAAAAGATATTTGTCAGACAGCAGATAAAATAGTGTGGGTTGCTACTTTTACAGATGGAATATTGGGATACAAAAACGGCAAGTTTGTTAATAAATTAGATTTAACAAATGGTTTAAAATCTAAAATCATCCAAAAAATAAAATGCGATAACAATAATTTGTGGATTGTAACCGATAATGGAATACAGGTCTTTAACTCTAATATCAATAAATTTAAGCCATCTTTAATAAGTAAAAGTAGTGCTATTGGAAATATTAAGGGAGTGATTGTAAATGAAAAAAGTATCCTTTTTGCCAGCCAGGAAGATTTTTTTGAAATTGATAAAAACATAACCCCAAAAAGTTATCCAAAAGAAATTTATATAAGATCTATTACAATAAACGAAAAGGATACGTTACTCCAAGCGAATTACTCCTTGCCTTATGATAAAAACAGAATCAAAATTGCTTTTCATGTCAATGGTTATTACCCTGAAGATGAATTATTGTTTGAATACAAATTATCAGGTCTAAATGAAAATTGGATTGCATTAGATAGAAATGTAAATTTCGTTAATTTTAACAGCCTTCCTTCAAGAGAATATGTTTTCGAAATAAGAACGAAAAGTAGTAATGGATCTGAATATGTCTCTGAAAAGATTGTTTTTGAAATTAACCAGCCTTATTGGAAAAAATGGTGGTTTGTTTTAGTGATATTTTTAATTGCCTTAGGATTAATCATACTTTTTTACAGAAATAAATTAGCTGTAAAAGAGAAAGAAAAAGAATTGGCTTTGAAGAATGCAAAATTTGAAAGTGAACTAGCGGTTTTAAAATTAGAAAACTTAAAATCACAAATGAACCCACATTTCATTTTTAATGCTCTAAATTCTATTCAAGAATATATTGTATTAAATCAGAAGAATTTAGCCAGTTCTTATTTAGCAAAATTTGCAGACTTAATCAGAGCTTATTTAGACCATAGTTCCAAAGGTTATATTTCTCTGAAAGAAGAAATCGAATGTTTGAATATTTATTTAGAATTAGAAAAACTGCGATTTGAAGAGAAATTTGGTTATAAAATTATTAGTTTAGAAAGTAATGAGGATATTAAAATACCAACGATGCTTATTCAGCCTTATGTAGAAAATGCTATCAAACATGGCTTATTGCACAAAAAAACAGATAGAGTTCTGGAAATATTTTTTGAAATACTAAAAGAAGAGCAAATGCTAAAATGCACTGTTTCAGATAACGGTATAGGAAGAGAAAGAGCTTCTCAATTACGCAATAAGAAATACCAATCATTTGCTACAAAAGCCAATAAAAACAGACTCGAATTATTGAATTTTGGAAAAGAAAAAAAGATTGGTGTAACCATTGATGATTTAATAAATGCTAATAATGAACCTATTGGAACCCAAGTCACTTTGCTAATTCCAATATTAAAATAAAAAAATGAAAGCAATAATTATTGATGATGAGCCTAAAGCAAGAAATCTGCTGGAAATTTTAATAAAGGAAAATACCACCAAAATTGATGCGATTTTTCAAGCGGAAGATTTGCTTTCCGGAGTCCGGTTAATTAAAGAAGAACAACCACAAATTGTTTTTTTGGATATTGAAATGCCAGAACATTCGGGTTTAGAAATTTTAGATTTTATTAGCAAAGAAGAATTAAATTTCGAAATCATTTTTACTACAGCTTATAGTGAATATGCAATAAAGGCTTTTCAACTATCTGCAATAGATTATTTATTGAAGCCTTTACGTGCTGAAACTGTAAAAGAAGCTGTCGAGAAAGCAATCCAGCAAATAGGAAAATCAGAAATTAGTACTAAGCTGGAAGAGTTAAAAAAGAGTTTAAAATCGGCCAATTTTAACAAAATCGGATTACCATTCGCAGACGGATTTAAGTTTGTCAATTTTGATGATATTATCCTTTTTGAAGCAGATGGAATGTATACCAAAGTAAGCACAACAAAAGAAACAGAATTGTTAATTTGCAAGCCATTAAGACATTTTGTAGAAATCTTAGAAATGCAATCTAATTTTTATAAGCCACATCGTTCTTATCTAATTAATTTAAAATACATAAAAGAATATATTAAGAAGGATGGCGGTTATATTGTTATGGATAATGATAAGTCTGTTTCGATTTCAAATGATAAAAAAGAAGAATTCTTAACTATAGTCCAAAATATAGGATAATTACTTCAGCAAGTCAAAACCCAGTTTCAGAAAGTCGTTTTAAAAACGGCTTTTTTTATACTCAATTTTGTTCTTATAAACTATAAAATATTTACTATGAGAGCAATTTTACTTTTTCTTACAATTCTAACTACAAATTTTTGTTTTTCACAATATCCTATAAATGGATTAGTGGCTCAATATGGGTTTGATAACGGAAGCGTTTTAGTTGATGGTGCAAATGGGAACAATTTCACGCAAACTGGAACATCGTTAGTAGAAACAAACAACCGTTTTGGCAATGCTCCAACTAGTGCGGTAAATTTAAATGGAGATCATTTAACTAGACCTGACATAAACTTTCCTGCAGATGGATTCGGTTTTGGAAATTTCGAAACACTTAGTTTTTGGATCAAAACGACTACAAATGATGCAGATACAAGAATTATAATTGATGATAGCAATAGAACTAGTTTTGCTACTTCAAATTGGGCTGGAAATTATGTTTACTTACAAAATGGTTTTATAGGTGCTCAACTAGGTGTTCAATATTATCAAGCGACTTTGGGTTACAGGAGTGGAGGTGTATTAACTTCAAAATTTATTAGTGATGGAAATTGGCACCATGTTGCCGTATTACTCTCTAATTCAATTAGTTATGGAGGTTGTTGTACAACTACAATACATAATTCATTAACAGTTTATGTAGATGGGGTTAATTCTGGAAGTGGAGGAAATAGTCAATCTTCTACACAAAGCATAAGTTTAGCGCAATCACATGACACAAATGGAAATATTACTGTTGGAAACAATAGGTCTAATTCGCTTCCAATCAACAATAGATATTTTGATGTAATAGATGATATTCTATTTTACAATCGTTTATTATCTCCAACAGAAATTACAGATATTGTAAATTATAATAGTTTTTGTTTTACACCACAGTCTTCAATTCTTGCCGCAACAGCAATTACAGAAACTACGGCAACTATTACTCTTTCAGGAGGAGGTACATATGATGTTGCGTATCATAAAACTTCAGAACCTTTTTCAAGTGCAACAATTGTTACAGGAATTACTTCTGGTTCTACAATTTTAACTGGTCTGGATGTTTTTACAGATTATGAAGTGACTGTGAGGGAGCAATGTACAAACAATATTACAGGTTGGTCTTTGCCAATAACTTTTAAAACAGGTAGAACTTTAGGTTTTATTTATGTAAATGCCAACGCAACAGGAAATAATAATGGTCTTTCGTGGACCAATGCTTATACTAATTTGAATGATGCATTAGTTGTAGCTCAAAATAATGAAGAAATTTGGGTTGCTCAGGGAACATATACACCCCATGCATCCAATAGAAATACTTCTTTTACCATAAATGCATCCGGAATTAAACTATATGGAGGTTTTAATGGTACTGAAACACAACTCTTTGATCGTGTTTTTGGAGCTAACGAAACAATTTTGTCCGGAGATTTATTAGGAAACGATGATAATAATATAACCTACGTAAATGCAACTCGTAGTGAAAATAGCTATACGGTATTAACGCTTCAGGGAGAAAACACTTTACTAGATGGTTTAACTATTACCGGAGGTCATGCAAATGCAACATCTGGTGGTACAGAAACAAGATATGGAGGTGGTATTCGCAAAAATGGAAGTACAAGAAACCTAACAATAAATAACTGTAAATTAATTAAAAATATTGCTACGGAAGCCTCAGGTGCACTAGATGCGGCTTTTACTGCTGCGGGAGGTACAGGAAGTTTAACAATTAACAACTGCGAATTTTCAGAAAATTTATCTGCTATGGGTGGAGGTATATATTCTGTAAACACAAGTAATTCAACAATAACCTATTCTATTTCTAACACGTTATTTAGTAAAAATAAAGCCATAAATACTAGCGGAGCTACAAATGGTTATGCCGGAAGTTCTATGTGGTTGCGTTCTTATGGAACAGGTTCAACAATATTAACAAATCTTACAAATTGTACTTTTGTAGATAATATTGACGAAGGTGCCAATGCAACAATGAATAATTTGAATAGAACGACGCTTGCTTTAACTAAAAATACAAGTGCTAATCATACTGCTGCCATTTCAAATTGTATATTTTGGAATAATAAAGCAGCTTCAGGAGTTACTGCAAGACCTATTGGCGGATTTATAGAAAGTACAATTCCTTCAGCTACAATTATTAATTCTACTGATGAAACTAATTTTACAGGAATTACGATTTCCGGAACATCTGCAAATACAAACAATTCAAATCCATTATTTACTGATTTAGCAGGTGGTGATTATACTTTAAGTTCGGGTTCACCAGCTATTGGTAGTGGAGATAATGCTAGTGTTGTTGGATCTACAGATTTATTAGGAAATCAAAGAATACATAATACAACTGTTGATAGAGGAGCTTACGAGTTTGGTTCAACAGTTTTAGGAACACAATCCTTTGCTTCTTTTACTGAATTTGAAGTGTATCCAAATCCAACAGCTTCTTTATTAAATATAACTTCTAATGATGAGATTAAATTAATCGCTATTTATTCTTTAGACGGGAAATTAATTTTAGAGACAAAAGAAAATAAAGTTGATGTCTCTAATCTACAAAATGGGTTATATATCATTAAAGTAACTACTAATCAAAATGAGGTAGCAACTAAAAAATTTGTAAAAAGGTAAGCATGTTATAAGAGGCTGTCTAAAAATATAGACAGCCCTTTTTTTGTTATTTAATCAAGAATTATTATTCTGTCTGGAGAGACTCAGAAATATTTTTACAAATCTCAACCAAACTCTGCTCAACTGGTTCAGACAAAACTACGTCGATATTTATCGGAATAAGCCAGATGATAAAGAAGCAAACTCTTATAATCTGTCTTTCGGATAAATTTGATGATTGTCAACTGTTTTTACGGGTTCATCAACATTTTTGGGTTGTCGAAATCACTTCAAGTAAAAAATCCCAATCTTGCAAACCGATTTTAAAAATGCAGCTTGATTGAGATACAAAAAAGGCAGCCTATTTTTAGACAACCTCTTTGATTTTAAAAATTACACTTTAGCTTTCCTTTTCACCGTACACCCTATTTCTTTTGTGACGGTTAGTGTTGGCTTCTGATTATTTTTTAATGATGAAATAACGTCTTCAACATACTTTATTTTATCTTCTTTTGTACCTTCAGGATCATTATCAATAGCTCCCGTATATTCTACAATAGTTCCTTTTTCTGTTTTAGATACGATAAAAAGATGCGGTGTACGCTTTGCGCCGTACTGGTCCGTAACCACCTGACCTTTATCAAACAAATATGGAAAAGTATATTGTTTTTCTTTGGCATGCTCCTGCATTTTATCAAAAGTATCAGCTTTTGATGCCTCAGGATCATTTGGATTAATGGCAATTACAGGATAGCCCTGAGGCCTGAATTTTTTATCGAGATCGATAATTCTTTGTTCATAAGCTATGGCATACGGGCAGGTATTGCAGGTAAAAACTACAATAAACCCTTTTGCATCAGGATAATTAGAAAAGGAAACCTCTTTATTATCTATATTTTTAAGTTTAAAATCCGGAGCCTCTTGCCCGGCTTTTAGCGTATTATTTTGTGCCTGTGAAAAAAAGGCCGTAAAAACCAACAAAATTGTGATGTACTTTTTCATAATTTATAATTTTTTATATTCTGTTAATAATTGTTCATAGGTAAATTCACTTTCAATAAATTTTCGTTTATCATTTTTAATAAACAGCGTTGCCGGAATACTCCCTGACCAGGAGCTGTCTATACGATCAATATAGTCCTGCGGGCTGGATTCATTTAATAAAAAAACTTCATTCTTTATTTTTTTTCTATTGATGAATGGAATGACGGCCGAATTCAGTTTAGATTTAAAATCGACACTTACTAATAATACCGCCAATTTCTCCGACTTATATTCTGCAGATAATCGTTCAAAATGAGGCAATTCCTTAATGCACGGAGCGCACCATGTTGCCCAGAAGTTAACAACATAGGTACTATCTTTTCCGTTTTTTATCCTTTCATTCAACTGATCAATGTTAAGCAAACGGACTTGTTGACTATAACTTTGAAATGAAAATGCCAGCAATAAAAAACTACCGATTATAAAAGCTTTAATATTCATTATTCAACGGTTTAATTCAAATTACCTGAAATTGTTCTTACAAATATAAAATAATGTCTTTACATCAAAAGCCATTTTGTTGTTAATAAAATCAGTATCAGCATTCTTCAGAAGAAAAAAATTAATGCCTTCTCAAAATTTCTGCAATAGTAAATACGTAATTAAAAATAAATGGTAACTTTTCATGCTTTTTTTATTTCAACCTTTACATTTAGCATGACGACAGATATCATAGAATTAAACGATTTTATTGTCTTAATTGAACAGTCTAACACAACTAAAACCATAATTCAGAAATGTGAAATAGAAGGAGATGCCGTAGGCTTTGCTTTTTATGGCTCGGGAAATGTAGAGCTTGAAATAAAACATAATAATCAGACCAAATACTTAACCAATACCACTGGCCTTGCCATTTGTTTCTTTGGAAATCAGAAAGTAGCATTTTCCCATAAAATCGAACCCGACAGACCATTGCAGTCCATAAGTATTTTTACCAAACCGAAAAAGCTTCACTCATTGCCACAGGCAGAAAAGGAAATTTTTGAAAGCTATCTTCCTGAATTGCTGAATCCGAAAGAGCATTTTGTAAAAGGTCCTTCATTTTATATGACCCTTGATATGCAATTGGCCATTCAGAAAATATTTAATACAACTTACACCGGCAACACACGATTATTGTTTCTAAAAAGTCAGGTCAACGAACTTTTAGCCCATTTCTTTGCATTACTAACTACTGATAAAAAACCTGATTTTTCAGAAAAAGACAAAAGCAGGCTTTTTGAAGCAAAAGAGATTGTAACCAACAATTATTCGAAACCTCCTTCTATAACACAGCTCTCGAAAATGGTAGGCTTGAACAGTCATAAGCTAAAAAAGAATTTCAAAGAATTATTCGGTGTTCCCGTTTTCAAATACATTCAGGAAGAGAGGCTTCATAAAGCATATGAATTACTTCGTAATAGCGAAAAAACAGTTCAGGAGGCAGCATGGGAAGTAGGCTATGAAAGTTTAAGTTCTTTTTCTAATGCCTTTTATAAAAAATTTGGGACACGTCCTAATGAAGTAAAGCAACAATCCCTTTCAAACAAATCATAATTCTTTTGCAACAAATGACTCCATGATAAACCAGTCATCTTTGTGTCAGTATTCATTTAAAATAATATTGACATGGAAAAAAAGAAAATTTTAGTTCTGGGTGCCACCGGCAAAACAGGGAGCAGGGTAATTGAGAGATTAGAGCAAATAAACAATATTGAAATTCGTAAAGGCTCACGCAACGAAAAAATTTCTTTTGATTGGGAAAATCCTGAAACCTGGCAACCCATACTTCAGGGCATTCATACCGTTTATATCACCTTTCAGCCTGATTTGGCAATTCCTTCAGCAGCAGAAACCATCAAAATTTTTACAACCCTTGCTACTCAGCTAGGTGTTCAAAAAATGGTACTACTTTCCGGAAGAGGAGAAAAAGAAGCCCAGATTTGTGAGGAAATAGTAAAAAACAATGCCAGACAGTGGACAATAGTAAGAGTCAGCTGGTTCAGTCAGAATTTCAGCGAAAGTTTTTTCTTAGAACCTATACTTTCGGGCACAGTCGCGTTACCAAGAGCAGAAGCCCTCGAACCTTTTACTGATGCTGATGATATTGCAGATGTTGTTGTAAAAGCACTTTTAGAAGATAATCATAACGGGGAAACCTACGAACTGACTGGCCCTGAATTATTGACATTTGAGCAGGCTGTTGCTGAAATTGCCAAAGCAACAAACAGGGATATTAGCTTTCAGGGATTAACATTAAAAGAATATATACAAATACTCGAAGAGTATCAAATTCCACAGGATCACATTTGGCTGGTTAATTATCTTTTCGAACAAGTATTGGATGGCAGAAATGCTTATGTAACTCAGGATATAGAAAAAATTCTGGGTAGAAAAGCTAAAGACTTCACTTTTTATGCAGAACAAACTGCAAAAACAGGAATCTGGAATAGTATCAATCAATAAAAAAGGAGCTATGAATTACATAAAAGCATTATTTTCGGGCTTTTTGGTTTGGCTTTCCGTTAGTATTACCTTTTTTATTTTGGAAAATATTCCTGTAATGAAAGAATCTTTCATTACAGAAATAGTAATAATAATTGCTATTGTTTTTTATGCTGTTGGAAGTGCTGCCTTGTATTACAAAAAAGAAAATAAACCAAATGGATTACTTCTTGGAATAACAATGTCGGCCACGGCATTATTATTAGATACTTTTATAACTGTTCCTTTCATTGAAATTCCAAATGGAAGAGGTTATGAAATTTTTTTTAGCAGCCCTTTTTTATGGTTACTGGTAAGTATAACTATATTGTCTGTATATTTTTATTGGAGAAAAAAAATCAGGACGGCCAAATAACCCATATATCAATGCAGCAATACAGATCTGACAATTACATTTTTTTAAGAAAAAACAGAATGTATTTATACGAAACCATTATAAACTGAAAGTTCATAGATTTGGTTGACAGGCAGAAAGTCTGCAAGGTTGCAACATTCTTTATTAGTCACAAATCACACGAATTAATTTGCGGAAATTTGTGTAATTTGTGATTAATATTTTTTTAGAAGCTAAAGCAAAATACACTCAAATACATAGTTGTAAACTATATCTGAGACCAACTAATCAAAGTTTAAATTACAAATTCATTTTTTTTGCGTCTTCTACAAATTGTTTCAATCCAATATCTGTCAAAGGATGTTTTAATAAGCCCTTGATAGATGATAAAGGTCCTGTCATTACATCTGATCCAACTTTTGCACAATTAACCACGTGCATGGTATGCCTGATAGAAGCAGAAAGAATTTG
>NZ_JAVDWQ010000013.1:0-152582 GCF_031457575.1 Flavobacterium piscis | reverse complement strand
TATAGAAACCAAACTCATTTCAACAGAATCGGTTAAAACATTTCTCCTATATTTTATAGGACACACCAAATGATAAAGTAACAAACTTTTATTATGTCGTTTGAAAAGGTGTTCGCTCATCCAACAAATATACTAATCTTTCTATTTTACGCTAAACCCCGAGGCAGAGCCTCGAGGAATTCTTTTGATTAAAATGCAGGATATTTAATCCTGCACGAGTGCCAGATTATGAGTATCATTTTTTTCCTGGGCTAAGTTAATAATTTTTAATAGTAATAAAAGACGATTAAAAATGAATGCAGTAATAGAAGTACGCCATGCTTGCATAGGATTAAAGTTGAAAAAAAGGAAGAATAATAAGAGCCTTTTATTCAATATAATAGTTTTATAGCAGATAATTTGACCATACATTCAGATGATTCCATTAATAATTCATAGTTTCAACAAAGCCTTCTATCATTATCGGATCAGGCAAATGTTCTTTCCACGACCCATCTTTTATGAGTAGGCTTAAATAGTGATTTCTTATCATCAGATCGCATTACCACCTGAATAATATATCCAAATTGTTTTTGACTTATTCAATGATCTCATCCCTGTAACCACGATATGACGTTTTATTCCTTTAACTTTTTTGTTTCCATTAAAACCTTAAAGAACAGTTATTTCCCCAACGAACACTTTGATTATCTATTATCCCCAGGCTTGCTTGAGCTTTTTGCCCTTTATTTCCATCTTCTGGAGGGAATTCATCAGCGTTTAGTTCAGATAGTTTATGTAAAATATTTTCAAGTTCCTTGAATTCTGAATATTCAGGCTTAATTTCAAATTTTATTTCTTGTGGCAAAAAAGGTCTAATACTTGCTAAATCGGTAGAATCCATAAATTTCCAAGTCTTAGGTGATATTGAATCTGCTAGTGAGTATTCGTACGGAATTGAAGCCATAATTTTATTCGTATTATTATCCAATTCTATTTTAAAGCCACTGTAAAATGAAGGAGAAGAAGAAAATATAATTTTTTCTATTTCAGTTTTTTTCCCATCTGAACAACTAATTATTGTGATTAAGAGCAAAAAAATACATATAAATTGTTTCATTAAGTTTCCGTTTTTCCGTTGGTTTTTAAATTTTCGCATAAAGCCGCATTTAACTATCTTAAATTGGTTTATAAGTCAAATATTATTTTTGGACTAATTTAGAAACAATTTTTATAAATTATCAAAAATGTTTTTGGACTTGCCTACAAAAGGAAGACAAAGATGCAACGAGTACCGATTTAAATTAAAACACAAAACCAGCGTTTGCAACTCGATTAAAACAAAGAGGCTACTTATTACGGAGAGGCTTTTGTTTACAATATTTTTCTGAAAGAAATAGGTTATGTATCAGATGTATTGGTAAAATTACCAGCAGCATAAAATGCGGTAATCCAGGATATTTTATGCTATGTCAGAATACGAGAATTGAAAATTATATTTCTTCAAGTTTATAAGTCAGCTACGGACAAATATATTATTCCACTCACAAAAGAGGGTTTAGGAATTAGAAGCACTGTGAGAATATTACAAATTTCAACTCCTACATTATTATATTTAGAGACATAAACTATTTGACATACTTTGATAAAATACTATTAATTCCTGTATATCAAAAACGGTATCTTTATGGACTTTATTTAACCATCAAATTAACCTGAATTACTATGAAATCTATCTCTCTTCATCAAAGTTTTATTTATTGCCTGTTTTTAATATCATTTTATACTATAGCCCAAAAAAATGACAAAAGAGATTTGATATTAATAGATAAAGAGTGGAGTTTCAATTTTGGTCATCAATATGATTCCGAAAAAGATTTTGGTCATGCAACGGGTTATTTTTCCTATTTAACAAAAACCGGATTTGGAGATGGGCCAGCTGCACAAGGATTTGACGATCGTGCCTGGAGAAAATTAGATTTGCCTCATGATTGGGCAGTAGAACAGGCGTTTAGTGAAAAAGCCAGTTATAGTCACGGATTTAAAACAGCAGGAAAAGGTTTTCCGGAAAAAAATATTGGCTGGTATCGAAAAAAAATTACTATTCCCGAAACAGATCAGGGTCAAATTATTTCTTTAAAATTTGATGGTGTTTTTAGAAATTCAAAAGTTTTTTTTAACGGGCATTTCCTCGGTACGGAAGAAAGCGGCTATAACGGATTTGAATATGATGTTACAGCCTACATAAATTATGGCGGAGAAAATACGATTGTTGTTCGCGTTGATGCTTCAATGGAAGAAGGCTGGTTTTACGAAGGGGCCGGAATATACAGACATGTCTACCTACAGAAAACAAATCCAATTCATGTTATAACTAACGGAACCTATGTTACTTCAGAAATCAAAAATGATAATGCCGAAGTTACAGCTCAGGTTACCATCGAAAACAAAGGAAACTATAAAGGCTCAATTGAAATAATTCAGAACATTTTAGATGCTTCAGGAAAGCAAGTTGCCACAAATACAGAAAATGTATCAGCTCCTCAGTTTTATAAAACAACCAATTATACTTCAAAATTAAATGTAAAAAATCCGTTATTATGGGATATTGAATCGCCTAATTTATACAAATTAGTAACTCAGATTCAGCAGGATGGAAAAACAATTGACAGTTACGAAACGCCTTTCGGAATCAGAACTATTCGATTTGATGCGGAAAATGGTTTTTTCCTTAATGGAAAACAGGTAAAACTAAAAGGAACCAACAATCATCAGGATCATGCCGGAATTGGAACGGCGCTACCGGATGAACTGCAATATTTCAGAATCAAAAAACTGAAAGAGATGGGATCGAATGCCTATCGTTGCTCGCATCATCCGCCTACACCTGAATTGCTTAAAGTTTGTGACGAATTGGGAATGCTCGTAATTGATGAAACCCGTTTAATGGGAATTAACGATTATCATTTGAATGATTTGAAACGAATGATTGAGCGCGATCGCAACCACCCAAGTATTTTTTGCTGGTCGGTTGGAAATGAAGAATGGAATATTGAAGGCGGAATTGTTGGTGAACGCATTACAAATGTGATGCAGGGATTTACAAAAAGCATCGACGATACAAGACCTGTAACGGTTGGAATCAGCAGTGGTTTTAAAAGCGGAATATCTTCTGTAGTGGAAATTATGGGGTATAATTATCTTGGAAACGGGGATATTGATGCACATCGAAATCAATTTAAACAACAGCCGGGAATGGGAACCGAGGAAGGTTCTACTTTTGCAACACGTGGAATTTATTTTACAGATGATGCCAAACATTATCAAAGCGCCTATGACAGAAAACCCCGACCAAGTTTTTACAGTATCGAGGAAGGCTGGAAGTTTTATGCTGAACGTCCTTATTTAGCGGGAGTATTCTTTTGGACCGGTTTTGATTATAGAGGAGAACCGACACCTTATGAATGGCCGTCGGTAACATCCTATTTTGGTATGATGGATGTTTGCGGTTTTCCTAAAGACAATGTTTATTATTTAAAATCATGGTGGGGAAGCAAGCCTGTGTTGCATATCATGCCACATTGGAACTGGAGTGGGATGGAAGGCAGGGAAATTGATGTCTGGGTGCATTCGAATTGTGATGAAGTAGAACTTTTTCTGAACAAAAAGAGTCTTGGCAAAAAGAAAATGGAGCAAAACAGCCATTTAGAATGGAAGGTGAATTATGCTCCGGGAACTCTGGAAGCAATTGGTTATAAAAACGGAAAAAAACTTCTAATCGAAACTAAAAAAACAACCGGAATTGCAGAAAATATCAAACTTTCAGTTGATAAAGAAAATGCTGTAACTTCAAATGTTAGTGTTGTAACAGTTGAAATTACAGATAAAAAAGGCCTGCATGTACCTACTGCAAATAATGAAATAACTTTTTCTATAAAAGGAGGAAAGATTTTGGGAGTCGGAAATGGAGACCCGACTTCATTAGAAAGCGATAAATTTATTGATAACACAGAGCTTGTTGCTATAACTAATTTTGAGGAGAAAAAGCTAACTTCTGCTAATCTTCCCAATCAGATAACAAATGATTCGGATAACACCTGGGTAACAGCTTTTAAGGATAGAGATTATAAAAATCAGGCTCCTGCGTATGTGTACAGAGGGAAGTTTGATTTAAAGAACGTTCTTAAAACAAATACTATTGCTTTTTTCTATAAAAAAATAGGTACAAACGCAGTAGTTTTTGTGAACGGAAATAAAATTGCTCCCAGCGCAGAAGATTCCCAAAGATATATTTTCAATGCTAATGTTTTAAAACAGGGATCAAACACTATTCAGATTATTGCACCGCCTCTGCAAAAAGAAAAAGATTGGGATGTAATGAATACTGACCCCGGAATTATTCAGGTAATTACTCCTGCTGAGCAGTGGAAACGAAAGCTTTTTAACGGATACGCACAAATAATAATCCAGAAAAATGAAAACGAAAATGAAGTTGTTTTATCGGCTGCTGCCAAAGGATTACAAGCAGGAACTTTAGTTAAGAAATAGTTTCAGGTTTCAGGTTTTCAAGTTCGTGAACTTTGCCGTTTAACGAACTTGAAACCTGAAACAAAAAACTTAATTTATGCTTTGAACAGTATAAGCTGACTGACTCTTATCTCCTGATAATAAGTTGCCTAATTTAGAACTAATTACATATACGTTTCCATCTGAGGCCAATGTTGCAGTTGTAGGGAAATCCTCTTTTCCAATATTGGTTTCACTTATTTTTGTGGCACTTGTCCAGTTGTTAGTACTTGAAAAAGTATATGTTTTACCCATGCCTAATCCATTTTCAACAAGGACCAGGTTATTATTTTTATCTAATTCTATACCGTCAGGATAGCTGAATGCTGCTCCTTTAACCTCAGTAATATTTGTCGGATTAGAAAGAGATATTTTAAATAATTTAGAATTATCCGTTTTTGCCACTAATAAATAACCATTCGGGTGAAAAACAATTCCGTTTAAACCAAACTCGTTGGGTGCTGGCTGGAATAAGGTATTAGTTGCAAATACTGAGGGCAAATAATTAAGGTTAAGTTTATAAATAATCGGAGAAAATGAATCGGTGATGTAGATATTCCCTTGCAAGTCCACAGCAATATCATTTGGGCAGGATCCGGCATTCGGGGTAAAATTTTTTAAATCAATTTCCTTAATTAATGCACCTGAAGTAAGATTGAAAATACTCACTGTTGCAACAGATCCAGCACTTCCTTCCGTACTTTTTTGCGAAATTCCCAAATCAGCGTTAGCCACGATTAATCGGTTTCGAATTTCATCAGTATAAACTCCCGTTGGCAAAACCAGTTGGCTGCTTGTTGCAAAAACAGACAATTCGCCTTTGGTATTCAGCGCATAAACAGCTCCTTTATGTAAGGAACTAAACAGGAATTTTTCATTTTTTGAATCATAATCAATTCCCTCAGGATAAAGCCCAACATCTGTTACAGTGTATTTTTTTTGAAAAGAAACAGAAGTTTCATTCGATTTTTTTCGCTGTCGCAAGCAATGGAAAGAATTGAAAATGCTGAAATTAAAATAGTATTTTTCATTTTTATTAATTAAAATTTTTGTCCTTATTGACAATGCAAATCTGGGACAGAATAAGAAAAATAAAAATGAACTGGTTTAGGAAATAAGGTTGAACCAGTTTAACTTTTTGAGATTTTACGATTGCGGATTTTACTTAAATACTCCGTGCTAAAACCCAGATAAGAAGCTAAGGCATACTGAGGAACACGTTGGGCAATTCCTGAATATTTGCCCATAAATTCATCATAGCGTTCTTCTGCCGTTTTTGTAAAATTGGATAAAAGTCTTTTTTGCTGAAAAGCAAGTGAACGCTGGGTTATAATACGTTCAAATTTTTCAAGTTTCGGAATTTCCCTAAGAAACTTCTGCTCGTCTTCATATTCAATTTGAATAAGAACTGAATCTTCCAAAGCTTCAACAAATAAAGTAGCAGGCTCCTGATAAATCAAACTGCTGTAATCAGAAATCCACCAGTCTTCAATTGCAAATGACAAGGTATGTTCTTTGCCGTCATTGCCTACAAGATAACCTCTAAAAGCACCTTTTACAACATAACTTTTGTGTTTGCAGACAAAACCGGGCTGTACAATAAACTGTCTTTTTTTTACTTTGGTAATCTTTAAAAAAGTGGCAAGATGACTTTTTTCATCCTCTGTCAAATCAACATATCTTGAGATATAATCTATAACTGGTAATAAATCATTCATAATAACTGATTTTATTCTTTCTTCAATTGACTGATTATTTCTGAAGGCACTTTTAAAACTGTTCCGTGCCTTGTTCCTTTTGGAAAACTAACCTGTTCTGAAATATCCTCCCAACCGTTGGAAGTTTGTTTTACAGCACCATACTTTTTTAGGGTGTATTTGTCAAAATAAACAATCCATTCATTATTTATCTGAATAGCTGTTGGACCCTCAGCCCAATAATTTCCGGTAATAGCTTCACTTGCTTTGGTATATGGCCCTTCCAGATTTTTACTTGTGGCTATTTTTAAGTTTTTCTGAACGGGAACTTTGGTTTCGTCTTTTAAATACATCGTAAATCCATTGTTTGTTTTTACAATCGAAGCATCAATTACATTGAAACCAGGCTCGTAAAGCAATTTCGTTTTTTTGAATTTTTTGAAATCTTTGGTTGTTGTATAATAAATTCGGTGATTATATCCTTTCTCTTCTTCCGATTTGGTTTCCGGAAATTTACTATCAATTGTAGAAGCCCAGTAAATCATATATTCTTTTGATTTTTCATCATATGTGATTTCCGGTGCCCAGGTATTTCTGGTTTTTTCTTCATGTGCCATAACCGGGATAAATTCTTGTTTAGACCAGTGAATCAGGTCTTTAGAAGAAGCATACCCAATTCCTTTGTCTGTCCAGCTAACCGTCCAGACCATGTGATACAATCCGTCACCGCCTTTTATTACACACGGGTCACGCATTAATTTGTCTTTACCGACTTCGGGAGTCAGGAAAGATTCATCTTTCTTTAAAGCTTCCCATTTATAACCGTCTTCGCTGTAAGCCAAATGTAAACCATCTTCGCCATTTTCTTTAAAATAGGAAAAAACATAACCATCAGGTTTTAGAATATAATCATTTGCTGCCAGCCATTTTTCGCAGGTTTGCGGCCAATATTGGTTGGTTCCTTTAGCACCTAAGCCAAAACCATGTCCGCCGTTTTCGTAAATATGCATTTCGGCTGAAACTTTTTCTTTTTTTAATGCGAGGTAATAATTAATACTGTTTTCAACAGGAACGGCTTTGTCATCTGTTGCATGTATTATGAAAGCTTTCGGGGTATCAGCAGTGATTTGTTTTTCATTTGAAAATTTATCAATGAGTTCTGATGGAGGATTTTTTCCAAGTAAATTAATTTTTGAACCCTCGTGCGTAATACTATTTTGCATGGAGATAACCGGATAAATCAAAATAGAAAAATCAGGACGTGCACTGGTATTATCTTTAGAATTATACACTTTATCATTATAATGAGTTGACAAAGTGGAAGCCAGATGACCTCCTGCTGAAAATCCCATAATACCAATTTTGTTTGGATTTATTTTCCATTTTTCTGCATTGCGCCTTACCAAACGAACAGCTTCCTGAGCATCCTGCAATGGTCCAACCGATTTGTTTTTCATAATTAAATCGCTTGGCAATCTGTATTTTAAAACAAAGGCATTTATCCCCAAAGTAGTAAGCCATTCAGCCACTTTATGTCCTTCCTTGTAGTTGGACAAATAGCTGTAACCTCCTCCGGCACAAATTATAACCGAAGAGCCGTTTGATTTTTCCGGACTGGCAAAATAGGCGGTAATTGTAGGCTGAATTACTTCTTTTACTCTTTTTACATTGCCATTATCTTCAAAATCTGTTTTTTCAGTATATTCTTTAGATTCAATTGCATCGGGAACCTTATCCCACAGTAGAATTTCCTGTTTTTGTGATAAAGCGGTCATGCTCATTCCTAAAGTTAAAAAAACGACTGCAAGTTTAACTTTGTTATACTTTTTATTGGAGTTTTTCATAAAATTCTATTTCGACAATACGTAATTGTCCCGTTGCGTTTACTGCTGTCGGGTCTTTAAATAAATCTAAATCTTTGGTTGCTTCTACTTCTACAATTTTACTGAAGCCATCTTTTTCAGTGTTGGCCCCAATTAATTCAATTTTAATATTTTCGGCAAGAACTGGTTTTAAAGGAATGGTAATGTACCCTAAGCTTTGAGCTGTGTTACCCTTAAAAACTTCTTTTCCGTCTGCTAAAATACGAATTGGATAGCTTTTTGATCTCCATCCCGTTAATTTTATTACACATTCGTTTATTATTGCAGGTTTTGAAAGCGTGTAGGTTATGGAACCTGTTTTGATGTTCCCGTCATTTTTCCACTCGCTTAGTTCGTTGTCATCATAACTTTTAAAAGTGTCACTATTGTTGGAAGGGGATGAGGCGCTTATTATGGTAACGGAGTTTCTTTTTAGAGTGTAAGATGGTGTTGTGGGAGTTGGCCCTCTTTCTAAATTGGAAGCTAAATTTACTCCCGGAACTGTTGTAGAAAGCCCATCCTGAGTTTTTACTGCTTTACTTTCAAAAGTCAGTTCTGCTGATTTTAATCCTTTGGCTGTAGCTGAAATTTTTATTTTTCCACTTTTTGTCATGGATTGCAGCATAACCCTGTTGATACCATTTTCAACTGGAATTGTTTTGGAAAGAATATAATTTTTAGGGCCCTGGGCAATTCCTCCTAACCAGGTAACCGGGCCATCAACTGAAAATGTAATCATGTCATTGCTGATAGGGCAACGGTTTCCGTTTTTATCAGCCACTTCAACATCAATTAAAACGACATCGGCACCATCTGCCAAGAATCCTTGCTCTTGGGTAGTTAATTTTAATTTAATGACAGCAGGGTTTCCAACCGTTATTTTCGAGTCTTCACTCAAAATTTCCCCTTTTTCATTATATCCAGTTGCTTTTATGGTACCTTCTTTAAAAGCAATGTTTTCAAAAGTAAATAAAAACTCATTGCTTTGTTTCCCAAAACCTTGCGAGGCTCCGTTGATAAAAAGTTCTACTTTACTCGCAGTCGAAACAACGTAAATATTTTTGACAACGTTATCGGCATAATTCCAATGACCCATAATATGTGTGCGGTGTTTTTCGACATCAACCCAACCGTCCCACATAGTCTGGTGTGCCCAAAAACCGTCTTTTGGAATACGCATAGCATCTACTTCGCCACTGGTCCTGTAATTCGATTCGCCTCTGTGATGGGTGTTGGAATCAGAAAAAATAATATTGACACCACCCGAATTTACCCTTTTTCCGGTACCGGGTCTTTCTTTATAATAATCATTCCAGCGAATAATGTTTTCAATAGCGTGTCGGTCCTGATTATGATTGTAATCTTCGGCAGGTTTATCACGATATAAGGGGCCAACGCCTTCTTTATGAAAAGGAGGAGAGAATTCGTCCCAATATTTGCGCAAGCCTTCGTCCCTGGAATATTCGGTTGCCCATAAAGGTTTTTGGGCACTTTTATTAATGTAAAGCATCTCTCCGCCATATTCGGCTTCTTTGCTGTCGAGCATTTCACGAGAGCCAATAGCACGTCCGCCAGAAGGATCATAGGTGTTTCTAAGATCTTTCATTTCGCGCATATGTTCCTCGCTGATAGATTCATTACCACTTTCATAAAAAATAATACTCGGATTATTTCGATTGTAAATGATAGCATCGCGCATCAGGTTAACCCGTTGGTTCCATTGTTCGCCTTTGGCATCTTTTTCGGCATCACCGGCAGGCATTGCTTGTAATAATCCAACTCTGTCACAGGATTCTACATCTTGTTTCCAGGGTGCAACGTGCATCCAGCGTACCAAATTTCCGTTGCCTTCTACCATTAATTTATTGCTAAAATCACTCAGCCAGGGCGGAACTGACATTCCGATAGCCGGCCATTCGTTGCTGGTTCTTTGGGCATAACCTTTTACCTGAATAACCCGGTCATTAAGCCATATTTCACCATTTTTGAATGCTGTTTTTCTAAAACCTGTTTTAGTTGAAACTTCATCAATGACTTTTCCATCTACTTTTAAAATGGTTTTTACCGTATACAAATAGCCATAGCCCCAACTCCAAAAATGTAAATTATTAACCAGTTTACTGGCTTTTATAATTTTAGTTTCATTGGGTAAAAGAGTCTTTTTTTCTCCTGGAAATGAAGCTGCTATTTTACCATTAAGATCTTCAATAATCACATTATATTCTACATTTTTTACTGTTTCAAATTCATTACGTACCTCAGTTTCAGCATGAATAATTGCGTTTTGTTCCTGAATATTAATATCAGATGGATAAATGTAAACTCCCGTAGTTTTCAGGTTGGAGTAGAGTGGAAGTGTCTGATATAATTTGCCGGTAATGTGCAGGAATACATTTTTAGGAATTCCGCCATAATTGGCATTGAAATTCATGTTATTCCATTGATAAGTAGTGTTTGTGGCTATTTCTCTGTATTTCCAGTCATTGTCAATCCTTAAAGCAATCGTGTTTTCTTCAGGAAAAGGTTTGATAATTTTAGAAATATCAAAACCAAAACCCATTACACCATTTTCATGAAGCCCAACTTTTTGTCCGTTGACATAAATGATCCCGCCCTGACGAATACCTTCAAATTCTAAAAAAATCTTTTTGTCTTTGATCCCCTTGGGAAGTTTGAATTTTTTACGATACCAGACAATTCCGGTAGTATGGTTGTCGATATCTTTTTCAAAAGCTTCCTCCTGATTATAGGCATGAGGCAGTGTAACTTTTCTCCATGCAGTATCATCAAAAACAGGAGATTCCGCATTTTGCGAATCTCCTGTTTTTAATCTCCAATCGGAATTGAAATTGTATTTTTCTCTTTTAAATTCTTGTGAAAACAGGCTTGAATTAAAGAGTATCAGAACAAGATAAAAGAGTGTTTTTTTCATGATAATTTGTTGGTTAGTTTGAGTGAGGGATGGAAGTTAATGTCATTAAGTTAAGATTCGTCAGTTCGAGTTGAGTAATAATTTGCGATAGAAAATTATTACGAAGTATCGAGAACCCCTGGCTCTTTAAGACTTCTCGATACAATTTTATACATTAAAGCTATCGCATTAATGTGACGGCTAAAACTACTTAACGTACTGCCCGACCCGGCCTTTTCGGGAGGGAGCACTCCCAAATTATTTCATTTTATAAATTTCCGACCCGGCCAATAAAAAACAGCCTAATCCGTAATCTTCAAAATCCGGAATTTTATCGTATGATAATGGCTGTCCGTCTTTAGGCTCTTTTCCTGTAGATTGCAAGTAGCCTAAAAATCCATTATCGTGCAAAGCATCTTTCGTTATGGCATTCCATGCTTTTTGAATTACAGGTAAATAAGTTTCTTTTTTCAAAATTCCGCTGTTGATTCCGTATGCCATTCCGTAAACGAATAGTGCAGTTCCCGATGTTTCTTTTTCTCCAAAATTTGTAGGATCGTGTAAACTTACATTCCAAAAACCATCTGCTCTCTGAATAGGAACCAAAGCAGCAGCCATCGCTTTTAAGTCTTTTACATATTGCTCTCTGTGAGGCGCATTTTTAGGAATTATCGTCAGTACTTTTGCCAAAGCACCAATTACCCAGCCATTACCACGGCTCCAGTAGCAATCTTCGCCATTTGGCTCTTTGTACGGAGGGTCAAAATCGGCATCACGCCACCATAAACCATCTTTAGGATTGTAAAGCCCGTTATCACCGTGTTTGTTTCTGGAATACATATACATTTCGTACATTTTTTCGTAGTAACGATTGTCTTTTTCAAGTACTCCCAGTTTAGCAAAAACCGGCATTCCCATCTGGATAGCATCAATCCATGACCAGTCGTCCAGTTGAGGCGTGTTCAGCAACATGTTGATATTGGCTTTGGTATTTTTTAATTTTTTGGCATCCGGCTCTAAATTGTATAAATCGATATAGGTTTGAGCAGCACAATAGTTGTCAGCATTTCGAGTCACATTTCCGCCATTAAATCCCCATTTATGAAATTCAGACCAGTCGTAGGCGTATTTATAGTAAGCCTCTTTTGGAAAAATTTCGTGTAAGGCCATTAATCCTTCATAATAAACCCCGCGTGTCCAGATATTACTTGTGCGTTCTTTATTGGTAATGATTGTTTTGCCGGTATCTGGCCATTTTTGCATAAAATAATCATTGGCAAGCACCATTTGTTTTAAGACTAATTTTTTGTCAAATGGTTGTTGAGCGCTGGTAGTGCTAGTGTATGATAAGCATATAGCGAAGAATAAAACTACTTTTTTCATTTTTACATTCGTTATTTAGGGAATTAATTTTGTTTTTTTAAAGGTGTGATTGTTATGGGACCTAACAACCCCGAAGGCATTGGAGACCATTGGGCAGCATCAAATTTTTTATAATCTTTATCTACCATATTGATTTCATAGAAAATTTTCCATTCTTCGCCTTTTAGTTCTTTATCCCGAATCCTGTTGGCTGAAAGATTGGTTACCTGAATTTTCAAGGTGTTTTTTCCAGATTTTAATTTTCCGATATTCAATTGATAGGGAACTGACCAGGCTGTTCCAATAAATACATCATTTACCCAAATTTTAGCACTTTCGCGAACATCGCCTAAATTTAAATTCCAATTTTCGGTTTTGCTATTCGGATTATCAAATTGTAATGTATAGGTAGCACTTCCTGAAAAAGCTTCGGCTTCCGGGCCTAATTTTGTCCAGGATTCCAGATTTGAAATTGTAGCTGTTGGAGGCAATGCAGGTCCGCCTTTGTCAAAATTTATTTTCCAGTCTCCTTTTAGCGGAATGGCAGCAGCGACAGGTTCAAAATAATTCCATTTTTTCTGTGTTGCTGTATTTTCAGTTTTTAAGAAAAAAGATTGCCCCGGCTCTATTTTTATTTTAACCAATGTATTTTTGGCAGATTTCTGTACAACAGCATTTCCAAAATCCCTGTTTAGCGGGTCAAAAATGACTACTTCTTTATTGCCAATTTCCAACGGAATAAATTCATCAATTGTTTTAGTGGTATGGTTAACCAAATAGTAAATTTTTTCTCCGTCAATAGCTCTTCGTATGTATTTTAAACCTGTATTTACCAGATTTTCAGGATAAATTTGAGCTTCTTCTAAAGTTTTGAAGATATCGGTGACAGGTTGAACAGACTCTTTATTTGATGCTAAAATAGATTTTAATTTATCTTCCTGTTTTTTATAATCATTAAATCCCGGAACTGATTCCGGCAATCCTTCAAAAATAATTTTTGCCCCTGCATTTTGAAGGGCGATGATGTTTTGCAAAGTAGATAAAGGCATTTTTTTACAAGAAGGAATTATCAATGATTTAAAAGTTCCTCCCGGCAAAACGATTTTTCCATCTACAACTTTGGCTTCTGCAATAAAATTATCAGAAATAAAATCAACCCCATAACCTTTCTTCATTAAGCTTTTGGTAGTGTCATAAAAAGAAGTTTCATGTAACCATTCTGATAACGAATGTATTTTGAATTGAAAAAACAAAGTTCCTTTATGGTATTTATCCCAAGTGTCAAAAATAGGCCAGTACAGTAAAATTTCATTATCCGGTTTCCCTTGCTGCAACATTGACTGACAGTTGGCTATATATGAAAACAGAGACGGGGCATCTTCCCAGATATTATTGGTTGCATTAAAATTTACGGAAGCATAAAATTTCCATCCCGGCCACACGGCTCTTTCCGGTGAATAAGTTGAACCATGAAGAAAAATGTGATTGATTCCGTTAAGCATCAAATCTTCGGCTTCAGGTTTGCATTGTGATAAAGCCGTTTTAAAATGTTCTCTCAACCAGGTAAATGTTTCTGAAGAGACCAGTGGTTTTCCTGAAACATGAGCTGCCGAAGAGGAGAATTTCAGCATCACAGCATCAGCATCACCCTCGCGGATGTCTTCTTTTTCGCGTCTTAAGCCCGGAATGTCAAATGGCATAGAACCAAAAGTTTCGCATTCCGGAATATCCGCAGAAGCGTATAAGTCAATTAAATTTCCGGGAGAACCGTGGGCTTGCAATTTGGTTTTAAACCCTTTTCTATTCGCCCATGCAGTCCATGATTTATCAAATTTATTCAATAATAAATCAGATAAGGTTTGGCGGTAATCGCTTCTGATCCGGTTACTGATTACATCATCTGTTTCCCTCAATAAAAGCGGCAATTGCTGTTTTAAATCATAACCCCTTCTGGCTTTGAATTCTTCGAAAAATTGGGGCGTAAAATCAGTACCATACACTTCATAACTATCGTTAAAAACAGCTCTTATTTTTCCTTCACGTCCTTTAAAAGCGTTATCAAACGGGACAACATAAGCATTAAGGGCTTCATCAGAATAGTGATCAAGAGTATATCCACTACCACCAGGAGCCGCTCTTTTTACTTGCTGTCCGGTTTTACCGCTAAAAACCGCATATATAGTATAATCTGTTTTTTTAGCTTTCCATTTTAATTCATTGCGTACTGATTGATTTGGTAATGTAACAGTAGATCCCTCTATATCTTTATCTTTGGATGTTACAGGATTCTTTTTTAACTGATCAGTAAGATTAATGTACGAACCATCCGTTCCATACGCTACTACATATAAAAGTTGTGCCGGTGTTTTTTCTTTTTTGTTTTCAACAACAATGCTTTTATTAAAGGTTTCATTTTTTTTAACCTGATATTTTTCAACAAGCAATTTTGTAGCAGCATGTGGCAGTGTTACATGCGAACCTCCATAAGGCCAGCCTGTTCCCAGAACCATATCAACCTGCATATGTAGACTATCAGCAGTTTTAATCGTATAATCTAACATTTCCAGCCATTTAGGAGAAAGAAAATCTATAAAATTGTTTTCTTCACCTTTTACACCATATATAGGAGTTATTTCAACACCACCGATTCCAACATTGTGAAAATCGATAAGACTCCTCTTCAAATTAGGTTTGTCGACCGCACTTCCCATCCACCACCAACGGGCCCAAGGCTGATTGATATTGGTAGAATTTGGCCATGGGGATATTGTTTTTTCCTGACTATAAGCACTGAAAATTAAGAAAAAGGCAAATAGAAGATAAAGTAATTTTATATTATGTTTCATTATTATAAAGATTCCTGATTATTACTAAACCAATAATTGAAAGTTGTTTTTTAGTGAATAACTAATAAAACCCGTTGAGAGTAATTAGTTTTTGATGATATTTTTTGGAAGTCCGAATGATTTTCTATAGAAAATTACATCAAGAACAGAAAAATTATTTAAATATATTTTTGTTTCGTTTCTCTGTACAAAAAACACCCGAACTAACTTTTTTAATAATTATACCCAATGGATTAATAAAGTAAAAATAGATGTAGTTTGCGAAATTGCTATCCTGTAGCGTCCTGTTTGTTTATTATTGACAAGGATTTAATAGATAATCAATAAACTATGTACTTTAGTTCTAAATGGTATAAAAAAATATTAGCCACGAATTACACCTGATTAATTTGTGAAAATTTGTGTAATTCGTGGCTAATAAATAGTGTTACAACCTTACAGACTTTCAGTTTGCCAACCAAATCTATGTACTTTCAGTCCCTTGTGGTTTAGTTTCTCATTTTATTATCTCAATAAATTAATTACAAAAAGATATTCTATCAACGTTTAATTCAATATATAATATATAATTTACAGAATTTAAATCTTGTTAGTCAGTAATTTAAGCTATTTGTGATATTTAAATAATAGAGTTTAATAAATAAAAATACTAAAAACCAGCAGGATACTGCAGGATGCTATCAATTTCTGTTCTGAATAGATTTGAAAATAGTATCTGACCGAAATTAAAATTTTGCCCTCATTTTTTTATTTTTTTTAAAGGAAGCCGTCTCATTTTGAGACGGTTTTTTTTATCAAATTTTTTAAAATGACAAAAATTTTGAGCCACAATTGTTTTTGCTATTGCTATTATAACAGGAGTAATAATTGTAGAGAGAACTATTTATATTATTGTTACCATTTTAGGGTTAAAAAAATATTATGTCTATAAAAAATGTATTTTTTTTTAAGTTTTAATATTTATTAATTTCCTGATTGGTTTAACTTATAAATCAACTTGTTAAAGATTTTTTTTGACTAAATAAAGCAAATATTTTATGTAAAATATTGATAATTAAGACTATAAAAAATAATATCTACAGGATAGTACAGGATAGAATGGAAGCTACTTCTGGATAAATTTGATATAACTAATAAATTAACCAAAAATTAACTTTTTATGAAAAACAAATTTAGTCTTCTGTTATTATTGACCTTGTTTGCATTAATGCACACATCAGGTTATGCGCAGAACAAGGTGGTTAAAGGTACAGTTTCGGATGCATCCGGATTGCCAATACCGGGAGCAAATGTACTTCTTAAAGGAACCAAACAGGGAACAAGTACTGATTTTGATGGTAGATATTCTATCAGTGCAGGTGTAGGACAAGTTTTAGTTTTTTCATCTACTGGTTCTAAAACTGTTGAAATGACAGTTGATCAGAATTCAGAAATTAATGTAAAACTTACAGATGATGTAGCGCAGCTTAATGAGGTTGTTGTTGTGGGTTACGGTACACAAAAGAAATCGGATGTAACCGGAGCTCTTGTGAGTGTAACTGCTGAACAATTAATGAACCGGCCGGTAAACAATGCGCTTGAAGCCTTACAGGGAAAAGCTGCCGGAGTTGATATTACTACTAATGAGCGACCTGGAAGTCTTGGTACGGTTCGTATTCGTGGTGTTCGTTCTTTAACAGCAAGTAATGATCCTTTATATGTTGTAGATGGTGTGCCTTTGATGTCAGCATCAGCAATAGAAACTCTTAATCCAAGGGATATTGAATCTATGGATATTCTTAAGGATGCTTCTGCTACTGCTATTTATGGATCACGAGGTGCCAATGGGGTTATTATAGTTACTACTAAACAAGGAAAATCAGGCAAGTTCGCTTTAAATTATGCAGGTACGGTTACTGCTTCTGATGTTGTGGACAGGGCTCCTTCAATGAGTGCTTCTGATTTTATTACATTCAGGCGTTGGGCTGCATACAATCTTGATGCAACAAAGTATGCACATCCTGATTCTCCGACTTTTGCAAACGATAATTTGATTTTTGACAGTGCATTAGATGGTCAGACATCAAGGGATAATGTATTGAAAGGATGGGCAGGCGGAACCTGGGATCCTTCTAAAGTAACGAATACTGACTGGATTGATATGGTAACACAGGCAGGAATCAGTAAGGAACATACTATAAGCGCAAGCGGAGGTTCTGAAAAAGTAAACACCTATGGTTCAGTTGGTTATCTGGATAACGAAGGTACTCAAAAAGGACAGTGGTATAAACGTTATACGGCAAAACTTACTTCCAATATTACCCCGGCTGATTGGTTCAAAATGAATGCCTCTTTAAATGTGTCATGGAGTGAGCAGGATTATGGAATGTCAAGACTTGGGGCGCGAAGCGGTACAGCTCCGGATGCAATTTATGGAGTGACTAAAATGCTTTATAATATGGCTGTTCCTTATGATGCAGATGGTAAATTGATAATTAACCCGGGCGGTGAGTCGGGAGTTTACACAACTATAAATGAATGGGAGAACAGCACACAGCGATCACAAACATTACGTGCTTTGGGTAATTTTTCAGCCACTTTTGATATTGGTAAAATATGGGAACCTGTAGAAGGCCTTAGTTATAAAATAAATTTCGGACCTGATTTCCGCCATTGGAGACAAGGTTCTTATATTGATGGAATTTCATCATTAAGAATTAATTCTGATGGTAGTCCAGGTACTAATTATGCGCGTCTTCAAAACCGTCGCGATATTTCATGGACTTTAGATAATATGATTACCTATGATCGCACTTTTGCAGCCCTGCACAAAGTTGGTCTGACTTTACTGCAAACTGCTTCTTCATGGGATATTGAAGAATCATCAATGAGTGCTAATAATATTCCTAAACGTTCCTTTTTGTGGAACTCGATGGGCTCTGTAGATATGACGAATCCGGCAAATAATGCCAGTATGGGTTCCAATCTTATTAAACGCCAGCTGAACTCATATATGGTTCGAATGAATTATGGTTTTGACAATCGTTACTTGCTGACTATGTCCGGACGTTGGGATGGAGCTTCACAATTAGCTGACGGATACAAATGGGAATTTTTTCCTTCTGCAGCATTAGCATGGCGTATTAATAACGAAAGTTTTCTACAAGATGTAAATTGGATTGAAAACCTGAAACTTCGTTTAGGTTTTGGTACTACAGGTAACTCGTCAATTGATCCGTACGAAACAAAAGGGCGTATTAGTTCTATATATCTTCCTTTCAACGGAATGAGCAACCAAATAGGCTTTACTACTAATGAACCTTATTATACTTCAACTCAGGTTGGATTGGCTAATAAAAGATTGGGGTGGGAAAAAACCACTCAATATAATGTTGGTTTAGATTTTAGTTTCTTAAACAATAGAATCAGTGGTAGTATTGATGCTTACAAATCCTATACAAATGATTTATTAATGGAGGTAAAAATCCCAACATTATCAGGATATCCTTTTACAACTTCTAATATTGGTAAAACTAATAATCATGGTATTGAGGTTACCCTTAACTTAATTCCTGTAGAGACTACAGGAGGGTTTGTCTGGGAAACCAACTTAAATGGGGCGTGGCAAAAAGATGAAATAGAGGAATTAGCTAATGGTGCAAATGACATGATAGACAATACATGGTTCATTGGTGAATCTATTAATGTTCGTTATGGATTCGATAATCAGGGTATGTGGCAAAACACACCTGAAGATCTTGCGGAAATGGCAAAGTGGAATGCTAATGGAGCTACGTTTACACCAGGGAATGTACGTCCGAAAGATCAAAATGGGGATTATAAAATGGATGTTCAGGATCGTGTTGTTTTAGGTAACAGCAATCCTAACTGGACAATGGGGTGGAATAACAACTTTAGTTATAAGGGGATTGAATTGGGAATAAATCTTTACGGACGTATGGGGTATATGGCTTCATTAGGTGGTGAGGCTATGACAGCTCACTCTAATCAGCGTGAAGTTGATTATTGGAGACCGGATAATACAGATGCTGAATTTCAAAAACCTATATTAGGTCAGGCATCTTCAGGTTCACAAGATGCTTTTTCCGGACTTTTGGGTTTTCAGAAAGCATCATTTGTAAAAATTCGTAATATTTCTTTGGGTTATAATTTCTCTAAAGATTTTACCTCGAATGTTGGATTAGCGAATATGAAACTTTATTTACAGGCTGTAAATCCGGGTAGTATCTATCAATCAGTAGACTGGTATGATTTTGATACCAATGCTACTTATTTCAACCGCAGTTTTGTTATGGGAGTTGAAGTAGGGTTTTAATAAAATTAAATTGTAACGACAAAGTATAACAATAAAAGTAAAAAAATGAATAACATAAAAAAATTCGGAGTTGGTCTTTTGATTATAATGGGGCTATCATTTGCTTCCTGCTCGAAAGATTTTCTGGACGAAGAATTGACCAATCAATATTCGACAGACTATTTTGACACATCTGAAGGTCTTCAGGCTTTGACACTAACACTCTACGGTAATATTCGTTGGCATTTTGGTTTTGAATGGTCATATGCTAATACGCTATATGGAACAGATGAGTTTACCAATGCAAATGACCTGACTAATGAAATGTGGAACACCTATGACAACCGTTTTGGGCCATTAGGAGCGACCACTTCTACGGGGGCGGCTAATGGTAATGCTTCCTCTGTTGCCATGCTTTGGGATCAAATGTATTACGGAATTGCATCTGCCAATACTATTATTGCAAAAGCAGAAACAGCAATTCCAGATTTAAAAATTAGAAATCGATGTCTGGCACATGCTTATTTTTTAAGAGGGTATAATTATTACAGACTAACGGCACAATATGGCGGGGTTGTTCTTCAGACAGCACCGGTTGAAGGGGTTGTTCGTAATTTTACCCGTTCTACAGATGAACAATGCTGGGAGCAGGTAATCTCAGATTTCCGTAAAGCTTATGAGCTTTTTGAAGGTGAAGTTTATACGTATGGAAAAGGAATAACCTGGACCAAAGCAACTGCTGCTCATTTTCTTGCAAAATCTTTATTATTTCGTGTTTCAGAACGTAATGCTTCCTGGAACAGTGCTTATAAGGATGCAGATCTTAATGAAGCTATAGCGGCTTGTACGTATGCTATTGGCGCACGTGGACAGCTAACTGGCAACTATAGTGATTTGTATGCTAACTGGACAGGAATTGATTGCCCTAATGAGCAACTTGATGAAATATTGATGGCAGCTGGTCATAATGGAGATGAATCAACAAAAGGCCGTTTTGGAAACCGTACTTATAACTATTTTAGTCCTCAATTCTCCAGTTTTTCAGGAGGTTGGGTAAGACGTGGTGTATGGATTGGAAGTATGGATTTTCAGCGTTGTCGTCCAACTGAATATAGTTATGCTGTATATGATCATGTGAATGATGCACGTATGTGGAAAACTTTTAAAACTGTTTATGGCACCAACAATGTAGTAAATGCCAATTTGGGTGTTAAGGCAGGAGATCCGGGTATTGTAATGATATTAAATACCAAGAATGATAATACCTATAATGCCTATACATTTGGGGCAAATGTTCAAAATCCGACTTGGACAGATGAGGCCGGTCGTTTGCCGGAATGGAGTGTAACCGCCAGACAAACACCAACTGCCGGATCCTTAACAAGTATAGTTGGCAAGTATGTACCAAATTCTTTAGTTTTGTATCAAAACGGGCAGTATGTTGCCCCTACATTTAAAAACCAACCGATTTGTAACTTCTATGCAGGTATTAATAAGACAGATGATGGTTCTCGTACGGCAGAAAGAGGCGATGCACACCGTGATGTAATTATGGCACGCCTTGGAGAAACTTATCTTGTACGTGCAGAATGTTATGCTCGTTTGCAGGATTATGGTAATGCAATGAAAGACATAAATACGGTAAGAGCAAGGGGCCAATGGAAAAGCGGAGAAAACAGATCGTATTACAGTGATGGTTCACAGGCATTTAAAGTAAATGCATTAAATACAGGCACTGCAGCAGCAAATTATATAAATTCAAATTTAGATATGAATACTTATTATTTGTCTAATCCGGGAGTGCCTGTTACAACAGCTGCTTCAGATTTAAGATTATTAACTTTCCCGGCTAACCTGCCAAGTGAAGACGAAGAAGTTTTGACTAAAGTTGGTGCTGCAAGTGAGTATGAACGTGCTTTACATTTTATTCTTAACGAACGTACACGTGAATTGTTAGGTGAGTTTCAACGTTGGGAAACGCTTTCACGTACCGGAACATTAATAACACGGGCAAAAGCATTTAATGCTGAAGCAGCAACAAACATTACTGCAAACAAACATGAATTACGTCCAATTCCACAAACCTTTATTGATGGTTTGTTAAATGAAGATGGTTCTAATTTATCAGCTGCACAAAAAGCTGCCTGGCAAAACCCGGGCTGGAATTAAAAATCTGTTTAGTTTTGTTTTTTTGAAGGTACCGTCTCATTATTTTATGAGGCGGTTTTTTTTTGTTTATTGTTATATAAAAAGAATGCAAGTTTATTCTGTAGTATTTTATACCATTTAGAAATATAAAATAATCCAATTTTTTAACTCCCTCTCCTTTGCTTTACCAGTTCGTTTTCGCGCGCGCGGAGAGGGCTGGGGTGAGGAAAACAAAAAACTGTTTTATGTTTCTAAATGGTATAAATCCAGAATTTTAATTTTTTTGACATTTTATAAAAATCGGAAATAAAAAATTGCAATATTAATTTTGTTAAAATTTAAGAGCTAAAGACAATAAAAACAACTCGATGTAAGTTATTGATTTTCAGTATTTTGTAATTTATTTATTGTTGAAATAGACTGTAAAAATCTAATTTACAGAAAATTAGCAGGGTAGAGCAGGACAGTATTAAATAATTATCCAAATAATTTTATACTACTAACCTTTTAACCAACCTTTTATGAAAAAACAAATACCTTTTACGTGTACACCGATTCTTTTTCGGAAAACAATCTTCGGAGTTATTTTTTTTACAATTTTAAGTTTTTTGACTGCTCAAAATTCATTTGCACAGAATTGGAATATCCTGGGCAATGAATCTCAGATATCTTCGGATGCCTCTGCTTACACCTCTATTGCCGTTTTGAATGATGTTCCTTATGTTGTTTTCAGGGAAGCGACCGGACCTGTTGTGAAAGTAAAAAAAAGAAATACTGCCACTGGAAATTGGGAACAGGTGGGCAATGACATTGGTGCGAACCTTACGTTTTCCAGAATTTCACTGGATAAGACAAACCAACTATTCGTTACTTATGTGGATGCTGGGAATGGGAATAAATTAGCCGTTAAAATTTATAATTCCATCACCGATACTTGGGAACCATTGAACAACGATACCAATAATCTCTATGTTTCAACTGGTTCGGTTACTAATGCTGTTTCTCAATACGGTTCAACACCTCGTTGCTCATTGACTTTCGATTCAGACAATAATCCCTATATTGCTTTTAGTGATAATGGGACATTAACTCCTTATGTTAAAAAGTTTGATGGGAATTCGTGGGTTACCATAGGCACAATTCCTTTAAACACTACAACGAATGCTTCTCAAATAGCAGTGGCAGTTAGTCTTGTAATTGATGAAGCTGATGTACCATGGCTGGTATTTTGCAGTTTGGCTTCAGCTACATCTTCTACCGGGACTATGGCTTTTTACCAATTTAGCGGAGGTATCTGGAATTATATTACCCCAACAGTTACTGCCAGTATTCGTCATACTAGTATGGTAATAAATTCAGTTGGTAATCCTGTTATTGTTTATTTTAATACAGCAGATTCTAACAGAGCTACTGCTATTGAGTATAATAAAACTACTGCTGCCTGGAGTTCCAGTACAAGAATAGCTTCCAGAGATTCGCCCAGCTTAAGTATAATCAAGGATATTTCAGGAAATCTGTATTGCTCTTTTATTGATAACGTAAGCAGTACACCTACATATTCGGCTCGTGTGTTTAAACAGATAGCTGGTGCAACTTCATGGACAGAAATGAAAGACCCAAGTGTTCTTACAACAGGTATTGATGTGAATACAGGGAATTTGACCATTGCAGCAGGAAGCCAATATCCCTTTGTGGTTTATACAAAAGCAAATACAGCAGGCATTATAACTCCTATTGTCAGAACCTATGTTCCGGCTCCTCCGCCAGCAGTACTGACCACAAATGCTGTCACTAATCTTACTTCAACTACGGCAGAAACCGGAGGCGATATTACCTCAGACGGAGGAACGGCAATTACAGAAAGAGGAATCGTTTACAGTACAGGCAATAATCCAACTGTAGCAAATACTAAAATTGTAGCCGGTACAGCCGGTACAGGCAGTTTCTCGGTAAACATTCCCGGGCTTACACCTGCCACTTTGTATTATGTAAGAGCTTATGCTATTAATGGCGGTACTACTTATGGCGAAACCATTAGGTTTAACACTCCGGCATTACCAGATGCGGTAGTCAATACACCTAAACAAGTAGAATTTTTAAACCGCGGTGTAGTGGCTTTGCGAAAATCTGCCAATGAGGTGTTTATCAGCTGGCGATTGTTAGGAAACGACCCTTCAGCTATTGCTTTTAATGTGTACAGAGATAATGTAAAAATCAATGCAACACCTGTTACAACTTCTACAAACTTCATTGATAACGTTTCAACAAACGGTACTTATACAATAAAAACGGTTATTAATAATACGGAAGGAATTGCAACAGCTCCTGTTTCGGTATGGGCAAATAATCAGTTGTCGATTCCCTTGCAGATTCCTTTGGGCGGTACTATTCCGGACGGGACAGCATATACTTATACAGCCAATGATGCAAGTGTTGGTGATGTTGATGGGGACGGCGAATATGAAATTTTCTTAAAATGGGATCCTACCTTATTAAATCATAACGGAGGAGGATTCTCTGGAGAACAAATTTTTGATTGCTATAAGTTGGATGGAACTTTACTTTGGCGTATCAACTTAGGTAAAAACGTAAATGCCGGTCCACACTTCAGTCAATTTATGGTATATGATTTTGATGGAGACGGAAAGGCAGAGATGATTTTAAAAACGGCTGACGGAACAATTGATGGTACTGGAATTGTTATTGGAAACGCTACTGTCGATTATCGAAATTCAGGCGGATGGGTGCAGCAAGGTCCTGAATTTTTGACTGTTTTCAATGGTTTAACCGGGGCGGCTATGGCAACAGTTGCGTATCAGCCTGCGAGAGCCAATACTGCCGACTGGGGAGATAACTACGGAAACCGTCAGGATCGTTTTGTTTCTGCAGTAGCGTATTTAGATGGTGCTCGTCCGAGTGTTATTGTAGGACGTGGATATTACGATAAATTAATGCGTGCGGCTTATGACTGGCGTGATGGGCAATTGACGCTTCGATGGATTTTCGACAGTAAAGATGCGAGTGATCCGGCCAATAATGCTTATTCAAGCCAGGGAAATCATCAAATGACGATTGGCGATGTAGATGGCGATGGAAAAGACGAAATCATCAATGGTTCAAGTGCTATTAATGACGATGGAAAGCGTCTTTGGACATATGGTCAGGGGCATGGAGATGCGCTTCACATGTCGGATATGGATCCCGATCGTCCGGGTCAGGAAATTTGGCAGTGCCTGGAATCGGAAAGTCAATATAGTCCTTATGGAATAAGACTTAATGATGCCAAAACAGGCAAAATGATATTTGGTGCCGTTACTACCGGAGATGTCGGTCGTGCTTTAGCAGCAGATATTGATCCGAATCACAGAGGTTATGAAATGTGGAGTTCTTCAGGAAATTTGTATAATGTTCAGGATGGACAAATTGGCACAAGCAAACCAACAAACGGAAGCCAGGCTGTTAACGGTGCTGTCTGGTGGGATGGTGATTTAGGCCGTGAACTGCTTGACGGAACCATTATGGATAAATGGAATCCGGCTACACAATCATTGAATCGTTTGTTTACAATATATCAGGCTGCTCCGGTTTCTTCAAATAATGATACGAAAAAGAATCCTGCTCTTACTGCTGATATTTTAGGGGACTGGAGAGAAGAAATTATACTGCGCCGAACAGATAATACTGCCTTAATTCTTTTCACGACTAATATTACCACGGATCATAGGATTTATACTTTGATGCATGATCCTCAATATCGTACGGCAATTGCGTGGCAAAATTCATCTTACAACCAGCCACCGCATCCGGGGTTTTTCCTTGGTTATGATATGGCTCCGGCACCTGTACCGAATATTGTTATAAAAGACATTTCGAATTTAGGAACTAAAAAACCAGCGGGCTCAATAACGGCAGAAGTATTGGTGTATCCAAATCCTTCGTCGGGACAATTTAATGTTCGATTTAATGGTTTCAAATCATCTAAAGCCACTGTTGTAATTTCAGATATCAACGGACAAATTGTAGTTCAAAAAGAAATTAAACTTTCAGGTAATGAACAAAATGCTGTATTTACTATCCCTAACCGCAATCAGGGGGTTTATCTTCTAAAAGTAACCAGTGAAGAAGGAACAAAAACACATAAAATTTTAATTGAAAAATAACATCTGCAGCTATTTAGTGATTAGTGAACAGTTAGTAGTAATTAATTTTATAAACGTAGATTTTAACATTAAACATTACATAGAAGCTTAATTTTAATCTATTTAGTAGCAAGCTCTAAAAGCTAGCCGCTCTTTACTAATTACTACTGGCTATATGTTGAAAAAGAGGATTTACAGAAATTGTAAAACCTCTTTTTTTTAACTTTTAAATGGCAGTATAGCACAGGACAGTATTGGGATAATAAATAAATATATTTGAACAAACACTATTAATTTCATGAAATTTACTTCTATAAGCTTCAAAAAAATAGTTTTCATCCAACTTTTATTTTGTCTTCCAAATTTTGCTCAAAATACCACGCAAAAAGTAAAAAATGAAATAGCAGATAAGCCTTTATTTTGCGATCCTGTTTTTGACGGAGTTGCCGATCCAACTATAATTTGGAGTAAGAAAGACAAAAAATGGCTGATGTTTTATACGAATCGAAGAGCTAATATTAGTGGTAACGGAGTGAGCTGGGTACATGGAACCCCCATTGGCATTGCCGAATCAGAAGATGGTGCTCATTGGAAATATAAAACCAATTGCAATATAGATTACACCGTTAAAGATGTTACTTATTGGGCTCCGGAGGTCATTAAATGCAAAGGGAAATTCCATATGTACTTAACGATTGTTCCGGGCATTTTTGAAGATTGGAAACATCCGAGATATATCGTGCATTTGACTAGTAAAAATTTAATTGACTGGAAATTTGAGTCGCAGTTAAAACTGGCTTCCGAACGCTGTATTGATGCTTCAGTATTTCAATTGCCTGATGGAAACTGGCGCATGTATTACAATAATGAAAATGATGGAAAATCAATTTATTATGCCGATAGTAAAGATTTATACCATTGGACAGACAGTGGAAAAAAAGTAGTAAAAGACAGAGGTGAAGGCCCGAAAGTTTTTAACTGGAAAGGAAAAAACTGGATGATTACAGATCCATGGAAAGGCCTGGCTGTTTTTTCTTCTGATGATTTTATAAATTGGAAACGACAGGAGAAAAACATTCTTCAGATTCCGGGAACAGGAAAAGATGACAAAGTAATAGGCGGACATGCAGATGTTATTGTAAACGATGACAAGGCTTATGTTTTTTACTTTACACATCCCGGAAGAACACCTGAAAATAAAGGAATAGACAATTTTGAAACCAGAAGAAGCTCGATACAGGTTGCAGAATTAGAATATGTTAATGGCGAAATTATCTGTAACCGTGACAAGCCTGTTAAAATTAACCTTAAAAATTAAAAAAATGGCAAATAATACAATTCGAAATGCTTTTAAAATGAAATTAAAACCGGGTTTTGAAGCTGAATACAAAAAGCGACATGATGAAATCTGGCCAGAGTTAGCAAATTTACTTTCGGAAACAGGAATACAGGATTACAGCATTTTTTTGGATGAAGAAACCTTAATTCTTTTTGCGGTTCAAAAAATAAGTGCTGATTTTGACTTTGATTTATTGCCGAACCATCCTTTCGTAAAAAAATGGTGGGCATTTATGGGTGATATTATGGAAACGAATCCGGATAATTCGCCAATAGCGGTAGGGTTGAAGGAAGTTTTCCACTTAGATTAATTATTTTTGTAATTATTCAAAAAACTAACAATGCAATTTAAAAAATACGCTCTCATAATTCTTTCTCTTGTGCTAATTGGTTTTTCGGTTAAAGCACAGCAAAGAAACGTTACGGAATTAAACAAAGGATGGAAATTTTCCAAAGGGAAAAAAGAAAATGCTTTTCAGCAGCAATTCGATGATGCCAAATGGGAAACAGTAACCGTTCCGCATGATTGGGCAATCTATGGTCCTTTTGATAAAGAAATAGACAAACAAACTATTGCCATTGAGCAAAACGGAGAAAAATCAGCAACTGAAAAAACTGGACGAACAGGAGCTTTGCCTTATATTGGCGAAGCTTGGTACAGAAACGAATTTTCAGTTCCTAATTTGGATAAGGACAAAAAAGTACTGCTACTTTTTGAAGGTGCCATGAGTGAGCCAAAAGTTTTTGTAAACGGCAAAAAAGCAGGGGAATGGAATTACGGTTATAACTATTTTTATCTGGATGTAACCGATTATGTTTCAGGTACAGGGAAAAACAGTCTGGCGGTGCATGTTTCAAATTTAGGAAAGTCATCCCGTTGGTATCCCGGAGCAGGTCTGTACCGAAAAGTAAAATTGATTGTAAAAAACAAAGAAAGTATTGACCAATGGGGTATTTTTATTACAACCCCAATGGTTACAAAGGATTTGGCGAAAGTCAATATAAAAACAAAAGTTACTGGAGACAATCTTAAAATTATCATCAAAATAAAAGATGCACAAGGAAAAGAAATTGCAGAAAGTAAATCAGATGCTCTTTTCGGAAATGAATTTGAAGAAAATATTGCGGTAAAAAATCCAAAATTATGGAGCCCGGAAACACCTTATCTCTATACTGCGATTACCCAGATTTATTCAGGAGATGTTCTTAAAGACGAAACCAGTACCCGATTTGGAATTCGCACCATCAAATTCGAACCGAATAAAGGTTTTAGCTTAAATGGCGAAATCAGGAAATTCAAAGGAGTTTGCCTGCATCACGATTTAGGGCCAATAGGAACTGCAATCAACAAGGCGGCTCTGCGTAGACAATTGACTATTTTAAAAGACATGGGCTGTGATGCAATTCGGAGTTCTCATAACATGCCATCATTGGAACAGCTTGAATTGTGTGATGAAATGGGTTTTATGTTCCTGACCGAAACTTTTGACGAATGGGCTAAACCAAAGGTGAAGAATGGTTATAATAGATTCTTTGAAACCGATGCTGAAAAAGATATTATCAATCTGGTTCACGCGACCCGAAACCATCCCTCAATCGTAATGTGGAGCTCAGGTAATGAAGTTCCCGACCAATGGGGTGCTGAAGGAGTGAAGCGGGCAAAATGGCTTCAGGAAATTTTTCACAGAGAAGACCCAACCCGACCTGTAACCGTAGGAATGGATCAGGTAAAAGCCACAATGGAATCGGGTTTTGGAGCTATAATGGATGTTCCGGGACTAAATTATCGTTTACATTTATATGAAGAAGCTTTTAAGAAATTCCCACAGGGATTTATTTTAGGTTCAGAAACCGCATCAACAGTCAGTTCTCGTGGGATTTATAAATTTCCGGTTGAAAAGGCAGTTTCTAAACAATATGATGATTTTCAGAGTTCCTCTTATGATTTAGAATATTGCAGTTGGTCTAATTTGCCTGAAGATGATTTTATTTTACAGGATGATAAACCGTGGGTAATTGGCGAATTTGTATGGACAGGTTTTGATTATTTGGGAGAGCCTACGCCGTATGACGAAAAATGGCCTTCGAGAAGTTCTTACTTCGGAATAAGTGATTTAGCAGGTTTGCCAAAAGACCGTTTTTACTTGTACAGAAGCCGTTGGAACACGACTGATCAGACCTTACATATCTTGCCTCACTGGAACTGGGAAGGCAGGGAAGGGCAAGCAACACCAGTTTTTGTCTACACCAATTATGATAGTGCTGAACTTTTCGTGAATGGAAAAAGCATGGGAATTCAGAAGAAAAACAATGCAACGCCACAAACTAGATATCGTTTGATGTGGATGGATGTTAAATACGAACCGGGAACAATAAAGGTTATTGCTTTTGATAAAGATGGAAAAGCGGTTGCTGAGAAAGAAATACATACTGCAGGAAAACCCTATCAGATAAAACTCGAAGCTGACAGAAACAGGCTGGAAGCCAATGGAGAAGATTTATCTTTTGTAACCGTTTCTGTTGTGGATAAAAATGGAAATCTTTGTCCGACAGCCACGCAGCAATTAAAATTTAATGTTACCGGAAAAGGAACCTATCGTGCCGCCTGCAATGGAGATGCCACTTCATTAGAACAATTTCACTTGCCGACTATGAAATTATTTAGCGGTAAATTAGTGGTTTTGGTGCAATCGACAGAAGAAGCCGGAAAGATAGAATTATCGGTAACAGGAAAAGGATTAAAAAGCGGTAAAATTGTTTTGAATTCGGATAAAATTTAAAATGGATATGCATGAAGCTACATAAAAAAAATATATATTTTTGCGTTTTAATATTCTGTTTGGCTGTACAAGCATGGTCGCAGGACAACAGAAATTTTAAGATTTTTCAATTTCCGGCTAATCAAATCCCAACCATTGACGGAAAGGCTGACGACTGGAAAATAGTTCCTGAAAGTTATACTGTGGGTATGGATCAATTATGGGAAGATAGCGGCAAACACGTGAAGACAGATAAAAAAAATCTGGATGTAAGCGTAAAAGTTGCCTGGGTTGAAGGACTCAATCGCCTGTATTTTTTATATGAAGCGTATGATGATTACTGGGATTTTTCTTCGCCAGGCCTGCATAATGATACGTTTGAAGTCATTGTAGATGCCGATCAGTCAGGAGGACCGTTTATAGACAGGTTTCATCCCAATCCTGCATTAACAAACACAATGGATGCCTATTTTTCATATCATGGAGTTCACGCTCAGAACTATCATATTTTCACGCCTGCCGAAGGCAAAGACTGGACTTTGGTTTGGGGAAGCCAGCCCTGGATTAAGGAACTGCCGTATGCAAATGCTGCTTCTAATTATAATTTTAAACACGGAGAATCAGGAAAACTGACATTAGAATTCTGGATAACTCCTTTTGATTATGCAGGTAATGATCCCTCAAGAGCTGTAGAATCCATTTTGGAAGAAAACAAAAACATAGGGCTTTGCTGGGCAATTATCGATTATGATGATGTGAATAAGGAAGCCAACAACGGCTTTTGGAATCTCTCAAAAGAGCATAAAATGTACGGAAATGCCTCATACAGTCTTCCTTTTAAATTGATGCCTTTAGAAGAAAAATTCAGAAAAAACATTAGTGCCAAATGGACTTTCAACATTATTGATAAAAATAAGAGAACTGTAGGTTTCATTAATCAATCTGAAGGTGAAATTGAATCCTATAAATGGGATTTTGGTGATGGCAGTACATCATCAGATAAAAATCCGGTTCATGACTATAAAGAAGCCGGAAAATATATAGTGGTTTTAGAAATTGAAGGCCCAAAAGGGAAATCAAGATTATCTAAAATCTGGGATGTTGCAGTAAAATAATAGATAAATAAAAACTAAGAATAATGAAATCAAAAGTATGTCTGTCAATAGCTTTATTGGCTATGATTTTTACAAGTTGTAAAGTATCATCGGATTCTTCAATTGTTTTAACAAATGATTCGGATTTAGAATTATCGCAAAAAGCAATTTCGATAAAAAGGAGCGAACTAAATGCAAAAAGTATAGAAAACTTGTTTCCTGTTATTCTGCAAAATTCAGATACCATTCCGGCTCAGGTAAATGATCTTGATGGTGACGGCAAATGGGACGAGTTATTTTTTGTGACTGATTTTTCGGCAAAAGAAAAGAAAACAATAGTACTTAAATGGTCAAATGTTGATCCTAAATATACGGTAAAAACCAGTGCCCGATTCGGAAAAAGAGAAGCTGAAAATTTACCGGTGCAGCCCGCAACAGAAGAAGTGGTAATGGCTAATCAGGTCTATAAAAAACTGGGATTTCAAAAATACCAGACTGACGGGCCAACCTGGGAAAATGATAAAGTAGGTTTCAGGCATTATCTGGATGGAAGAAATTCAAAAGACGTTTTTGGAAAGAAAACCCCTGGAATTACACCTGAAGATGTTGGTATTAGCAGTAAAGGGGCTGTAGAAGATAATTACCATCAGATGCACGATTGGGGCAGGGATATTTTTCCTGTTGGAAGTTCGGCCGGATTAGGCGGATATGGATTGATTGTCGGAAATGAAATCAACAGACTTGGAATTCTGATCAACGATACTATAAATAACGTTGAAAAAACGACTTTTAAAATTGTAAGCGAGGGCCCTGTAAATTCGGTTTTAAGCTATAATTACCAAAATTGGGAAGCTTCAGGAAATAAATATCAGGTACAGGAAACAGCTTCTATCTGGCCAGGAATGTATGGTTATAAAAATACAGTTTCCGTAAATGGACTTAAAGGAAATGAAACTTTAGTGATTGCACTTTCCAACATTAATAATCAGAACCCACTACAGGTAATCGATGCCGGAGATTATGTTTGTTTTATTCAGCATGATAAATTAACATACGAAAGACAATGGATATTAGGAACCGCTATCCTAATTCCGAAAGAAAGCTACAAAGGATATATTGAAGCCCCTAAAACAGGCAAATTGACGGATTCCTATTTGATAAAAATGAGTGCAAAAAGTAACCAGCCAATTAGTTATTATCCAATAGCGGGTTGGGAATTAAGTGCTGATAAAAACTTTAAAGATTCAGCTTATTTCAGTAATTACGTAACCACTTTGGCGAAACAGCTTTCTGCCAAAATAAAGGTTGAAGTAAGCAAATAAACCAATTTACTACTATCTAAAAATACCTAACCATGACCTATAAATCAACCAAAATTATTACGCTATTTGCTTTGGGAATACTTGCTTCTGCAAATGCGCAGACAAACGATGCCACAACACCATTGCATTTGATGCAGCCCGATTACCCAACACCATATGTTATTCCGCAAAAAGAGGATATAAAAGTTGTGTTGGACAGAGTCTATAACTTTTTAGATAAAAATTCGGCTTCTAAAATTGTAAATGCCACAACAAAAGCTGAAATTAAGGATTATAAGAAAAACAAGGAAGACATCATTTTTGAGCCGGGAGCTTTCAGGCTGACCAGTTATGAATGGGGCGTTACCTATGCAGGAATGTTGTTGGCTTCTAAAGCTACGGGTGAAAAATATTTTGCCGACTATTCCAATAAAAGAATAAAGCTAATCGCTGATGTTGCCGAAAATATTCAGGAAAAAAACATCAAGGATAAAGACATGCTGAAGACGCTTCATCCGGAAGCATTAGATTTTGCCGGAGCACTTTGTGCCGCCTTTATAAAAGCCAAAAAAGACGGATTGAAAGCCAATATCGATCCTTTGGTAAATAATTACATCCATTTTATCAGTAAGGAACAGTTTCGATTAAAAGACGGAACTTTAGCCCGAAACAGACCTCAGGACAACACGCTTTGGTTAGACGACATGTTCATGAGCGTACCGGCATTAGCGCAAATGGGAAGCCACACGGGAGAAGTTAAATATTTTGATGATGCTGTAAAACAGGTTAATCAGTTTTCTAAAAGAATGTTCAACGAGCAAAAAGGTATCTATATGCACGGCTGGGTAGAGTCGATGGAGGTTCATCCACAATTTCATTGGGCAAGGGCAAATGGCTGGGCTATAATGACTATGGTGGAATTACTTGAAGTGTTACCTAAGAGCCATCCTGGGTATCCTCAGGTTTTAACACAACTTCAAAAACATATCGCCGGTTTAGTGCAATATCAACACGGAACCGGTTTTTGGCATCAATTACTGGATAGAAATGATTCCTATTTAGAAACTTCGGCAACTGCCATTTATACGTATTCTATTGCCAGAGCTATTAATCGTGGTTATGTAGATAAAATGACATACGCCCCAGCCGTTTTATTGGGTTGGAACGCCGTTGCTTCAAAAGTAAATGATAAAGGCCAGGTTGAAGGAACCTGCGTAGGAACCGGAATGGGTTTTGATCCTGCATTTTATTATTACCGCCCTATAAATGTATTCGCAGCTCACGGTTACGGCCCGGTTTTATTGGCTGGAGCCGAAGTAATCCTGTTGTTAAAAAACAGCCAGTTTCAGATAAACGATAGCGCAATACAATTAAAAATTGAAGGAAAAAATAATCTTCATAAGTAAAGTTAAGTGTTAGAAGTTGCAATAGAATAACTAAAATCATTCTCGCAAGACGCAAAGCCGCAAAGTTTTTTCACGCAGATTTAAAAAGATTTTAAACAGATTATCTCTTTATAATCTGCTTAAATCTGCAGAATCTGCGTGAAAATATTTTGATTCCTTAAATAAAACTTTGCGCCTCTGCGACTTTGCGCGATTAATTCATTCTCTAAATATAATTTATGACACTTAGTCGAACAATAAATATACTTTCCTTTATTCACCATAACAAATTAGGGGGTAAGTTTTAAATTGAATAGGCTCCAGCTTTAGCTGGGGTTAAAAATTAGATCAGTTAATCGGCTTTAGCCAAATTCAAAGAAAAAACTTTGCGCCTCTGCGACTTTGCGCGATTAAATCAACGGAGTAAAAAAACTCAGAGTCATTAAAAAGATTAATACTAAAAACATCCTATGAAACGCAACCCAAAAATAAATATACTTTTCCTGTTGTTCACCATAACAGCTTTCAGCCAGATTGGAACCCGTTTTCCATCAGAGAAAAAGATTATAAAAGACCCTGTTACAGGTGTCGATTTAATCTTTTTAACGACTAAATCTGCAGGTGATTCTAAAACATATCCAACGCATCCGCAATGGACAGCAGATGGGGAATGGCTGATTTTCAGAACCAGAAGAGCCAATGGAGAAGCAGTGGCAGTAAATGAAAAATCAGGCATAATGGTTCAGGTTACCGAAGGCGGTTATACCGGAACTTTATGCATGGCTCAAAAATCGATGAAATTGTATTTTATGCGCAAAGCAGATGGCGATAAGGTGCAGATCATGGAAGTAAATCTGGAAGCTGTTTTTAAAGACAGTCAGGCTGGGAAAATGAAACCTGTTTCGGCTTACGAACGTATTTGCGGTATAACAAATCCGGAAATGGGCGCTTCTGGTGATATGGCTTTGGATGCTGATGAAGAACGGGTTTATTTTAGAATAGGAAAGGAAGAAGCAGCAAGACATTTAGATCCCAATATTAAAATTGAAAAAAGTTTTGGTCCCAGAAATATGGGCGCAGGTCCGGGTGGAATAGCGAGTCTGAATATAAAAAGTGGGGAATTCACACATGTGGTTTCAGTGCCTTTTCAGGTTGGGCATATTCAATCAAATATCTGGAATCCGGGAGAGATTATTTTTTGCTGGGAAACCGGAGGAAAATCACCTCAAAGAACGTGGACAGTTATGGCCGATGGATCTGGCTTACGACCATTATATCCGGAATCTGATTTTGAATGGGTGACTCATGAAGCCGTAATTTCTAAAGACGAAGTAGCCATCGCAATTATGGGACATCGAAAAATAGACATTCAAAAAGATGTCCCTGCAGAAATAGCTGAAAACGGAGAGATTAGAAACCCAGTCAATCCGGGACAGGAAAGCAATTGGGGCAATACAGGAACCCGTGAAAAACCAACAGGTTTGGGAATAGTAAATCTTAGAACCCGTGAAATGATTATTGCCGGACAAACCAAAAGCGGCAGTGGTTTATGGCACGTACACGGTTCAGCTGATGGGAAATGGGCAGTGGGTGATGATTTCTCAAGGAGTTTATATCTGATTGACCGAAAAACAAACGAAATGATGCTGCTGACCACAGGACATAAAGAAACTGCTGCAGATCACATCCACCCAACTTTCAACAGAGACGGAACAAAAATCCAAATCCAGTCGGCTATGCTTTCTACAGATAACCGTACAATGAATATCTGTATTGTTCATGTGCCGAAAGAATGGCTGAAACGTAAATAAATGGATTCAAAAATAATTACAGTATAGAGCAGGATAGATTAGGCAACTGGATAAATTATATTTGATTTTAATCTTAAGTTTAAATTATAAGAATGTTTAATGTTGATTTTATTAGATAGGATTTTGTTTAAGAACTTAAGAAAATGGTGTCAATTATTCAGAACATCGTTTAAAAAATAAAACCTCATAAAATTTAAAAACCAAAAAAATAATGAAAAAATTATTGACCCTTGCAATTTGCATTTTGGCACTATCCCAGTCTGCATGTTCACAAAAATATAATAATGATACTTTTCCGGACGGAAGTGAAATTACCCCCTGGTTTAAAGATTATACCAAACTTCAATTGAAAGATTTAGGGAAACAATATACCATTACCGATTTTGGCGTAATTAAAGACAGTACCAAAATTCAGACAATTGCCATTCAAAAAGTAATTGATAAAGCAGCTAAAAACGGCGGTGGAGTAATTGTCATTCCAAAAGGAATATTTTTAAGTGGTGCTTTGTTTTTTAAACCCAAAACAAGTCTCTATGTGTCAGAGGGAGGAACTTTAAAAGGTTCAGATGACATTGCCAATTATCCAATTATGACTTCGCGTATGGAAGGCCAGAATCTGGATTATTTTCCGGCTTTGGTAAATGCTTATGGCGTGGATAATTTCTCTATTTCAGGAAAAGGGACCATCAACGGAAATGGTTATAAATATTATGAAGCTTTCTGGGCAAGGCGTAAGGAAAATCCAAAATGCACCAATCTCGAGGTTTCAAGACCAAGATTGGTTTTTGTATGGAACTCCAATAACGTGCAATTTCAAGATGTGAGAATGATCAATTCCGGTTTTTGGACGAATCATTTCTATAAATGCAATAATGTAAAACTACTTGATTTATACATTTTCTCTCCGCATTTAGAGATTAAAGCCCCAAGTACTGACGCAATTGATCTCGATATTTGTTCAAATGTATTGGTAAAAGGATGTTTTTTGTCTGTAAATGATGATGCGATTGCACTAAAAGGAGGAAAAGGACCTTTTGCCGATCAGGATAAAAACAACGGGCCAAATTCTAACATTATTATCGAAGATTGTAGATTTGGATTCTGTCATTCGGCATTAACAAACGGAAGTGAATCAATCCATAACCGAAATGTAATTATGCGTAATTGCCAGATTGACGGAGCAACAAGAATGCTTTGGCTGAAAATGAGACCCGATACACCTCAAAGATATGAGTATATCAGGGTGGAAGACATTAAAGGACAGGCAAAAAACTGTCTTGTTGTTTTGGCATGGAAGCAGTTTTTTGATTTAAAAGGCCGTCCTGATGTACCTGTGTCTTATGGCGATCATGTGACCTTGAAAAATATCGATATGAAATCGGATACGTTTTTTAATGTCGAAAAAGATGAGAATGTTCGCTTGTCTAATTTTACTTTCGAAAGCCTGAATATTGAAGCAACAAAAGCAACTGTAGACAAAAGCATTGTAGACGGAATTACTTTGAAAAATGTTTATGTGAATAAGCAATTAGTGGATTAAAAGTTTCTGTAGAGGCGCATAGCAGTGCGTCTACGCAAAGTAAACATAAAGTTTGACATTCCGAAGAACAAGGACACAAGCGATAGCGAACTGGCGAAGCAATCTCCGTAAGAAACTAAATATCCAGTATTTCATAAATTGTCGAATTTTAAACGGATTAAATATGTTGCTATAAACTAAACCACTCTGCACTGAAAGTGCAGAGGTTTGGTTGGCAGACTGAAAGTCTGCAAGGTTGCAGTACTTATTTATTAGCCACAAATTACACAAATTTTCACAAATTAATTAGCGCTAATTTGTGTAATTTGTGGTTAAAATATTTTTAGAAGCTAAAGCTAAATGCACTAAAGTGCATAGTTTTAAACTACTTCTGAGACCAATAAATCGTTCTTACGGAACTTTAGCGCAAAAGAGCCTTCGGCTCGGAACATATTGTAGCAACGGATTTTAATCCGTTGAAAACGTAATACAAACACAAACAAAAGTTCTGTAGGAACGACAAATAAAATCTGCATTCAATTGCAATGCAAAAAACAGCATTTAATATGAATAAAGTCATTGCATTTATTTTTACAATTTTAACTTTGTCATTATACAGTCAGAATAAAAATTCAGTTGATTTTTCAATTGCCGATTCCAATCAACTGACTTCAATTTATATTGACAAAAATTCAGATGCACTAATTGTTTGGGCTGTTAATGAATTGGCTGATGATGTAAAAGAAATAACCGGAAAACGACCGGAAATAATCCAATCTGATAAAATATCAAAAAAAGGAATTTATATCGGACAAGTTTCTTCTAAACTTTTTAAATCTAAAGCTCAGCTCAAAGAACTAGCTAATCAATGGGAGAAATTTTCGATCAAAAAAGAAAAAGATAATCTTTTTGTTGTTGGGAGCGATGTAAGGGGAACGGTTTACGCCATTTTTGAAATTACAGAACGTTTGGGAATTTCTCCATGGAAATGGTGGGCAGATGTGAATCCTATCAAAAAAGAAAAATTAGTTCTGAACATTCCTCAAAACGGAATAGTTTCCTTACCATCAGTACAATATCGCGGTATCTTTTTAAACGATGAAGATTGGGGATTGGAACCCTGGGCGGAAAAAACATTCGAACCGGAAGTCGGTAATATCGGCCCCAAAACCTACGAGAAAATATTCCAGTTATTACTGCGATTAAAAGCCAACACCATCTGGCCTGCGATGCATCCGTCTACAAAAGGTTTTTTTACCCTTTCGGGGAATAAGGAAATAGCACAGAAATACCATATCGTTATCGGATCTTCTCATGCAGAACCCATGCTTCGCAACAATGTTGATGAATGGAAACCTAAAATTCACGGTGAGTATAATTATTTTACCAATAAAACCCAGGTCGATAAATACTGGCAGGACCGTCTGGATGAATTAAAGTCTGCAAATAACCAAACAATTATAACGTTGGGAATGCGAGGTGTTCATGACAGTAAAATGGAAGGTGCCAAAGATCTGAAAGAATCAATTGAAATGGTCGAAAAGATTATTGTGAACCAGCGTGAGATGCTTTCGAACACCTTTAAAAAACCGCTAAAAGACATTCCTCAGGCTTTTGTTCCGTACAAAGAAGTATTGGAATTGTATGACAACGGACTTAAAGTTCCGGATGATGTAACCCTTGTCTGGCCCGATGATAATTACGGATATATCCGTCGTTTAAGTAATGAGGAAGAACAAAAAAGAACAGGAGGAAGCGGTGTTTATTACCACATCAGTTATTGGGGAAGACCGCATGATTATCTTTGGCTGAGTACGACACAACCAGGATTGATTTGGTACGAAATGACCAAAGCGTATGAAAACGGTGCTAAAAAAATGTGGATTGTAAACGTTGGAGATATAAAGCCTTCGGAATACGATATGGAGTTTTTTCTGGATTTGGCTTGGGATATCAACAGCATCAAATCGGATGGAATCAGTCAGCACTTGAAAAATTGGATTACCAGAGAGTTTTCTCCTCTACTCTCAGACTACTTGGGTCCTGTATTTGAAGAATATTACCGATTGGCATTTTTGAGAAAGCCGGAATACATGGGATGGAGTCAGACAGAACCAACTACACCAATAAAGCTTTCCGATTTTACGGAAGAAGAATGTCTGGAAAGAATCAAAGCCTACGATGATTTGATTGACCAGGTAGATATGTGGAGTTCTGCTGTTGCTGTAGATGTCGGACCTGCTGTTCCTGATGGAAGAGAAGATGCTTATTTCCAATTGGTAACTTATCCAATTGAAGCGGCGGCCAATATGAACCATAAGTTTTTATATTGGAACCTGGCTGCTATGACAACCGATTTGAAACAAAAGGAAAATTATTTGAATTTATCGGCGAAAGCTTATGAGAGAATAAAAGAGCTGACCGATTTTTATAACACAAAAATGAGCAATGGAAAATGGAATCATATGATGTCTATGAAACCAAGAAATTTGCCTGTTTTTGATTCTATAAAAAGACCTGTGGTTTCACAAGAAGCTTCCGAAAAACCGGTTTCCAAATCAATTATCACAATCAAAGCAAATGATTTTGTTGCTAATAAAGACTCCAAAAACTACAAATGGAGAAGCATAAACGGCTTTGGATACAGCAACAATTCGGTTACATTGTTTCCGTTTAAGCATTCTTATTTTAATGAGGAGAAGCCCTCGGTTTCCTATGAATTTGAAATAGACAAGGCTGGCGATTACGAAATAGAAGTGCATTTAATTCCAACCCATGCCAATAACTTTGATCATGAAATAGGTATAAAAATAGACGGAGATAAAAGGCAGTCTTTTTCGATTAATACAAAAGACAGGGATAAAACATGGAAAGAAAATGTTTTAAGAAACAGTGCTGTTGTAAAACTTCCCGTTTCTATTACAAATAAAGGAAAACATACCATCAACATTGAGGTAAATCAAACCGGAATTGTACTTGATTATATAACTGTAAATTCAAAAATCTAATTTATTGGCTGTAATTCGTAAAAATATTTAACATATAGATTACAAAGTTTTATTTGTAAAAAAGGAAACAAAAATAAATCACTATAGACGTGCAATCCATAATTTAGTTTTTAACAGACTGAAAATCTGCGAAGTTTGCAGTATTTATTAACCACAAATTTCACAAATTTTCACAAATTAATTAGCGCTAATTTGTGGTTAAAATATTTTTAGAAAATAAACACATTTCTTTCACATAGCTTTTGTGTTTTTAATAAGTGAAACGCTTTTTTTATTATCCGAAACTATGTTTCTATGTGTTAAATGATTAGAGACAATAGGTTGAAGTCTAATCTTAATTAATTTTAAAAGAGTAAAGTATGAATAAAAAAATGCAGTTCCTTATCATAATATCATTTTGTTTTTCAGTTTCTTATAGTCAGGAAAATCAAAACACAGTAGGAGAAAAACCTAATATTATTTTGATTATTGCTGATGATGCCGGATGGAATGATGTTGGATATCACGGTTCCATAATAAAAACGCCAAATATTGATTTTCTAGCCAAAAATGGAGTAGAGCTGAATCGGTTTTATGCCAATCCAACCTGTTCGCCTTCACGGGCAAGTTTGTTTACAGGAAGACCTGCAAGCCGTATGGGAATTGTGGCTCCGATAAGTGATAAAAGTCAGTTTAAGCTTCCTGACTCAATTCCGACTTTACCTAAATTATTGCATCAAAACAATTACCAAACGGCACTTATTGGCAAATGGCACCTTGGATTGCAGCAAAGCAGTGGACCAAAAGCGTATGGGTTTGATTATTCATACGGTTTTTTGCATGGACAAATAGATCAATACACCCATCTTTATAAAAATGGGGATAAAAGCTGGTACCGAAATGGAGAATTTATTGAAGAAGAAGGTCATGCTACGGATTTAATTACAAATGAAGCGATTCAATGGCTTTCAGAAAAAAGGGATTTGAAGAAAAATTTCTTTTTGGAAGTGGCTTACAGTGCACCGCATTTTCCTTTGCAGGAAGAACAAAAATGGAAAGATCCTTATATGAATTCCATAAAAGACAGTTCCCGCAGGGATTATGCAGCTGCCATGAGTCATTTAGATTACAGTATTGGAATACTATTGGAGAAATTAAAAGAGCAAAACCTGGATAAAAACACCTTAATTATTTTTATGAGCGATAATGGTGCAATGGAAAACTGGGATTCCAAAAATGAGTACAATGGTATTCATCCATCAAATCCTGTTCTTGGAGATAATACACCGCTCAGGGATTGGAAAACATCCAATTATGAAGGAGCTATCAGGGTTCCCTGTATCTTTTATTGGAAAGACCATTTAAAAAAATACAAAAATGGAAGCTATATTTCAATAATAGATTTATTGCCAAGTATTTTGTTTTTGTCAGGTGATAAAAATCTTCCGAAAACTATCGAGGGAAAAAATGTCTGGTTCGCAATTTCAGAAAATAAAGAAATTGTAAATCAGGAAATTTATGTAAGAGGCCATTTGCAGGAATCATTAATTCAAAAGCCATGGAAAATAATAAGAACCCGACATGCTAATATTCCGGCAGATTATGAACTTTATGATATAGAAAAAGATCCTCAGGAAAAGAGTAATGTTGTATTGCAAAATAAAGAGATAGCTGAAAAAATGAAAATTGCCCTCGAAATTCAATTTAAAATGGACGCTAAAAAAGTAAATTATGAGAAAATTAAATAGATTTTATAGTTCTAACTGTATTTTTAGTGAAAAATATGCAGGTTGCGTTTTTTGTAATTAACTGGTTATTAGATATAAAACGTATAAAAAAAATAATAGTAACCCAATGCATAAAAACTGTGATAATTTTAACATAAAACTTACGTTAACTATAAAGCAAACTTTTATTTTTGCTACTTAATTTAACATATATAAGCATGAAAGATCTATTAGTAAAAATCAACGCCGAACTTGAAACATTCAAAACTGAATCTGAATCATTATCTGAAAAAGGTGTTAAAGCAGCAGGAGCAAGAGCCCGTAAATCATCTTTAGAAATTGAAAAACTTTTAAAAGAATTCAGAAAAGTTTCTATCGAAGAATCAAAAAAATAATATTTGCATTCAAAAATAAAGCCTCGTTTAAATTACTTAAACGAGGTTTTTTTATGGATTGTCTTGAGGATTAAATAAGCTTTCGTAACCAAGTTTAGATAAGCTATTGTCTTGACTCAAAACAGCCTAAATCTGGGCTTTTTCCTTTAAAAGAAAACCCGGTATCTATTCCTGCATCAATCAAATTACTTGAAGTATTGAGCCTTAGAAAGGGTGTCTCAGGAAGGCTTCCGTCTGCTTTTCGGGGAGCGGTTAAAGATGACTCATCCAAACTTAAAAAATCGGCATTTGTAATCGTAAGATTGAGGTCAAAATAATTATTTTTTAAAGTACAGGCAGATTTGTCAATATTGGTTATTTCTGTATCTGTAGCAGCATAGCCCAGATTATTGCTCATTACATGCCCCCAACCCGGGACATCTTTAAGATAATCCGCTTCGGTAGCAGTTTTTCTATTTAACAGATTATAGTTTCTCTTATTTCGATATGCAGTGTTGTTGAACCAATTGCTTCCGTTTAAATGATGGTTAGAATAAAAACCACTTTGTTTATTGCCCACAGCGAGACAAAACTGAACGGTATTTCGTGGTATCGGATTTGGTAATTTGTTTAGGGGGGTATCGCTGTAGCCACCTGTTTTAAATCCATTTCCGTCAGCACGGCTTTTAAAGCCTGTAGAGTATCCGTTGTAAAAAGCCCAACAATTATCAATCAAAACAGGCTCGGCAGAATTAATTAAATCAAAGCCATCATCGCTGTTAAACCAGGCCCGGCATCCTCTAAAGATATTGTTCTTATTACCTGCAGGGGCATGGCAGCCAAAGCCATCCGTATTTCCTCCCTTTCCGTTTTCAGAAACAGAATCCCAATTTCGGTAAGCATCACAATTTAAAATTAAGTTATTAGAACCTTTTGAAATGTAAACACCAATTGCCATATTATCATACATCTTTATTTGTTCCAGTGTATTGTTGCTTCCCTGAATTTCAAAACATTCGGATTGAGTATGTTTTTTTATGGTTACCTGAATTTCAGTCACTTCAATACCTTTAATTATAACATTACTTCCATTGATAAAAAATGCTGTTACACGGCGGTTTTCAGGCTTAATATTGGCATAATTGAAAATAGGTGTTTCATTAGGAAAAGCCAAATAGCTAATGCCGTCTTTGTCAAGTTTGGTTACAAAAACCCAAATTTTATAATATTGTGCTATCTGTTCTTCTCTCATTTTATAGACACCACCTCTTATATAAACAGTATCTCCGGATTTCGCTAAAGCCTGGGCTTTTTTTATCGTTTCAACCGGACTCTTTATGGTACCTGCATTGATATCCTTACCATTTTGAGCAACATAGTATACTGCAGAATAAGCCAGAAAATGACTTAGTAAAAAGGCTGAAAGTAAAAGTTTGTGTTTCATGCTCATTCAGTTTTTTGATTAATGATAATTTCAAAAACATTTATGGACTGAAAGTCTATAGATTTGGCTGGCTGACTGAAAGCCTGCAAGGTTGTCACACTATTTTATCAGCCACAAATTACACATGACATTTAATTAGCACTAATTAATTTGTGAAAATTTGTGTAATTTGTGGCTGATATTTTTTAAAAACTATAGCAAAATATACTAAAGTACATAGTTGTAAACCATACCTGAGACCAACAAAAGTTTCTCTATTTGGGAATCTCAATATAGTCTTTAAGTCCGCAATCTTTTATTTTTTTGAGACTCTCGGCTACAGCAAGCGCATTAAAAGCAGCTCCTTCAGCTCCTGTGTGTGTGTGATCTTTTGGAAAAAATAGTTTTACTTTTTCTTTACCCAAAGCTTCATATTTCAGGGCAACAATTTCATTTAGATCGATATAAAAAGCACCTTGGTTTTCAGCGGCTGTTTTAGACCATTTTCCATAAGAATCATTTCTGCGTTCTACCTTACCATTTGGCCATTCGTTTCTTGGTGTCTGGCTTAAAACAATCGGAATGGTACCTTTTTCTTTGGATTCTTTAATGAATTCTTCCATGTACCAGCCAAAAGTGTGGACGGTTTCAGTTAAGCTGTCCCGAACTACCTGTTGTGTTTCATCACCATTTCCCTTTAATGAACCTCTGAATTTTTCCTTATCAACTGCTCCGGCATCATTGTGACCAAACTGAATCATAACAAAATCGCCTGGTTTTAATTCATTTTTCACCTCATCCCATAATCCTTCTTTGGTAAAAGTTCGGGTACTTCTTCCACCTCGTGCTTTATTGAGAACTTCAATTCTGGTGGTATCGCAATATTGAGGAAATGCAACTCCCCAGCCCACAGCATTAGGATTATTGCCGTTGTTTGCCATTGTAGAATCTCCAATTAAAAACACTCTTTTTTTGGCTGGAAGTACAATTTTAGGATCTTTTAAAATATATTTTTTTAAAGAGTTTTTACTGGACTTCAATTCATTGATAATTAACGAGGCCGCCAGCACAGCACCTTTTGCAGAGGGATGTGTATGGTCTTTTTTATAGAAATATGTTCCGGTTACTTTTTGTTCACCCAATTTTTCCATTTCAACAGCCATTTTATCATTCAAATTGATAAAAGTTACTTTTTCTTTTTCTGCAATTTGCTTAGCCCATAATCCATAAGAGGTATCATTGCGCGGTACTTTCCCTTCCTTCCAGTCATTTCTTGGAATAGGGGAACAAATGATCGGAATAGCGCCTTTTGATTTGGCTTCGCGAACCACTTTCTGAATGTACCATCCATAAGTATGTACCGTTTCGTGTTTTTTCGTCAGGATATTATCAATTTCCTCTGTTTCATTTCCGATTCCTTTGATAGTTCCTCTCGCACGAAGGCTGTCATTTAATGCTCCGTTATCATTATGTCCAAACTGAATTAGTACATAATCGCCTTTTTTGAGTTTATTCAAAACCGCAGTCCATAAACCTTTATCCTGAAAAGTTCTGCTGCTGGTTCCGCCCAAAGCGTGATTTTCGATATTGACTTTCGTCGTATCCAAAAACTGACCAATATAATCTCCCCAGCCCCAGAGTCCACCAGTTCCGTCACCTCTGCCATTTTTTACGGTTGAATCACCGACAGTGTAAACAGTTGGCTTGTCTTTTTGTTTTGTAGTAAAATTGAAAAATAACAAACCTAAAAATAGTATTGTAATTATTTTAATCGATTTCATAATCTAAATTTATTTTTCAGATGAAGTTCTAAAATCAAACCATAAATTCATTTTTATTCCCTCATCTCCACTTTTGATACGAATATTGGTTGGCTGACTTTCAGGCCCCTGATGTTCCAAAGGTTTGAAGTCTCTCATCGCCGGAATTTCATACATAAAAGAGATATCTCCTTCCGGAAATGCAGGCTGTGGATAACTGCCCGGGAAACCATTTTTAGGCAAATCAGGTGTAAACAATCTCAAAAATAAATTATCAGATTCACTGAAAACTTTAAACGATGATGCGCCCGCTTTTAAGTTGGCTCCTAATAAGTTGGCATGATAACCTTTAAACTCCGGATAAATCAGGTTTTCAAAACTTTCACCTGTTATGGTGGTGTTGTAGTCCTTCTCCCAGAAACCGTATGTAGTTCCTTTTAATCTGTTTTTCCAGACATGGTAAGGACCTTTTCCAAACCATTTAATCCCAGTTACTCCTTTTTCAGGAAAACTAAAAGTAATTCCCCACGAATTTATTTTATCTTCAAAAAAAGCACCGTCAAAACCATCTCCGCCTGATGCATTTTTAAGGGCTATCAATTCCATTTTAAATCTTCCATCCGGTTCCATTGTCCATTTTATTGAGGATAATCCTCCGGAATAAGATACTTTACAAACTGCCTTGTCACCTTCCTGTGAAACCTGAATGTCCTTCAATTTAGCTTTCATTCCAATTGGGCGAGGACCCTTTGTTAACGGAATAGTTGATATACCATTTTTAACAGAAGTAATTTCTCCCGTTGAAGCATCAAAGGCTACCGTTACGTCGCTTCCTTTTAAAGTGATTTCATTGCCTGATTTTATTCCTGAAGCTTTTGTTTTTGTATTTTGAATAGCTAAGAATTTTTCAGCATAATATTTTGCTTTATGAATAGGCCATGTCCAGGTATAAATTTCTTTATTGAACTGATCGTAAGCTGAAATCGATAAAATATCACCTTCAGCAAAATTATTAGGAACAGCAAATTGAATTTTGCGTGTTTCTCCCGGATCAATACTCGGAATTTCAATTTTACCTGAACTAATTTCTTTTGAGGTTCCGTTAGAGTAAAGCACATTTTTATCAGATTGTAAAACCTTAAATTCCATTTTGCAGGAATTCAGATTACTGAAAAGATAATCATTGGTAATTAAAAAGGATCCGTCAAAATTTGGATTTACCTGTTTCGGCTGAAACTGAATGGGTGCCCAGACTTCTTTTACGGTATAATAACTACCTTCTTTTTCACGATGAGGGCCTAAAATTCCATCGGCAGCCAAAGAACCTTTTGAGTCAAATTTTGCATCACCCGTCCAATCAGAACGAAGTACGGCTTCGTCTACCATCGCCCACATGAACCCTCCTGCAAAAAGCGGACTTTGTTTATAACGTGTCCAGAAATCTTCCAGAGCTGCCCCGTGTCCGTTGTCGTAGGTTCCGTGCATAAATTCGGTTGGGAAAAATACGTTTTCTCCATTGTTGAAACGATGCATTCCGGTTAAATACGTTGGATAATGATGCGTATCCCAGCCATTAAAATCGGCCCAAGGATGAATCACGATTCTTTTTTGAGGATCATTATCTTCAAAGACTTTATCAACGTTGTAATTCCATCCGCCTTCGTTACCATTATCCCAGATAATTACCGAAGGATGATTCACATCCCGAACCACCATTTCAGTTACTAATTTGGTTCCGGTTTCAGTATCGTAAGCGTTTTGCCAGCCCGCTAATTCATTCAAAACAAAAAGACCCAAAGAGTCACAAACCTCCAGAAAGTGCTGATCTGGCGGATAATGTCCGCGAACAGCATTCATATTCATGTCTTTCAATAATTTTACGTCTAATTCACTGATACGTTTGCTGGTACTTCGTCCGCCTTCCGGCCAGAAGGAATGACGGTTGATTCCTTTCATGATAATTTTGGTACCATTTACATAAATTCCGTCTTGTTTTTTAAACTCTAAAGTCCTGAAACCAATTCGTTTATCATATTTGTGAATGATGTTTCCATTTTGCTTTAAAACCAGTTCAAGGTCATATAAATTTGGGGTTTCCGGATTCCATGGTTTGATGTTTTTCCATTGAGCTGCAATTGATTCCTTTGTGCTTTTTGCTTTAATAGGGAAAGAAAAAGTTTGAAGATTTTCACCGCTTAAAGTTTTAAGTGTAGCTTCTAAAGTTGTAGTTTTCGAAATATTTTTAAGATCCAGGTCAATTGTAATCGAACCGTCCATTTTTGGATTTACGGCAATATGCTGAATATTCGTTTTAGGAGAAACTTCCAGCCAGACCGGACGATAAATTCCGCCAAACAGCCACCAATCCGCTTTTCTTTCGGCTGCATTAACGGAGTTGTTGGCAGAATGCTTCCAGACATGCACTTCTAAAGTATTTTTAGAACCAAATTTCAACAGCGAAGAAATATCATATTTGAATTCATAAAAACCTCCCTGATGAATTGGTCCCGCCAGTTTTCCGTTGATTTTTACCTCAGTATCGGTCATTGCTCCTCCAAAAGCAATTAGAATGTCTTTATCTTTATAATTGGCGGGAACATCAAATTCATATTTGTACAAACCTTCTTCTTTGCTCGGTTCTTTTTGGTTCAGTTCTTTGTACCATCTTCCATACGTATATTCGCCAAAACCTTCCAGTTCCCATTGCGAAGGAACGTTTATTTTTGACCAGGTTTTGCTGTTGTTTCCTCCGGTACAGTAAAAATCCCATTGTACGGGATGTTCAAAATCTTTTCCTGAAAGATATACTTTATCAGTTTGCTGAGCCTGGCTATTTTGATAAGAAAATAATGCAAAGGCAGCTATAGCAAAGTTTTGGATTGTGTTTTTTAGTAGCATAAAAAGATTATTTCTATAATGGTTAGTTACCATCTGGTTTAGTAATTTCGTAACGATCACTCATAGGAAGTGTCCAGTCTGAAAAGTAATTTGGTTTCTTTGGATTATAATTTGGAACTTCTTTTTGAATTTGTCTTTTTAACGGAATGTCAAGTTCCCGGATTCCTTTAACAACACAAAGCGCAATTTCGTTGGCTCCAAAACTATTAAAATGCGTATTATCTTCCAAAGCTTTTTCCTGTCCGGGAAAAGTATTGGCAGGATATTGCACAAAAGCTTTTCTGGAAGGTTCATCGCCCCAGGCCTCGTATAATTCGGTTGTCATTTTTGTGATATCAATAAGCGCTACATTATTTTTTTGTGCCACAGCACGCATTGCAGCAGGAAATTCGCCATGTGTTTCATTTAAAGTACCATTTTCATTAAAAGAACGGCGTTGTGTAGGTGTTACCAAAACCGGAATTGCTCCTTTATCTTTGGCAGATTGAACAAATTCAGCCAACAGAGTAGAGTAGGAACCCCACGCCCCGTTTCCTTCACCTTTTATTTTTTCGTCATTATGGCCAAATTCCACAAAAAGATAATCTCCTTTTTTAATTAGAGAAAGTATCTTTTTTAAACGATTTCCACCTTTAAAAGAACTCAGTGCAGAACCGGAAACTGCATAATTGGCTACTACAACATTTTCATCAAAGTAATTTGTAATAAACTGTCCCCACGAAGCCCAAGGCTCAACATCCTGATCGGTAACAGTAGAATCCCCGGCTAAATAAACGACTGTTAGATTATCTTTCGGAGTGATTTTAATGCTTTGAATATTGACATCACCTAAAAATTCCAATGTAAGTTTGTCATCCCAATTCAAAATATCTTTTTCACGATCTTTAAGGGAAACATTCAGACTGTCATTAATTCTTGGAGTCCTGACATTAACGTTAAAAATTTTCGTAGCAGTTTTCCCTTTTTTGATAGAAAGCTGATTCAGCATTAATCTTCGTGATTCTGCTTTTATCGTAATATTTGATTGTTTTTCGGTGCTTCCCATGCCCACTTCAATCTGGTAATTTCCTTCTGGAAGTTTCACCGAGAAGTAAGTTGGTTTCGCTGTAGAAAAGGTATTCGAATTCATTTTTACATTGGAAGCCGAATTAAAATCAAAACCATAGCCAGTAGCAGCATCATAATTCAAAGCATTGTTTATCAGTATCCCTTTTTTGTTTTTTGAAGTATTTCCAAAATAAAATAGTTGAGTTTCAGTATGGCTTGTTGCTGCATCCTTATCATTAACTTTAATGAAAGAATTATTCGGATTACTTATATAAGTATTAAAATTTAAAGCAAATAAATTCACCTGCATCACACAACAAAAAATAATACAAAGAGAAATTTTAATTTTTATCAAGTTTTTTTATTTTAAATTATACAGAATCAAAACTAACGGTTCTGTTTTTATATACTATCCTGTACTATGATGTTAAAAAAATGAAAGAATATAAATTATGATATCATAAAAAATCAGGTAGGTACAGGATGCTATACCACAAAAAAACAATGAAATTGCGTTTAAATTATCAAAATAAACAAGTACTGGCTAATTATACTTGCTTTCTGATTATCTAAATTTATGAAAACCAAAAACTCCATTATTCAAACACTGATTGGCTTATTACTGTTATGTCCTGCTCTTATTTTTGGACAGGAAAAAGAAGCGAACCGTAAAATACATTATGCTCCTGAGGGCAATAGTTTTGTTTTAAAAAATGGTAACCGAAAATTCAACAGGGCGCTTTATGGCTCTAATACAGGTTTTAGGGTAGAAACCGGAGATTTGCCTGAATTTGCGATGTATATGCCTGGAATGGGTGGGAATTTTAAATTAGGTGTGGTAAATGGCAAAGACAGCAAATGGATTACAGAAGCTTCAAAAATTGATACAAAATACGTGTTGGGCACCATGCATTATGAAATCGAAGATGCTATTTTAGGAAACGGAAAGTTAATTATTGATGTCGTTGCGTTAAAAGAAAAAGAAGGTTTTATTGTAAAAGTATATGGTCAGAATGTGTCAAAAAATGTTAGTATAATTTGGGCGTTTGGCGGTGCAACAGGCAAAAAGTTCAGTCGTGACGGTGATATTGGCGCAGACCCCGAATCGGTATTTTATCTACAGCCTGAATATTGTTTAAATAATAAATACACTTTAAAAAAGCAGTCTTTTTTATTAGAATATGGTTCTGAAACTAACAAACAGAAAACAGGAAACAATAAGAGTCTTTTTGGGTATTATCCGGAATCACAAACGAAATTAGCAAATGCCAGACACCAAAAAACACCATTAGAATTGTACTACAGTTCTAATCCGGAAAATTTGACACTCATTACAGGAAAAAATACTGTTTCAAAAAAAGAAATGTACTGGCTGTTTGCAACCGAAGATTTAAAATCAACTGTTTCGCAAAAAGAGATAGCGAAATTATATGAAAAATCAGTTCAGGAAACTCATGTTTTAGCCAATAGAATTAAGGTAAAAACTCCTGATCCTTACATCAATACTTTAGGGTCAGCGCTTTCGATTGCAGCAGACGGAATTTGGGAAAGTCCTGCATATCTTCACGGTGCCATCGCGTGGAGAATGCATCTGAATGCCTGGCGTGGTGCTTATACTGCAGATCCTTTAGGATGGCATGATCGTGCGAAAACACATTTTACGAGTTACAGTAATTCGCAGGTTACGACTCCCAAAAGCGGGCCTGTTGTTTTTGATACCGTTCGAAATTTTGCCCGTCAGAAAGAAGTTTTGGGAACCTCTATGTTCAGTAGCGGTTACATTAGCCGTAAGCCAGACAATAATACAATTGCGCATCATTACGATATGAATCTGGTTTTTTTAGATCAGATGCTCCGACATTTTAAATGGACTGGCGACACTTCGTTTATGAATGAAATGTGGCCAACGATTCAAAGGCATCTGAACTGGGAAAAACGAAATTTTGACCCGGACAATGATGGTCTTTATGATGCCTATGCCTCAATTTGGGCAAGTGATGCTTTGCAGTATAGTGGAGGCGGTGTGATTCATTCTTCGGCTTATAATTATTATGCGAATAAAATTGTAGCTGAAACGGCAAAAAAAATCAATAAAGACGAACTTCCGTTTGCTAAAGAAGCAGATAAAATTCTAAAGGCGTCAAAAGATCAGCTGTGGATTCCGAAAAAAGGGATTTTTGCCGAATATAAAGATGCTCTTGGAAACCGATTATTGCATGATGTTCCCGGGATCTGGAGTATCTATCATACAATCGATTCAGAGCTGTCTAATCCGTTTGAGAGTTATCAGATGCTTTCTTATATAGATAATCAGATTCCACATATCCCGATTTCGGCAGAAGGATTGGATAAAAAGAACCTTTACATGATAAGCACAACCAATTGGCAGCCTTATACGTGGTCAGTCAATAATGTAGCTTTGGCAGAACAATTGCATACATCACTGGCTTTTTGGCAAGGCGGGCAAACAGAAAAGGCCTACACCATGTGGGAAAGTGCCTTAATCGAAAGTATGTATTTAGGTGCGTCGCCCGGAGGATTTGAACAGCTAATGTATCAGGATGCTATGAGAGGTGAGTTGTATCGTGACTTTGCAGATCCAATCGGAATGGCTTCAAGAACCTTGGTAGAAGGATTATTCGGAATTCATCCTGATGCTTTGGCAGAAGCTTTAACGATTCAGCCCGGTTTTCCGTCAAAATGGAATCATGCAGCATTGGATATTCCGGATGTTGCCATTGATTTTAAAAGAGAAAACAAAACTGATTCCTATTATGTTGAAAATCGATTTGCACCGAAAATGAACCTGAAATTGGTTGTGAACGCCCCATATGATGACATAGAAACTATTACAGTTAATGGGAAAACTGTTACCTGGAAAGCAATTTCGGAGAGTATCGGAACTCCGAAAATTGCAATTGAAGTTCCTTATGCGGCTGTTTTTGATGTCAAAATTAACTGGCAGGGAGATGTTTTAGAGGAAGTACAGTCAATTATACCTTCAACAGCCGGAGAATCTCTTGCGATCACAACATCTAAGGCAGAAATAGTTTCGGTTTATGATCCGCAATCTATTCTGGGTGAAATTTCAAAAAACAATAAATCCTATCAGGCAATTGTTTATGGCAGTAAGTCTAAAACCTTTTTTGTTCAGTTGAAACAAGGTAATTTATTATGGTGGAAACCTGTCGAATTGGATTTGAAACCTAAAATAGAATCCCAAATCATTCAGTCAAAAAATAATAATGTAGAAATTTCCCTGAAGAATAATTCGGAAACCAAGATTGAAGGAAATGTAGTTTTTGATACTTCCGCAAAAGAAAATCAGCAAAAGATTGCTTTACACGCAAATCAAAAAGAAACTCTTAGCATTCCTTTTCAGAAATTAGTTCCGGGGACTAATAATTTTTCTATTCAGACGGATTCAAGTTCCAAAAAAGAAATCACTTTTACGAACTGGGATATTCCATTTAATGCTTCAAATAAAACTGAAACGGTTTCCTTTTCTTCTTTTTTTAATTCGAAAGTGACTGATGTTTTCAATCAAAAATATTTATCTCCAAGACCGCAAACAGTAACTTTACAGCTTCCAACAAACGGAATTGGAAATTGGTGTTACCCAAATGTGTCGGTAAATATTGATGATTCAGGATTGCGCGAAAAAGCTAAATCAACCGGAGAAATTTCAACTCCATATGGCTTCTCTTTTAAAACACCTTCTGATGAAAATCAGAAAAATATAATCTTTACATCGATGTGGGATAATTTCCCCGAAAGTGTTAGTATTCCATTAAACGGAAAAGCTTCGCATATTTATTTTATGGTTGCGGGAACTACAAATCCAATGCAAAGCCGTATTGTAAATGGTGAAATCAAGGTTAATTATACAGACGGAACATCGGAAATTTTGCAATTGAAAAATCCGGAAAACTGGTGGCCAATCGAGCAGGATTATTTTGTTGATGGACTGGCGTTTACCACTGATGCTCCAAAACCGCCAAGAGTATATTTGAAATCGGGAGAAATTTCGAGAACTTTTAAAGATTTTAAGTCTATAAAAGGTTTTTCAAATTATGGAGTTGATGGCGGAGCTGCAACGATTTTGGATTTGCCTTTAAACAGAAATAAAACATTAAAAAGTCTTACTTTGAAAACTATTGCAAACGATGTAGTGATTGGTTTGATGAGCGCTACTTTAATTAGATAACAATCAATATCAATGGCAATATCAAAAATCAATTTCAATGTTAAAAAATTAATGTCAATTCAACTTCAAAATAATGTTAATTGCTATATGAAAAAATTACTATCTGTATCCTTCTTGGTATTATCTTTTTCTGTTTTTTCCCAACAAAAAATAGACAGAAAAGCATTGGTAACAAGACATAATGTCCAAATTACTGCAATAGATACTTTAGCTTCCTTAACGGTTGGTAATGGTGCTTTTGCTTTTACGGTTGATGCGACCGGTTTACAAAGTTTTCCGGAAAAATACCAAAACGGAATTCCGCTTGGGACACAATCGGAATGGGGTTGGGACAGCTATAAAAATACCGAAAATTATAAATTCTCTGAAACTTTGAGAGAGGTAGATCAGTATGGTCGTAAGATTTCGTATTCAACACAAATTAAAGAACCTGCACGAAAAAAAGAAGCAGTAGAATGGTTTCGTCAGAACCCGCATTTATTGCAATTGGGAAATATAGGTTTTGAAATCACCAAAAAAGATGGCAGTTTGGTAAAACCGGAAGATATTAAAGCTATTAATCAAAAGCTGAATTTATGGACAGGAAAAATTGAGAGCTATTTTGAGGTGGAAGGCACTCCTGTGAAAGTGATAACGGCTTGCGATCAGACAAAAGATGCTTTAGGCTTTAAAGTAGAATCGGATTTAATTCAGCAAGGCCGTTTGAAAATTCGTGTTCGAATCCCTTTTCCAACAGGACTATGGGGTGATATGGGGACGAAATGGGAAGAAAAACAGGATGTAACTATTTCTGCGGTTGCTATTGCGGGGACTGATATGGGGAAAAAATGGGGAGGAAAACAAGATTATAAAAGCAATCTGAAAATCAAAAATAAATCAGAAGCTACAATTACACATGTAATGGACAGTATTTCGTATGATATTAATTTGAAATGGAAAGGCACTGCATCGATTAAAGAAAAAGCAAAACATTATTTTGTTGTAGAGCCTTCAAAAAGCAATACAATCGAATTGAGTTGTTCGTTCGTTCAAACGGATAAAAACAAATCTGTAATTCCTTCTTTTGAAGCGATTGAAAAAAGCAGTATCGCTGGTTGGGCATCCTTTTGGGAAAGCGGTGCAGCCGTTGATTTTTCAGGAAGTACAGATAAACGTGCCAATGAATTAGAAAGAAGAGTAATTCTTTCGCAATATCTGACTAAATTACAATGTAGTGGAAAAGTTCCGCCACAGGAAACAGGATTGACATACAACAGCTGGTATGGAAAGCCACACTTAGAAATGCATTGGTGGCACGGTGTACATTTTGCGCTTTGGAACAGGCCTGAATTACTTGAAAACAGCCTTCCGTGGTATCAAAAAGTTTTTACAAAGGCTAAGTATATTGCGAAAAGACAAGGTTTTGAAGGTGCAAGATGGCAAAAAATGACTGATTATGATGGTAATGAAAGTCCATCTTCTGTCGGGGCATTCCTGATTTGGCAGCAGCCGCATTTTATTACCTACGCTGATTTGATTTATCAGGCAAAACCAACAACAGCAACTTTAAATTTATACAGCGAGCGTGTTTTTGCAACCGCTGATTTCATGGCTTCTTTTGCAAATTATGACCCTAAAACTGATCGTTATGTATTAGGGCCTGGCGTGATTCCGGCACAGGAACGTTTTAAAGCAATTGAAACTTTTAATCCAACGTATGAATTAGCGTATTGGAACTGGGCTTTGAAAACCGCCATTGCCTGGAAGAAAAAATTAAATCAAAAAGTGCCTGAAAAATGGGAAGATGTTTTGAAAAAATTATCGCCATTACCAATTGCGAAAGATGTTTATCTGGCTACAGAAAGTGCAACTGATTCGTATACCAATCCGGAATTTAAAACCGATCATCCTTCAGTATTAGGAACCTTCGGAATGCTTCCTGAAACGTCGCTTTTGGATAAAAAAATAATGAAAAATACCTTTGATCTGGTTTGGGATACATGGTCATGGGATAAAACATGGGGTTGGGATTTTCCAATGACAGCAATGTCTGCCGCCCGTTTGCAAATGCCTGAAAAAGCCATTGACGCCCTTTTTATGAATGTGGTAACCAATACGTATTTGAAAAACGGACACAATTACCAATCGCAAAGACTGACGCTTTATCTTCCCGGGAACGGAGGATTACTAACCGCTGTTGCGATGATGTGTGCAGGGTGGGAAGCAAATACGACAGAACATCCTGGTTTTCCTAAAGACGGGACATGGAAAGTAAAGAGTGAAGGGTTTAAGAAGATGTTTTAGTTTTTTGTCATTGCGAGGAACGAAGCAATCTCATCCAGAGAGCGACGAACTGCGTGGATTCAGCACATGAGATTGCTTCGTTCCTCGCAATGACAAGATTGCCCATATTTACTACATAGTTTTAATTATTTCACGCAGATTTAAAGGGATTTAAGCAGATGTCATATAGATTTAAATCTAAAAGCTTTGCAGTAAAGAAAAAAGAATAATCTCTTTAAATCTGCCTAAATCTATTTTAAATCTGCGTGAAACTTTATAACCTCAAAAAAACAATTATGAAACATAGAATTTTACTCCCCTTATTGTTTTTATCCTGTTCAATATTTGCACAAAGACAAATGGAAAACTTAGACCGTGGCGTTATTGCCATAAAAAATAATGATCAGTTTTTTATAAGCTGGCGTGTTTTAGGAACTGATGCTGATGATTTGGCTTTTAATTTATATCGAAAAAGTGGTACAAAAAAAGCAATCAAACTAAATGAAAAACCTATAACCGGAGCGACTAATTTTCAGGATACAAAAGCAAATGCCCAGGAAGCAAATACCTGGTTTGTGAAAACAGTTTTGAAGGGAAAAGAAAAGGATGCCAAAGGAAGTTTTACAATTCCGGCTTCAAGCCCTGATAAAGATTATTTATCAATTCTAATAAAACCGGTTGAAGGGTACATTCCGAATGATCTTTCGACAGGTGATTTGGATGGTGATGGAAGGTATGATTTGATTGTGCACATGACCGGAAAAGGGCATGACAATTCACATATCGGAATCACGGATCCACCAATATTTCAGGCGTATACTTTAGACGGAAATTTTTTATGGCAGATTAATTTAGGAAAGAATATTCGCGAAGGAGCTCATTATACGCAGTTTATGGTGTATGATCTGGATGGTGACGGGATTTCCGAATTGGTTTGTAAAACTGCCGATGGTACAACAGACAGTGAGGGAAATGTAGTGGGCGATGCCACGAAAGACTGGGTCGAAAGAGATCCCAAATCGCCTGTTTATGGTAAAATTTTAAAAGGCCCTGAGTATCTTTCGGTTTTTAATGGAAAAACCGGAAAGCTGGTTGCAACAGTTGATTATATTGCAGAAAGAGGCGATCTTGCCGGATGGGGCGGACATGGCGGGAGCGGGGGTAATGATACTAAAGGAAACAGGGTGGATCGATTTACAGCTTGTGTTGCTTACTTAGACGGGATTCATCCCAGCGTGGTAATGTGCCGTGGCTATTATGGTAGAACCGTTTTGGCTGCCTGGGATTTTAAAAATGATAAACTGACTTCAAGATGGGTTTTTGACAGTAAAGATGCTGAAAATCCATATTCCGGAATGGGAAATCATGGACTTACAGTTGCTGACGTGGATAATGACGGAAAAGATGAAATCATTTACGGATCGATGTGTGTTGATGATAACGGAAAAGGATTATACACCACAGGTTTCAGACATGGTGATGCTTTGCACGTTTCTGATCTGGATTTGGATGTTCCCGGTTTAGAAGCGTTTGGAATTCATGAAATTGAAAATAAAACGACAGGTCCCGGCGTAACTTTGTTTTCAGCTGCAGACGGAAAAGTTTTGTTTACTGCTTCACCAAATGAAGATGTGGGTCGCGGCGTGGCAGATAATATTGACCCAACCCGAAAAGGAGCACAATGCTGGTGGTCAGGCTCACCATTCTTATATGATATGAAAGGAAATAAAATAGGGGATGCGCCAAAATCAATCAACTTTTTAATTTATTGGGATGGTGATACTTCGAGAGAAATTCTGAATTCAAATTATATTGATAAATATGGCAAGGGGAGATTATTTACGGCAACTGGAGCTGTTTCGAATAATGGTACCAAATCGACTCCGGCACTTTCTGCAGATATTTTAGGGGATTGGAGAGAAGAGTTGATTTTAAGATCTGAGGATAATAAGGAATTAAGAATTTACTCGACCACGATTCCAACTGATGTTAAACAATATACCTTAATGCATGATCCGCAATACAGGCTAAGTATTGCCTGGCAAAATGTAGGTTATAATCAGCCTCCACACACCGGTTTTTATATGGGAACAGGAATGGAGCCTGCACCAAAGCCTGATATTGTTTTGGTTCCTTTGAAGAAGTAAAAAAAGCATTAAAAAGTAAGTTTTGAATAGCCTCCTGCTTTAGAGGTATAATTTAATACAACAAAAAGGGCCTTAGCCAAATAAAGACAGTTGAGTTTTTTCGGCTAAAGCCAATTATTTATCCTTCGTTTATCTCCAGCAGAAGCAGGAGGTAATTCAAAAAACAGAATTGAACTCAGGTCATTAGATTTAAAGGTTTCCCACAGATTTAAAAAAAAATATTTTCTAAAAAAAACTTTGAACCATTATGCCCTGAATCTCTGTACCTTCTTTAAATCGAATTCCTGTCAATAAAATTAAAAGGCACTTTTACTTCTCCTTTTTCCTTGTTTAAGATCATTTGGGCAGCAGTTTCCCCCATTACATTAAAATCAGTAGACATAACGGTTATTCCAAGCAGTTCTTTTAAAGGAGTATCGTTATAAGAGATTACTCCAATATCCCGGCCTAAAACATATTCTTCATCCCTGATTTGTTTTACTAAATCAACCAGGTCAGATTCTTCGATAGTAATAAATAAATCTCCTTTTTTAAGAATCATGTCGTCATAAACTTCATTCAGAATTTCAAAATTAATCTCATGTTCTACACAAAATTTTCTAAAACCATGTAAAATTCTTCTAGGATAAGGATATACGGCTTTTTCAGGGTATACTAAAATTAACCTCTTGTATTTGGCTATTTTAGAAAGTCCTTCTTTCAGGGCATTGTAAATGTCATTTTCAAAATCCTGATAAATTTTGATAACCTCATTTCCTAAACCAATCTTTATATTATCCATGATAACTAACTTTTCCTGAGGTATTTTCTGTATGGCTTTAATAACATCATCGGTAAAACTTAAATGTTTTAACTCGTCTGTTTTAAAATGGGTAGTAATGACATAATAATCATAAGCCCCTTCAAATTTATCCAACAGGTTCAAAAATAAAGTTTCATCGCAATGGTAAATATGTAAATCTACATGGGCATTTGCTCCCAATGTATTAATAAATGAGCTGTACGTTTTCATTTTGTAAGCGCTCAGTTTATTAAACAGAAACAGAATATTGACTTTTGATTCTAATTTTGTTCTGGTAATATAGTAGCCTTTTCCTCTAATGGAAGAAATGATTTTGCGCTCCTTTAGTATATTATAAGCTTTCTCAACCGTATCCCTGGACATATAAAATTCCTCACTAAAGCTATTTATTGATGGAATTTTTTGATTGATTTTCAAGTTACCGTTGGCAATATTTTGCAAAATTGAATCTACAATCTGCTTGTATTTTGGAATCCTTGAATCTTCATCTATTTTAATAAGTTTAATCATTTTTGTTTAGCTTGTAATTATACCGAAGCTTTTCGGAAAATAATTTTGAATTTATAATTTTAAAAAAGACTTATGAAAAACCTGTTAAACAGGCTCTTTGATAATTTTCTCACAAAATATCTAAATTAAATAAGGCTTGTTTTATATTTTTGCTGATTTGCTGATTTCAGATTAAATAAAGATGTAATAATTGCGAAATCGATTGCTAAAATAGAAATTTTAAATTTATATTTTAGCAACATACACATTCTTCTTTATATTAATCTTCGGTTTTAACATATTTGTAAAAATTATACAAGGATAGTACAGGATAGTTTTGTTTTTTACATTCTCTTATTTTACAAAGCAGTTTAACAAACCAATTAACCAAATCAAAATTATTAAATGGAATCATTACTCGGAATTATTTTTCACTCCATAGGAGGCTTTTCTTCAGGTAGTTTTTATATGCCTTTCAAAAAAGTTAAAGATTGGGCCTGGGAAAGTTATTGGATTATAGGAGGTTTTTTCTCCTGGTTGATTGTACCGCCTATAGCTGCTTATTTAACGATTCCAAATTTTGTTGAAATCATTGCTGCCACATCTCCTGCCATCAAAACATTTACCTATTCGATGGGATTAATTTGGGGAATTGGTGGTTTGACGTATGGTTTAGGTGTTCGCTATTTAGGAATGTCATTGGGTAATTCAATTGTATTAGGATTCTGTTCTGCCTTTGGAGCTTTGGTTCCATCAATTTATTATAATTTTTATCCAACAGACGGAAAAATTTCCTTCACAGATATGCTTGCAAGTACAGGTGGGCGTCTGGTTCTGCTAGGTGTTCTGGTTTGCCTTATCGGAATTGCAATTTCAGGAAAAGCAGGAATGCTTAAAGAAAAAGATTTTGCAGTAGGACATGAAAATAAAGACAGGGATTTTAATATTACAAAAGGACTTATAATTGCAATTGTTTCAGGAATATTGAGTGCTTTCTTTAATTACGGAATAGAAGCCGGAAAACCTATGGCAGAAGCCGCTGTTGTTTCAGGCTGTAACCCTTTGTTTCAAAATAATGTTACCTATATAGTATTGCTTTGGGGTGGATTAACAACCAATTTTATATGGTGTATGTATCTTAATTTCAAAAATAAAACTTTTGGAAATTATACTGATACCAAAACGCCAATTTCAAAAAATATACTTTTTTCAGCTATTGCAGGTACAATGTGGTTTTTACAGTTTTTCTTTTACGGAATGGGTGAAAGTAAATTAGGAAATGGGGCCAGTTCCTGGATCTTACACATGTCAACCATTATCCTTACCGCAAATTTCTGGGGTTTTTACCTGAAAGAATGGACAGGTGTATCAAAAAAAACCTTCAATACTTTTCTTTTGGGAATTGGATTAATAATGCTTTCGATTGTTTTGGTCGGAATTGGAAATTCATTATAACTACTAATCAAATTAATTTAATATAAATGTCAAATATAAATACAAACAATATGACTTTTCAGCATGTAAGCTATCTTTGGGATGATGCTAAAGCTGCAGCACTGGCAGGAGATGAAGTGGCTCTTTTTATCTATCGCTCTAATTTATTGGGAGCCGATTTAAGACTGACAAATTATGGAGGAGGAAATACTTCTGTAAAAATAACAGACAAAGACCCATTGACAGGTGCAAGCTCAGAAGTAATGTGGATAAAAGGTTCTGGTGGAGATATCGGAACATTGACAAAATCTGGTTGTGCAGCCCTTTATTTAGACAGATTACGTAATCTTGAAAATGTTTACAAAGGTATTGAGTTTGAAGATGAAATGGTAGAATTGTTCAATCACTGTATTTTTGATCTGGCTTCTAAAGCCCCTTCGATTGATACACCATTACACGGTTTTTTACCGTTTAAACATATTGACCACCTGCACCCGGATGCTGCTATTGCTATTGCTGCAGCAAAAGACGGGGCAAAAATTACAGAAGAATTATTCAACGGAGAAATCGGTTGGGTAGGATGGCAGCGTCCGGGTTTTGACTTAGGGCTTCAATTAAGAAGCTGTCTGGAAGAAGCTGCCAAAAAAGGTAAAAAATTACGCGGAATCATGTTAGGATCACATGGTTTATTTACGTGGGGGGATACTGCTTATGAAAGTTATCTCAATACTCTTGAGGTGATTGAAAAGTGTGCTGAATATTTAGAAAGTAATTACGGAAAAAAACGCCCTGTTTTTGGAGGTAAAAAAATAGAAAGCCTTCCGGAAGCCGACCGTAAATTGAAAGCAGCAAAAGTAGCTCCGATTTTAAGAGGTTTTTGTTCCTCAGAACGCCAAATGATTGGTCATTATACGGATGATGCAAGAGTTTTGGAATTCATTAATTCAAATGACTTGTCAAAATTAGCTCCGTTAGGAACATCTTGCCCGGATCACTTTTTACGTACTAAGATCAGTCCATTGGTTTTAGAATTAGATCCAAACGAAGATTTATCAGATGTAGCTGCTATAAAAGCAAAATTGACTCCGGCTTTTGAAGGGTACAGAACGATGTATAAAGACTATTACAATGCATGTAAAAAGTCTAATTCACCAGCGATGCGTGATCCAAATCCAGTAGTGATTTTATATCCCGGAGTTGGTATGTTTACGTTTGCCAAAGATAAAACGATGGCCCGTCTGGCATCAGAATATTATGTGAATGCAGTAAATGTAATGAAAGGGGCAGAAGCAGTTTCTGAATATACTTCATTGCCACATCAGGAAGCTTTTGATATTGAATACTGGCTATTGGAAGAGGCAAAATTACAGCGTATGCCAAAACCTAAAGCACTTTCAGGAAGAGTAGCCGTAATTACCGGTTCAGCCGGTGGAATTGGTAAAGCTATTGCTAAAAGATTTGCCGAAGAAGGAGCCTGTGTAGTGATCAATGATATTAATGAAGAGCGTTTAGAAGGTGCTAAAGAAGAATTTATCAAATCATTTGGAAAAGATGCTGTTTCAAGTACCTTATTAAATGTTACTAATGAAAAAAGTACTGAAAAAGCATTAGATGCTGCCTGTTTAGCATTTGGTGGTGCTGATATTATTGTAAACAATGCAGGTATCAGTATTTCAAAATCAATTGCTGAACATACTCTTGAAGAGTGGGACAGATTATATGATATTTTGGTTAAAGGACAGTTTATTGTTTCAAAGGCCGGAATAGAAGTAATGCGCAAACAAGGATTTGGCGGAGATATTGTAAACATCGTTTCTAAAAATGCTGTTGTAGCAGGTCCAAATAATCCCGGATACGGTTCTGCAAAAGCAGCACAGGCGCATTTAACACGCTTGATGGCTGCTGAACTGGGTGCTGATAAAATTCGGGTAAATACAGTTAACCCTGATGCTGTTATCTCAGATTCTAATATCTGGTCTGGCGGATGGGCAGAAGGCCGTGCAAAAGCATATGGCATTACGGTAGAAGAATTACCGGCTTATTATGCCAAACGCACATTATTGAATGAAATTATATTGCCTGATGATATTGCAAACGCCTGTTTTGCATTTGTAGGAGGCCTGTTGAATAAATCGACAGGAAATGCCCTGAATGTAGACGGTGGAGTAACAATGGGCTTTTACCGATAAGTTTGTTTAGTTTTTTTTAAGTTTATTTAACAAAGTGGTTTTTGTTTTCTAACGTTCGATTCTGTCGGACGTTAGATTTTTTATGACAATTCTATTTTATAAATAAATTTCCTAAACACATAAAAAATAAACAAAAAAGTATAAAAAAGTAACGTAAAACAAGGGTTCAGTTTATAGAAATAGTCCTATATTGTAGACCCTATTAAAAAGAAATAAGTATGTTAATTCAATCAAACACTATAGCATCTCATAATGATGGTTTATTAAAAAAACATCAGAATAAATTAGTTTTTACAGCATCGGAAATTGGCGAAACCGAATCCATTATTCAAAAATTAATTGACTTTCAAATCGCAATTCCATCATGGGCATTAGGAACAGGAGGAACAAGATTTGGGCGTTTTCCGGGTGGAGGAGAACCTCGCTCAATCGAAGAAAAAATTGAAGATGTAGGTTTGCTTCATGCTTTAAATAATGCTTCCGGAGCTATTTCTCTGCATATTCCATGGGATATTCCAACGGATTATAATGCGATTAAAACGCTTGCCGGACAGCACGGATTAAAGTTTGATGCCATGAACTCCAATACTTTTCAGGATCAGGCAAATGCAGAACAAACTTATAAATTTGGTTCATTACAAAATGTAAACAAGGCAGTTCGTAAACAGGCGATTGCCCACAATATCGAAGTTATCAAACACGGAATTGAATTAGGATCGGAATCTCTTACTGTTTGGTTAGCTGATGGTTCTAACTTTCCGGGACAATTAAACTTCCGTAAAGCATACCAAAATACATTAGAAAGTTTAGAGGAAATCTATGATGCACTGCCTTCTAACTGGAAATTATTTTTAGAATATAAATGTGCAGAGCCAAACTTCTATTCAACAACTGTAGCAGATTGGGGACAATCCTATTCTTATGTACAGAAATTAGGTGATAAAGCTAAAACCCTAGTTGATTTAGGGCACCACTTGCCAAACGCAAATATTGAACAAATTGTTTCGATTTTGCTGATGGATAATAAATTAGGAGGTTTCCATTTTAATGATTCAAAATACGGAGATGACGATTTAACTGCCGGAGCTTTAAAACCTTACCAGTTATTCTTGATTTTCAATGAATTGGTTGAAGGAATGGACGCCCGCGGAATGAATCATGCCAAAGATCTTGGCTGGATGATTGACGCTTCTCATAATATTAAAGATCCTTTAGAAGATTTATTGCAATCTGTTGAAGCGATTATGATTGCTTATGCTCAGGCACTTTCAGTAGATAGAAAAGCATTAGAAATTGCTCAGCAGGAAAATGATGTTGTTAAGGCTCAGGAGATTTTGCAAAATGCTTTCCGTACAGATGTTCGCGCATTGGTTGCTGAAGCCCGTTTGCGTTCAGGAGCAGCATTAAATCCGGTGGAACTATATCGTAGTCTTGCTGTAAGAAATAATTTGATTTCAGAAAGAGGATTAAAAACCATAGCAACGGGATTATAGTTATGAGTTATGAAGTTATAAGTTATAAGTTAGTAAACTATTGTTGCTTACATTGATTGTTTGATATAAAAACAAAAAATACTTAGCTTATAACATGGAACTCTTCGGAGGAAAATCATAATTTTTAATTTTTAATTCATAATTTATAATTAACTAAAATGAATGTAGTTGCAATTTTTGATATTGGCAAAACAAACAAGAAGGTATTTTTATTTGATGAAAATTATAAAATTGTTTGGGAAAAATCGGTAAATCTTGACGAAACAGTTGATGAAGACGGTTTTCCATGTGAAAATATTGAAGTACTTAAAAACTGGATCCTAGATCGATTGTCAGAAATAAAAGACCTGAACAACTATGTTCTGAAAGCTATTAATTTTAGTACTTACGGAGCTAGTTTTGTTTATATTGATGATAAAGGCAATGCTCTGACGCCTTTATACAATTATTTGAAAGAGTATCCGGAAGCACTAAAAAATAATTTTTATAAAAAATATAAAGGAGAAGAAGTTTTTGCAGTAAAAACAGCTTCTCCTGTTTTAGGAAACCTAAATTCCGGAATGCAGATTTACAGGCTAAAAGAAGAGAAACCGGAATTATTTGAGAAAGTCAAATATTGCCTGCATTTGCCGCAATACTTAAGTTTTCTTTTAACCGGTGAAGCCTATACCGACATTACAAGTATTGGATGCCACACGAATCTTTGGAATTTTAAAAAGATGAAGTATCATAAATGGCTGAAAAATGAAGGTATAAAAGATAAACTTCCACCAATTCATCCGGGAAGAGATGTCATTAAAAAAGAAAATGATTTAGCTATAGGGATTGGGTTGCATGATAGTTCATCAGCAATTATTCCCTACACAATAAATTTTACGGAACCTTTTGTTTTACTATCAACAGGAACCTGGAGTATTTCCCTGAATCCTTTTAACAATAAGCCTTTAACGTTTAAAGAACTTCAAAACGATTGTTTGTGTTACATGCAATACACCGAAAAACCTGTAAAGGCAGCTCGTTTGTTTTCAGGAAACGAACATGAAATACAAGCCAAAAGACTGGCAGAACATTTTAATGTACCGTTTGATACTTTCAAGGATGTTTATTTTGATAAAAAAATAGTATCCACTTTGAGAGCTATAAATTTTTCTATAGTTTATCCAAAGAAATACGATTTTGATATTCTTAAGGAGTGTCCGTTTCAAAAGAGGGAGCTGAATGCTTTTAAAACTTACGAAATTGGATATCATCAGTTAATGCTGGATCTCGTTGAGCAACAGGTTTTTTCGACTAATTTAGTGATTCATAACAGCCCCGTAAAGAAAATTTTTGTGGATGGAGGTTTTAGTAAAAACTCCATTTTTATGAATTTACTTGCCGAAGCTTTTCCGCATGTAGAAGTGTATGCCGCTTCAATGGCACAGGCTAGTGCTTTGGGCGCAGCATTGGCGATTCATCAAAACTGGAATCCTAAACCGATACAGAATGATTTAATTGATTTGAAATTTTACAAGCACTGATTTGGATTAAAAATTGAGAATTAAAAATTAAAAACCTGTTACATCTGGGTAAAAATAGATGGACACAGATTAAAAGATTTATATGATTTTTGTTTTCATTTTTGAGTATTTTCCATTCCGAGGAACTAGAATAAGAGCTATAGCAAACTGGAGAAGCAATCTTCGCAAGTAACTTTACAAAGATTTGCGATTTTCTCTGTCGAGTTGCTTGCAATCTTTCCTTCGTCAGAATAATATAATAAGAATAAAATCTTCATAAAAAAAAGATTGAATAGAAGAATAAAATTAATTTAGCCTCGTAAAAGCACAAGGTTTTAAGTTACAGATTAAAAAAATAAAATCTGCTTAAATCTTTTTAAAATCTGCGTAAAAAAATATGACAGGCTTTATGTTTCTAAAAATAAATAATTATCCTTAATATGAAAGTTGGACTTTTTATACCCTGCTATGTTGACCAATTTTATCCAAAAGTAGGAATTGCAACCTATGAGTTATTAATGAAACTTGGGTGCGATGTTCGTTTTCCTATGAAGCAGACTTGTTGCGGGCAGCCTATGGCCAATAGCGGTTATGAACATTTAACGAAAGGCTGTGATGCAAACTTTATTGCCAATTTTTCAGAATTTGATTATATCGTTTGTCCGTCAGGAAGTTGTGTTTTGCATGTAAAAGACCATTTACATGATGATAAACAGGAAGATTTGGCTGCAACAATGCGCAAAAAAGTTTTTGAACTGACAGAATTTATTACCGATGTTCTAAAAGTTGATCACATAGAAGGAAATTTTCCACACAAAGTCGGAATGCACGTAAGCTGCCACGGGCAACGCGGACTTAAACTTTCGCAGATGACCGAATTAAATGCGCCTTTCTTTTCAAAACCGGAACAACTTTTAAGCAATATAAAAGGTTTGGATTTGGTTGCCTTAACCAGAAAAGACGAATGTTGTGGTTTTGGAGGTACTTTCTGTGTAACGGAAGAAGCTGTTTCTGTAAAAATGGGACAAGACCGAATCAGAGATCATGAAAAACACGATGTTGATTATATAACGGGTGGTGACATGTCTTGCCTAATGCATTTGGAAGGAATTCTGAAAAGACAAAAAAGTAATATAAAAACTATTCACATCGCCGAAATATTGAATTCATAGAAGAATTAAAAATGTAAATTTTTAATCATTTCAAAAAAACAAAAAAATGTCTTCAAAAAAAACAATACCACATAGCGAAGCCTCGACACGTTTTAACAAAGATGTAGAACGGGTAAACTGGCATGATGAAACACTTTGGTTTGTTCGTGAAAAACGCGATAAGTCTGCACATCAAATTCCGGATTGGGAATTGCTCAGGGAAACAGCTTCACAAATTAAAAATAATGTACTCTCGAATATTCATGATTATTTAGTTGAATTTGAGGCAAACGCTCAAAAAAACGGAATAATTGTGCATTGGGCTGCGGATGCAAAAGAACATAATGAAATAGTGCATTCGATTATGGCAAAACATGACGTTAAGCAGATGGTGAAATCCAAATCAATGCTTACCGAAGAATGCCATCTCAATGATTATTTAGCCGAGAAAGGCATTGAAGTGATCGATTCTGATTTAGGAGAATTCATTGTTCAGCTTCGTAAAGAACCGCCAAGTCATATTGTTTTACCTGCTATTCACCTTAAAAAAGAAGATGTAAGTGAAACTTTTCATGAACATTTAGGCACTGAAAAAGGAAATATTGATCCTCAATATTTAACCGAATCAGCACGCTTGACTTTAAGAAATACTTTCTTAACCAGAAAAGTAGCTTTAACAGGAGTTAATTTTGCCATCGCCGAAACCGGTGAAATTGTGGTTTGTACCAACGAAGGTAATGCTGATATGGGAGCGCATCTGGCAGATGTTCATATTGCCTGTATGGGTTTCGAAAAACTGATTCCACAACGTAAACATTTAGGTGTTTTTCTTAGGTTATTGGCAAGAAGTGCTACGGGTCAGCCCATTACTACTTTTTCAAGTCATTTTAAAAAACCAAGAGACGGGAAAGAAATGCATATTGTGATTGTTGATAATGGAAGAAGCAAACAACTAGGAAGAGAAGATTTCAGAAATTCCCTAAAATGTATTCGCTGTGGTGCCTGTATGAATACCTGTCCTGTTTACAGACGAAGCGGGGGACACAGTTATCACAATGCGGTGGCAGGACCAATTGGTTCTATTTTGGCTCCTAATTTAGACATGAGCAAAAATGCCGATTTGCCTTTTGCCAGTACACTTTGTGGTTCCTGCACCAACGTTTGCCCTGTGAAAATTGATATTCACGACCAATTATACAAGTGGCGTCAGGTATTGGTCAAAGAAGGCCATACGCCAACATCCAAAACGATAGCTATGAAAACCATGGCAGTTGTTTTGGCAAATCCTGCCGTATTCAATTTAGCAGGAAAATCAGGAAGGTTTGTAATGAAAAACATACCTTCAATGGTGAATAATAAGATGAATAAATGGTACGATCAGAGAGAAATGCCAGCCGTTCCCGAAGAATCTTTTAGAGAATGGTACAAGAAAAATTCACGAGAATCTAAAGCTAAGGATAATGAGTAGTAAAGCCGAAATATTAAAGAGGATAAAACAAAATCAACCAGGTGTAATTACAGACCTGCCAGATTTAGATGTTTTAATATCGGAGAATTTGAATGTTTTGGAAACTTATAAAACGGTTTTGAAAAGCATTGGAGGAGATAGCGTTGAAGTCGCTGATTACAATGAAATTACAGATTATTTAAAAAATAATTACGCTCTTGACAAAAGAATAATTACAACTATTCCGGAGCTTTCTGAAGTGGCGGTTTTAGATTGGAAAAATGATGATCCGCACACACTTCAAAATGTTGAATTAGCTATTGTAAAAGCACATTTTGGTGTTGCCGAAAATTCGGCTCTCTGGGTCACGGATGATATATTAGGTCAGCGTGTTACGCCTTTTATTGCCCAATATCTGGCTATTATTGCCCATAAAAAGGATTTATTAGCAACGATGCATCAGGCTTACAAAAGGATTGGAAATCAGGAATATGGCTTCGGTACTTTTATAGCCGGCCCCTCAAAAACAGCAGATATTGAACAATCTTTGGTTTTAGGAGCACATGGTGCAAGAGGATTAATTGTATTTTTACTGGAATAATTTAATTATAAAATATAAAAAATTGGAAACTGATTTTACATTAAAAAGAAAAGTAATCGTTGTAACTGGTGCAACAGGTATTTTGGGTAAAGCTTTTATTAATGGTATTGCAGCAGCCGGAGGAATAGTTGGCGTTTTAGGCCGAAATGAAAAAGTAGCTAATGAAAGAGCTGAATCCATTATCAAAAATGGAGGAGAAGCAGTAGCTTTAATAGCTGATGTAACGATAGAAAGTGATTTGATAAAAGCCAGAGATCTTGTTCTTTCAAAATACGGAAAAATTGATGGATTGGTAAATGCTGCTGGCGGGAATATGCCGGAAGCCGTAATTCAACCGGATCAGGATATTTTTAAGCTCAACATGGATGCTTTGCAAAAAGTGATGAATTTAAACTTATTCGGAACACTTTTACCAACTCAGGTTTTTGGCGAAGCAATCAAAAATAACAACAGCATAGGAAGTATTGTAAATGTTTCATCAGTAGCTACAGAACAGGCTTTGACCAAGGTTTTAGGATACAGCCTTGCAAAATCAGCAATTGATTCTTATACAAAATGGTTTTCAGTAGAACTTGCAAAACGATATGGAGATAAAATCAGAATGAATTCTATCGTTCCCGGATTTTTCTTAACGGAACAAAACCGAACTTTATTGACTAATCCCGATGGAAGTTTGACAGAAAGAGGGAATCTAATCATTCAAAATACACCTTATAAACGTTTTGGAAATCCTGAAGAATTAATTGGCGCATTAGTTTGGTTATTGAGCGATGCCTCAAAATTTGCTACAGGTTCAAAAGTGACATTAGATGGCGGCTTTACTATTTTTAGTGGTGTATAGTAATGATACTTTTTCATATAAAGTAAAAAACGGTCTTAGGATCGTTTTTTTTTTGATATAGTTATTCTATAACATTGACGTATCATGATATAACGGAAATTTCTCACTAGTGATTTATTTTTGAGTGTAAATTGAAAATAATATAAAATACAACATCATGATACATCAAATCGATACAACAGATAATGTTGCTGCCTTTAGAGCATTGGCAGAAGTAACTAAAGAAGATTTTCAAAGTGTGGTAGTTCCCGCTATTGAAAAATTAGTTGCCCAAAATAATGAAATCAATTTTTTATTGGTTTTAGATACAGATATTGGAAATTTTACTGCTGGCGCCTGGCTTCAGGATGCTATGTTGGGACTTAAACATTTAGGAAAATGGAACAGGGCTGCCATTGTTACAGATTCCGAAGAAATAATCACTTTCACGAATGGTTTCAGTTATGTTGTTCCGGGTGAATTCAAGGGTTTTAAAAAAATAGATTTTAATAAAGCTTTGAATTGGGTTGAAGGCAATATTTAATTAATTCAACAAGAAACAATTAATATCTTTTTTAGCCAGGATTAAAATTTTTAATTCAAATTTGAAATTATGAGATCAATTTGGACAGGTTCAATAAGTTTTGGGTTAATCAATATTCCTATAAAAATGTTTTCTGCTGTTCAGGACAGTAGCCTTGATATGGATATGCTTGATAAAAAAGATCATGCCCACATTAAATTCAAACGTGTAAACGAAAAAACAGGCAAAGAAGTTGCATTTTCGAACATAGTAAAAGGATACAAGGTTGAGGATAAATATGTCATTGTTGAAGATAAAGATTTTGAAGCTGCAGATGCTATTAAAACCAAAACAATAGATATTCAGAGTTTTGCTTACGAAAAAGAAATTGAAAGCATTTATTATGAGCAGCCCTACTATCTTGAGCCTGACAAAGGTGCTATGAACGCTTATGGTTTGCTTCGGGATGCATTGCAATCTTCCGGTAAAGTAGGAGTGACCAGTTTTGTTTTAAGAAATAAAGAGAGTCTTGCTATTTTAAAACCGTATAAAAATCTGATTCTTTTAAACAGAATCCGTTTTGAACAAGAAATCAGGGATGCGGCTGAACTGAAACTTCCTGCTATTTCTAAAAAGAAAACCAAAGAAATGGATATGGCCAATAAATTGATTGAACAGCTTACTGAAAAATTTGACATCAGCAGTTACAAAGATGAGTACACAGATAAGCTTTTAAAAATAATTAAGAATAAAGGTAAAGGTAAAAAACAGCCTAAAGCCCCTAAAATGGAAGTGGTACATAAACAAAGTGCCGATTTATTAAATATGCTTAAAGCAAGTTTAGAAAAGAAAAAATCATCATAATATTTAAGTTTTTTAATTCTGTTTATATTTTACCCATTTCTTCAAACTTGTGCATAATCTCTTTAATATTAGCTCCTTTTCCTAAAACAGGTGCCCACAAATCACCTTTTTTCTCAAATCGCTTTAGTGCATTTTTGATGTTAAACTGTGACGGACTTAGTTTGGCATTGACTTCGCCCCATTCTAATGGTGTCGAAACTTGTGCTCCGGGAACAGGTCTTATCGAATAAGGGGCGGCAAGTGTTTGTCCACGTCTGTTTTGTAAATAATCAATATATATTTTATTATTTCTTTTTTTGATGCTTCTTTCCAGGGAAGTTATTTTTGGCAGGCGTTCCTGAATTTCCCTCGCAATTAATTCGGCTAAAATTTTCATCGAATCATAATCATATTTCGCGCCAAGCGGAATATATACATGCAATCCTGAAGCACCGGATGTTTTACAATAACACTCTGTTTCCAGTTCATCCATTACTTCTTTTACCGCCAGGGCAGTTTGAACCACTTCTTCAAATTTATCTTTTGAAGGATCGATATCAATAACAAGCCAATCCGGGTTTTCAATGTGCTGAATAGTTGAATTCCAGGGATTAATATCGATGCACCCTAAATTTGCCATATAAAGCAGGGTTGGCTTATTATTACAAATTAAATAATCCAGATATTCATCAGTGGATTCAGAATATACTTTTTTTGTTTTTAACCACGATGGAACTTTATCAACATCTACATCCTTTTGATAAAAATGAGGCGCCTCTATTCCGTTAGGAAACCGGTTCATTGATTGCGGACGATCTTTAAGATATGGCAGAATTAAATCAGCAACTTCATTATAATATTGTACAATATTCCCTTTTGTTATACCACTTTCAGGAAAGTAAATTTTGTTTTGATTGGTAAGGTGCAGTGTTTTTCCACTCACCTTCAAATCAAAATTTTCTTCAGTTTTATTCAATTTGGTTTCCTCAGCTATATTCATAATTTCTTTATTTGATTTATTTTTAGTTTTCAGAGGAAGAAAAACCTCAGTTGCTTTTTTATCTATACGTAAACCTAAAAAAACAGGGTGTCTAAGTCTTGAATCTTCGGTCCATTCGGTAAATTTCACCTGACATACAAATTTCGGCTTAAGCCATTGTATGGTATCTCTAATTGCTATTTTTGCATTAATCGGAGAATCATTTATAAAATGAGGCTTAAATTTAGTGTATAATTCTTTTAATGTTTCCTTACTAAACCCGGTACCGCATTTACCAATGTATTGCAGCCTTTTGCCGTAATATTGTCCCAGCAATAATGCCCCAAAATACTGGCGTGAGTTTTTGGGTGTTGTAATACCAATGATAACCGCTTCTTCCTGTTGTGCTATTTTTATTTTAAGCCATTCATCGCTTCTTTTTCCAATAGTATAAGTGCTATCAGCCTTTTTTGCGATAATTCCCTCGTTATTATTTTTATTGGCCAGCTTATATTGTTTCAATCCATCCCTGACAGTATGTTCTGAATACAAGATATTTGAGAAAGAGTACTTTTCCAATAAAATTTTCAGTAGTTCTTTTCTTTCCAGTAAAGGTAAATTAATAGTCGAAAAACCGTCTAAGTTTAAAATATCAAAAACATAATATTTTAAAATCCCTTTTCCGGTTTTGATATAATTTTGAAGAAGTTGAAAATTGGCATCCCCTAAACTATTTTCTACTACAATTTCACCATCTAATATCGCCTGATGATTTATCTTCTTTAATTCCTTTTGAATCGTTTCGAAATTTTTATCAAATGAAAGCTGATTCCGGCTAAATAAATGAACTTCATTGGGATTTATAACACTAATAGTTCTGTAGCCATCATATTTATTTTCGAAAATCCAGTCAGGATTATCAAACGGTTCTTCCGTGAGTGTAGCCAACATTGGTTTGAGAAATGAAATGTCTTCTTTATTTTTGGTTTTAGCAGAAGTGGATTTTGCTTTCTTTGGAATATTTTCCGGGTCATTTTCAGCCTTTTTTTCAAAATATTCTAAAGTTTTATTGGAAACAACCGAGTTATCTTTTTTCAAAATATCTTTATCTGTAGCAAATTTGTCCGGCTTTTTAATCAATAGCCAGGCATTTTCCTGTTTCCCTTTTAATTTGACCAGTGAAAACCCGCCTTTCAATTTTTTTCCTTTTAAGATAAAACTCAAACGACCTTTATTCAAATCTGATTTTAACGTATTTTTAGAAGTGGCTGAATTGTCATCTGCAGAAGAATAGGTTCCGTTATCCCAAATAATAACGTTTCCTGCACCATAATTTCCTTCAGGAATAGAACCTTCAAAATCTTTATAACCATAGGGATGATCTTCAACCATCATAGCAAGACGTTTTACTTTTGGATCCATGGACGGACCTTTGGGAACTGCCCAGCTTTTAAGAACGCCATCAAGTTCCAGTCTGAAATCATAATGTAAATGTGAGGCAGCATGTTTTTGAACTACAAATACAAGTTCCTTTTCTGAGTTACCAATTTTACCTTTTGGTTCTTCGGTTTGCTTAAAATTACGTTTCTGATTGTATTTTGAAAGTGACATAAACGAAGTGTCAATTGGTTCATAATCAAAAATTAGAATTTAAAAAATGATGTACTTCCAGGTTCTTAATTGTTTTATCAGCGATTGTTGTAAAACTAATTTAAACCCGGAAGCACAAAATTTATTTAGGCATGTTCAGCCTGAGATTCTATTTGAGAATTAAAATCCTCTATATCAGATTCAGTAGATGAACCAAATTTTTTATATAATGCAGATGCCAATATTGGTAATGCAAGTCCGCCAATAAGCGCGCCAGCTTTATTGTGTCCCGCTTTCTTTAAAACAATACCAGCTATTAATGTACCAACCCCGGCACAAACTAGTTGTTTAGTTGAAATATTTGATGCTTTTTGTTCTAGTTCTTCCGGAATAATTCCGTGAAGTAACGGGTTAATGAAATTTAAATTTTCCATGTTCTTAATTTTAATTGAATATTTATATTACCTGATTGTACATCAGCTTATTTTTTATCTTCTAAATCTTTTGTTTTGTCTTTTGTTTTGTCTTTTGGAATACGATTTGGATTATCGTCTATAAACTCTTCAACAGTTTGAGTGTTCTCAGAATTCAATTTTGATTTATAAAGATTTTCTACCGTTTCTTTTTCCGGACAATTTTCGTTATCCGGATCATAATTTTTTTCGACCATGACCTATAAAATTTATTGATTTCTCTGTATGGTCAAAAGTAAGCGGATAAAGATGTTTTCCTTTATAGAATTAAAATTTGTAATTATATAATTTTCAGTGTATCAATATTTTTAGGATTTAACTGAATATAATGCTGTAAAACAACTTCAGTGCAAATTATATAAATCTTTCTATCGATTTTGTAAAAAAACATCATTAAAAAAATCAGACATTTGGAATATAAACTATTATAATTCTTATTATTTTAAGAAATAGTAATATAATTTTAATGAAAAAATGTTAATTATGGATAAGAAAGGACCAATTATCGTAATAGAAAATAATCAGGGAGATCACAAAATATTTTTAGAAATTTTTTCAGAATTGGGCTTTTCTAATAAGGTACTTTATTTTAATTCCGGCAATGATGTTTATGACTATGTAATGACTAAAAATATCAAACCGTTTTTAATTTTTCTGGATATAGCATTGTTACATATGAATGCCGATAAATTAAGCAAGGTTACATACAAAAACCTGGATAAAATCCTGAATTGCCCTTGTTTATTCTTTACCACTTTTTTTGAGCAGTGTTTTGTTATTGATGCATATTCTGAACCTATACAAAGTTATTTTGTAAAACCTTACAGTTATAACAAATTTAAAAATGTTATAAATACTATTATAGAATATTGGCAACAAACAAAATCAATAAATAATTATAATAAAAAGAATGAAAACAAAAAGGAACTTGAAAAATAATTCATTAATAGAGTATACTTAAATCGTAAAAAAAACTTCGTAAAAAGATACTTTACGAAGTTTTTTTATCAAATCTCATTACTATTTTGATTATATGTAGTTTAAAACCAAAGTATTAAAGTAAAAAACCATACTTTAATCAGTTGTATCTTTTGCTATTTTTTCAATTACAACCTTTTCTTTTTTGATCGCCTGCCTTAATAAAGCAAATAAACTCATATAAACATTGGCGATAAAAACCAAAGAGAATCCAGATATCAAAAATCCACGCCAATCATCAAGTAAAAGCTTATAATCACAAAGGATAATAAAAAAAAGAGTAACGTAATGACTAAAGCAATATTCACAAGTGAACAGATAAAAAACTTTTCTTATGATTAAAGTGCGGGCATTTGTAGCGTATTTTATACACCATTCCCTGGGTTCGCGAAATACTTCTTCATGGGTGACAGACCAACTAATACAAGCAATTGGAATTGCTAAAACAAATAGCCAGATAATTTGGATTGAAATGCTCATAAGTCAGATTTAGTATTAATACCATCTACCCAATTATAGGCCTGATTAAATGATTCCTTTTTATATCCTCTAAATTCACCAGGGATTATATAGTTAAAACCATTCGTTAAAGAAATAACTCTTTCAGAATCAGTAACTATTGCAACCCTGTTCCATTTCCCAAGATTTTTAAGCCCCATTATAGCATCTTCCATCCAGGCTGCAGCTGTAAAATTTTCAATTTGAGTGTCCAATACCAATAAAAAATTAATTTCATTGTTTTGTTTTACCAGCTTTTTAACAGCCGGTACAACTATTGTTTTATAGTCATCTGTATTTACTTCTTCCAGTGCTCGAAAAGCAACCATGGTATCTGATTCTCTTATAGTCTGTATCATAATTTATCTACTGTTAAATTAATTTATTTTTAGAATGATAAAATTTAGCAACTAAAGTTGGATTAAAATATTTTATTAGGATAATTACTGATTATAAAAAAAGGGAGTTTAAAATTAATACTACACTTATTATCATTGTTATATAATTAATTCAACATTTTATATAATACCAATTAGACATATACAATGGACTATTTGTTCTTTTACATAAACCTAATGGTATAATTCATTTATTTCAGGGAAATCTGAGATTAGATTAATTAAAAAAGGCATATCCTGAGATACGCCTTTGCAAATAATTTATAATTTGGTGATTAATGACCAGCACTGTTTTCAAAACCAATAATGGTAAGCGGTAATTATTTTTTAAACAGAGATCTCGGATTATAAAACAGATATGGTAAAAGTAACTTCGGCATCAGTTGATCCGCCGGCGTTTGTAATATCTCCTGTTGCTACATTGGCTGCATTTTTGTTCGGTTCATGTCTTAGGGTAATCATTAAATTTCCCGAGGCTTCTCCGGTAGTTACAAAAACAGATTGTAATCCAATTACTTTTCCATTTGAATCAAAATTACTAGCGGCAGTCCCGTAAGTAAATGAATTTAGGGTTCCTGTTTTTTGATAAAAAATCTGGTGATCAGTTCCTTCAGCAACAATTTCAGGTGTGATGTCTTCTGCAGGATCAGCGAGTTCGTTTTTAAAAGTGACTACACCATCATAAGTTGTGTTTTTTGCAAAAGGTCCTGATACAGTGATAACAGGGGCATTTGCACCTTCGCCGTCTAAATCTTTATACTGTAAAGTAATTGCGGTTCCTCCGCCTTGTGGAGTATAGATTGCAGTTACAGTTGTGATTAATTCTTCCTCATTTACCGGAGGAGCATCATTATCATCATTGCTGCAGGAAGAAAAAGTCAATAGGGCTACAAGCGCAATACCGTACAGTTTAACAAATTTGTTTCCGGTTGAAAAGCTTCTTTTTTGGGATTTTTGAGTTGTTGATTTCATTTTGTTTGTGTTTAAATTAAAATATTAGTGTTAAAAAATTTCCTGTTTGAATTAATAATTGAATTTTAATTGAATCTGAAAGCTCCTGCCTATTTCATCTGCAAAAAAGCGCTGACGATTTAAATAGTCGCGGTATTTTGTATCCAATATATTTTGGACTGAAAAGCCCAACGTTGTCTGTATATTATAAAAAAACGGAAGCTTCATTTCTGAATAAAAATGCAAAAGATGATAGGCTGGAGGAGGTGTACTGATATCAACTAACACCGATTCAAGTGCATCGTTTTTGATGATATTGGTGTAAAAATTATTATCAGGGTATTTGTTTTGTTTAAAAACAATTTCGCTTTTTAATTCCAGTAACAAGTGATACCATTCTTTTGTAGAAAAGCTTATTTTATTATTTACATTTAAAGGAGGTATATCTATTAAAGATTGTTTGTTCGAAATGTCTCTTCCGTTTACATAGGCTAATGAAAATAAATGCGTCCAATGATTTGTAATAACCCAGTTGGTCTGTAAATCAACTCCAGTTAAACGTGCATTAGTTTGCTGGTATTCCCAGATGGGGAAGGCACCCCGAATTGTGGTTTCAAAACCTACAGGTCTCAGGAACATATAGTTTTTGATCTTATTGATATACGGATTTATATCAAGAGAAAAATTAGTGTACTTTTTTTGTAGGGTTATAGATAATTTTGTTGCTTGCTCCTTGTCCAGATTTAAATCCCCTAATTCTATAACTCCTGTTGAATGATGCAGTCCATCACTAAAAAATTCAGAAGGATTTGGGTTTCGGGAAGCAAAACTTACGTTGGTAAGCCAATCCAAATTGTTTTCAAAAACTTTATGAAAGCCTAAACTTGCCGAGATATTATGAAAAGTAAAACTTGGCTTTGTCAGCCATTGTGTAGTAGAATCAGCAACTATAAAATGTTCAAATTCTTCGTTATAGCCGCGCTCCTCCCATCTTGATTTCTGGTAATATTTGGTTGCATCTGTTTTAGAAAAATCGTATCTAATACCCCCGTCTACAGAAAAAGTATCCGTAAAGTCTTGGTTCAAAACGCTATAAAATCCAAAATCGATTTTATCATAATTAGGAATTAACGGCCGAATTCCCGTTTTGGGATTTGCAAAGTTATTTTGAAAACCGGTACTTAAACCAGATTTTAAATTCCAATCATGCAGGTTTTTTTTATAATCTACATTAAAAGAATGCGTTTTTAATTCCAAATCCAGGGCTGCGGTGTTCTTATAATTACCTCTTCGAACATCATATTCCAGTCTTTTGTTATATTGAAAGGCATATTGAAACGATATTATTTCAGTTTCATTGAAATAATAGTTATAATTTAGTTTTGCAATATGATGCTGGACTTCTTGTTTGGGGTTATTGATTGAATAAGTAAAATCCTTTATAACTGCCGGGGTTTTGTTGGTAATGGAATTGTATAAATCATTTACATTGCCTGTATGCGATGCACTAAGAATTCCGATTATGGCATTGTAATAACTGTAGAAAGCCGTGAAATCATATTTTTCACGAGAATATTTAAGGTCACCTGAAAAATTAGCTTCTCTGTTTCCTGTATTGGATAATACATAATCAGGGGCATTTTTATCGCCGAGATATTTAAAAGTACCCAAAGCATTCCAGCTGAAACCTAAATTATTTCCTTTATGAAGGGAAGAACTTATTGATCCGCCTTTTCCATTGGTATCATAATTTAAGATAGTTTTACCGAATAATGTATCTTTTTTTACACTTACCGGTTCAATTATTACTAAGCCACCCACTGCATCGCCGCTATATTGTAAACCTGAAGCGCCTTTTATTACTGTTATTTTACCGGCAGAATTGATATCTAAATTTGGAGCATGTTCTGTTCCCCATTGTTGGTCTTCCAGTCGTACATTATTGTTGATGACAGGAACACGGCTTCCGTACAATCCATTTATGATTGGTTTTACTACTGCATTTCCAGATTTAAGACTTGATACACCAGTTACTTCTTTTAATACATCGCCTAAGGTTTTATTACTGTATTTTTCAATAGTTTCTGTTTTGATACGCTGTTCTGCTACTGATTTATTTAAACTATTTGTTTTTTGCTGGATTACTATTTCCTGAAGATTTGCGGTATGAAGAACTAATTTAAAATCGAGTTTTAAGTCATTTTGCAGGTTTATGATGGTATCAATAGACTTGTATCCAACAAAAGAAATATTCACTTTTATTGGTCCTGACGGTAAATAAGATATACTGTAATTTCCATTATAATCACTTGAAATAGTATTTCGGCCCATATGGATATGGGCACCTGAAAGTGATTCCAGTTGCTGGCTGACAATTTTTCCACTAACTGTATTCTGCGATAAAAGGCTATTGCAAAACAGGATTAATGTAAAAAAAAACAATATTTTTTTCGGCATTATTTGAATTTAAAATAGATAAATACAGATCATTTCCAGACAGAAAGATCTTTTGATTATTATTTTAAATTAAGAGGAGGTGCCCGAAGAGCAAAAAGGGACCCTTTAAAAAAAGTTGAAGGTGTTTTGAAATAAAAGAAGCTATAATAAATTACTGCAGTGCTTTTATAGAATTGAAAAGCAGAAAATAGAGTAGAGGTAAAAGTGCTGAATTTAAAATCACATATCGAACATTTTTCTGTCGAATGATTGCTTAGCTTAAATTCATTTTTATTTAAACTATGTATTTCTGTTTTTTGTTTACCCGAATTTTGTTCAGGAAAATGTTCATAAGAATGTATAGTCGGAAACAGTATTGCGAACAATACTATTAGTGACATAAGGAAATTATAGATGTTGAATTTCTTTTTCATTCTTTAAACCAAAGCAATCTTCAATTTTATTTAGGAAAAGAATTTATAAACCTGAACATTTTGTTCTTTTCTTTGACCTTTTTACATCAGATTGTTGCAAATATAAAGATCTTATTTTTAAATGCAATGATGTTGCAACATTATTTCAGAAAAAATGAAAGCTGTTATAAGGGATATATTATTAAGTAAATTAATTTTATATTTTAACATCCGGCAGAGGATAAGAAGCACTTATTTTAACCGCCTCAGTAATTTTTTCATCAAGCTGGTTACAGGATGTGAAAAGATGGTCCAATAACTCAGTGCTTTCCGGAGAGTTAAGATCCATATAATTCTAATTTATTCCTTATATAATATGATTGTAGCTTTATAACCAGTTCCGACATTCCACTGGCTTGCTTCTATAACAGTTCCATTATCGTCATAAACCTGAAATTCGGCTGTATTGGGTGATGCAAACCCCTCATTTAAAGCTTCAAAATCAATTTTATTTATACCTTTTATTAAATTTATTTTGAATCCTTGAAATTCTCCATCTAAAGTAACTTCCGGTTTAATTACCTTATCATTTAAATATACTTTTATCTTATCCCCATCTACAGTAGCTGCATCACGATAACGAATTGTAGAAACAAAAGTTTTCGTTCTGAAACCTCCTAAATATTGATTTCTTCTATAAAAAACACCCTCAGTATTAGACTCTCTTTTGTACAGATTAGTATCCATAAAAAGTTCCTCCGGATTTATCACCAGAGAATCTGGATTTTCAATAATAGGTGGGGGAGATGTTTTAGGATTACTTTCAATTGGAGTATTTACTTCATTAATTTTCTGATCTTTAGTTGGAATTGATCTATATTCTTTATTTAATTCTTTCTGCGCATAGCTTTGTATAGAAACACCAATCATCAATATTAAAAACAAAATACTTTTCATAATTATTAAATAATAAATTCATTAAACACATAATATATCTGTATATAACATTTAATTATAGCTGTTTATTGCGTTGAAATAATTGATATATTTTATTCTAAAAAAAAGGCATTCACTTTAGGTATGCCTTATTCAATTATTCTCTATTTTCGTTCACATCGTTTTTCTCCTTATAATTGGCAGATACATTATCTTTTTTTATTGGCCTCAGATATAGTTTAATACTATGGATTTTTAGTAGATTTTGCTTTAACCTCAAAAAAATATTAGCCAAAATTATACGAATTAGCACTAATTAATCTGAATGATTGCTTACTAATTTTCAAATTCATTTTGGCTGAAAAAACTTTTAAGTTTATTATTCAAACATAGAATAATAAACCAAACCCTGAAGAGGTATATTTAATTATCGCAGAAAGATCCTATTTGTTGCAAATGCCTTTCTGTTTGATATTTATTAAAGTTATCCCATTTTGGAGGAAAACTTGTTTTTTGCCCATACATAGCATCCAGACAAACATTGTTGTCTTTATACTTATTATGTAAAACGTCCAAAATTTTAAAGAAAAATTCATCCAGCATTACAATAGCTTCAAATTCGGATTTCAGTATATTATAATTAAAATCTGAAGGAGTCAATAATTGTAGCAAATCCAGAACTTCTTTTTTTTCCTCTTCATTGATTTCTGCCAAATAACCCATTTTTAAAGTTTTAAAAACCAAATTATTCCAGGCTGCACTATCATGTGCCCATTGCACATCAGGCAGATTTAGAGAATGCTCACAAATCAGAATAATAGAGAAAAGAACATCATTTAAGTATTCTGCCGGAAATTCATCAAAACTTCTGAATTCAAAACCGCTTTGGTACATTTTTTCCTGATTAAAATCAAGACCTACTTCTGAAAGCATTTCATATTCCATGTCAGCTTCAATCTGATCACGCCACCAAATGTTTTCCTCTTTTTCAAATTTCAGTAATTTTCTAAAATCATCAACATTATAGGTTAGAATTTTACCTTTTGGCATCGCCTTGTTGTAAGTTCCCACGCCTATGTAACGAGACATGGCATTTCTCATCGAACCCAATGTAAAGTTTTTATCTAAACTGTACTTATCACTTATCACACCCATAATATCAGGGCTTCCAAGAGTTGCTATGAAAAAAGGTTCAAACCACTGCAATAAATAAATGGCATTGGCATGTGTTTTTTCAAATTCATTATAGTCTACAATTCGGCTGTCTTCCGTTAATGAGGGTAAGGTAATATGAAAATGGTACGTTCCGTTATTAAATAAAACCAGGTTTTCCTGATTGGTCATGAACATATTGAGTCCGTTATTGTAATCCGGAAAATTTAATTTGCCATTTAGCACAGAAGATTCATTGATTTTGTCAAGGAATAACTTTTTGGTTGCTTTTAGTTCTTTGCAAGACTCTGCTATGGTTCTGTTTTCAAAATATTTGGTTACAAATTCTATAGAATCACCATCAAAATGTACAGAACCCATCGTTTTATTTCTTTGGGTAATCATACTTTGAATGTTGTACGGCTGATCTTCAAGGAAAAGTTCCATGATCGATTTTCCAAGATATTCAGGATTTTCGGTTGGTTGTGCGATCACCTCACCATTTTCTGTATCGACCAATGGCTTTACAGGCGATAATGTTTTGTGCTGATAGTTGACATCCAGTTTTTCCAGCGAATGACTGTTCATCATTCGGCTTACTTTATAGTTTTGATTCAAATTAAAAGCTTTTTTCAGCATAGGAGCTAAGCTTTCTGGTTTGTAGCAGTTTCTGTAGTCAATACTGTATTTTTCAAAACCAATTTTTTCTTGTATAAATTCACCAGTAACTATTAGGGATTCTTCAAATTGCATATAGGTTTCGTTTTCTAATCCAATTCCCCAATAATATTTTTTTGTCTGATTGTCTTTCATTTATACTTCTTTTCTTTTTTTATGGTTAGGTAAACTTTGTAAAGTCATTGTTTTTATTCGGAACACGAGTTTAATCTGTTAAAAATAAGAGACAGAAAAACTTTTAACGGATAAGCATCATTCTTATATCCATTAAAAAACTTTTTATTTTATTTTTAAAATTGTATGAAATTCTATTTTAGTCTCAGAAATTTTGCACTTGTATCAATTGAAATATGGAAAAAAAGTAAAAATTTTATAATGGGGTTATAAAATTACTATGTCAGTAATCACTTTTATATCAATAATTTAATCAGATGAATAGCCTAAATACAACTTTTTGCTATTCCTGTTTTTTCTAAGTTGCAAAAGTAGTTCTTTATTATGTTATTTACAAGTGGTTAACACGCTGATAATCAATAAATATTTTTGATGTTTCAATAATTGGGTTATTTGTTGTATTTAATCATGATAATAAAACACATAAGAGGAATATAATTCATCATTCCACCAATCTTTTCTAACTTCTGAAAAGTAATTATAATTCAGCTTTCCAGCTTGTGATTGCTGCGGATACACTACTACACCATTTTCCCGATATGCTTTATTTAAATCCGTTTCAGGAACAACAGGAACAATATGACCAGATAATCCTTTTATTTTTCTTTTGGCGCAAATTATTCCAATTCCGCCATTGGCATTCACCTTATTTTGAATTTCGTCAGCCGTAAACATTCTTTGCCATCCAAAACTCGCTCCCCATTGCAAAAACCAATCATGTATGGCACTAGAAAAAATACGATCAACAGTTTTTTCAAAAATAGCTTCAACTTCTTCTCCCTGCAATATTTTTTGCAATGCTTCATCCGTCCACCAAACCGTTGGAAGATATACTTTACAGAAATAACAATAATCGTAGGAGTAGACATTGCAATACGTGTCTTCTATTGTTTTTTGATACCTGATATTGTTAGCAACATCCAGTTTATCAATGATTCGGGCAATGCTTTCTTTTTTACTGGTAACGTCAGTCAGATCTCTAAACGGAATACTGGAATCCGATATAGGTTTTTCCTTCATTTCCATAGAGTCTAACCGGGATTTTGGATCGGGTAATAAATCAGCTTTTTTTATTTTAATATTCGGTACTGGATTATCAATCAGTGGTACTGATCGTACTGTTGTTGTTTCTGATATAGTATATTTTTCCATCTTGACTTCTTAAAATTATTTGGCTTAACGAGGTTTGAATTGACTAATTCTAACAACGTAATTTCATCAGGGGGTAAATATAGGTATTTTAAATTTTGTTAGGGAATTTAGAAAAAGACAAAGCACAGGAAACGGTACGATTTGTATAGTAGATTTAGTGCTTTTTAACATTTTTATGATTGTTTACAATTGAAAATAAAAAACACAACAACGATCAATGAGGATAATTTTTTTTACTGTGACTATTATGATTATTTTTCAATATTCCTTTTGCAAAAAAAGCATAAAAAACCCTATTTCATGAGAAATAGGGTTTTAAGTTTGTGACCTCGACTGGACAATACAAAGGATTAGGATGCCGGTCAATCTTTTAATTTAATTATGCCTGTTGTATATAAGTCCAAGGCTTTTTGTAAAATACTCTCAATTGCCCTTATTGGTAAATCTTTATTGGGATTAACTCTGAAAATTTTCATTCGGGAACGATCGCCTGCTTCCAGTTCCGGATGGTCAAGGTATTTTCCTTCTACCATAAGAATATAAGGTTCGTATGTCTTTTTATCTGTCCACAAATAGCAAAACATTTTTTTCTTATAGCAGAAGCAGGGCATTCCCCACTTCCGGGTTTCAGTAATGTTGGTATCCTGATTAAGAATAATGTCCCGTAATGCAAGCAGGCAGCTCTTGTTGGGCTCTTCTTTATCCAGATAGTAGTTATGAAGCTGCTCAACCATTTTTTCTATTTTACAGCAATTAAAAAATCTATTTCTGCGTCTGTCGGATTTTGTGCTTTTTCGCCAAAAACCTCAAAGTCTGCGGAAAACACTCTTTCTAAATCCATTTGCCAAATTTCCAACCATTTGTTTATAATCAAATCTTTGGCCAAATCTCCTTTGGCTGATAGTTTTACATAGTTCCCACCGTCAAACGATTTGCCAACCATTCCATCAGGTATGGTATTTAAAGTTGCTACTTTGCAGCCCAATATTGTCGTGTAAGGCTTCGTATGGTCGTTTTCATAGTCCGTATATATAGAATATACGGTGTTGTCAATTTTGTTTGGAATTGCTTCCAAAATTTTATCATTCATAAATCTGTTCCACAAATCTGCAATATCTTTTCCAGCCTGATTGCTTTCGTTTGTGGTTCTTACAGAAATTCCGATTACTTTAAAAGGCTCAATAGTTACTTTTTTCATTCTTAAAATATTTTAGTTCAGCCACAAAAATAAAATGGGGTTGCGACAACCCTATGTCAGGGGTTGGGAAGAATATTTTTTCCTGCAGATTTCAAAGTATTCCTGTAAGGTCATTTTATGAGGTTCGAACTGTTCATTGAGTGTTGTCAGGTTCTGAATTCTATCCAGTCGAAAGGCTCTGAAATCCTGTCTTAGCAGGCAAAAAGCAATGAGTAACCAATTTTCCTGTGTGCTGTAAACAGCAAAAGGTTCGATCGTTCGTTCAGTTATCTGGTCACTATCAGGCGAATGGTATTTTAGCCTGATAAGGTAAAAGTTTGTCAAGGCCAATTGCAACGTTGACAGATAATTGCTTGTTCGGTCGTTGTCAGCATTTTGTCTGAATACAATCCGGTCAGAAAGCAAATTTACTTTGTCCTTGGTGTTGTTACGTAAAACAGATTTTATCTTATTGATGGCTCCCGAATATTCTTTTACAAGTGAAGCATCTTTGTTTTTAAGTATAAGCTTTTCTGCGGTTATTAACGCATTGGCTTCGCTTTCCGTAAACATGACGGGTGGAATTCGGTAACCTTCCATTAAGGTATAACCTTTACCATCTTCTGTCAGTATTGGAACGCCCGCTTGTTCCAGTGCTTTAATGTCCCTATAGATTGTTCGTTTGCTAATTGAGAATTTTTCAGCTAGTTCGTTAGCAGTCAATAGTCGCTTCGTCTGTAATTGGGTCAAAATTGCAGTTAATCTGGAAAGTCGCTTTGTATCGTTATCGTTCATTGGTAAGCATAAAAAATTTTTATAGTACTCCGTTCCGCCCCTTTGTGAGGCTGCGAGCTTTTTAATCGAGTACTTTCTGTTACTAAATTTCTTGCGAAAGGCAAACGTGAATCTACCACATAAATGCGATCTCGCAAAACGGTTTTAGCAGTAGTTAATTTCTTAATTCCATATGTAAAGTTGGATATGGTTTTCCAAAGGAATCCAATTCCGAACGACTTGTTGTTTCAAATCCACATTTTCTGTAAAAACCTACTGCCTGGTCGTTTTGTTCATTTACATCAACTTTTCTCACATTCATTTTTTCAATTGAAAAATTCAATAATGCTTTTCCAATCTGTTTGCCTCTATAGTCCGGATGAATGAATAACATTTCCAGATTTTGATCTGCTGCTCCAAGAAAACCAGTTATTTCACCTTCCTCATTTCTTACACACTTCAATTCAACAGCATCTAAATAGGTATTGAAGATAAGTGGTTTAAAATATTGAATATCTTCTTCTTTTAAAAAGTGATGCGTTGCTCGAACAGAGGCCTCCCAAATATTGACAACTTCATTATACTCGTTTTTTTTAATATTGTCTATTTTGTATTTCATGTTATTTTTAATTACTGTTAACATACAACTTTTACGAAATAAAGTGCTGAGGAAATTTAGTTTTACCTCAAATACTGTTTTTGATAGCGGAACCATTCTAAATGGATAATCGGAATCTTGATGCTTCTATTTGAGGAGCCGGTCTAATTGTGCCTTAAATAATTTCCCAATAGGCACAGTGTAATCATCAATAAATATCTTGTTTCCCTCTATTCGTTTGATGTGTTTCTGTGCTACCATAAACGATCGATGTATCTGAACAAACCCTTGCGTTGGAATATGCTCCGATAGCGAAGATAATGCTCCACGCATGGTGATGATTTCTTCTTTTAGCACAATTTTAATATAGTTGCCCGAAGACTCTACAAACAAAACATCATCTAGCACAATTTGTATGTATTTGTTGTCTGAGCGTAGAAAAAGCCTTTCCTGATTTGTATCGCTAACAGCGTTGTGCATATTAGATTGTATTTTCGGAGTATCTGTACGTGCCTTATTGACCGCTTTCAAAAAACGTTCGAATGAAAAGGGTTTCAGTAGGTAATCGGCAATGTTTAACTCATAACCTTCTAAGGCATACTCTTTGTAGGCAGTGGTAACAATTACCTTTGGTGAATGAGACAGTGTTTTTAAAAATTCAAACCCTTGTAGTTTAGGCATATTCAGGTCAAGAAAAATTAAATCTACTGTATGATTATTGAGGTATTCAATGGCTTCAATGGCATCATAGCAGTCTTGCATCAATTGCATATTGGGTAACAGAGAGCAATATTTTTTGATGATGTCATGTGCCACCGATTCGTCATCCACTATAATGTATTTAGTACTCATAAAGTAAGTCTTAATCGGATTTTATAAATATCACGACGGTTAGTGTCTATTTCTAGTTTATGTTTGTTCAAATAAACCAATTCTAGTCTTTTTTTTAGGTTATTCAGTCCAATACCTTCAGTCCCGCCTTGCTCCTCGGTATCAAAATTATTTTCAATTTCAAAATCAACATATTGCAATGTAGCCTTTAAGCGAATGTAAACAAATGCATCTTTTCTCAATTTTTCTACTCCATGCTTAAAAGCATTTTCAACCATAATAATAAATAACAATGGCATAATCTTAATGCTACGATCTTCTGCATCTATATCAAAGCGAATGGTAATCTCCTTATGGTATCGCATTTTATGCAAATCCATGTAGTTTTCAAGGTAGGTAATTTCATCCGCTAAGGAAACCCAGTCATTTTGACCTTCATAAATACTGTACCGCATCATGTCAGAGAGTTTAAGAATTAACTGCTGTGCTTTAGCGGTGTCTTTTTCTACCAATCCATACAGATTATTCAAGGTGTTGAAAAAAAAGTGTGGATTAACCTGACTTTTTAAGTGCATTAATTCAGCGTGTGTTTTGTCTTTTTTTAGTCGGAGTATGATTTTAATCTGAATAATTAACCAGCGTATCATCCAGACTATCATTGAAATGAAAAACAGTAGAATGAAAATATGATAATCTTCTTCTTTTCCAAAAAAATCATTAAAAACCACAATTAGCATGGTGGTCACGATGAAAAAGTAGGGTACCAGCTTTTGAAGCCGCTGCTTATTAAAAGGTTTTTGAAGGAAAGTCATCCTGCAAAATTACACAAAAATTCAAGCTGATCGATGAGTTGTTACAAATGTACCTGTCGATGTGATGAACGTACTGTTTATAGTGGCAAGTGCTTTTGTCACTTGATACCAGTCATTCAAACCTGTCCTTCATATATCTGTCCCTGTTCTTTTTTTATCCATTCAATTCACCATAATATTGGGTCAAAATTAAATTAATCATGGACAATCTGATCATATCTGAACTTTCTAAAACATACAGCAACGGTGTTAACGCACTTCAAAACGTATCATTACAAATACCCGTGGGGATGTTTGGCCTGCTGGGTCCAAATGGCGCAGGTAAATCAACACTCATGCGTACAATAGCGACCTTACAGGAGGCTGATAGTGGAAGTATTAAATTGGGAAGTCTCAATATTTTAGAAAACAAGAATGAATTAAAAAAAGTATTGGGCTATCTGCCACAGCAATTTGGGGTATATCCGGCATTATCCGCAGAGATGCTATTGAGCCATCTGGCAGTGTTGAAAGGAATTATGAATAGAAAAGAGCGTAAAGAAATTGTAGATGCGCTTCTTCATAAGGTAAATCTGTATGAAGTGCGAAAGCAAAAACTGGGTGAGTTTTCCGGAGGAATGAAGCAACGCTTTGGCATTGCACAGGCATTGCTGAACAATCCTAAGCTGCTGATTGTAGATGAGCCCACAGCAGGATTAGATCCTGTGGAACGCAACCGCTTTTATAATTTACTAAGTGAAGTTGGCGAGCGTACCATCGTAATTCTCTCAACGCATATCGTAGAAGATGTAAAAGAGTTATGCCCCAGGATGGCCCTCATCAACAAAGGCAAAGTGCTTATTCAGGGAAATCCAGTACGAATTATGGAAAACCTGCAGGGGCGGTTATATGAAAAAATCATACACAAAAACGAATTGGAACAATACAAAGACGAATATCAGGTCATCAGTGACCGCCTGTATTTAGGAAACCAAATTGTTCATGTCATCAGTGATACCCATCCGGGTTCAACGTTCAAACTTATTGATGCCAACCTGGAAGATGTTTATATGTCTCAAATCCTTAACTCTTAATTTTTAACAGATGTTATACGAATTTTTCATATTTGAAATTAAATACCGATTGAAACGACCTGAAACGTATTTCTTCTTTTTACTTCTATTTTTCTTCTCAGCAGTAGGCGTCGAGTTTGTATTTCAGGGAATAGATTTAGGATTAGTGAAAAAGAATTCTCCACTTGTAATTGCTAAATCCATGGGGGCAATCACGGGATTGTCGATGATTATTGCATCAATGGTTATGGGTGTTTCTGTACTGCGTGATTTTCAGTACGACGTTACTTCATTGATTTATGTTAACCCTATCTCCAAAAAAGATTATCTGTTGGGCCGTTTTTTAGGATCCTTTGTTGTGTTACTGTTTATTTTTAGTGCTCTGCTCTGGGGAATGATGGCGGGAGAATTTCTGCCATGGAATGATCCAAACGAATTTTTGCCCTTTCACTCTATTAATTACCTACAGCCCTTTCTTTGGGTGGTTTTACCCACCCTGTTTTTTGGTGCTTCTGTTTTTTTTGCGACGGGTGCACTCAGCAAAAATTTGATGGTTGTGTACACTCAGGGCGTGGTCATTTTTGTGTTGTTCATGATTACCAAAGGCATTACCAATGAAACCTTTCAGGCGTTATTGGATCCCTTTTCGCTCACTACTTTAACTAAAGCGACCAAAGGCTGGACGGTAATGGATAGAAACTCTTTTCTTATTCCAGTGTCAGGTATTATGCTGCTTAACAAACTCTTCTGGATAGGCTTGGGCATTTTGGTGCTGACGATTGGCTATATCAAGTTTAAATTGATGGTCATCAATGAAAAGACTTTCAATAAAAAACAGCAGCAAAAGATTAAAACATTACCAGTTACTTTTAGTAAGAGCCTGCCATTGGTTACACCTGTCTATCATATGAAGGCGCAGGTCGTTCAGTTGTTGCTCAATGCATGGTTTCATAGCGTGTCCATTCTCAGGCTCATTTCCTTTTGGGCTATTATTCTGTGCTGCTTCATTGTTATTTTGGTCAATTCGGTGAGCTTAGGCACTTCCTATGGCGTAGATAGCTATCCAACCACCTATTTCATTATCGAAGAATTGCGGGAGATGTCCATTTACTTCTTCATGATCATTTTAGTCTTTTATTCCGGTGAGATTATGTGGAAGGAAAGGGATGTAAAGCTTGACCTCATTCATGATGCCTCACCCTTTAGTAGTTTTATTAATGTGGGCAGCAGGTTTCTTGGATTGCTGTTTATCTATGCCATTGTCATGCTCTCACTCATTGCTGCCGGAGTGCTGTTTCAAACATTAAACGGCTACTATCGCTACGAGTTGGGTGTCTATTTCTTCGGTTTTTTTTTAGAGCTATTTCCATTTCTGACCTTATACACATTTGCGTCCATGTTCTTTCAGGCACTTACGGGAAACAAGTTTATAGGGATGCTCGCCACCATCGCATTTGCTGTCATCAATGTAGCCATTGGCGTATTTGGTTTAGAACATGCCTTACTTAACTTTGGTGGACAGGCACTGGCCTCATACTCAGATATGAATGGTTATGGGCACTTTCTGGGCGCTTATCTCTGGGTAAAAATCTATTGGGTATTGTTTGGTTTGCTGCTCTTGATCTTCGCAAGTATTTTGATGGTAAAGGGAACCGAAACAGGGTTGAGAAAACGATGGACGGGCGGACTAAAACAAACAGGAAAATCGTTGCGGATTTTCAGTTTAGTTTGCCTGACGCTCTTCATCAGTATTGGAAGTTATATTTTTTACAATAACAATGTGCTGAATGAATTTTGGACTAAGGGTCGGCAAGCTGATTTTAGAGCTGGTTACGAAAAAGCGCTCAAGCAGTTTGAATATATTCCACAGCCGAAAATTACAGCTATCAAGCTAAAAATTGATCTGTTCCCATCAAAAAGAGCCTATGAAATAAAAGGTTATTATGTTGTTGTCAATACATCGCAAGAACCCATGCAGGAAATTCATGTACAAAAACTACTAGAATCAAACGTAGAATTAACGGATGTAACCTTTGATCGTGACTCAAGAATAAATAAAAGGTATAAGAAATATCATTATACCATTTACCAATTGAGCCAACCGTTAGCTTCCGGTGATACACTGAAAATGAATTTTAAACAAACTTTACATCAAAAAGGTTTTGTAACAGACAATTCTGAGATAGATGTAGTGTATAACGGCACTTTCTTTGACAATACGGTGTTACCGGGTTTTGGCTATCAGAAAAAATATGAACTTCAGGATCAGGACAATCGAAAAGATTTTGGGCTGGCTCCAAGACTGCAAAAAGCCAGGCGGGATGATGTAAGAGAATTGGTGAATGCACGTAGCGGAAGTGATTCGGACGGCATCGACTTAGATGTAGTAATCAGTACAGAAGTGCCACAAACAGCACTCACCTCTGGCGATTTAGTGGCGAGATGGAGTACAAGCGGGCGCAATTATTTTCATTACAAAACCCATCAACGGATCATCCATTTTTATCCCATTGTATCAGGCCGGTATAAGGTAATGAGAGAAACCTGTATTCCATTGGGCAATATTTCAAAAAAGCCTGTTGATTTAGAAATTTATTACCACAAAGGACATGAGTACAACCTGAAACGTATGATGGAATCTATGAAAATGTCGTTGGATTATTACAGCAAGCATTTCAGTCCGTACCAATACAACCATCTCCGTATTGTCGAGTTCCCAAGGTATCGCACATTTGCCCAATCGCTGCCAGGCACTATTCCGTTTTCAGAAGCCATAGGTTTTGTGATGGACATTGATGATAAAAAAGATGTAGACATGGCATTTTACATTACAGCTCATGAAGTAGCTCACCAATGGTGGGGATTGCAATTGGAAGCTGCAAACGTACAGGGACAAAATATGATTTTGGAAACACTGGCGCAGTATTCTGCCATAATGGTGCTTAAAGAAAAATACCCGGATGAAAAAGTTAAGCAATTTTTGAAGTTCCAATTGGATGAATATACAGAAGCTAACTTAAAGTCCAGCAAGAAGGAACTGCCACTAGCATTGGTTGAAAATGAAGAACACATCTATTACAACAAAGGAGCACTCTCTATGTATGAATTGCAGAAACAAATTGGTGAAGAAAATGTAAACACGGCATTACAGCATTTTCTGAATGATTGGCACTCTTTCAATAATTCCCAAAAACCAAATCGCTATGCAACTACTGTGGACTTAATTAAGTATTTTCGAGAAGTAGCTCCGGATTCAAAACAACATGTTATAACAGATTTGTTTGAACAGGTAAATAGTATCAAGTAAAGCAAGTTGCTATTGGTCATTGTAAAGCGACATCCAAAAATATTTAGCATAACCATTTTAAAATTAAATGAATACGAAAGAAATAAAGTCCATCAACATTTTGGAGAAATTTTCATTGTTTGAAAAACTATGGACACCACATATAATTGGTGAACTCAACGGACAATATGTTAAGCTTTGTAAACTTAAGAACGACTTTGTTTTTACTAGCTATCCAGTTTTAAAAGAGACCATGTTCCACGATGTTGTACAAAACTAATAATGTCAAAAATGGAAAGATTTACGTTTTGATCCAATTTTTACTACTCCTCAGATTACGTTTTGATCCTTTTATATACTGTTAAAGAGTGAAATAAAGGCATAAAAAAAGCTCCAAATCAATGATTTGGAGCTTTTACTTGTGACCTCGACTGGATTCAAACCAGTAACCTCTTGAGCCGTAATCAAGTGCGCTATTCAGTTGCGCCACGAGGCCTTAATGCGGGTGCAAATATAGGGATAAATGTTAGATCTCCAAAATAAAAATACTATAAAAATGAAATAAAAAACGCATTAAAAATTATATACATGATTGTCAAGGTTTTCGGAATAATAAAATTTCATTTATTTATAATAAAATTTCCAAATTATGCAGAGTAGGGGCATAATTTAATTAATCCCCAATTTTGATTTTAATTTCAAAAACAACAAACCAATTCTATAAGCATCTTCTGAAGAAGAATGTCTGTCACTTTTTGAAATTTTGTATATCTCACACAAATCATCCAAAGAAAATTGTTTGTCATTTATATCATGCAATTTTCGGTACATTACATCAATATCCAAAGCCTCATTTTTTAGTCTTCCACAATCTAATCTTTCCAGACCGGCATTTATCATTTCTATATCAAAATTGATATGATGACCAACCAGAACCGCATTTCCTATATAATCTATCAATGCTTGAAATGCATCAGCTTCTTCAAGCTTTTCCATCTTACTTTCAATGATGAATTCATTGGATAGACCGTTCTCCTGAAAATATTTATATTGCAATAAAACAGCTTCAAAGCTATCCTGAATAATAATGCTATTATCAAGTATTGCAAAGGATCCAATTGATAAAATAACATCCTTGTCAGGATTTAATCCCGATGTTTCTGTTGAAATGACTACAAATCTATTTGGTTTTGTTTCAAATTTATTTAAGTAATTCTTCCAGAAATCAGGGTATTCTTTGTTAATATTTTTAAGCCAATCCAGCATATTTATGAAAATTGTGTAAGTTGAAATTTACTTTTTATCAATTCTTCAAGATCACGCATTGGTGTTAATGCGTTTTTTAACTTCTCTTTATCGCTTTTAGATAATTCTTTTAAATTGATATATTGTCCAGAATCATCATTTTTCAATCCTTCCATTGTTCTGTACTTTGATAATGTCAGAAAAGCTTCAGCACAGCTTAAATATATTTCTGCATTTTTTGAGTCGGAAATGGCTAATTGCTTAAATCTTAAATACGTATTTTGTATTCCTTTTATATTTAAACTCAATATCAGTAATCTCGCACCATCAATTAAAGGCATTAATGCTTTGGTTTTAATATCAAATTTAGATTTATAAAGTCCTTCTTCTTCAACATTAAATTTTTTGAAAAAACTAAGCGGTGAATTCTTTTTTAAGGCATCATTTCCTAAAAAATCAAAAAATAACGGATTATTGATGGCATTTTTAAAAATGACATTTTCTATTGCTTCTTCAATTTTTGGTTCTCCAAAAACAATTTCATAATCAAAGAATATACTACTTAAATCATTGCTGTTCTCACCTGGAGTATTCATCCAGCTATTGTATTGTTTTGTCCAGTCTGTCAATGACTTACACCATAACATATTACTGGCCATGTGGCCGTTTGGACAAAAATCGTATCCTATTTTTTCTAATAAAGATGTTGTTCTCTTGGCCAGTCGTAAAAAATAATCTTTTACATCCCTGTAATTTTCCGCAGATACATCTTCAAAAATTAATATACTGTCCTGATCTGTAAGTAAAAGTTGTTCTTTTCTCCCTTGGCTTCCAATACTTAACCATGCAAATCTGGCAGGAGGGGAGCCTAAATCCAGTATTGAAAGTTCTACAGAACGCTTGATCAGAGCAAGATTTATTTCGTTTGCGATATTACTAATATGAGAAATAGGAATGCTTTTTTGGATGGAATTTTGAATTAAATCCGAAAGGCGTTCACGTATATGTTTTAAATCTTTTGGAAGTTGTGATCGCTTAATTTCTTTAATTAAAACACCTGGATTACTAGCCTGGGCAACAATTAAGTCATGTTCGGAAATAATTCCTTTCACACCAGATTTATTAGTTCCGTCTTTAGTAACACACAAATGGGAAACATTATGTTTAAGCATTAAAAGTTGAGCTTCTGCCAATGATACGTTTTCTATAACCGTAACAACAGGAGAGGACATGATTTTATCAATTGTTTCGGTAATAGGGTATCGTCCAGTTGCTATTTTTGAAGATAAGTCAGCATCTGTTAAAATACCAATAGGATTATTGTTTTCACAAACCACAATGTTATCAACCATTGAATTCGTCATTAAAATAGCAACGTCTTTTACAATTTGATCTGCAGTGGTTGTTAATGGCGAATTATTATAATTAAGAGATTGAATATATTGCATTTCTGATTGCGGATCTACATAATATGAAGCATCAGAAATCAATTTATTTCCAGAACCCACGCTATCTTTAGTATGTCGTGAATTGGTAGCAAAACTTTCTAGCAGAAAATTTAAAACATCTGAATTGTTGGCTACAAATGGTCTGAAAACAGCAATTGGAATAGCATAAACAATACTTTCTTCACGAGCTTTCGCAGTCATCATGTAATTGTTTTTTGCGAAAAAAGGACGCAAACCAAAAATATCACCTTCATGACATTTATTGATAATTGTCTCTTCGGCATCAGCTATTGTGGTTAAATTTATTGTACCTGATGACACAACATAAAAGCTGTCATGAAGCATATCATTGTTTTGAAATAATATAGCATTTTTTTCTAAATTTAAAACACGAATATTTGTCGCAATATGAGATAATTCCTGAAAAGTCAGATTATTAAATGGAGGGTATTCTTTTAAAAAATCTGCAATATGTTCAGCTATAGTATTCATAATTGTTTGATATTTTTTTTTTAAAGTATCGAATGTAAAAATAATAAAATAATAAATCATAATACTACCTTATTGTATTGTATAATAATTAATTTCTGTACATCTTAATTTTTTCTTAAAATTATTAAGAAATGGCACATTTTAAGGTAAGAAATTATAATTTCATTATTTAAACATAAATATTTTGAAATCATGAAAATACAAGACAAATTTTTATTCTTACTTATGGCTCTTTTTACAGTTGCAATTAGCAATGCACAAGGAAAACCCGCCAGTCCGCCAGCTGTTACAACAGGAAAAATAAATGATGCCACAATTACAATCAGTTACAGTAGTCCATCTGTAAAAGGCAGAAAAATTTGGGGTGAATTGGTACCATTTGATAAAATATGGCGTGCAGGTGCTAATGAAGCAACAACAATTGAAACAGATAAAGATCTTACAATTGAAGGCTCAAAATTACCTGCTGGTAAATATTCTTTTTTTGTGATTCCCAGTGAGAAAGAAAGTATTTTAATTTTTAATAAAGTTGCCAAGCAATCCGGAACTCATAATTATGATGAAAAAGAAGATCAGCTGCGTGTAAAGGTTCAACAAAAAATAGCTGACACAAATACAGAAAGCCTAACATACATAATTAATAAAAATTCTATTGTTTTAAGTTGGGAAAAATGGAAAATTCCGTTTTCTGTAAAATAATAAGTTTTAGTCACAAATAAAAACTGCATTGCAAAATAATTGTAATGCTGTTTTTTTTATTGGAAAAGCTTAAGCAAATGTAGTAATCCTGAAATTTTCTATTTTACATAATATAAATTATAGTTCAATATATATTATACTAAAATTGCGACTATTCATATAATTTTTCCAGAATCGCTTCTTTAGGAAGTTTATCTGATCCGCTTCTTTTATTAAATTGTAAGGTAGTTTCGTTTGCCAATAATACTACGTTAAAGTCTTTACCCTCATTTCCTTTTAATAAAACATATGCTTTATCACCATTCACATAACCAGTAATGTCTAATGAATCAATCTTTTGGTAATTTTCTTTATGAATGATTTTAACCGATCCATAAATTTTGCTGTATGATTGAGCAATATTAATAATTAAAATATCCGCATTAATACAATCAATACAATTTTCATTACTCCATGTTCCTGTAAATTTATTGGTTTGAGAAAATCCCGAAAAAACAATAAACAGAATAAGCAAAAAAGTAATTTTCTTCATTTTAAAAAATTTAATTTGATGCTTTTTCTTTTATAATTTATTCTGATAAACTGCTTTTCCGTTTAAGGAAACTTCAATTTCGTTTTTTGAATCTGAAAAAGTGGTTCTCAAAACATTTCCTTTAAAAACAGAGACATCTCCATATACTTTCCCGGTTTCATCAGAAACGTATTCAAACAGCAATTTTTTATTATCTGGCTCAATACCTAATTTATAGCTTGAAAATTTAGTATTTCTCAAATCAAATTCTTGTTGTGAATCAATTATTTTTCCATCAGCATAAAAATTATTAATTTGTTTGTTTAAAGTAATATCGGGATAAAACTCATTTACCTTTTTAAGAAGTTCATATTGTGCCGTACTTACATTTTCAAGTTTTGACGTGATTGTCTGGGCAAATGACATTGATGTAACTATAAGCGATAAGAGTAAAATGTGTTTTTTCATAATTTTATTTTTTAGATTAAATGCTTCTAATAAATTATTTAATTTGTAAAACAACTAACTTTTTTGATAAAAGTTGTTTTTAATATCTAACAAGATACGAAATCTTTATCTTTGCAAAAAATAAAAGGCAATTTTTTAAGAAAATGACAACAAGGAAATATATTAAACTCATTCTTATTTTAGGTTCATTAACAGCTTTAGGTCCATTTTCTATTGATATGTATTTGCCAGGTTTTTCAGGTATTGCAAAAGACTTAAATACAACAGTCGCCAAAGTTTCTATGAGTTTATCGAGTTACTTTATAGGAATTTCAGCCGGACAATTGCTTTATGGGCCTTTATTAGACCGTTTTGGACGAAAAAAGCCATTGTTCATTGGTTTAATGGTTTACATTCTTGCTTCTTTGGGATGTGTCTATGTTACTGATATTGATTCCTTTATATTATTACGTTTTATTCAGGCCATTGGCAGTTGTGCCGCAACTGTAGCGTCTGTAGCAATGGTTCGGGATTTGTTCCCTGTCAAGGATATTCCTAAAGTATTTTCATTATTAATGCTCGTTCTTGGACTTTCGCCAATGTTAGCGCCAACAATTGGAGGTTATGTAACAGAAGATTATGGTTGGCACACTGTGTTTTTAATATTGATGTGTATGGGGATTGCTATTTTACTTGCATCCCAAATAGGTTTGCCAAATAGTTATAAACCTGACACCACTATTTCACTTAAACCAAAACCTATTATTTCTAATTTTGTAAAGGTGCTGAAAGAACCACAATTTTATACTTACGCTTTTACCGGTTCAATTGCATTTTCCGGCTTATTTACCTATGTTGCGGCCTCTCCTATAATTTTTATGGATATTTATCATGTAGATGCCAAAACTTACGGATGGATTTTTGCTTTTATGTCGGTCAGTTTTATTGGATCGAGTCAATTGAATTCTCTTTTATTGAAAAAATTCTCCAGCGAGCAAATGATTTTTGCAGCTTTAATTACCCAGTCCATAATAAGTATTGTCTTCCTGATATTTTCTTTAAACAATCTATTGGGATTATATGGGACTATCGGAATGTTATTCTTATTTTTAGGGTGCTTAGGTATTTCAAACCCTAATACTGCAGGGCTTACTATGGCTCCTTTTGCCAAAAATGCCGGAAGTGCGTCTGCTTTAATGGGCGCTATTCAGTTAGGTTTAGGGGCTTTGGCTTCGTTTGCTGTCGGAATTTTTGTAATAGATTCAGTAACCCCAATGGTAATAATTATGGCATCAACTACTATTATCGCTTTTATTGTCCTGAATATTGGAAAACGTTTTATTATACAAAAAGTAGCATTATCTACAGATGATGATACTATGATGGGACATTAAAACAAATCTTATCGTTATAATAATACCATTTAGAAATCTAAATAGTATAAAAAAGCCGGAACAAAATTCCGGCTTTTTATTATGATCTTTTATCAGGTCTGATAATCATTCTGAGAGATTGATCCCGTGCAAAATAGGCTACCATCCAATTATAGAAAGTGTTTATTCTATTGCGGTATGTTATTAATGATATAAGGTGAATAAATAACCATATAATCCAGGCGAAAAAACCTTTAAAGTGCCATTTTGGGCTTGGCAAATCTACCACAGCTTTGTTTTTTCCTATAATAGCCATAGAGCCTTTGTCTTTGTAAACAAATGGTTTCAGAGGTCTTTTCTGAAACATTGCTTTAAAGTTTTTGGCCAGATTTAGTCCTTGCTGAATGGCAACCTGAGCAACCTGAGGATGTCCGTCCGGAAAATTTTTGTCACCGGCTGAAATTGCGGTATCGCCAATAGCATAAATATTTGTCAGGCCATTCACTTTATTATACTCGTCAGTTGCCATGCGTCTTCCGCGGCCATAGCTTTCTTTTGGGATTCCTTCAAATATTTTTGCTGTAACACCTGCAGCCCAGATTAAATTTTTGGTTTTGATAGTCTCTCCATTTTCAAAATGTACGGTGTCATCCACATAATCAATAACACGACTGTTTAATTTGACGATTACGCCTAAATTGGTTAAGGCTTCTAAAGTGTCTTTTTGAGAAGCTTCGCTCATTGGTGCCAGTAAAGCATCACCTCCATCTACTAAATAAACATTGCTTGCTGATGTTTCAAGTTCCGGATATTCTTTTAGCAGAATATTTTTCCTCATTTCGGCAAACATTCCTGAAACCTCTACTCCTGTTGGGCCTCCTCCGGCTACCACAATTGTCAATAACTTACGACGTTTGCGGATGTCCTTGCAAATAGCGGCTTTCTCAAGGTTTTTAAGCAGGGTATTTCGCATTTCGATGGCATCATTTAAGGTTTTCATCGGAATAGCGTTTTTCATCACGTTCTCCATACCAAAATAACTTGTTTCTGCACCTGTAGCAAAAACTAAATAATCATAATCCAGTTCACCGTTATTAAGTATGATTTTATTTTCGGCAGGAACTACAGAAAGTAATTCGCCTAAACGAAATTGTAGATTTTTTTTTCCGGCAAAAAATTTTCTGAAAGGATAACTAATACTCGAAGGCTCTAAAAAAGCTGTTGCAACCTGATATATAAGTGGTGGAAAAAAGTTGTAATTGTTTTTATCGACGAGTGTTACTTGTATATCTGGATGGTTTACAAGTTCTTTTGCCAGGTTTAATCCTGCAAACCCCCCTCCGATGATGACTATTTTCATATAGTATTGTTTATTAGTAGGTTTTATTCAAAAATAAATACCTCATAAAAGTACAACAATAATTTTCAAAGTCAAAAGTTAGAATTACTACTTTTTGAATTTTTTAACAGGTTTTTCAGTCACTTCAACTTTGTTCTGCAAAACGTAATTGGCTAACAATTTTTCAATTAATTCGTCTTTGGTAAGATGATGAAAAACTGTTTTTACTTTTGTTTTCAAATCAGTTGAAATATCGTGATTGGGCTTTGTTTTAAAAATTTGTTTTGCCCATAAAAGGGTATTATTTTCCTCAAGACTTGCTACAGAAGGTTTCTTAAATTCAGTAAATTTGAGTCCAAGTTCTCTTTCGAACTCAGGAATTTCTATTACTTCTTCTTGTTGAAGTACAGTTAATGAGAGCCCCTTTGCTCCTGCCCTTGCTGTTCTTCCGCTTCTGTGAACATACGTTTCGTAAACATCAGGCAAATGATAATTCACCACATAAGATATTTCTTTTACGTCAATTCCTCTGGCGGCCAAATCTGTAGCCACTAAAATATTGATATGCCCTTCACGGAATTGCTCCATAATCCTGTCTCGAATTCCCTGGGATAAACTACCGTGAATGGCTCCTGATGAAAAACGATTAATAGCCAGATTTTTTGCTAATTTATTAACTGCGGCTTTGGTTTTACAAAAAATAATTCCGCGTTCTCCGTCTTTTGAATTTAGGAAATGCATTAAAACATCCAGCTTTTCAATTGGATCCACTACAATATATTCGTGATCTATCCCCTGGTTCCCAACTGTTTCCATATTGGCACTAACCTGAAGGACGTTTTTATTTAAGTAATTTTGAATCAGTTGTTTTATGATTCCCGGTAAAGTAGCTGAAAACAATAAAGTACGGTGTTTTTTAGGAAGTTCAGCAACAATTTCGTCCAGGCTTTCCTTTAGAATAGAAACCATTTCATCGGCTTCATCTAAAACTAAATATTGAGTTTGTTTTAAGTCGATTGCTTTACGCTGAATTAAATCGATTAAACGTCCCGGTGTTGCTACTACAATATGGGTTGGTTGCTTTAATCTTTCAATTTGTGGTTTTATTGGAATTCCGCCACAAGTTGCAGCTATTGCAATATTTGAAATATGCCTTCCAAAATCTTCTAAATTCCTGAATATCTGCTGCCCAAGTTCTCTGGTTGGCACCAGAATTACGGCCTGAACAATTGGGGATCCGGTATCAATTAATTGCAATAATGGTAATCCGAAAGCAGCAGTTTTTCCGGTTCCGGTTTTGGCTAAACCTACTAAATCATGGGTTTCAGATAAAAGTAAGGGAATCGTTTTTTGTTGAATCTCTGTTGGTTCAACAATATTCAATTCACCTAATGCTTTTAAAATTGGCGCTGAAATTCCTAATGATGAGAATTGATTTAACATATTTTTTATTTAAAGATTTAAAATTGAAAAATTGAAAAATTTCTCATTATTTTATTTTAGGTATTGAAATCCGGTTCCCTGGCCTTGATTATCAGACTTTATAATTCAGAAAATCAATCTGGTTCGTTCATGATTTTTTCACGATACTTTTTACCAATCAATAAAACCATTTTTAGTTTGTAATCATCAACAAGCCATTCGCGGTAGTTTTTACTGCATTGGCTTAAACATTTTGCATAACGCTTAATTCGGCATTCGATATCGTCATCCAGTTCTTTTCCTAATGATTTTGCCTCTTGCAATGTTTCAGTATTATCTACGCACATTGCTGCATGTTGTTCTAATGATTTGTCTAATACTACTTTAGATCGTAAATTTTGTTTGATAATTAACTTATGTTCTTCATCAACATCAAAACTCACATCGGCAGTTTTACTGAATTTTGCACGTAATTCCGGTGGCATGCTGTATTTGAAGTATAACTCAATTTCAGTATCATCACGAAGGTTTTCCAAATAAAATTCGGGTGATTTAAAGATATGCTGCCAGTTGACAGGCTCACTCCACAAACCAAAACGTGCGGCATTATTACCTAAATCGATAACGGTAAATTCATCTTTACCGGGTAATTTACGGGATCCGCGACCAATCATCTGGTAGTATAACGTTAACGATTTTGTTGCTCTGTTCAGGATAATAGTTTCTACAGTTGGCTCATCAAATCCAGTTGTTAAAATTCCGACAGATGTTAAAATTGCATCCGGAGTCTTTTTGAACCATGCCAAAATATCTTTACGTTCTTCTGAACTGCTTGTATTATCAAGGTGTCTGATGTCATAACCTGCTTCCCTGAAAGTTTCATACACATATAACGAAGTATGAATACCATTATTAAAAATCAAGGTTTTTTTGCCTAAAGATTTCTCGGTATAGGCATGCAGTAATTTTTCCTGCATTACGGTATTGGTGTATAAATCATCTGATGATTTTACGGTGTAATCTCCATTAATACCAACTTTTAGAGATGTTAGACCAACATCATAACTATATGTTGTGGCTTTTGCCAAAAAGCCTTTGTTTATTAACGAACTGATTGTGTCACCCACAATAAGTTCATCATAACTTTGGTGCATTGGCAATTTTATGTTCGAACTTAAAGGAGTTGCTGTTACGCCCAAAATGAAGGCATTTTTAAACGAGCTCAATAATTTTCTGAATGAATTGTAGTGTGCTTCATCAATAATAACCAAACCAATATTATCAAGATGCAATTTCTCATCATTGATACGGTTCTTTAAAGTCTCCACCATCGCAACAAAACAAGAATATTCGTTCTGATCAGGCAGTTCTTTTACTTTACTATTGATGATTTTATTGGAAACCCCGAAGCCTTTCAACATTTTTGAAGTCTGTTTACAAAGCTCAATACGGTGTGTCAGAACTACAACTTTTTTATCATTATTGGCTAAATAACGACGAACGATTTCGGAAAAAATCACTGTTTTTCCACCTCCTGTAGGCAATTGATATAATAAATGATGTTGCGGAGGAGCATTGTCTAAACGTTCAAAAATGGCATCGATGTCACCTTTTTGGTATGCATAAAGTTCTTTTTTCTCTTCTCTTTCTATTTCTAAAGTGTTTTGAGACATTGTGATTTTTGGATTTTTGCAAAAATACACCTAAAAAACAGTTATTCGTCTTATTTTATCATAAAATAAATGATTTTTTTAAATAAGATTTTTTATGAGAGTGACTTTTAAAAGTCAATTTTTTCTAAAATAGCTTCAAAATCATCCTTATTCTTCCATTTTTGCTTAAATGTTTCTTCTTTAATAGCGTAAATCCGGGACTTAAATTCATTTAAAATTCCGTTTGAGATGATAAAATTTAGAGCTTGTTCGTATGAATTAAGCATACTTTTATAAAAAAGTTCCTGTTTGATGAAATTTGAAGAGGAAAAAGTTTGTGCAATTTCAATATTGTATAACATGGCATCTGCAATAATAAAGGGATCCACTCCTATTAAAATAAAATGCTTAATATATTTTTGTGCTACAGAACGTCGCATTTTTGCTTTCGGACGCCATTTTGCATTGGGTTTCTTTACAGGAAAATATTCATGAGAGATTTTCGATTTGTAATCCTGCAAAAGTTTATCTTCTTTTGGATTAAAAACAAAATCATAGAAAACTTTTACAGGACTAAATTTTTCATACAATTCGATAATTTGCTCTTCGAGTTGCTCTTTATTTAATTCTCCTAAATATTTTTTTAAATCACGCTTACTCATTATCAAAGTTTAAGATCACAAAAGTAAATTACTTTTGTGATTCATACTCTAATAATCAACGATAATACTTAATTTTGCCAGTTATAAATTCAAAAAACAGATACATGCTCAAGATTTTTAAAGTTACCGCAATTTTAGAAGGAATCTCATATTTAGTATTAATCGCTAATATGTTGATCCTAAAATCGAATAATCCAGAACTTTATCATACAATAGTACGTCCGTTTGGAATGGCACACGGAGTCTTATTTATTGGTTACATAATTTTGGCATTTTTACTAAAAAAACCTCAAAATTGGGACTTAAAAACTTTTGGAATTATCCTGATTGCCTCTCTTATTCCGTTTGGAACTTTTTATATTGAGAAAAAGTATTTATCACATAATGCATAAAATATTTAACTTTTTTTATCCTCTTTTTAGAGATTGGGGAATGAGCCGCAATTTTGCTTCTTATATCAGCCTCATCTTTAATATTATAATAATGGTGGCATTGGCTTATGCCATTTATTATATAGCCAAATTTGTTTTGGTTACGCTGACTGCTATTTTTGCTCAGCGGACCAAAACCAAATTTGACGATTATTTAATACACAATAAAACAACAAAATACACAGCGTATTTAATTCCGTTTTTCTTTATTTATAAAGCGGTTCCAATTATTCTGGATAAATATGAATATTGGGAATTGATGTTTGGAAAAATAGTTGGCATTTATATAGTTTTGATTAGTTTATGGATTATCAGAACAATTTTTAATGCCTTACGCGATTATCTGAAGCAAAAACCAGAGTATAGTGACAAACCAATAGACAGTTTCGTTCAGGTTATTATGATTGTCCTTTGGATTTTTGGAGTGGCCATGATTATCTCAACATTATTCGCAATAAAAAAAGGCGAATTACTAACAATTTTAGGGGCACTTTCAGCTATTATCATCCTGATTTTCAGAGATACTATTTTAGGGTTTGTATCAAGTGTTCAGGTTGCGATAAATGATATGGTCCGTATTGGCGACTGGATAACAATGGATAAATTTGGTGCTGACGGAGATGTAATCGAAATTAATTTAACGACAGTAAAAGTTCGGAATTTTGATAACACCATTACTACGATTCCCACTTATGCTTTGAGTTCAGACTCTTTTCAGAACTGGCGAGGAATGCAAAAATCTGAAGGAAGACGTATTAAAAGACACATTTTAATTAAAAGCAGTAGTATTCGATTTTTGAATGATGACGATTTGATTCAGATGAAAAAAGTGCAATTGATAAGTTCTTACATTGAAACCAGACAAACAGAAATTGAAAAATATAATGATTTACGAGGAATTGATAAATCGCTGGCACTGAATGGACGAAACATGACGAATTTAGGCCTGTTCAGAAAATATATCATGCAATACCTGATAAATTATCCAGGATTGAATAAAGATATGCATATTATGTGCCGTCAGTTACAGCCAACCGAGCATGGAGTTCCTTTAGAAATTTATGCTTTTTCCAGCGATAAACGCTGGGCCAATTATGAATACATAATGGCAGATATTTTTGACCACACGATTGCTTCAGTAGTTTATTTTGATCTTGAAATATTTGAACTCCCATCGAAAATTGGTCGTTAAAAAAAAACTTTTTAGCCCCATATAAGCCCCATATAAGATATAAGAAATTATAACCAAATTTAAATCTAAACTTATACCATTTATTGTTTCACTATTTTTTAATTGTTTTTTTCTTCAAAAATAAATTTTGAATTCTCATAATCTATAGGTGTCCCCGGCATAAAACAAGGAAGATTCATGTACGTACCTATCACGCCGCTTCCTAAAAACAGTTTATTGTCTTTTTTTAATAAAGCCAAAGGAATTCTTTTCCAGCCGCCGCCATAGCTGATATAATGAAAATCACCTCTTAAAGTATCTCCTTTTATATCTCCCCTGACATCCCCGGAATCTTTGCCAATCTTATAATGCGATATTTCATAACGGCCGTAAAAACGTTTATCATTAATATTTATTGATAAAATTGCTGTGTCTTTATTATGTACTGCACGATAAACTACAGGATTGTATTTATCCTTTTCTTCTTTGGAATTACAGGAAAATAAAAGAACTAATATTAGAGAAAGAAACAATAAAAAAAATTTCATATATCTGGGATGAGTTTTAAGCAATAATAAGTAACAGGAACGATATTTTGTCGCATTTGATAGTGTCAAATCCGCAGTAACGACTAAGGTTGCTCTAAAAAAACCGGCATTATTTCAAGTATTACTTATGTCCTTTTAAATAAAACTTATTTTTTTTATATACCTTATATGGTAAAAATGATATTTACAACCGATCTTTTACAAATTCGATCTGTGTTTTTCCGTGTGCTTTTGGTTTTCCGTCCTCACCCAAATTAACCATAGTCGTATGATCAATTGTGATGATAATTTCGCGGGTCATCATATTTCTTACAGCACATTTTAGTACTAATGATGTATGGCCAAATTTTACAACATCAATTCCAATTTCAACAATATCACCTTGTCTGGCAGAGCTTTTAAAATTGATTTCAGACATGTGTTTAGTGACAACTCTCGGGTTTTCTAATTGCACAATCGAGTATAAAGCCAGCTCTTCATCTATCCAGGCTAATAACTGTCCGCCGAATAAAGTTCCGTTTGGATTTAAATCTTGGGGTTTAACCCATTTTCTGGTATGGAATCTCATGTTTTTTATATTATAATAACAAAAATAGGGTTTTACTATGGGATTTTTTCTTTAATTTTAAAGAAAAAACATGGCAGACAGAGACACTTTTTTAAAAGAATTCAGAGGCGAAACTTTAGGAACCGTAAGTGCTCAATCTTCTTCTGATGAGCTGTTTCAAAATCAGACGATTAGACCTATTTTAAAACTTCAAAATGATTTGTTTATAGCTGTTTTTATTAATTATGTGAATAAAAACAAAGCTGATTTTTATTCCTATTCTGTTGAAAAGAAGATTCAGACTATTGAAAATTCTATTCAAAAGGATATTAAATTCAGAAATTCCCTAAAAGGAATAATTATGGCATTGTTTACTATTCAGGAATACAATACTTACATCCAGAACTCCTCAAGTTTAAACAAAAGAATGATGAATTTATTGATTGACCGATTGAAAAGTCAGGTTCAATTGTTTGAAGTGGAATCTGATTCGAAATAGCGGATTAAATATAATGTATAAACCAAAAAAAAGAAAGCGCATTAAATCCTAAAATCTAATGCGCTCGCGATCTTTCTTTTTTTTAATTCAATTTATTCTTTAATTATTCTTTAGGCAGCATCAATTCTTTAATATACATAACCGGAGCACTTCCAAAACTTAGGAATTTTTCGTGAAATTGTTTCAAATTAAATTTATCTCCCTGTTGTTTTTTAAGTTCTTCCCTTAAATTATAAATTTCAGTATATCCTGTAAAATAAGAACACAATTGTACTTGCGATAAAGTTACGCGTTTCCACTTCCCTTCTGCTTCTGCCTGCTGTTGAAAAGCTTCTTTTGTAAGTAAGTCCAGCGCAGCTTCCTTAGACATATTTTTAGTATGAACACTAATATCCAAAATCGTATTGCAGGTCGTTCTTAAATTCCATTTATAGTACATCAACCACATTTCATCCGAATTTTTATAACCGCTTTCCAACATCATTTTCTCAGCATAAACAGCCCAGCCTTCAACCATGGCCCCGTTTCCTAAAATAGATTTGATGATACTCGGTGACTGATTACTGTACACTAATTGCGTATAATGTCCCGGAATTGCTTCATGAATATTTAAAATCTGTAAAATATAATCGTTGTATTCACGTAAATAACTTTCAGCATTTTCAGGAGTCCAGCCTGACATACTTCCAACATTATAATAAGTATTGGCATTTTTATCATAAGGTCCGGGAGCCGATATTGAAGCACCCGCAACTCCAGCCATATAAGCAGGTTCTTTACGAACAACAAGAGGTTTTGAAGGATCAATATACAATAAATCTTTTGCTTTTACATAAGCCGTTAATTCGGGAATTTGCTTTTCAATTTCAGATTGAAAATTCTCCGGTGTAGTATGTTTCAACGAAATCTCGTCAATTACCTGTTTAATTAAATCCAGTTTTTGAGTTGGTTTTAAAGAATCTCCTTTATATTTGGTCCAAAGCTTATCTGCCAAAACAAACATTTTATCATGCAAATCTTTTTTATGATCAAGGGCTATTTGGTAAATTTCGTCAGCTGAATATCCTGATTGAATATCAAAATCAAATTTTTTAGCGTATAGTTCAGATCCTAATCTAAAAGAGCGTGGTGCCTTATTCTGCAAAGATTTTAACCAATTCGCATATTCCTTGATTGCGTTGACAGAAATCTTAGCTTTATCCAATATTTGTTTTTTCTCATCACTACTTAATTTACTTTTTTGTAAAGCAGTATTCAAATCGGTTTCAAAAACGGAAGAACCACCCAAATTTTGGAAAATCGCCAATTCAGTATGTTCAATAGTTGGATTTTTGATATTCTTTTTAGCTGCTTCATAATAAGCCGGAACCGTATTCATTTTTGCATTAAAAGCACGGAGACGAACTTCTAAAGAGTCGTATTTACCATTTAAAATTTCTGAAAAAGAACCGCAAACATTATATTCGGCAGGATTCCATTCAAATGATTTTAATTCTTTAATACTAAACAAGTTGCTTTCCATTTGATTTTTTATCATATGAAAATCCGTTTTGTTGTTATCCGACAAACTCTGGATATCAAATTGTTTTAATGAATCTAACTGCGCATTTGCGAAATCTAATTGCCTTTTTAGCTCTTCATTGTCAGGAACAACCAAAACACTATCTAATTTATGATAACCAGCGCCAGAAGCCCAGCCAGGATTAATTTTCCATAAAGCAGTAACAAAACCATCTTTATATTTGTCGAATTTTTTATCTAAATCTTCATCTGCGTTGGTTTTCGTGCTTTTGTTGCAGGAAAAAAGTAAGGTGATTGTAATAATGGCAACAAGTAGTTTTTTCATATATGTTTATTAAAGAATAAAAAGGTAAATGATAATTTATTAATACGCTAATAGAGCAATAAGCTCTTTTTCGAACCGGTCTTTTGGCAAGAATTGATCTTCCAGTGCTTTTGTGAACGGAATTGGAGAATCTAAACTGGCTACCCTTTTTACAGGTGCATCCAGGTATTGAAAACATTCTTCCATAATTAAGGCCGAAATATCACTGGCAATTCCGCCGAACATAGTATCTTCCTGATAGATGATTACTTTTCCTGTCTTTTTCACGGATGCAAAAATAGTTTCGGTATCCAAAGGCTGCAAAGTTCTTAAATCGATCAAATCTGCTTCTATTTCAGGATTATTTGCCAAAGTATCCAGCGCCCAATGTACAGGAGCTCCAAAAGCAATTATCGTTATAGATCTTCCTTCTTTTAATAATGCCGCTTTCCCTAACGGAATGGTATAATAATCGGTTGGAACATCCTGATACACACTTCTGTATAATTGTTTGTGTTCGAAAAACAGAACAGGATTTGGATCATTTATCGAAGTATTCAATAAGCCTTTAGCATCATAAGGAAAAGCCGGATATACGACTTTTAAACCTGGGGTTTTAGTAAACCACGCCTCATTAGTCTGTGAGTGAAAAGGTCCTGCCTGAGTTCCGCCGCCACATGGCATCCGAACCACAACATCTGCTTTTTCACCCCAACGATAATGCGATTTGGCCAGTAAATTTACAATTGGATTAAAACCAGTTGATACAAAATCGGCAAACTGCATTTCTACAATGGCTTTGTAACCGTTAATCGATAAACCCATTGCTGTAGAAACAACGGCACTTTCGCAAATTGGCGTATTTCGAATCCTGTCTTTTCCAAAAAACTCAACAAACCCGTCTGTAATTTTAAAAGCCCCACCATATTCAGCAATATCCTGCCCCATAATTATTAGGTTCTTATGATGTAGCATAGACTGCTCTAAACTATTTCTGATTGCATCTATAAAACGAATATTTTTAGATTCTAATGTAGAAATAACTTCTTCATATTGAAAAGGTTTGTAAACATCATTTAACTCTTCGCTGTAATTTGGAACTATTTCTGGTTCAGCATTGGCAATGGCTAGATTTTCGTCGATTTCATTCTTGATTTCACTGTGAAACTCCCCATCAAGTTCAGCAGTCAATACACCAATATCAATCAAATAATTGCGATAATTTGTTACCGGATCTTTTGCAGCCCATTCATTCATTAATTCCTGCGGAACATATTTTGTGCCGCTCGCCTCTTCGTGGCCACGCATTCTAAAGGTTTTAAATTCCAATAATACAGGATGCGGATTTTCCTGCATTGAAGCTTTTAATTCTGATAATTTCGTGTAAACTTCCAGGATATTATTTCCGTCAATAATGTAGCTTTCCATTCCGTAGCCAATGCCTTTATCAGCAAGGTTTTCGCAAGAATATTGTTCGTTCACTGGAGTCGAAAGACCATAACCATTGTTTTCAATAATAAACATGACGGGCAATTTCCAAACGGCAGCAATATTCAGTGCTTCATGAAAATCGCCTTCGCTCGTTGCTCCTTCACCGGTAAAAACAGCGGTGATTTTTTTATTGTTTTGAAGCTTATTAGCTAAGGCAATTCCGTCTGCAATCCCTAATTGCGGTCCCAGATGCGAAATCATTCCGATAATTTTATATTCTTGTGTCCCAAAATGAAAACTACGGTCCCTTCCTTTTGTAAAACCATTTGCTTTTCCCTGCCATTGCGAAAACAACCGGTACAACGGAATATTTCTGGATGTAAAAACCCCAAGGTTTCTATGCATAGGCAATACATATTCAGATTCATCCAAAACAGCAGTGACTCCTACTGAAATTGCTTCCTGCCCAATTCCGGAAAACCATTTGGACACTTTTCCCTGCCGAATTAAGATAAGCATCTTTTCTTCGATTAATCGGGGTTTTAGTAATTTCTTATATAAATCTAATAATTGAGCATCAGTAAGGCCTTGTCTGTAAAAGATCATTGTTTTCCAGTTTTGTTATTTCAAAGATAAAATTTTACAACAGTTATAAAGATTATTGTTATTAAATTTTAATATAACTTTTAAAATTCAAATCTAAAATATTCTCTACATTTGTAAGGCAAAGGTTTTAAGCGCCTTTTGACAATTAAATAAAAATGTAAAGTATGCAAAACATTCCTAGTGTAGACTTACGTGATTTCCTTTCGGGCGACCCGGAACGTAAACAAAAATTTGTAAATGAAATCGGCAGTGCATTTGAAAACATTGGCTTCGTAGCCCTAAAAGGTCATTTTTTAGATGATCAGCTGGTAAACGAACTTTATAGCGAAATTCGAAAATTTTTCGCTTTGCCAATAGAAACCAAACATAATTATGAAATTCCCGGAATTGGCGGACAAAGAGGTTATGTGTCTTTTGGAAAAGAACATGCCAAAGGACGTAAAGAAGGAGATTTGAAAGAGTTTTGGCACTTTGGTCAATATATTGACAAAGATTCAAAATATGCCTCAGAATATCCTGATAATGTTGAAGTAAAAGAATTACCTCGTTTTAATATTATAGGTAAGGAAGCGTATCAAATGCTGGAGAAAACGGGTATTTATGTATTAAGAGCGCTGGCTTTGCATTTAGGTTTAAACGAGTTTTATTTTGATGAATATGCAAAAGAAGGAAACTCTATTTTAAGACCTATTCATTACCCACCCATTACTTCTGAACCAGAAAATGCGATTCGTGCAGCAGCTCACGGCGATATTAACCTTATTACTTTATTAATGGGGGCTCAGGGCAAAGGATTACAGGTTCAGAATCATGATGGAGAATGGATTGATGCCATTGCTGCAGATGATGAATTAGTAATTAATGTGGGTGATATGTTGTCAAGACATACCAACAACAAATTAAAATCTACAATTCATCAGGTTGTAAATCCACCCAGAGAATTATGGGGTACCTCACGTTATTCTATTCCGTTTTTTATGCACCCTGTCAGCGATATGCGTCTGGATTGTTTAGAAAACTGTATTGATGCTGAGAATCCTAAGAAATTCGAGGATATTACAGCAGGAGATTATTTATACGAACGTTTAGTAGATTTAGGTTTAATAAAAAAATAATCTTTAAATTTACGAGAAGTAATAAAAAGACATTGAGTTTCCTGCTTAATGTCTTTTTAATTTTAAAAAATGAGATAATGGACTTTAAAGATCAACTTAAAAATTTATTTCCAGAGCATGTTGAATCAAATGAACCTGAAGACACTCAGGAAGATGAACATGTACTTTATGTTCAAAAAGAGCCTATGATTTGCAAATTCGAAAAGCGAAAAGGAAAAGCAACAACCATAATCGAAGGCTATGAAGGATCTGACGAAGATTTTAAAATTCTCGCCAAAGAAATTAAAACAAAACTAAGTGTTGGCGGAACATTCAAAGATGATTCAATCATCATTCAGGGAGATTATCGTGACAAGATTATGGCTATTTTAAAAGAAAAAGGATTTAAAACAAAACGAGTTGGAGGTTAACAGATTTTAAAACTTTAAAGAAAGACGTACTGCTGTGCGCACTTCAACCGAAACCTCAGAACCTTTGCAACTTAGCACCTCAAAAAAATGATACAAGCATCAGAATTAATACTAAATCAGGATGGAAGTGTTTACCACTTAAACCTTCGCCCTGAACACATAGCGCACGATATAATTTTTGTTGGAGATCAGAACAGAGTTGAAAAAATTACTCAGTTTTTTGATTCCATCGAATTTTCGACACAAAAAAGAGAATTTAAAACCCAAACCGGAATTTACAAAGGAAAAAGAATCTCGGTAATTTCAACCGGGATTGGACCTGATAATATAGATATTGTTTTAAACGAATTAGACGCTTTGGTAAATATCAATTTAGAAACGCGTCAGCCGAAGAAAGAACTAACTTCCCTAAATATTATCAGAATTGGAACTTCAGGTTCTCTACAAAAAGATATTCCGGTGGATAGTTTTGTAATGTCTAAATTTGGGCTTGGTTTAGATAATATGCTTCGCTCCTATTTGATTGATGATATTTCGCAAGATGCTTTAGAAGATGCATTTATCGTTCATACTAATTGGGATATCCGAAAAGGAAGACCATATGCGATTGCCTGTTCAGAAACATTAGAAAAAATAATTGAAAGCGATAAGATATTTAAAGGAATAACTGCTACTTCCGGAGGATTTTATGGTCCTCAGGGACGTGTTTTACGTTTGAATATTCAGGATGAAGGGCTAAACAACAAAATGGATAATTTTAGTTTTAATGATGACAGAATTACTAATTTAGAAATGGAAACAGCGGCAATTTATGGGCTTTCAGCACTTCTGGGGCATAATGCTTTATCATTAAATGCCATTATCGCCAATCGTGCCTCGGGAACTTTTAGTGAAGATCCGTATAAAGCCGTTGATGAGTTGATTGGGTATACGTTGGATAAATTGGCAGAAAAATAATGTTCGGTTTTTTAATTGATCATATAATTTTTCAACCAATAAGAAAATTTACTTTAGGCGTGGGAGGTTTATTTAGATGGAGCTTTTTTCAACTTCTAAATGTATCTATTGAAGAAAAATATCCAAAAAGTTTAGAATATTACTGGGATAATGAATGATAGTGACATTATTGATAAAAATGGATTCACTACAGCACAGAAAAATTTATTCGCAGGATTTATACTTTTCATCTGCTTTATAATTTTAATTGAAAAATTAGAGAAATGATTTTACGAGTTGCACGACACACTAATAATTTAGAAATAATTGAAGATTTTTATGTAAACATACTCGGTTTTGAACGATTAGGAGGTTTTGAGAACCACAATAATTACGATGGCATTTTTATAGGAAAATCAGGTTCAGACTGGCATTTTGAATTTACACGATCTGATGTTAAAGCCAATCACACGTTTGATGAAGATGATATTATGGTGCTATATCCGGATACAATTAGAAAATATAATGAGCTATTGCAAAATCTTATAGATAACAATATCTCAAGAACAACTCCAATTAATCCATATTGGAATGAAAATGGACAAATGTTTCTGGATCCGGATGGTTATCGTATTGTGATTTCGCCTTTAAAAGCAACAAAATTAAATTAGAGAATGGCAGAAACACACACAAAAATCCTATTTAGATATTATAGTGATTTGTTAGAAGATATAATTGTAGAAACTATGTGGACAGAAATTATTGATTTGGAAAAAGGATATTTCAAATTAGATAACATTCCTTTTTTTGGGCCTCTAATTGCAACAGACGATATTTTATTTGCAGAATATGATGAAGATGAAGAATGTCTGGTTTACAGGAAAACGATAGAGTCTTCAGGAAATTCAATTGTTCAGGTTGTTATTTTAGAAAAAGGTTTTGATAAAGAAATAATCAGAGAAAAATTAAAATCCGTTAATTGTTTATCAGAAGGTTTAAATGAAACCTTATTTGCAGTTGAAGTTCTAAAAGACGTAGACTATGCAATTGTAAAAAAGCTATTAAATGAATATGAATCGCTTTTGATAATAGAATTTGCAGAACCTTGTCTTTCTGAAAAACACAAAACGGATTTATTAAAAAATTAAAAAACAAACTTAAATACGCATCCAAACAAACAACTTAACTTAAACTTAAAACCATAATGAAAACAGTAAAAATTGCAGGTGTTCCCGAACACTTCAATTTGCCATGGCATCTTTGCATTGAAAATGGCGAATTTGAAGCCGAAAATATAGATTTACAATGGAAAAATATTCCTGAAGGTACCGGAAAAATGTGCCAGATGCTTCGTGATGGTGAAACAGATATGGCAGTTATTCTGACAGAAGGAATTGTAAAAGACATTGTAGCCGGAAATCCAAGCAAAATTGTTCAAATTTATGTTCAGTCTCCTTTAATTTGGGGAATTCATGTTGCTGCAAAATCTAATTTTCATACTATAAAAGATCTTGAAAATAAAAAAGTTGCTATTTCAAGATTAGGATCCGGATCACAATTAATGGCATATGTAAATGCCAATAATCAAGGTTGGAAAACAGATAATTTAGAGTTTAAAACTATTAATACAATTGATGGCGCTGTCGAAGCTTTAACCAACGGAACTGCGGATTATTTTATGTGGGAACATTTTATGACCAAACCTCTTGTTGATCAGGGTATTTTTAGACGTGTTGGTGATTGCCCTACCCCATGGCCTTCATTTGTAATTGCTGTTCGGGATGAATTTTTAAAGAAAAACCCTAAAATAATTGAAAAAATTCTTGAAATCATTAATAGCACGACACAGGATTTTATTCAAATCCCAGATATAGATAAGACATTGGCAGATATTTTTAATCAAAAACTGGAAGATATCCAGGAATGGCTAAAGCTAACACAATGGACACAAAAAAATTTAACGGAAAAAACTTTTATTAAAATTCAAAATCAGTTATTTGATCTGGGAATTATTGATAAAAAAAGTACTTTTGTTGAAATCGTAAAAGCATTTTAAAAATATTGCTTTTTATTGCTATGATAAAAATTCCAAAAATTGACTTTCCAAAATTAAAATCTAAATTACAGGTGAAATCTCCCTGGGATAGGATCATTATTATGGTGTTAAGTCTTTTAATAACGATTCCAATTTTTATCATTCTGCATCAAAACCTAATCGATTTAAAATGGCCTTTCAATTTAGATCGCGTATTTATTTTTATATTTATTTTTGTTGCTATTTTTTTTCTTTTAATGCTCTTACGAACAATTATATTGGTTTGTATTGCAATTTATTTATTGATTTTATTTTATGGAAGTGTTATTGGAAATTACGGTTTTACTGAAATTTCAGAAGATTACAATTCCATGATTTATACCATGTCTGATAATCCTTTTCCACAAGACATTATTGTTGCCAAATTGCTGCCGTTTCCAAATAAATCAAAAATTATTAATGCGATAGAATATCAGGATCCAAAAGTTCGAAATTTTGCCATTATGTCAATAAATGAGCATTTTAAAGGTATAAAAGGCTATTCTGATTACAGGACAATTATCCAATGTTTCGCTGTTTTTAAGGAAATTAATAGTCGTTGGAATTATGTAAATGATCCTAAAGAGGGTGATTATATTGCTACTGCCAGCGAATCATTAGAGTATTTTTCAGGAGATTGCGATGATCATTCGATTTTAATGGCGGCTGCTATTCGCTCTATTGGAGGTACTCCAAGACTAATTCATACTAAAGGACATATCTATCCAGAAATTCTTATTGGTTCATTAATAGATTTAGAAAAAGTAAATTATCTGATAAAAAATGTTCTTTTTGTAAAAGAAAGCCAAGGTAAAAAGCTTCATTATCATATAGATGAACGTGGTCAGGTTTGGTTAAACCTTGATTATACAGCAAAATACCCAGGAGGTCCTTTTATGTACGAAGAAATTTTGGGAGCCTTAACATTGAAGTGATTACTTTTATTGTTTTCTGAAATAGAAAAATATTTCATAAATAAAAATCATGAAATCTTTCTTTGTCCTTAATTTATTGGTCTCAGATATAGTTTACAACTATACGTACTTTAATACATTTAGCTTAAACTTCTAAAAAAATATTAGCCACAAATTACACAAATTAATAAGTGTTAATTCGTGTAATTTGTGGCTAATAAAATAGTGTTACAGCAGACTTTTAGTCTGTCAACTAGATATGGCTTTCACGTGGTTTTAGTTTTGAATACTGAAATATAGCCCTAATGGAGCGGCATCCTTTTTATGGCTTTTTTTGCCAGAAAAAGATATAGCGTACAGTAGGAAACATCTCCTGAAAAAAAATTATAATTCTATAGATTTACCAATTTCAAGAAGCATTAAATCTTTTCCTTTTGCAAAAAACTTCCTGATAGCTTCTTCGTGATTAATTTCTATATAACCAAAAGTATCAAAATGGTAACCTAGGATTTTATCACAATCTAAAAAATCAGAAGCAATAATAGCATCTTCAACATCCATAGTAAAATTGTTTCCTACAGGCAGAATTGCCAAATCAAGTTTGGTACGCATCGGAATCAGTTTCATGTCCATAGTTAATGCTGTGTCGCCGGCAATGTAAATGTTTTTGTGTTCACCTTCGATAACAAAGCCACCTGGGTTTCCACCATAACTTCCATCCGGAAATGAGCTCGAATGAACAGCGTTTACATATTTTACTTTTCCAAAATCAAAACTCCAGCTACCACCATGATTCATTGGATGTGCCTGAAAGCCTAATTTTGCATAATAACTTGCAATTTCAGCATTGGAAACTATTGTTGCCTGTGTTCGGTTTGCAATAGCTTCAACATCTAAAACATGATCACCATGGGCATGAGTTAACAGTATATAATCTGCTTTTATGGTGTTTATATCAATTTCAGAAGCTTGTGGGTTTCCTGTAATAAAAGGATCTACAACGATGTTTTTTCCTCCAACTTCAATGCCTAATGAAGCGTGTCCGTAAAATGTGATTTTCATTTTGATAAATATTAAAAGTTAAAAATAATTTATCTTCCACCAAGGAAAAGATTTACAATAATATCTGAAATTAAAGATATCATGCACAATGTCAATAATATAGAAAGTAAGAAAGTACTAAGAGCCAGTTTTTTTAATTCTGGGTCCAGTAATTTCTGGTCCTGATTTTTGTAAACGGTAATTAAATGTTTGGTCAGTGGTATGTATGCCAATAAAAATAAATATTGGTCAAAACGGTATTTGCTTAAAACAGCAAATATAATAACCAAAAGCATAGCTGTAATAATCAAGGAATAATGATACAATTTTGCTTTATCACCACCAATTTGCACTACAATTGTGTTCTTACCGGATTTTTTGTCGGATTCTTCATCACGCATATTATTAAGGTTTAAAACTCCTACGCTTAATAAACCTATTGAAATTGCGGGTAAAATTAAAAGCGGATCTATTTCTTTTGAATATAAAAAGTTAACTCCCAAAGTACTTACTAAACCAAAGAAAACAAATACGAAAATATCGCCAAAACCTTTATATCCGTATGCTGAATTACCAACAGTGTAACGAATGGCCGAGGCGATTGCCATAATACCAAGTAATAAGAAAAAGACTGAATAAATAAAATTAGTTTTTCCAAAAGCAAAATAAATCAGAGTAATGGCTGATAAGAGAGTTAATAATGATGTAAATATAATAGCCTTTTTCATTGCTGCGGGTGTAATTACACCACTTTGAATAGCTCTTGGCGGACCAACTCTGTCAGCATTATCTGTACCTTTTATACCATCGCCATAATCGTTTGCAAAATTGGATAAAACTTGTAAACCCAGTGTTGTTAAAAGCGCAAAGCCAAAAATTTTCCAGCTAAAAACTTCTGTTGGTGTATTAATAACAGCAGTTGGATTGGATAATGCATAGATACTCCCAACTATAATTCCGGAAACTGATAAAGGTAATGTGCGTAATCTGGCGGCTTCAATCCAATGTTTCATTATTTATTTAGTTTTTTTAGTTTCAGGTTTCAAGTTTCAGGTTTGTAACTTTAAACCTGAAACTGAAACAATTTTTATAACTTTTTTATGGTAACCATTTATTCTCGCCAAAATTAGGCTTTCTTTTTTCTAAAAAAGCATTTCTTCCTTCTTTTGCTTCTTCAGTCATATACGCTAATCGGGTTGCTTCTCCGGCAAAAACCTGTTGCCCTACCATTCCGTCATCTGTCAGATTCATTGCAAATTTCAGCATTTTTATAGAAGTTGGCGATTTCTGAAGAATTTCCTGAGCCCATTCATAAGCTGTAGTTTCAAGTTCGTCATGCGGTATTACAGCATTAACCATCCCCATATCCATAGCTTCCTGTGCGGAATAATTTCTTCCAAGAAAGAAAATTTCACGTGCTTTTTTCTGCCCAACCATTTTAGCTAAATAAGCTGATCCATATCCCCCATCAAAACTGGTAACATCAGCATCTGTTTGTTTAAAAATAGCGTGTTCTTTACTTGCCAGTGTCAAATCACATACAACATGCAAGCTATGCCCTCCGCCAACTGCCCATCCGGGAACAACAGCAATAACAACTTTTGGCATAAACCTAATTAAACGTTGTACTTCCAGAATATTCAAACGATGTTGACCATCATCACCCACATATCCCTGATGGCCACGGGCATTTTGATCACCACCACTACAAAATGAATAAACCCCATCTTTAGTTGAAGGTCCTTCAGCAGAAAGCAACACTACACCTATTGAAGTATCTTCTTGTGCATCATAAAATGCCTGATATAATTCTGAAGTTGTTTTTGGGCGGAATGCATTTCTTACATTTGGTCGATTGAATGCAATTCTTGCAACACCATTATATTTTTTATAGGTTATATCTTCGAATTCTCTTGCAGTTATCCAATCCATTTCTTTTGTTTGATTTAAATAAATTATTTAGTGTAAAAATAAATCATTTTTTACATTTTCACCTACTCAAATTGATAGTATGTCTTTACAAATAGTTATAAAAACAGTATAATAAATTCTTAAAATAAAAAATAACATTTTTTAACAGTTGCTTTTAAAAAAAATAAGTAATTTTATACACTAGAAATCAATAAGATACATTTTATTTTATTGTATTTCAGATTGATTTTCTTTCACTGATTTATTAACCTAAAAAATGTTTTTTTGAGAAAAATTAAAAAATTTGTCGCTCATTTTTTTATGGTTTTTAATTATAAAACAAAAACTAATGAGCAGATGATTCATTCATTTGTTGAATCTTCAAAAAAAAGATAGTAACACCTACGGTTAAAGCCTGGAAATGTTTTCAGTTTATCAAAAACGATACAAAAGTGGGGACTTTAATTAAGACTGAATACTTTCTATAAAACTATTATCAACCAAAGGGTCTGCCGTGAAATTAATTTTTTGTTTTTGAAATAAATGTATTAATTGTTTAAAGACAATCCGTTTAAAAAAGTAATTTCTAAAATTCGTAAGGTTTTTACTTTTTAAATAAATTTGAATTATTTTATTTCTGTTTTTTTTAATTACAATTTTTTTAAAACTTGAATAAAAAAGAGAAAGGCTATTCATTATGAATAGCCTTTCTTGCTTTTGTATAAATTTATGAAAGTTTCAGAGATATTTTTAAATCACTTGGTTGAAACTTTTTTAGAAGGAACATTAGTGACTTTTAATAAATAAATTCCTTCTGGCAAGTCATTCATATTTATTTCCTGAGAATTATTGCTTAAAACTTTTTCGCCTTGCGAAAATATTTCTATTTTCTTTAGTCTTAGAGGTTTTCTCTTTATAAGTGTACCAGGATTTTGAACAATCTTAGAAGTTGTCTCAAGTTTAGAAACTTCCTTTATAACAGGCATATTTTCCTTATTTTCTAAAAAAACTATTTCTTTTGATGATGGTTTTGAGGAATTATATAAATTCAGTATTTCCAAATCTGATAATGCAACGTTGTATATTTTCAAATCATCAATGTCAGCTTTAATGCCTACCGTTGTATTGATTTCACCCAGCCTGAATATTGATCCTTTTGTATTGCGTAAAATTCCTTTAACTGATTTTATCAAGTGACCGTTTCTATATATTTTTGAGGCCTTTCCGTCAAAAGTTATACTATAGTTATACCACGTATTAATTTCTAAAGGTGTATTAACAATAATATCATTTGATGCTCCCCAACCTGCCAGACTTAAATCTGAATTTGATGAAGTTGTTCCCTGATGTAATAATCCGAAATATTGGGTATTATATGCAGTACCATATCCCCATATATAATTTGCCGATGAAATATCATTCATTTTAACCCATATTGTAATAGTTCTGGGGTTATTATTCTGTGGTAAATTATCGATTGTTGCTTCTAATGCCCTATTAGTTAATCTTTGAGCACTATACGCAACTCCCATCCTATCCGCAACATAATTTTCAGTACCCATAAAAGATATGGAGTTTTTTGTATTATCAAGTGTACCGTTAAAATTAAATTCCTGAATAGGCTCTTGGGCATCCACTTTTATTGAGAGGATGATTATGAATGTAAGTATTAATTTTTTCATGCTAACAGTTTGTAGGATTTTTATAAAAACACCTGTGATTACAGGTACTAAATTAGATTATTAACTTTTTTAGCAGAAATTTTCTCGTTAACCAACCTAAAAAGACGTTTAAAAACAAATTTATCGTTATTTTTCATAATGATAAATTTGCTTTATTTTAAAAGAATTTACTAAATATGTATTTTTTTAATATTAAAATATTTAATTTCCTTCGTATATATACATTAAGTTCAATAAAAACCTGAATATGATGTTTTTTAATTCATTCAAAATAATTAATCTATTTACTGCCTCTCAATAAAACATATTTAACTTTAAAAACAATATTCCGAGAAGTGTTCATTTTATTTTATTCAATACCAATAAGTTAAAAAATAACTTGAAATTAAGTTCAATTTTAATTTGCAAACAAAAAAAACGTTTATATATTTGCAACCGCTTAGAACAACAAAGCGCATTAATACCAGCTTCGGGGAGATACTCAAGCGGCCAACGAGGGCAGACTGTAAATCTGCTGTGTAAACTTCGCAGGTTCGAATCCTGCTCTCCCCACAAAAAGGGTAAAAGAAGTAAAAAGGCAGCTTTTTCAATCTTTTCAAAAACCCGAAAAAACGTGGTAAAACCTGCAAATCCTAGGATTCGCAGGTTTTTTTGCATTTAAGGCAGTTTTCAATCTTTATAATCGCCTAGTAATTATCGAATTTGATGTTTTAGTTTACCGTCCGCAAATGCCAAATGGTGCCAACTTAAGAGAGTAGACGCCATTTTTTACTTTACGAGGATTTATCTATTTATAAATTCCGGGTTTATTTTCTAACTGATTTTCGAATTAACTTTTTAGAAACTCACAATACTCTTATTGTAAACTAATTCCAGGATTATTAATTAGAAATAACAAACGATTTAGGACGGGACATCTAATAAAAGAGAGGCTGCTTCATAAATTATGAAACAGCCTCTTGTATTTTGTAAAGACAACACTAATTCAACTTCTAATATAAATAATTCAGGGCTGTAATATCATTACCATTGAAAGCTCCAGTTTCATTTGAACCGAAACATGCTCTCATATAAGATGTTGAATCATATCCTGTAGGTGTTCCAGGGATGTGAATTGCTCCTACACCGGCTGTTCCCTCGTTTGTATTCTGTCCACAGCTTTGACGGCTGAACCAGTCTGTATGACGTAAACCAATACAGTGGCCTATTTCGTGTGCAGCTACGTGTGCATTTACACCTGTTGAATAACTTTCTAATCCGGAATATAAGGTAACTGAATTATAAGGCGCTCCTCCTGAAGGAAAACCTGCTACTCCACCGGCAGATCCGACCTGTCTTCTTACAACGATATTTGCACCTGAAGTACTTGAACTAAAGGTTAATGTAAAGTTAATAGACAATCCTAAATTATTGTATCTGTTTATTGCCGCTTGCAATCCTGCACGCATATTTGTAGTCAGAGCTGTTGTACCAGTCCCTGATAATCCAACAACTCTGATAGTTCTTGGAGCAGATACTAAATTAGTAGTGCGATATTGTTCTGTGGTGATACCTCCGTGAAGATCCATTTTGTTTAATTGATCTTGTGTGATGATAATATCTCCCTCTACTAAGAAGGCATCTTCAATGGTACCGTCTAATTTAGTGTGTTTAATCACCTGAACATCTGAGTTATTTAGTGATAATGAACTAATTTTACTTAACACTTCTGGTGTTACTTTAAGAGATTCCTGATTTGAATGAGTTGTTTCCTCTTCTTTGTTACAGGAGAACAGTGTTAGCGCTATAAATGATAAGGCTAAAATTGACTTAATTTTTTTCATAATAGGTTTTGGTTGTTTAAATAAGTTGATAAATAAGGGGTCTTTACAAAATATTAATACTATTTATACCCCAAATTTAATTATTTTTTAATATTAAAATACTTATTCAACAGATTTAACATTTTTTGTTAAATAATTTTTATGTTGGATTTTAGATAATAATTATCATATTATTACTACAGCCCCAGTAAAATCAATAGTTAATATAAATCAGCTTGTTACACATAATAATAATTTCAATATTTTATTTTGTTTCGTAGGTGTTAAAAAATAGTTTTACAATTTTTGCAGGATTTAAAGTACAAAATGGTTATGTGAAAAGAATATTACACATACAGATTTTGAAGATTCTGAATAAAAAAAATCATAATTTTTTTACAAATAATTTTAATAACTTTGGCTTACCTACAACGGGTAAATATTTTCAATAGAAATTATGAAGCACAAATTTCATCTTTGCCTTATCTAAATTAAGAGTGATAACAGCTGTACCAGCCAGTTTTTTTGTACCATTGATAAGAGAATGTTTATAATTGACCTAACATCTACAGTAAATGAAGACACGAATTACTTTTCTCCTTTTTATGATAACAACAATCAGTCTCTCACAAAGCTCTGAGAAATGGAAACAATACATCAAAAAAGAAAGCAAAATAAAATTTGAGAAATACTATTTTACATCTTTAGAAAATGCGCATCACAACAAATACAAGGTTGTAAAAAAACTCGACAGTACTTTTTGTATTGTTGAAAATGAAAGTTTAAAATCTAATCAGCCTTTAAAAAAAATTCTCCCGGTTAATAGTTTATGGAAATTACCATCAAATTTTTCAAGTCATACGGAAGACAAGCAGTACATAATCGCAACTGATACTATCAAAGCGTTAATTACTGACTTGAAATCAATGAACATTTCTGATATCAAAATATTAGATAACCATCTTGTAATCATAAAAAGTGATTCCAAAAAAATAATTGATGAGATTGTAGATTTGAGCAGTGTTTCTTCTATTTCGCAAGAATCGCTGCAGCCAAAAGGTGAATCTAAAATAATAGATCAAAATTTTAGCATCAATTATATAAATAAAGCCAATACTAATTTTCCTCTTTTAACAGGCGAAAATCAAATTGTAGCGATCAAAGATGATTTTTTTGATGTAAATGATATTGATCTGTTAAATAAGCACATTCCTTCCCCAGTACAATCCCCTATTGTATCGAGCCATGCAACTGCTATGGCAACTATAGTTTCCGGATTGGGAAATAGTTCTGCATTAGGAAAAGGAGTCGCTCAAAAGGCTAAGATACAATCGTCTGACTTTTTGAATATCTATCCTGACGAAGTAGTAACTTTACAAGGTGCTGCCACTCAAAACCATTCCTACGGTACAGAGATTGAGAATTTTTATGGATCACTCGCTAATGCTTATGACTTGCAATTATTCTCAAATACAGATTTGACTCATTGTTTTTCCTCTGGTAATATTGGACTTCAGGGGTATAAATCTATTACTGGTAATTTTAAGCAATCCAAAAATAGTATTGTATTGGGCTGTATTGACCAAAACGAAGTAATTATGCCGTTTTCTTCAAAAGGCCCAGCCTATGACGGCCGAATAAAACCAGAGTTAGTAGCCTTTAGCACACAAGGAACTTCAAATTCTGCAGCATTAGCTACAGGAATTATTACTCTTATGAAACAATATTATAAAACTATAAACAATATCTCTTTGACTAATGCCCTTACAAAAGCAATTTTAATTAATAGTGCAAAAGATTTAGGTAACACAGGTCCGGATTTCACCTATGGTTATGGTAATATCAATGCTGATAAAAGTTTAAAAACGATCAGCGAAAATAGAATTATATCCGGTAATTTGACATCTGGTCAGACAAATTCACATACTATTACGCTTCCGGTAAATGCGAAAAACTTAAAAATCACATTAGTCTGGAACGATTTGCCCGCTGCAATCAACAGTAATATAAGTTTGGTAAACGATTTAGATATGGAAGTTATTTCGGCTGACAACAACACTTTTTTACCATGGGTTCTTAATCCTGATATTCCTGAGCAACCAGCTGTAAGAGGAAAAGATAAAATTAATACTATAGAGCAAGTGACTATCGAAAACCCTGCATCCGGATCTTATACTATCAATGTTATGGGTTCATATGTCTCAAATACTTCTCAGGAATACAGCATCGCTTACGAATATGAATTGGAAAATCGATTTGAATGGAATTACCCTGTTAGTAATGATAATTTTCCCTATGATGGTAAGACTATTTCCCCTTTCAAATGGGATTCTTCATTTTCTGGTACCACTGGTCAATTGTCTATTAGTCACAATAATGGGCAGACTTGGGAAATTATTGCAAATGGTATAAATCTGGATAGTGAACAATTTATGTATACCCCTACTGAACAAAAATTTTCAAAAGCAAAATTAAAAATGACTATTGATAATACCGATTATATCTCTGATAGCTTTACAATTTCTTATGATTTGAATATCAGTACCAGTTTAGTTTGTGATGGCACAACAGAAATTAATTGGGACAAACCTGCCGATGTTGCTTCATTTAATATCTATCAACTGACAGGAGATCATTTAGAATTTAAAGAAGAAACAACAAACGCTACTTATACCTATACTGATGAAAAAATTTACACTGTCATTCCTATATTTGACAATAGCGAAGGAATAAAAAGTGAATCAACATTACAGTATGCTCAAAACTCAAATTGTTATTTTGAGTTGACTTTGGCAGAAGTTTACGAGGAGAACAAAGTAAAGATTAATGCCAGTCTTTTCAGTTTGTATAATATCAAAAGAATTGAGTTAGTAAAAATAATTAATAATGCCGAAGGTGTTATTAGCACAATAAATGATGTCAATTCAAAAACATTCTCTTTTTTAGATGCTGCCCCCATAAAAGGCAGTAATAAATACAAAATAAATATAATTTTAGAAAACAATAATATAGTAAGTTCTCCAATTCTTGATACTAATTATTTAGGCAATGATTTGTTTTTTGTCCACCCCACACTATTAGGCAAAAATGAAGAATTAAATATTGAAGCCAAAAAAGAAGAAAATGCTATTTTCTATTTGTACAATACTAGTGGACAAAATACTATTATTTCCCCGTTATTTTCAAAAACCAATAACATCAATCTAAAAAATACTGCCTCAGGAATTTATATCTATAAAATAATTACAAGCTCAGGCGAAATACAAACAGGGAAAATTGCAGTTTTTTAAGCTTTTTTTAGATATTTAATCTGTCTACCTTATAAAAAAAGGGCTGTCCATACTTTTAGACAGCCCCTTTTTTTTTTGTAAAATAAATAATTGCTATTCTAAAATAAAACTCACACTTACGTTAATAGTAATTTCAATTTCTCCAATAGCAAGAGTTTCGTTTGAAGCACCAGCATCTGCAGATTCTTTCATTCTCATTGCAGCGTACATGGGCTGTGGTTGATAAATTTGCGAATTATCAGAGATTACAAAAGCTTTACCAACTTTTTGTCCTAAAACCGAAACATAATCTTCTGCTTTAGCTTTAGCATCTTTAATCGCTAATTTCCTAGCTTCTGATTGGTGTTGCGCTAATTTAGATGATTCAAAAGAAACTTTATCAATACGGTTAACTCCCTGTTGTACTAAACCTTCCATCAATTCATCATATTTAGATAAATCTTTAACTATAATTTCTACTGTTTGTACTGCATTATAACTTGTTTTCTTTTTTTCATAATCATACTGAGGATTCAATGAAACTTGTTTTGTTCTGAAATCAGCTGTTGGAATATTCATTTTTTTAATGAATTTTAAGACCGCATCCATTTTTTCGTCATTTTGCTTTTTGACGTCTTTAGCATTATTTCCTTTTGTTTCAACTGTTGCTGAGACCAAAACCTGATCAGGAGCAACTTTTATTTTTCCTTCCCCATTTACATTGATTAGAGGAATTTGTTTGGTTTCTTGGCTGTAAGACATAGTCATAAACATGATTGTTAAAAAGAATACTAATTTTTTCATTTTTGTTATATTTAAGTTATTTGATAATGGCATTTCAAAAGTTATGCCAAGCATTACAATTTCCCCAATTTAGCCATTGCAAAAAGTATAAAAATAGGAATAGCCAATAAAACAACCATTACCGTATGATCAGCAAATAATGAAGGAACTTTTATCAAAGTAATTAAATACCCGCCTATTGCACCTCCAAAATGTGCCGTATGTCCTATATTGTCATTTTTGGCCCGCATTCCGTAAATAGAGTATAATAAATATAAAATTCCGAAAAGATAAGCTGGCATCGGAATTACAAAAAAGATTCCCAACATCATATCTGGCTGTAATAAAATAGCAGAATACAGCACACCAGTTACAGCTCCTGAAGCACCAACCGCACGATAACTGTAATCGTTTTTATGAAAAATCATAGTTAGTAAACTTCCAAAGATTAAACTCCCAAAATAAACCAGAATAAAAGAAAAATTTCCTAACCAGTTAAAAACTACTGGAGCAAAAAACCATAATGTTAGCATGTTAAACGCAAGGTGCATTATATCAACATGCAAAAAGCCAGAAGAAAGCATTCTGATTTGCTCTCCGGATCGGATACTTCCCACGTGAAACTCATATTTTCTAAAAAAAGCAAGATCGTTAAGCCCTTTATAACTAATCAAAACATTTGCAACAATAATTCCTATCAAAATACTATTCATAAACTCTATCTTATTTTAACTGTAAAGATACTGATTATGTCATCAAGTCAGTCAGACTCTAAAATATATCAATTTATTCATTTTTACTTTATCTTTGTAAAAAAAAGTTTAGATGCAATTTCTTGTTTATATTTTGGCATACCCAATTCTTTGGCTTATTTCAATACTTCCCTTTCGCATATTTTATTGGTTTTCAGATTGTGTTTACTTTCTTGTGTATTATATTTTAGGATATCGTAAAAAAGTTGTCCGTACAAATTTGGTACTTACTTTACCTCATTTAAGTGATGGGGAACGAAAAATTATCGAAAAAAAATTTTATCAGCATATGTGTGATATGTTTTTGGAAATGATAAAAACAATGAGTATTTCTCCTAAAGAAATGGAAAAAAGATTTACCGTTACAAATATAGAAGTCATAAGAGATTATGAGCAAAAAGGCAAAAGTATTGTTTTATTTGCTTCCCATTATGCTAGCTGGGAATGGCTTTTATCTCTTACAAAAAAATTAAAATTTAGAACAATTGGAGTTTACAAGAAAGTTGTCAATCCATATTTTGACAAACTAGTCCGGAAAATACGTTCAAAATACGGTACAGAATTAGTAGAGACAAAAAAAACGATTCCGCTTATGGCACAGAATCAAAGAGAAGGAATTTTGGCATTATATGGTTTAGCCAGTGACCAATCTCCTAAGTTTGATCGTATATTTCATTGGAATACTTTTATGGGTATTGAGGTTCCTGTTCATACCGGGGCTGAAATGTTAGCCAAAAAGTATGATGCAAGTGTCATGTTCATTAAAGTAAAAAAAATCAAGAGAGGATATTATGAAGCTACATTTGTCCCAATTTGTGATAATCCAAAAGAATATGAAAATTTTGATATTACAGAAATGTATTTGAGAGAAGTTGAAAAACAAATTCTTGAAGCACCGGAATATTATTTATGGACACATAAAAGATGGAAACACAGTAGATAAAAAACTCAGAAGCCAAAACAAAAACAATAAAAAAGAAAATATTTAGCTATTTTCTTTTTTTACAAAAAACAATATCGTAATATTGCAATATAAAAATAAAACAATGGGCGCAACTAAAACAGATTATTTTACAGACAAACAAAATCAAATCGCAATAATTGCAAAAGCATTGGGGCATCCTGCCCGAATTGCAATTATTGAATATTTGCTTAAAGTAAACTCTTGTATTTGTGGGGATATCGTAAACGAATTGCCTCTTGCGCAACCCACCATTTCTCAACACTTAAAAGAGTTAAAAAACGCAGGACTTATTAAAGGAAGCATCGAAGGAAATTCCATTTGTTATTGTATTGATGAAAAGACTTTTGATATTCTTAAAGATTATTTTTCCAAAATAATTATGACGGTTACTAACCAAAAATGTTGCTAAAATATGGAAACAGCTTTTATTCTCTCATCTGCTTTACTTATTGCCTATTCCGTTTTAGCATTATTTGATGGTGTATTTTTACATCTTTATAAATACCGTTTACACGAACAAAAAGAAAGTAAGTTTGAGCACTTAACGCACACTATACGAGCCGTTTTATTCTCCTGCATTCTTTATTCTTTGTTTATCCGAATCGAAAATAACAGTATGTTTTTTATTGCAATGACATTAGTTTTTCTCGATATTATCACATTAATGGCCGATGCATATGTAGAAAAAGACAGTCGTAAATTTATGGGCGGATTACCTCGTTGGGAATACATTATTCACCTTCTTCTAAACGGGTTCCATTTTGCCAGTATTACCGTGTTTTTAGTTATTAAAATCCATTTAACGAACGATAGTATGGTTTTACAAAATAGTTTTGAGCAATTTGAAAATTATACTCTTTTTAAAATAATTGCTTTAAATCTTTTGCCTGGCTCAATTTTAACTGGCTTGCTGCATATTCTGGTCTACATACCAAAATTCAATTTTTATTTTAAAAAACTACAATTTAAATGTTGTTAAAATACTTTTTTACATTCATTATATCGCAATATTGCAATAAATAACTAAATAAATTATTATGAAACTTTCAGAAATTAAACAAATACTAGAAACAGTAGAAACTGTAAATTTTCAACTGCCAAACGGGAACTTTGTTCCGGAACATTTTCATGTGACTGAAGTAGGTTTAATAACAAAAAACTTCATTGATTGTGGCGGAACTGTTCGTAAAGAAACAGTTGTCAACTTCCAACTTTGGGATGCCAATGATTTTGAACATCGTTTAAAACCAAATAAATTAGTTCATATTATAGAACTTTCCGAAAAAGTTTTAGGGATTGAAGATTTTGAAATTGAAGTTGAATATCAGGATACTACAATTGGAAAATATGATTTAGGCTTTAATGGTAAAGATTTTCAATTATTGAATAAAAAAACAGCATGTTTGGCACAGGACCAATGCGGAATCCCGTCTGAAAAACCAAAATTGAAACTTACTCAATTAAATACCGATAGTACTAACTCTTGCACACCTGGCGGAGGTTGTTGTTAAACTTTAATTTAAATAAAAATGTCAAACCAAAACAATTTATTCCCGGAAATTCAAACTTTAGTTCAAACTTTTTCTTTTGAAGAAATTACCCAAGAACGTAAAAACTCATTACAACAACTTGTCGATTTTATTCAGCTAAAAGTCAATAATCAAGAAGATATCCGACTGAATCTAATTTGTACACATAATTCCAGAAGAAGTCATTTGTCGCAGATTTGGGCGCAAACAGCGGCGTATTATTACGGAATAAAAAATGTTTTTTGCTATTCCGGCGGAACAGAAGCTACAGCCATGTTTCCGAAAGTTGCCGAAACTTTAAAAAATACAGGTTTTAAAATTCAAAAACTTTCAGAAGAGAATAATCCGGTTTACGCCATAAAGTTCACTGAAAATCAATCACCAATTATAGGTTTTTCTAAAGCGTATGATGATGAATTTAATCCTGAAAGTGGTTTTGCAGCCATTATGACCTGTTCGCAAGCTGATGGCGGTTGTCCTTTTATTGCAGGAGCTGAAAAACGAATCCCGATTACGTTTGAAGACCCAAAAGCTTTTGATAATACACCACAGCAAGCTGAGAAATATCAGGAACGCAGTCTTCAAATTGCAACTGAAATGTTTTATGTTTTCTCTCAAATAAAAAAATAATATGGCTATAAATCATTGTGCTCCCGTAGTAGAAAGAAAAAAACTTGGTTTTCTTGACCGTTTTCTAACCCTTTGGATTTTCCTTGCCATGATAATTGGTGTCTCTATTGGCTATTTTATCCCGTCGAGCGGAAATTTCATTAACTCTTTTTCCAGCGGAACTACCAATATTCCGCTGGCAATTGGACTCATTCTGATGATGTATCCCCCCTTGGCAAAAGTAAAATATGAAAAAATGGGAGCTGTTTTTAAGAATACAAAAGTTTTAGGCGCTTCTTTATTTCTAAATTGGATTGTCGGGCCAATTTTAATGTTTACACTGGCACTTTTGTTTTTAAAAGGGTATCCGGAATACATGATTGGTTTAATACTAATTGGTTTGGCACGTTGCATTGCAATGGTCGTTGTCTGGAATGACCTGGCTGATGGAAACCGTGAATATGCTGCAGGATTAATCGCTTTAAACAGTGTTTTTCAGGTTTTGCTTTATAGCGTTTATGCTTATATTTTTATCACTATTCTGCCTCCCTATTTTGGCTATACTGGTTTTAATGTAGATATAAGCATTGCCCAAATTGCAGAAAGCGTGGGTATTTATTTAGGAATCCCGTTTGCGCTTGGTATCATAAGCCGTTATAGTCTGATAAAACTTAAAGGAGAAGAATGGTTTCAGAATAAATATATTCCGTTTATTTCTCCAATTACCCTGATTGCTTTGTTGTTTACGATTGTAATTATGTTTAGCCTGAAAGGCGAATTAATTGTTCAGATTCCGATGGATGTTATTCGGATTGCGATTCCTTTGGTGATTTATTTTGTTGTCATGTTTGTAATCAGTTTTTTTGCCGGAAAGTATTTTGGTGCTGATTATTCGAAAAGTACAGCGATTGCTTTTACAGCCACAGGTAATAATTTTGAATTAGCAATTGCGGTTGCCATTGGTGTTTTCGGAATTAATAGCGGGCAGGCTTTTGCAGGTGTTATTGGCCCTTTGGTAGAAGTTCCGGCTTTGATTGCACTTGTGAATGTGGCTTTTTGGTTTAGGAAAAAGTATTTTTATTAGAGGTACTGAGATTCTAAGTTGCTAAGGTTCTGAGTGATTTTTTAAATATTTCTAATGAAACCTAAAGCCCCAGCCCAGATGGTCGAATTGCTCTCGCAATTACCTTTTGTGCCGGGGTTTGGCACAAAAGATATAGCAGGCAGCTGGAAATAGCTCCAGATAAAAATTGAACATTAACATTTCATTTAAATACTGTTCAAGGATATAATTAGTATTTTTGGAGCTCTTTCAAAAATACGAATCACGCTATGCGAAAAATACAGTCATTTTTAATATTCTTTATCAGTATTCAAATTTCTTTTGCACAACAGCCACAAAAACCTAATTCGGTTGAAATTTACAATCAAATTCAGAAATTAAACTTTTTAGGTTCTGTTTTATACATTGCAGCACATCCTGATGATGAAAACACACGTTTGATATCCTATTTATCGAATGAAGTAAATGCCAGAACCGGTTATTTATCGCTTACCCGTGGCGATGGCGGGCAAAATTTAATTGGCTCACAACTACGTGAATTATTAGGCGTTATCAGAACCCAGGAATTAATTGAAGCCCGAAAAATTGATGGTGGAGAACAGTTTTTTTCACGTGCCAATGATTTTGGTTTTTCTAAAAATCCTGATGAAACCCTGCAAATCTGGGATAAAGACAAAGTACTTGCTGATGTAGTCTGGACAATCAGAAAATTCCAGCCTGATGTCATTATCAACCGTTTTGACCATCGTTCGCCGGGAACTACCCACGGTCACCACACTTCATCAGCCATGTTGAGTATAGAAAGTTTTAATTTAACAAATAATCCAAAAATATTTCCGGAACAACTAAAATACGTAAGTCCATGGCAGGTAAAACGTCAGTTTTTTAATCCATCATGGTGGTTTTACGGAAGTCAGGAAAAATTTGAAAGAGCTGACAAGTCTAAATTCACCACATTAGAAACGGGTGTTTATTATGCTGGAATTGGGAAATCTAATCAGGAAATTGCAGCTTTAAGCCGCAGCCGTCACCAGTCGCAAGGTTTTGGAAGTACAGGAGCACGTGGTGATGAAACTGAATATCTGGAACTTATAAATGGTGAAAAGCCAAAAGAACGTAATGATTTGTTTGATGGCATTGATACTTCGTGGAATCGTGTAAAAAACGGGAAACCAATTGGCGAACTAATTTCAAAAATTATTTCGAATTACAACTTCAGTAATCCATCAGCCAGTATTCCTGATTTGCTAAAAGCTTATTCGATGATTCAGTCTCTGGAAGATACGCATTGGAAAACTTTAAAATCTGCTGCGATAAAAAGTATTATTGCATCCAGTTCCGGATTATATCTGGAAGCCGTTGCCGAAGAACAGGAAGCCACACCCGGAAGCACTATCCAATTAAATCTTGAAGCCATCAACAGAAGTGCTGTTGACATGCAGTTGGTTAGTGTAACTTCATCACCTGATAATAAAACTACGGTTCAAAATAGTGTTTTAAAAAATAATAATGATCAGAAATTAAAGCTTGAAATTCAGCTTCCAAATACATTAGAATATACACAACCCTATTGGTTAAAGGAAAATGCAACTGTTGGTATGTACACCGTTTCCAATCAGGAAAACATTGGAGTTCCGGATATTATCAGACAAATAAAAGTTATTTTTAATGTTAGAATCAACAATATTGGAATTCCGTTTGAGCGAACTGTTGTTTATAAATATAATGACGGAGTAAAAGGGGAAATGTATAATTTTCCGGACATTATACCAGAAGTAACGAGTTCAATCCTTGAAAAAGTTTTAATTTTCAAGGATGAAAAAAGCAAAATGATTCCGGTAAAAGTCCGTGCCGGTAAAGATGATATAAAAGGAAAATTACAATTAGAATTGCCTAAAAACTGGATAGTTTCTCCAAAGCAGATTCCGTTTACCCTGAGTAAAAAGGGAATGGAGCAAACTTTTTATTTTGAAGTTACCCCTCCGGCAAATTTTGAAGAAGCTGTAGCAAAAAGCATTGTTATTGTTGACAATCAACGATTTGATAAAGATGAAATTATAATTGATTTTGAACATATTACCAAACAAATGGTTTTAAAACCTGCTGAATCAAAATTCTTAAAAATCGATTTAAAAACTACCGGAGATGCTATTGGTTATATTATGGGGGCAGGCGATGAAGTCCCGGAAAGTCTTACCCAGATGGGCTACAAAGTCACTATTTTGAAACCCGAAGAAATTACACCTGAAAAACTGGATTCTTTTAATGTAGTGATTACCGGAGTTCGTACTTACAACACTATAAATGCTTTGGCTAACAAACAATCCATTCTTTTTGATTTTGTGAAAAAGGGAAAAACCATGATTGTCCAATACAATACTAATGGTCGATTAATAACCGATAAGATTGCTCCTTATCCACTTAAAATTTCAAACGACCGTGTTACGGAAGAAAATGCCAAGATCACTTTTTTAGCACCAAATCATCCCGTTTTAAACATGCCAAACAAAATCACTACAAAAGATTTTGAAGGCTGGACACAGGAACAGGGATTATATTATCCAAATCAATTTGACGCTGCCTTTACTCCTATCCTATCCTCGCATGATAAAGGTGAATCAGCTAAAAATGGCGCTTTGTTAGTAGCACCATACGGAAAAGGATATTACATTTACACTGGTTTAAGCTTTTTCAGGGAATTACCGGAAGGTGTTTCCGGGGCTTACCGATTACTTTCAAATATTATTTCTCTGAAACAGCCTATAGAAGCTCCAAAACAAGAATTAAAGAACTAAAAAGTCAAAGATGCAAGCTAAAAAACAAAAAAAATGGAAAAAAAGCTATACTTACGTATTAGTAGCTAATGCAGTTTACATCGTTATTTTTTTCTTAATCATGCAATTATACTCATAAATTATGCAACTATTTGATTGGATTGTACTGATTGTTACGCTTCTGTTTATTGTAGGATATGGTTCCTGGAAAACAAAGGGAAGTAAAAATGTAGAGGATTTTATTTTAGGAAACAACGAAACACCCTGGTATACCGTAGGTCTTTCGGTAATGGCCACCCAGGCCAGTGCTATTACTTTTTTATCTACTCCGGGACAGGCTTATCATGACGGAATGGGTTTTGTACAATTCTATTTTGGATTGCCCATTGCCATGGTTGTGATTTGTGTCACTTTCATTCCGTTATATCATAAAAATAAAGTATTTACGGCTTATGAATTTCTGGAAAAACGATTTGATGTAAAAACACGTTCGTTAGCCGCTATTTTATTTTTAGTCCAAAGAGGATTAGGCACAGGTTTGACTATTTATGCTCCGGCAATTATCTTATCAGCGCTTTTAGGATGGAATTTAACTTTTATGAACATTATTATTGGTGTGTTGGTTATCATTTATACTTTTTCAGGAGGAACAAAAGCCGTAAATGTGACTCAAAAGCAACAGATGTTTGTAATCATGTCCGGAATGTTTATCACTTTTTTTCTGATTTTGCATTATTTGCCGCAGGATATGACTTTTTCAAGTGCCATGCATATTGCTGGTGCCAATGACAAAATGAATATTGTGGATTTTTCTTTTGATCCTGAAGAAAAATATACTTTTTGGAGCGGAATCACAGGTGGTTTTTTTCTGATGCTTGCCTATTTTGGAACTGATCAATCGCAAGTTGGTCGTTATTTATCAGGAAAATCAGTTAAGGAAAGTCAAATGGGATTAATCATGAACGGACTTTTAAAAGTTCCGATGCAGTTTTTTATACTGTTAACAGGAGTGATGGTTTTTGTCTTTTTTCAATTCAATCCTGTTCCTTTAAATTTCAATCCGAATAATAAAATTGTCATTGAAAAATCTGCTTTTAAAGAAGAATATCATGTTTTGGAAACTAAATTGGAAAAACTCTCCGAAGATAAAAAAGTAATCAATCTTTTATATATCGAACAATTGAATCAGGATTATGACAATCCAATTCTCCGAAAGGAATTGGTTACTTTATCCAACAAGGAAAAAGATTTACGGGACCGGGCAAAAGAAATTATTTATAAAGCCGATAGCAACAGCGAAACCAACGATAAGGATTATGTCTTTTTCCATTTTATTTTACATTATTTACCTAAAGGGCTGATCGGTTTATTGTTAGCTGTAATTATTTCTGCTGCGATGTCTTCAACAGCTTCGGGTTTAAATGCCTTAGCATCAACCACAGCAATAGATATCTACAAACGAAACCTGAAAACCGAAAAATCTGAAAAGCATTATCTCAATGCGACCAAATTCTTCACGCTTTTCTGGGGAATAGTTGCCATCCTTTTTGCCTGTGTCGGAACTTTGTTTGAAAATTTAATTCAGTTGGTCAATATTATTGGGTCTATTTTTTACGGAACAGTTTTGGGTATCTTTTTAGTTGGATTTTATCTGCGACGTGTTCAGGCTAAACCTATGTTTTACAGCGCCATAATTAGTCAGATAACAATTTTTATCATCTATTACTTTATGATATATATTTATCCGAGCGGACAGGAAAAATTAGGATATTTATGGCTGAATTTTATTGGTGCAATACTAACTATCCTATTATCTCTATTTATGCAAATTGCTTTTTTCAGAAGAAATAATAATGAGCTAAATGAAGTATAATATCAATTTAAATAATCATTCATAACTATGTTGAATTTCAATTTTACCCCATTTCCGGTTATAGAATCAGAACGCTTGATTTTAAGACAAATTACAAACGATGATATAAATGAAATTTTTGAATTACGTTCCAATCCGGAAACAATGAAATACATTCCGAGACCTTTGGTAAAAACTCCTGAAGATGCGCTCGAACATATTGCCCTTATTGAAGAAAAAATTGTTCTGAATGAAGGTATTAATTGGGGAATAACTTTGAAAGATAATTCTAAACTATTAGGCATTATTGGCTTTTACAGAATACAGCCTGAAAATTATCGTGCTGAAATTGGTTATATATTATTGCCTGAATTTCATGGAAAAGGAGTTATTCCAGAAGCAGTATGCCGATTAATCAGATATGGTTTTGATGATTTAAAACTTCACTCAATTGAAGCTATAATTGATCCGGGAAACTTAGCCTCTGAAAAGGTTTTGCAAAAATGCGGTTTTATCAAAGAAGCACATTTAAAAGAATGTCAGTATTATGACGGCAAATTTCTGGATAAGGTAATTTATTCATTATTAAGCAATAAGGAAATTCCAAACAATTAACTTAAAATAAAATACAAAAAAGTAATCAGGCTCCATAATAGTAATTGAGCTATTGTGTTATATTTGCACGCAAAACAAGAAAATAAGTCTTGTTTTAAAACCTTACGCATGAAAAAAATACTTATTACAATTGTTCTTCTTTTTTCAATTTCCACACAAAGTCAAACTTATATAAAAATAAATGGTTTTACTGCATTAGCAGCAATACCTAATGTTGGTATAGAAACCAGTATTGGAGAAAAAACTACTTTTAGTTTTGATGTAATGGCTTCTTTCTGGAATTCATTTGACGGAAAAAAGCCTATGAAATTTTATACTTTTACCCCTGAAGTCCGGTATCACTTTAAAGAAAAATATAATGGTCTTTATGTAGGTGCTCATGCAGGCCCGGACATTTATGAATTACAAAAATGGAATTACTGGGAGTCTAATAAATACGAAAAAGGTTTTGGGTATAGATTAGGTGCTACTGTAGGTTATAATTTAAAAATAAACGACAAATTACTTTTGGATGTATTTATTGGAGGTGGCTGGCACCAAGGATTTTATCACGGTCATTACAATGACGGAACTTCAGGAAGATATGAAACAGCAAAAAACTGGAATAAAAGTGGTGAATGGTTAATTTATCGCGGCGGAGTTATGATATCCTATAAATTAAATTAATCCTTAGGGAATTTGGAAAGCGATTTCAAAAATAAATCTTCAACTTTTTTTCGGGCCCAGTCTGTTTTTCTTAAAAATGTTAAACTGGATTTTATACTGGGATTTTCATTAAAACATTTGACTGGAATTAATTCACCTAATGTATCAAATCCATAGTAATCCACAAGTTTTTCCAAAATGCTTTGAAGTGTAATACCGTGCAACGGGTCTTTTGATTTTTGATTTTCCATAATGCAAATTTATATCATTTATATAAAAACAATTGCACTTTCGTTTATTTGTTCCTAAATTTGTCAACCTATGTTAAAAACTGTCAATATACTTAATAAAAGAGCTCGGTTTGATTATGAAATAATCGACACTTATACTGCTGGAATCGTTTTATCAGGAACTGAAATCAAATCTATTCGTTTAGGAAAAGCAAATATTACCGAAAGCTTTTGTGAATTTAGTAATAATGAACTTTTTGCTATCAACACCTATATTGAAGAGTACACTTTTGGAAACCAATTTAATCATAAATCAAGAAGTGAAAGAAAGTTACTTCTGAACAGAAAAGAATTAAAAAATCTTCAAAAGAGTGTTCAGGCTAAAGGTTTAACTATTGTTCCCCTTAAATTATTTACCAACGAGAAAGGTTTGGCAAAACTACAAATTGGTTTATGCAAAGGAAAGAAAAACTACGATAAACGTGAATCGCTTAAAGAACAGGATACTAAACGCGATCTGGACAGAATAAAAAAAGCTTTTAATTAATAATAATTTTAACAAACTATATCTTTTTTATAATTTTACACTTAATTTTACTACATTAAATTACAAAAAAGCATATTATTCTTCTGCTAACAGTTTTTCACTTTTTAAGTTACAGCAGCAAATACATCAGCAGCAAATACATCAATTGTTAGTAGTTGGAGTGATCCAGAAATCACGGTTGCTCAGGAAAACTCCAAAAAAAGTTTTGATTGTGGAACTGTTTATAGGTAAAAAAGCAATATTTAGTTATATTGCTTTTTTTATTTTATATTTAATGACTAATTGTGTCAAGACAATTTAAAGAAAGTCAAATGAAGTCACTATTAAAAAATGCAAGAGAGAAAAAAGGATTAAAAACCCGGGAAGTGGCTCAAATCCTTAGTATTGATCAGGCGTTGATCAGCAAATTTGAATCAGGATCCAGAAAGCCCACAAAAGATCAAATTTCAAAACTTTCTCAATTATTGGAGATTGATTATGAAACCTTAATGATTGCCTGGCTGAAAGAAAAAATCTTATATGAAATAGGCGATGAAGAATTTGCTCTCAAAGCATTATTACTTGTTGAGCAGGAAATTCAAAATAATAAAAAAATAATTAATTCTGCTGTTTTACATTCTATACAAAATATTTTAGAAGAAATAGAAACTCTAAAAAACCAAATAAAATCTTTACAGCATTTTGATTTGCATCGAATTTCTAAAATACTGGAATTAGAATTTATTTCTGAAAGTAATCGTTTAAATGGAAACTCATTAACTATTGAAGAAACAAAATCTGTAATTAACGAAGGACTGACTATTGCTGGAAAAAATATGCACGAACATCTGGAAGCTGTTAATTTTCAGGAAGCTATAGTAACTATTAAAGATTTGAATCAGAAAAAAGTAACTGTAAACGAAAAAGATTTTCTTTCTCTTCATAACTTAATCCTGCGTGGTATCAAACCTGAAAACTCCGGAAAATATAAAAGTGACACCTTAATTATTCGTGAAATGAAATTGTTTTTTAGTTGGTACGAATCAAATAAAAACAATTTGCACCCTATACTTTTAGCAGCTGAAGCACATCTGAAAATTATGACTATTTGCCCTTTTGAGAATGGAAATGTGCAAATTGCCAGTTTATTAATGAATTGGATTTTATTGCAGAATGGGTATGTTTTCGCAACAATACTTGGAGATGAAGAACATATAAATGAATATTTATCTGTTTTGGAAGAATGTCAGAATAAAAATGATAAATCGTTTTTCATTAATTATATTCTTCGCATTGAAAAAGAAAATTTACTTCGTGCTATCGAATTAGTCTCAAACTAAACCTATGGACTGAAAGCCTATAGATTTGGTTGACAGACTGGAAGCCTGCAAGATTCTGGCACTATTTATTAGAAGCTAAAGCAAAATGCACTTAAACACATAGTATTAAACTATACCTGTGACCAATAAAAAAGCCCAACTTAATGGACTTTTACTTTAATTTTTATCTTCTAATAAAGGAACAAATCGAAATTCACCAAACTCATGTTTTTCAAATTGTGTTTCGTTTTTACGAATCAATAAAGTCATAATCTGAACATCTTCTCCTAACGGAATAACAAGCCTTCCTCCTATTTTTAGCTGTGCCATCAAAGGCTTAGGGATGATTGGAGCACCAGCAGTGACTATAATACTGTCAAACGGAGCGTGATTTGGCAAACCTTTATATCCATCTCCAAAAGAAAGGTGTTTTGGTCTTATATTCAATTTTGGAAATAAAATTGAAGTCTGTTTAAATAACTCATTTTGTCTTTCAATACTATACACTTTAGCGCCCAACATGAATAAAACAGCAGTTTGATAGCCTGATCCTGTACCAATTTCCAGAATTTTATGATCCTTTTTTACTTCTAACAATTGTGATTGAAAAGCTACTGTGTATGGCTGCGAGATAGTTTGCCCTGCTCCTATCGGAAAAGCTTTGTCCTGATAAGCATAATCTTCAAAACTTGAATTCAGAAAAAGGTGTCTTGGAATTTTTTTTATCGCATCCAGCACAGCTCTGTCAGTAATCCCTTTTTGCTCTAAAGTGCTTACTAATTGATTGCGAAGTCCTTGATGTTTGGCAGTATCTTTCAAAATGGATTTATTTTATTTTGGTAAAATTAGTAAACTAAACAGTAAATCAAATATTGATTTTTAATTATTAAATCACTAAATCTTTATTGCATTCACTTTTACATTCAACAAATTAATTATATTTTTGTTTAAAATACATTCTCATGTTAAAAGTAGGAGTTTTAGGTGCTGGTCATCTGGGTAAAATACATTTACGCTTGTTACAACAATCTGACAAATACGAATTAGTTGGATTTTACGACGAAAATCAAGAAAATGCCGAAAGAATTTCAAAAGAATTTGGATATAAAAACTTCAATACTATTGCAAAATTAATCCACGCTGTTGATGTCATCGATATTGTAACGCCAACACTTTCACACTATAAATGTGCTAAAGTGGCAATTAAATCCGGGAAACATATTTTTATAGAAAAACCAATTGCCAATACCGTTGAAGAAGCCGAAGAAATTATTGCTTTAACGAAAGAATACAACGTAAAAGGTCAGGTAGGTCATGTGGAACGTTTTAACCCGGCGTTTATTGCGACCAAAAACATGATCGAAAATCCAATGTTTATAGAAACACATCGTTTAGCAGAATTTAATCCACGCGGAACAGATGTCCCTGTGGTTCTGGACTTGATGATTCATGATATTGATGCTATTTTAAGTGTTGTGAATTCAAAAGTTAAAAACATCAATGCGAGTGGCGTTTCTGTTATAAGTGACACGCCCGATATTGCGAATGCCCGAATTGAATTCGAAAATGGCTGTGTTGCGAATTTAACTGCAAGCAGAATTTCGATGAAAAACATGCGTAAAACACGTTTTTTTCAAAAAGACGCTTATATTTCTGTTGACTTTTTAGAGAAAAAATGTGAAGTAGTTCGTATGAAAGATGCTCCGGAAGTACCGGGAGATTTTGATATGATCCTTCAAAATGCCGAAGGTGTAAAAAAACAAATCTATTTTACCAATCCTGATGTAGAGCAAAACAATGCAATTCTTGATGAATTAGAGTCATTTGCAAATGCAATAAGCACAGATACAACTCCTGTTGTTACACTTGAACAGGCAACTGATGCTTTGAGAGTGGCATATCAAATTATAAATTGTTTCGAAAAATAATTGAAAGATTTTAAAAATAAAATTAGCCACGAATTCACCAATTGATTAGTGAATTCGTGGCTAAATTATAAATATAATACCAGATAAAAATGAAAACTATAGCTGTAATTGGTGCAGGAACAATGGGGAACGGAATTGCCCATACATTTGCTCAAAGTGGTTTTGTTGTAAAACTAATTGATGTTTCTGAAAAATCATTAGATAAAGGAATGGCAACTATTGCTGCTAATCTTGACAGAATGCTTTCAAAAGGGACTATCACTCAAGAAGATGTTGCCAAAACTATTACCAATATTATTACCTATACGGATATTAAAGATGGTGTCGTGGGAGTTGATTTAGTAGTTGAAGCTGCGACTGAAAATGTTGAATTAAAATTGAATATCTTCAAACAATTAAACGAAGCCTGTTCTCATAATACAATTTTAGCCACCAATACATCTTCAATCTCCATTACGCAAATCGGAGCTGTTGTTGTCCATCCGGAGCGAGTTATCGGAATGCATTTTATGAATCCGGTGCCAATTATGAAACTGGTCGAAATCATCCGCGGATATAATACCAGCGATGAAGTGACCAAAATCATCATGGATTTATCTGTAAAATTAGGTAAAACCCCTGTTGAAGTAAACGATTATCCTGGATTTGTAGCCAACAGAATTTTGATGCCTATGCTAAATGAGGCAATTGAAACGTTATATAACAAAGTAGCTGGAGTTTACGAAATTGATACGGTCATGAAATTAGGAATGGGACACCCGATGGGGCCGCTTCAATTAGCTGATTTTATTGGTCTTGATGTTTGTTTGGCTATTTTAAATGTGATGTATGAAGGCTTTAAAAATCCAAAATACGCTCCTTGTCCATTATTAGTGAATATGGTAAGAGCAGGAAAACTGGGTGTAAAATCCGGTGAAGGGTTTTATGATTATAGTGAAAGTAAAAAAGCAGAGAAAATTTCGAAGCAATTTATTCTTTCATAAAAAAGAAATATCATGTCAATACAATCGAATTTAAATACAATTAAATCTGGCTTACCTGAAGATGTAACTCTCGTTGCCGTTTCTAAAACCAAACCTGTTTCGGATTTAATGCAAGCCTACGAAGCAGGTCAGCGTATTTTTGGAGAAAACAAAATCCAGGAAATGGCTGACAAATATGAACAAATGCCAAAAGACATTCAATGGCATATGATTGGTCACGTTCAAACGAACAAAGTCAAATTTATGGCCCCTTTTGTGAGTTTAATTCATGGGGTTGACAGTTTAAAATTATTGCAGGAAATTAATAAACAGGCGTTAAAGAACAATAGAATTATAGAGTGTCTGCTTCAAATATATATTGCCGAAGAAGAAAGTAAATTCGGGCTGGACGAAAACGAATTAAAAGAATTATTATCTTCTCCGGAATTCAAAGACATGAAAAACATTCGTATCTTAGGGTTAATGGGAATGGCAACTTTTACTGATGCCCAAAACCAAATTAAAAAAGAATTTACACATTTAAAATTTGTATTTGATTCAATTAAAAAGCTGAAAACTGAAAACTGCGAATTTAATACTATTTCAATGGGAATGTCCGGCGATTATCAACTTGCTATTGAATGCGGAAGCACAATGGTAAGAATTGGAAGCAGCATTTTTGGAGGACGATAGAATGCAATGGCAATATCAATTTAAAATAAAAAAAATTAAACTATTAAATGGGAAAAATATTCAATTTTGAAGATAGACTAGTTCGCTTTGCAGGAGAATGTATTTTCTTTACAAGACAATTTAGACAGATTATTTGAAAATGAATATTATAAAAATCAATTAATTAGATCCTCTGGAAGTGCTTCATTAAATTTTGAAGAAGCACAAGGTACTATAACTGATAAAGAATTTATTTTTAAAGTTTCATTAGTTGTGAAAGAGTTAAAAGAATCAAGAAACTCGTTAAAAATTTTAGATTACATAAAAGAAGGAGATAGCGGAAAAAGAAATTTGCTTTTGATTGAAGTTGAGCAACTAGGTGCAATTTCTTCAAAAATGATAATAAATAAAAAGTAATTCAATTACAATGACAATAGCAATTACAATAATAATTTTTAAAATTGATATTGATTTTTGAAATTGTCATTGATTCTTGAAATTTGAAATTGACATTGAAAATGTACGCAATACTAGACATAGAAACAACTGGAGGCCAGTTTAATGAAGAAGGAATAACCGAAATTGCTATCTATAAATTTGATGGGCATGAAGTAGTCGACCAATTCATTAGTCTCGTTAATCCTGAAATTCCGATTCAGCCTTTTGTGGTGAAATTAACAGGAATAAATAACGCCATGCTACGTTCAGCTCCAAAGTTTTTTGAAGTGGCCAAACGCATTATTGAAATTACCTCTGATTGTATAATTGTAGCCCATAATGCTTCGTTTGATTATAGAATCCTGCGTACAGAATTCAGACGTTTAGGGTATGATTTTGAAGCCAGAACACTTTGTACCGTTGAGCTTGCCAAAAAACTAATTCCTGAACAGCCTTCCTATAGTTTAGGAAAATTGGTTCGTGCACTTGGAATCCCGATGGCAGACAGGCATCGTGCAAATGGAGATGCTATGGCAACAACAAAGTTGTTTAAAATGCTTCTCGAAAAAGACTTAGAAAAAACAATCGTAAAAGATTTTATAAAGCTAGAAGTAGAAAAAGGTATTGCTCCAAAATTATTAGATCTTGTAGGTCAAATGCCTTCTAAAACAGGAGTTTATTACATCCACAACGAAAATGGAACCCTAATTTACATTGGCAAAAGCCAAAATATTCGAAAAAGGGTCAATCAGCATTTTACGGGAATCACAACAAAAAGCAAAAAAATTCAAACAGAAGTTTTTACCATTACTTATGATGAAACCGGAAGCGAGCTAATTGCCCTTTTGAAAGAAAGCGAAGAAGTAAAAATAAATCGTCCTAAATACAATCGATCCCAGAAAAAAACGATTTTTCCGTTAGCAGTTTATGCCGAAAAAGATTCCAACGGTTATTTGAATTTAAAGCTCGAAAAAGCGGACGGGCGTAAAAAAGAAGTTACATCATTCGCATCTTTACAGGAAGCAAAAAATGCCCTCTTTAAATTTACTTCCAACTATCATTTGTGCCAAAAACTAACCGGCTTGTATCAAACCAAAAAAGAATGTTTTCAATATAAAATTAAAGAATGTGACGGGGCTTGTATTAACGAAGTTACACCTGATATTTATAATCTGAGGGTACAGCAATTTATTTCTGAAAACAGTTTTGAAAACAAAAGTATGATTTTGTTAGACAGAGGCCGAAATGTAAATGAAAGAAGTGCCATACTAATTGAAAACGGGATTTATAAAGGATATGCCTATTATGATTTGAATTATCAAATTACCAATATTGGCATTCTGAAAAATATCCTAATACCGATGCAAAACAATCGTGATGTAAAAAATATTATTCAGAATTACATCCGAAAAAGCAAATCGCTGAAAATACTTCACTTTTAACATAACCAAACTTTCATTATCTTCGTATACATGAGAAAAGCCAAATCGAAATACGAAATCTTCAGAGATAAAATCAAAATAATGATTTATGGTACCAATACCATTTTAGGACGAATGTTCGATTTGATTTTACTGGGATTAATATTGCTGAGTGTTCTTTTAGTCATGATGGAAACCGTTCAGGATATCAACCAAAAATACCATTCACAACTGCTTATCTGCGAGTGGGTAATTACTATTTTTTTTACTATAGAATATATTTTAAGAATCATTTCTATTCAAAAACCCGTTAAATATATTTTTAGTTTTTATGGTATCATCGATTTGCTTGCAATAACACCTATGTATTTTTCAATCTTTTTTCCGGGAGCCAGTATCTTATCCATTGTAAGGGCGTTACGTTTCTTTAGATTATTCAAAATATTGCGTGTTCCGCAAATCTCGCATCAATCCTTACAACTACGGGATGCCATTCAAGCCAGCAAAGAAAAAATTCTGGTTTTTATCTATTTCGTACTCATCAGTACGGTAATAATTGGTTCCGTAATGTATGTAATCGAAGGCAAAGAATCAGGTTTCACAAGTATCCCCATAAGTATATACTGGACGATCGTCACTTTGACAACAGTTGGTTATGGTGACATATCACCCGGAACACCCCTGGGTCAACTTGTTGCTTCTTTAGTTATGATTTTAGGATACGGAATTATAGCCGTTCCAACCGGAATCGTAACAGCTGAATTTGCTAAAAAAAATCTCCGAAACAATACAGTCAGTACAAAAAACACATGTAAAATATGTGGTTCACAACTTCATTTTGATAATGCAAAATATTGTCATGAATGCGGAAGTGAATTACATACTTAATTTATGAAGCTAATCCGGCTGTACATTGCAACTCCTCCTTATCTTTGTTGTTTTTTTAAGTCATAAAACGGGCTTCTAAAGTCGCTCTTTTTATTCCAAAAAAACTAACAAATATAAGTCCGGGGTTTCCATTTCCATCCGGGCTAAAAAATATGAAATACTTAATTACCATTGTCGGACCAACAGCCATAGGCAAAACAGCCCTGAGTATTGCTTTGGCACAACATTTCAAATGCGAAATAGTATCTTGTGACAGTCGTCAGTTTTTTAAAGAAATGACTATTGGTACAGCAGTTCCTAATCAGGAAGAATTGCAAGCTGCAAAACATCATTTCATCCAAAACAAATCAATTTTCGAGAATTATACCGTTGGTGATTACGAAAAAGAAGCATTACATAAAATTGAAGAACTTTTTCAAACAAATGATTTTGTAATTTTAATTGGAGGTTCAGGTTTATATGTGGATGCCGTTTTAAAAGGTTTCGATGAATTTCCTGAAATCAATCCTGCAATACGTTCTGAAGTTAATTCGAATTACGAAAAACTCGGAATTAATTATTTGCAGGAACAATTAAAAAACTTAGATCCTGATTATTATCAAAAGATAACAATAGAAAACCCGCAGACATTACAAAACCCACAGCGAATGATGCGTTTTACAGAAGTTTGTATCGGAACTCAAAAACCGTATTCTTCTTTCTTAAATCAAAAGAAAAACAATAGGAACTTCACCCCTGTTTTAATTGGTTTAGAGGCTGACAGGCAAGTTATTTACGATAGAATCAATCAACGCGTTGAGATTATGATAAACGAAGGTTTATTGGATGAAGCAAAAGCGTTATATCCAAACAAAGAATTGAACGCACTTCAAACGGTGGGCTACAGAGAATTATTCAGTTATTTTGATGGAGAATTTTCGTTGCCTTTTACCATCGAAGAAATTAAAAAAAATACCAGACGTTTTTCTAAACGCCAGTTAACCTGGTTCAAACGAAATGAAACTACAAAATGGTTTGATTATTCAGTAGACCGAAAAGAAATTACAAATTATATTGAAAATCTTTTAAAGTAAATTCAGTAAATCTATTTTCTTTACTCTTTTTTCTATATTCTAAAATAAAAAATATAAAAATGCCTGTATCGCCAAATTTCACATCAGTTCTAACCAAAGACTGGGAAATCAATTTCACACAATGTACTCCCGGAGGTTACTTAAAATATACGGATTTATGTAATATTTTACAACTTACTGCTGCAGTACATTCTGAAATTGGCGGGATCAGTTTCTATGATATGCAGGAATTTCACCAGGCCTGGGTTTTAAGCCGAATGCGGGTAGAAATCAGTAATTTACCAAAATCAGGAGACATCGTAACTGTAAAGACCTGGATCAACAGTTTAGAGAACTCACGTTCCGTACGTGCTTTGGAAATGCATGTCAACGGGAAAAAAATAGTCGGCTGCGAAACCTATTGGGCTGTTTTTAATACAAAAGCACGCCGACCGGAAGGATTGGCTTTGCCCTATGACCATTTTGAACTGTTTCCCGAAAAAAGAGCCACCAAAGAAGGTTTTTCTAAAATTACTATCAATCCTGAAAAAGAATCTGTTTTTGAAAAAACCGTTTATGTATCTGATCTGGATATTGTGAATCACGTCAATAATGTAAAATATCTGGAATGGTCTCTGGATCATGTTGATCCAAAACGTATTTTAAATCAGGAAATTGAAAGTTTCGAAATGAATTTCATGAAAGAATTATCTTTAAGAGATATGGTAATAATCCACGAAAGTGAAACAGAAACTGACACCACTTTCAGTATTACAAAAGAAGATAGATCCTGTTTTGCCTTACAGATTAACTGGAAAAAATAAAAGAGCTTCGATTTCCCGAAGCTTTTTATTATATCAATTCCATTTTTTGGTAATAATACAGTCTCTACAACATGAATCACACCATTCGATTGGTTCACATCTGCGATTCACTTTGGATTTTATTTCCGCTTTCATCAGAAATATATAAATCCTTTTTTCCATCCATCCATCCAGTTAAAGTTCCGTCGCTAACAGTTTTAAGAGCTGCTTTTCCATTGCTGCTTTTATAGCTTTTGCAATATCAGAAGCATTCATTTTTCCTGTTACAACATAGTTTTAAGAAAATCAAGAAAGATAAAGAACAATAAAATATCATTAAAAAAGTGTGCAAAACAAGGATATCGCAATTCCATTTATTTTTAAATATTTTTAAAACAATAATCATTTTCGTAACTATTTTATCATTACTTTAGTAACAAATTCATTTATTATGCAAAACTTGCCAAAAAAAGTTAGAAGCAAAAAGCTACAAACAAAAGTTGATTTGACTGCAATGGTTAGCGTTTCATTTTTGTTGATTATATTTTTTATGGTGGCGGCAGAATTGAGAAAACCAAAAATTATGGATTTAGGAGTTCCTAGTTGTAATGAATGGGTTGGAGGTTGCTATAGGCCAGATGAAAATCGTATTTTAAGTGTCTTACTTGATGATAATGATAAAATGATTACTTACATGGGATTATTATACTCTCCTATCCAAAATCCTAAGGACGTTCAATATGGTAAAAACGGAATAAGAAAAGAACTGATATCTATAAATAAAAAGGTGCGTGAATATTCTGCAGGCATGGGTAGACCTGAAATAGGAGTTACGATAATTATTAAACCAAGCAAGAAATCCAATTATGGTAATTTGGTTAATATTCTTGATGAGATGAAAATAACAGGTATTAATTCTTATTCAATTGTAGATTATTACACACCCGAAGAAACTAAATTACTGGCTCTAAAATAAATTTCTCCTGAAAAAGAATGCCCTAGCCCAGATAGAAGGGAAAATCCTTTTGTGGCGGGGTTTGCCATAAAAGATTTGGAATGATAGCCGGAAATAGCTTCTTAAAAAGAACTCTCAAATTATCTATTGCATTCTTAAGCTGTCCCGAATTGACAAACGTGAGAAACTAAAAAATAAGCACAAAAAAAGTCCCACATCACTGTGGGACTTTCTATTTATAAAAACTTAAGAATTATTTTTTCTCAGTTTTTTCCATTTTAGCTTTCAATGCAGCTAATACATCATTGTTATCTCCTAAAGTTGCAGCTGGTGCATTTGTGTTAGAAGAGTTAGATGAAGTATTTTCAGTTGCAGCTTTCACGTTTTTCTCTTCTTCTTCACGGAAGATAGCAGTGTGAGAAGCAACTACTCTTTTGAATTCTTTGTTAAATTCGATTACTTTGAAATCAGCAGTATCACCTTTTTTCAATTTCTTTCCGTCTTCTTTTTCAAGGTGACGAGTAGGAATGAAAGCAACGATATCATCTCCGAATTCTACAGTAGCTCCTTTGTCAACGATTTCAGAAATTTCACCATTGTGAACAGTTCCTACAGCGAAAGAATCTTCGTATTGATCCCAAGGATTAGCAGTAGTTTGTTTGTGACCTAAAGATAATTTACGTCCGTCAACATCTAATTCTAATACAACTACATCCAATTTCTCACCAACATTTACAAATTCAGATGGGTGTTTGATTTTCTTAGTCCAGGATAAGTCAGAGATGTAAATTAATCCATCAATTCCTTCTTCTAATTCTACGAAAATACCAAAGTTTGTAAAGTTTCTAACGATACCTGTATGTTTAGAACCTACCGGGTATTTAGAAGTAATATCAGTCCATGGATCCTGAGTCAGTTGTTTGATACCTAATGACATTTTACGGTCATCTCTGTCTAAAGTTAAGATAACAGCCTCAACAACATCTCCAACTTTTACGAAATCCTGAGCAGAACGTAAATGAGTTGACCATGACATTTCAGAAACGTGGATTAAACCTTCAACACCTTCAGCAACTTCGATAAATGCACCGTAATCAGCGATTACAACTACTTTACCTTTTACTTTATCACCAATAGTTAAATTAGCATCTAAAGCATCCCATGGGTGAGCGTTTAATTGTTTCAATCCTAATTGAATTCTTGTTTTCTCATCATCGAAATCAAGGATTACAACGTTTAATTTTTGGTCTAATTCAAGAACTTCACTTGGGTGGTTGATTCTGCTCCAAGAAAGGTCAGTAATGTGAATTAATCCGTCAACACCACCTAAGTCAATGAACACACCATAAGAAGTAATGTTTTTAACAACACCTTCTAATACTTGTCCTTTTTGTAATTGACCGATGATTTCTTTTTTCTGTACTTCGATATCCGCTTCGATAAGCGCTTTATGAGATACAACAACGTTTTTGAATTCGTGGTTAATTTTTACCACTTTGAATTCCATCATTTTGTTTACATATACATCGTAGTCTCTAATTGGCTTAACGTCAATTTGAGAACCAGGTAAGAAAGCTTCAATTCCGAAAACGTCAACGATCATACCACCTTTAGTTCTGCATTTTACAAAACCATTAACGATTTCTCCTGTTTCATTTGCAGAAATAACTCTATCCCATGATTTGATAGTACGTGCTTTTCTGTGAGATAATACTAATTGACCTGTTTTGTCCTCACGGATGTCGATTAATACTTCTACTTTGTCACCTACTTTTAAAGCTGGGTTGTAACGGAATTCGTTTAAAGAAATAACACCTTCAGATTTAGCATTGATATCAACGATAACGTCTCTATCTGTAATTCTAACAACAACACCTTCAACTACTTCTTCCTGATCTGTAGCGATGAAAGTTTTTGATACTAAGTCTTCAAACTCTTGTAAGTTTTTCTCATCTACTGCATCAATACCTTCTTCGAAATTGTGCCAGTTAAAATTTGCTAAAAACTCTTCTTGTGATTTAATTTGTTCAGACATGCTGATAAAAAATTTGTATTCTGTTTTCCTCGAGTTTCATAAAGCAGTAGAAAAAACAGAAGTTGTTTTACATAAATAGTTGATACCTAATGGAAACTCTTCTTTGCCAAAAGGTCTGCAAAATTAATACATTTATTTGTAATAGCAAACTAAAATCAGCATGATTATCAGTCAATTGCCCAGAAGCAGAAGATTTAAGGCATTTCAAGACCAAAAGTCCCGCTTTCGCTCTTATCTTTTATGGCAAACCCCGCCATAAAAGGATAACCGCTCAATCGGGGCTAGGTTAGAAGGTTTGTAGTTTTTAAGAATTCTAAACTCCTCTAAAAACCTGTCGGGTTACTGTGCGTAAAACTTAAACCTTATAAGGATTTCTCCAAATCAAGTTCGAACAGCATCGGATTCTCAATTTTACTTTCATCCAATTGAAAATTTTTATCATAAAACTTCCAAGGTGAGTTAGCAAAAAAATACAGTTTATTTTTAACCAAAGTTCCCAATGCAGGTTCATTAAATTCCTCCCGATTGTTATCCAAAAGCTTAAAATCAATTATTCTTGTTTCGGTTTTATTCAGTTTGTAACTTACAATTCTGATTGGTACTACTCCATTCTGAATTGCAATTAGAGTATTTTTGTAAAAAAACAATCCGTCAATTCCTTTTTTAGAAACTTCTTTCGAAAAATCTAACCATGATTCTTTTTTAGTTTTTAAATCAATTGTTAAAATTCCTTTCAAATAATCAGCAACAAACAATTTTGATTCATTTTTATTAAATGTGATTCCCTGCAGATTAAAAGCCTGATTTCTCAAGTCTTTCCACAGAACCAGATTATCCTTTTCAATTTTATAAATAATCGGTTCAGCACTATCCGAAATAAAAACATCATTATTTTTAGCAACCACAAGATCTCCAAATACGTGAGTTCCTTCAACAGTATATCGTTTGACCATTTTTTTAGTGGCAATATCAATTTTCAAAATTTCACTTTTTCCTTCCAGTTCTTTCGTAAAATCTTTCATTTCCGGAATTGCCGAACAGGCAACCCAAAGAAATTTCTGGTTCTCATCTGCTTTCAAAACAAAAACTGAATACAAACAATCTGTAAACCAATCTGAGCATTTCCCGGACGTGTCAAAAGAAACTATCTTTTTATTGCGAATACTTGATGACAGCCATACTTTTTCTTTTTCCAAATAAAGTAATCCTTCCGGATGCAGATCCTTCTCAGAAAGTCGAAGTTTTTCAACCGAATTTTTAATGGTTTTAGATTGTGAAACTTTCAATTCCAGCAAATCTTTAAAACCTTTATCAGTTTTAATCAATTCAAAATCAGCATCATCTTCAAAAACAATCGTATTATTGGCTAAAACCATATTTTTTAAAACCGATAAAGCGTCTTCTTTTTTGCCATTTAAAGCATAGGCTGAAGCCAAATTATAAGTATATGCAGGATGCATTGGTCTTATACTATCTAATTGTTTGGCTAATTTTAAAAACAAAACATAATTTTTGCTTTTGTAAGCTTCAACACTTTGATTATACAAAACTTTCGTTTGTCCAAACCCTAAAGTTCCAATCAAAAGCAAAACAACTAATTTAAATTTCAGCATCATTAAAATCTTAAAATAAGTACTAAGTTATTATTTTTTATTTCAAATCAATATCATTAAAAACAGCAAACCCGACAGGTTTTTAAAAACATAGGTGTTCGGAAGACATAAGTTCATTGAAATATTTTCATATTTTAGTTTTACAAAACTAAATCTTATGCAAAAAGGAGTTACGGTAAA
>NZ_JAVDWQ010000012.1:0-164431 GCF_031457575.1 Flavobacterium piscis | reverse complement strand
ACATCGGTATCATTGGTAGTGACGTTGATCGTTACCGGCGTGTCTTCATTCGTGCTTGTCGCATCATCAAGTGCCACAGGAGCATCGTTTTCAGCAACAACAACAGTAGCAGTGGCGGAATTACAGTTGGACGGGGTTGCGCCTGCTTCGCACAATTCATAAGTGATGGTATAAGTTCCTGATGTGGCATTTGCAGCTAAGGTCAAAACCCCTTCTGAATCAATGCTCAACGGGCCGCTGGTAATTGGGGTAACATTTGTATTTGCTGCTGTTACCAAGACGCCATTCAGCTCATCATTTGCTGTTACATTGCCAACAGTAGTGTCGGCAGTAGTACTTGGTGTCTGCACCCCGAATGTATTGTCATCAACGGCGTTAATTGTATTTCCGCATGAAGGTTCGTTTAAAATGATCGGACCGGAGATTATATTGGAATTGCATGAACTTATTACAATATATAAATTTGTAATAGTACCACCGCTTAGATTCTCAACTACCAACTCACCAACTCCATTAGAAATAATAGAAGTTAAAACTGGATTATTATTAAATAAATAGTTAACATCATAAGTTGTAGTATTAGACAGACCTGAAATCTTGATCGTACCATTTGCAGCGATACAACTATTTGGATCTGTTACAGTTTCTAATATTATTGTTGGAGCTGATGGAATTGAATTTATCACAACATCCGAAGAGGCTAAGGATGTACATGAAGTAGCGATTTCGGTTACTGCAAAATTATAAGTAGTTGAAGCTGACAAGCCACTAATAGTGGCAGTAGTTCCTGAGCCGCTTATAGCACCTGGATTTATAATCCATGATCCAGATGGTAAACCACTCAATTCTACACTTCCTGTACTAACAGAACAAGTTGGCTGAATTATCATTCCAATAACGGGCGCAGGTAAAGCTCCAGGATCACTTATAATTACAGGTCCTGTAATAGTATTTAAAGAATTACATCCAAATAAGGTTGTATAAATATTCTCATATGAACCTGCATTTAGACTGGAAATAGTTAAAACACCAAAACCATTTGTAATAAAAGTACCTGATGTTGCTACTCCATTAAACAAATAATTAACGTCATAAGAAGTTGAATTACCTAAACCGGAAATTTGAATTGAACCATCAGCACCACTACATGATGTAGTATTTGAAACTGTTTCCAGAGCTATTGTTGGAGGAGACTGGACAGTTACATTTATTGTCTCACTTAATGTTTGAGTACAAGTTCCATCATATGGAGACTTTATAGCAATAACTGAAATAGTAGCACTTGAAGTTAATACAGATGTAGATAAAGTAATTAGCCCTCCGTTTCCAATAATCGACGAACCTGTATTAGATCCCAAAGTGTTATTGTATAATTGGTAAATCACTCCTATTTCAGAATTATCAATTTGAATATTTGTAGCTGCATAGCCCGAACATATAGTTACATTATCAGGACTCACAACTAAACTGGTATCTGGTGACACACAAACCACGGGTGTTGGGTCTTGAAGAACACTCTCACATGTACTTGCGTTACTTGAAACAGCAGCAACTGTTGCACCTGCGTATAATGTATTATCAATTAGAGTAATTGACCAGTTACCCGATCCATCAACAGTTGCTGTTGCTGCAAAATTCTCAGCAAAATCTCTGTATAAAGGCCAATTATCAATATAAAGTTTAATAACATCATTAGGCGTTCCTGTACCATTTATCAATAAATTATTTTCTGTTAATGGATTTGGCGTAATTAAAACACTATTATTATTTCTAACTCCCACAATTACTGATGCCGAAGACAGGCTTTCAGATTCGCATTGTACTGAATTTGTTGCTTTAGCTGTAATAGTACTTCCTGAGCTTATAGCTGGTGATACATTCGCACTCCAAATACCTCCACTTACAGTAGTAGTACCGACCAAAATAGAATTATTATATACTGAAATACTTGTACCATTTGTCTCTGTTGAAGTCCCAGACACAATACTTGTTGTCCCACAATATGATCCTGTTATTATAGGTGCAGTTGAGCTGCCTCCGGAAACTATCATAGTAGAACTCTGAGATGGGCAACGCTGTGTAGCTGTATTTCTTGCTGCAACAACATAAATTTGATCACATGCTTTAAATGTATTTGCAGGAAATGCTATAGACCAATTACCTGTATTATTTGTGGTGGTAGTTGTGGCTATTTGATTTCCGTTTTTATAAAAGAAAATACTAACTCCATTATTTTCTGCTATATTCCCTGCCAAGTTGCCAGTAACTGTTAATGTAGAAGTCGATACAGCTGTTGAAATTGTTGGCACACTTGTAGAACCCGAAAGCCCAATACAAAACCAGGTTGGAGTAGATTCACATTGTCCCGGAACTTGAGCTGTTAGATAATAATTTCCATCCACCAAACAAGGACCTCCTCCAGCTGTACAACTTGTTGTTTCACCAGATCCAACACAACGCCATAAAAAATTTGCTGTTGAAGGTGATAATCCACTGGGGAAAGCAACTGAAACAATTTGACCTCCTGTAAATGAAGTACCACTGGAAGGATTCATTAAATCCCCTGAAGAGTTATACAGTCTTATAATTGCACCGGGCACTGCTACTCCTGTAAATGCTTTATTTGCATTACAAATAATTATATCTGTTGGAGGACTCGTACAGGTAGTACCTGCAACTTGTAAATTATTACAATTAGTTCCCGACTCAACTTCTCCTATACCCTGTGCAGTAGCTCTTACATTTGCGTTTGCAACTAATGATGACGAAATAGTAACATTATAAGTTCCCGAACCTGAATTTATATTTTGCGTTCCCGCTAAACTTTCATTGACATAAACTCTCAAAACCCCATTTGACTCGGTAGTCGTTACACTTACAACGGTAGCTCCAACTTGCAAAGGTGAACCATTTATAATCGGGCAATCTGAAAACACACATGACGAAGTGTTACTTGGAGAACATCCTGGCTGATTTACAACTACTTCTGTAAAACAAGACTCTAAATTACCACAAGAGTCATCATTTATTCCTCCTATATCAGAGGCTGAAGAAGGGTTACAAATTGTAGATTTATCTGCCGCCATATTATCAACAATTGCATATCGCATAACTGTTGAAGGATTAATACCAAATTGTGATGTTAAATGTGCCCAATCAACATAAAAATCTAAAAAATAATTTAGCGAAGAACAAACAGTGGAAGCAGCAATGGATTTTTGAATTCTATCAATACCGTAAGACTGCACTAAATTAGAACCACAAGGAAGTCTATGATCATAAATTCGAACACCAAATTTTGTAGACAAGACAATTTCTAATTCAAAACCAGGGTTGACTCCTGCTAGATAACAATCATCAGATGGACCAATCAAATTATCTATATCAACAAGTATAGAATAGGATTTTGCATTAGGTGCAATACTTGCCATTCTAAATCGGAACAACCAATTTGCTCCATTTGACAAATGGAAGACAGGATCAATACCACCAGAAGTAGATTCTACAAAATCTGAAAAACCACAATCAGGTCCATTCCTTACATCACTGCTTGGTTCAGTACCTGCGGGAATTAAAGTTCTCCAACTTAATTCACTATTTAATTTATCATTGCCTAAAAATCCTGCCGTTGTAGCTGAAACATACCCATCGCTATTTGGGTCAAGTATTGCAGCCGAGGATCCTGTAGCTGGTTCTACAATCATTCCTGTAGTTTGAGCTTTTAAACACAAACTCATCAAAAATAAAAATGCCAAACAAATTTTTAGAAAGTAATTTTTTCTCATATAAATAGTTTAGTGATTAATGGCTACGAAACATTAGTAACTTATTTTTTGTACGAAATTAACATTTTTTTATTAAACCAACAGTAAATTCTTAATAAATCACAAATTAAAAACTTATTTCAAGCATTTTTAAGTTATATTGAATTTTTGTTATAAAAAAAGAAAAAAAACATAGCTAATATCAACATACAGCAATAAATACACGAAAGAAACAATTTACAACAACATTAATCTCTACAAATAAAACTTCAAAATTCAATTGGATGTAAAAAAGAAGACATAGAGATAGAAATAGTGTAATTATATAATAACTTTAACTTTTCATATTTTAATATGACTTAAAAGTCTTGATCGCTGTGATTGAGAATTTTTGAGTTATTTAGACATTATCCTAAAAAAGTGGTTTATCATTTAAGAAAAACTAACGTAAGTTTTTCTCATTCCTATGATATCTAAATAACATATTATATCCTAGCCTAAATTATTCGAATTTAGGTTTATATAAATATTTGTAGTAACAAAATTTTCTAACAAAAGTATTAGCTCCTTTCGAATAAGCAATGTTAACTGATTCATTGGAAATTCGATTATAAAAATGTCAATATAAATACTAAATTCGAAGTTGATAGAACTTAAATGAATTTATCGAAGAAGTATTTAAAACTCGCACCGGTGATACGAGTTTTTAATTAAAGAGATTTGTATTCAGTTCATTTAACCCTTATAAAAAACTTTGAAAATCAAATGCTTTTCTTTTTAAACCTCTGTTAACTCACTTAAAACCTGAAAATCGTCTAATAAAAGGTTCGGATTTTGTACCAAGGTGTCACAAGAAAAAATAAAAAGCCTGTAAACCCTCAGTTTTACAGGCTTTTTTGTGGTTCGACAAAATCTTCGCTATTTTTGAGTGATTAACAAACCCTTATGTTTGTTGAGTTTTCTGGTTCGAATCCTGTAATGTTTTTTAACTTATATGTTAAAATTATTAAAACACTTTAGTTTTCATTGTAGGTGTTAAAGGAGAAAAAACAGCTCTGTTCATTCTAAGTTTTTCTTAACTCGCTGTCTACTTTTTTAGCACTTTTTTGATCTGAAGATAATTAAATCATTCTGTGAGTTATAAATTGTAAAAGAGGCTGTCCGAAAAGGACAGCTTTTTTTATGCGGCAAATTTCAGGAATCGATTTTGCGTTGGTTGATTTATGAAAAAATATTCCTTTACAGTATTTAAAAAGTAAATTTCGACTTTTATAGCTCTATTTAGAACTCTCATGGAGACTTTTATATGAGCCCTCTATGCATTATTGTTCTTTGTAATCATTTTTCTGAAATTATGCCCGATAGCCATCAATAGAAATTCCATCTCCACTTTTTCGATGCTTTTGAAAGTAAACCGGTTGAATTTATTGTTGTTTTTTAGTTGTCCAAATACTGCTTCAACTTCTATTGGACTTTTACTTCGGTGTTCGAGTCCCTTTTCGCTTGTGCTTGTGAGCAGCTCTTTTGCTTTAGCCCTTAATTGGTTCAGACGGTGGTTTACCTCTATTCTCCAAATAAAGACACTGGTTTTTGTTTTTTATATGCTTAATTATTTTATAGTTGTCACATTCTAAATCCTCTTTTTCGAGAAGAAAGGTTTTGTTGAGAAAATACAGAAACCTCTGCAATGGCTTCCTTTAATGTCGGAATTGAATTTATTGAAAGGTTTTTTAGTTCCGATTTTTTCAAAAGTTGTCCATATCTGTCTTTACTTCTAATTTCCATTTTTTGTATATCAAAACCATCGTTTTCTTGTCTTACCCAAAAATTGCATTCAATACTCTGATTATTATCTCCTGACCATTGCAGATAAGTCGATAGTAAAAAGTTTCCGTCTCTATAAGATCTTTCTTTACCATTGTTACAGGCTTCCATATATTCGGTAATGCTTTCTTTCAACTTTCCCGGATAGGCTACTTCTGTTTGAAAGTAACCACTAAAGCCTTTGTCTATGAGAATTTTTGCGAATGCGTCTAAATTAGGCAACTGTTTCATAATTTTAAGTTTTAAATTATTATTTTAAATTTTAGTTTTCAATACGGTGAATTTTTAATATTGAAACCTTTCGAGTTATTACATATATAAATACAATATTATTAAGCCTAACCTTTCAATATTGCTGGAACAAATGATAGACTTTTTGTGTATTTACTAGATATCCTTAAACTTAAGGGGCTTTGTATTTCATACAATTGGATGTGCTTTGTATCAGCCCCATTGCTAGTTGCAACTTTTTAATAAACTAGGGCAATCAAATACTTTCATTATCAAACCTCTGCGAGCTCGCTTAAAACTTGGAAATCTTCGAGTAAAAGGTTCGAATTTTGTACCAAGGAGTTCACAAATTAATTATTATTTCGAGCAAAAATTATTCCGTATAATATTTTTAAATATTGGATCTTCTTTGTTAAAATTAACACTTTTTTCATTTTTTATTTACTTTTTTGAGTTCGTTATATAGTTCATCAGGAAGCTTGTTCTTGTTTGATACGTTCTTCGTCTTCGTAGCGCATACTCACGCCACAATCGTTCACTTAGTAATATTGTTGATGTTGAAAGACCAATCCTCTATGTTTTTTTACCGAAATGGACAGCTCGGCGCCACAATTTTTCCACAGTTCGAAGAATTTCGTTTTTTTGTCGTTGTGTAACTTATTAAAATCTGTATACACAGAAAAACCAAGCATTTCAGGATTTAAAAATTTTATTACCATATAAATTGGAGCGCCGCCCCAGTCTATTGGTTCTTTCTTGTGTGATTACTAAATCATTTTTTATAGGGAACTCCATATCTGTTGCATTTTTTATAATTAAATTAGTTCTATTCTTCCAAAAACTTTCTTTGAGATATTTGTACTTTTACTGTTTGTGCTAATTTTTCTTGGCAAGAATTAAGAAAAACCAGAAAAAAAGACTACAATTGTTTTGTTTTTCATAAAATCAGATTAAAAATATACTTCAATAATAAATAATTTTTCTGTTTTCAATTTCAATTATTTCTTTACCAACATAAAAAGTGGATTTAACCAAACTTCCAATTTCATCATACTCATATAGATATTTAGCCGAAATTTGATTTTCATCAGAATAACGATAAATTAATGTTTGAATTAATTGATTTTTTTTATTGTAGATAAACTTTTCTTTACTTTGCCAAAAAGAATCATAATCTGATGAGACAAAATGCATTCTTTCTTTTAAAAGACCGTTTGAATCATATATTGTTTGGATGGTTTTATTTCCAAAACTTCTAATCTCTTCTGATTTTTGTCCTTTTTCATTATACTTATATAATATCTCAATATTATTTTCATATTCTTTAATTAATCTTTTTTTATTGTCGTATTCTTTTTTATTGTAATGCTCCGAGTCTTTAATTTCTTCATCTATTTGTCTTTTCCATGGAGTACGATTTTTTATTTTCCCTTCTTTATCATAGTCTATAGTCTCAATAGGATTTCCATTTGTATCAAAGGTTGTTATTATAGATAAGTATAAATCTTTCATTGTTGTTTTTGACCAAATATCTCTTTTAATTTCTTTTACATTTCCTTTCACCTTAAAGATTTCTTGAATATCTTTTAAATTTGGATTGTTTTTTTTTGAATTACATGATACTATTGTAAAAATCAATGATAATATTAAAAACAAATTTTTCATTTTATTCTTATTTATTTTATTGCCATCTAAAAATTGAACTTTTTCCATTATTATAATTTACTATTTTGCTTAAAATTAGAAATCCACTGACTTCCTGTCCACATTGCAATATGTTCACAATTGTAGATTTTAATTATTTTGGGTTGTTTTGTCTTTATGTTTCACGATTAAAGTGTGTCTAAAATCATTTAATTGGTGTTTTTGAATTGAAATTCCAAGTATCGATATTTTCAATGCGTTTTCCTTTCTTTGAATTGAACTTTTCGTGCAGTTTTAAAAAAGAAAATTGCTGCTGGATACAGACAAAATACTCTAATGGAGTGTGGCTGCGATGAATAATCACTTGAATCTAAAAAGTTTAAATCACTCCCTACTCACAAAATATTTCTTATAATTTTTCAGGGTTACATTTTTCTTTACGAATCTGTTCATCTGGAATGGCAATAATTTTATCCATCCAATTTTCTTTAGTAAGATCTATATTTTGCATGACATCACAACTATATAAAATGGCATTTTCTGCATTATCAGACCTTATTTTGTAAATTATTTTTTGAAGTAACCAAGTGTAGTTTTGTGGAACAACATAATGTTCTTCTTCATAATAACCTCCATTTGGAAAGTAGGTTATTATATTAAAGCCTTTACTGTTGTTTATAGGTACAATATTCTTTATTATATTTCCGCCATCTTGGGAAAAATTAATAGTTTCTAAAATTAAATTGAATGTTCCATCTTGTTTTCCATAAAAAACTAATAACTCATTTCCTTTATATGGCTTACTACTAATAATTTTATCTGGTATTGCATCTTGATTCATATCGAAAATAGTAATGAAGTAATTTTCTTGGTTTTGATATTTTTCTAAATCATTTACTTTCGCTTCAGGTAAAAAGAATTGCAAATAACTTTCTTTAATATCAATTGGAGCAAAATTATTAAAACTTCCATTTTTATTATACAAAAGAATGGTCCAAGGTTTATATTGCGAAATTTTTATTATTGTATCGCCAATTTTCAGTAATTGGTTATTACTAATATTTTCTATTTTTATCTTTTTCTCCTTTAGAAAATATTGGGCTTCAGCATTATAAAAATTAGCATCATCTGCTATTATATAAAAATCATCTTCATTGTTGTATGTTTTCTTAAGACTATCAATATAAGTTATTGTTGGGTTTATGAAAATAGCAAGGTTTTGATTTTCAAAATACAAAGTATCATTAGAAATTACTTTCTCCAAAGATATTATTTTATTTTCTACTTTTTGTTTACAACTAATAAGGAGAAAAAGGGTTAAAATTAAATTAATAGTTATTTTCACATTATACATATTTTATAATTAACACTTTATTTCATAATTGTAGCGTATAATTATTTTGGGGTGTTTTGTCTTAATTTTATCAAAAAAGCTTATATACTGCACCTGAAAACGCTTGTGCTTTTTCAGGTAACATCCAATCATTCGTAAGTACCTGCATCTTCTGTTGTTTTTTCAACATATTCTTTTTTAGCAAAATAAGCCGCAAGTAAACTTTCTTCATTATTAAACTATTCTAATGTTATATTGTTATTATATTCTTTCTCATATTTATTTTTTTGGTAGAAACTAATTTGACTTTTTACTTTGTTTAAATCTGACTTAGCTTTAAGTCTTATTTTAAGAACTAAATTTTCATTATAATTTTCTAAATAACCGTTTTGATTATCTCTGGCTGACTCATATAGATATTTATTATAATCAGCTGAAATTTCATTTTTATAAAATAATAATGCAAAATATTTTTTGTCTTTGATGTCATTAAATTTATAGTTCTCAATTATAAATTGATTAAGTTTTAAAGTAAATTCTTCAGCTTTCAACTCTTCATAGTTTCCAATTTTATAGTATTGAATTATTTCTTTTGTACTAAAAAGATTTGAATCTAATCCTTTACCAGTTAACAATTGCTCATTAAACTCCTTGTCAATTGGCTCTATTGTCATATTATTGTTTGTGTTACAGCTATAAAAACTTGTTAATAATATAAACGAAATAATATTTTTCATTTTCACTTTTTGTTATTTTGTCTTTAAACACATTAAAATTCACCTTTAAGTTCTCCCACAATGTCTATTTTGGTATAGAAAGGTTTATATCCTTTAAAATGCTGTAAAACAAACCAACTATAAAATATGTCTTTATCAAATTTTTGAATATCTGGATAATCTAAACCAAAATGATCCCAATAAATATATTCTAGATTCATTTTAAATGTATTCTCTTTCTTTTTATAATCAGTAATGTAAACCTGATAAGCCCAAACATCATTAATTATTATTTCAGGAACCACTAATACAGCTTTTTACATCTCCTTTTATACCAATGCTTATTTTCTTCATATTATTCCTCTTTTGTAAACGATCCTCTAATTTTTTTTCCTTTTGGCAAATAAAGTGTAATACCCTGGTAATGTTTTCTTTTTAATCGTTTTAAAAATCAACATTGTTATTGAATTCATTAAAAAAATTCTAACCCCGTTTTACCCTTTGTAAATAAAACAACTGATTTCATTGCTTTCACCATCCATTCCTCTAGGGATTAATGGAGGTACATTATATTTTATAACATATCGATTACCATTCTCGTCTTTTTCTTTACATAACTCTGGCTAATTTGCCATCAGCAAAAAACACGATATCATAGTCTGGTATTGAAAAAACCTTTTCATCATTTGACAAATCTGTAAAAAAAGTTTTATGTTATAACCCTAAAAAGTAAATTAATTAGTATGGTGAATAATTAATTTTTGCTAATTGTTGTTTTTTATTATTAGCTAATTTTTCTTTTGAATCTTTATAAATCCCTATAATTAAATTTCTTTTATGCCAAACTTTTATTGAATAGAATAATTGTTGCAATTGATCATATTACAACTGGCAAATAAGTAAAAAGGGTGTTGAACATGTTATCTGACTATTTCAAGCTCTTTTTTTTCCTTTGGAATATGTAAGAACATATCAATAAAAATTTGTCTTTTCAATCCATTCCTATCTATATCCTCATAACCAAATACTGAATTTCCTTTATTAGGTCCCTTTGCAAATTCTAATCGTACAACTTTATTGTCACAATAGAAGCCAAGTTTGTAATTGTCTAAAAGAAACATTTTCAGCTCATAAACATTTGAATTTGATTTAATTGTAGAGATTGATTTACCTTTACGTCCTTCTTTATTCTGATATTTTTTTATAATATTCAAAGAAAAATATTCTGATTGATACCATTCTGTGTCAGCATTTAAAAATAAAGTATTTAAATTGTCATAATCTTTTATTTCAAAGGATTTTATTACTTTTTTATAAAAACTTAATACTTGTTCTTTTAAAAGCTCTTTATCAATTTTTGATAAGTCCTGACTATTATTCCAGCCTTTTAATTCATATGGGATTTTAGCATCAAAAAGGATTTTTTGACTATATTCTTTTAAATTATTATACTCAATCTTTTCACCTAATTTATCCCTTTCTTCCAATTCATAATGTAAGATCTTTTTAGATTCTTCTAAACTACCATATTTATCCCAAGCAGTTTGTTCAATTTCTAGTGAAAATGAATCAGAATTTGAAAGATATTCATTTTGTGTATTATCATTTTTATAAGAAGGTAATATAACAATTTCCAAATTTTGTTTTCCACTTTTTAAAAGTGCTGAATTAATATTAAATTTTACGATTCCTGGTATATTTTGATTATGAGTATAAACTGGAAAGCCATTTATTAAAATTTCAAAACAATTCATTGTCTCAACATTAATTTGATATAGAGGCTCGTAATCATATTTTGTTATTTTTTTTTCAATAAATTTTATTCTTTCTTCAATGTTCATAGCATCTTCTTTTTTTTCCTGACCACAAGCTACAAGAAAACTAATTATTAAAAGGAATTGTATATATTTTTTCATATTATTCTATCATTTGTAATCCATCTTCTAATTTTTTCCCTTTTGGAATGTAGAAATAATTATTCAGGAACATCGGTCTTAAACCTCTATCATGATTTACTTTTGCCTTGGTTTGCCTGGTTCTTGTTTTTTGAATGGCACTCTTGTAAGTATGACATATTCATAATCAAACTCATCAAGTATAAATGTCCCGTTAAGTTCCTCCAACCGACTGATCAGTTCAATTGGCAGTATTTCATTCTATACAGGGCGCTTTTGAACAGGTTTAGGAGCCTTTATGCTGCCAGAGCTATTCGCTACCTGACTAAAGTACAAAAGTGAAAAACACCAATTTTTAGCGATGTAAATGTGCTTACGCTAAATACAAATTCGTGCCAGCTTACTATAAATTTGAAAAAGGGGGATGTTTTTAAACGATAATTAATCCATTAGAAAGTCAATTCTTTTTTCAAGATAAATGTTTTCATTATCATTTTCAAATCTGAAAGTATAATCTTCATTTTCTAAAAGTCTTAGCCCTGCCACACGTTTTTAATCATACTTCTGAAAGCTAGAACTCACTATTGATGTTTCTATTTGGCATTAGATAAACTTGTTTGTTTTTAAAATCTAAGATAATATGAAATCTTTTTAGCAGGTTACCTCCAAACAAAGCAGGTATATTTGAGTCAACTTTTGTCTTCATTAAATCAGCTGGCATATTATATATTTCAAAGCCTCCAATTTCGATTCTTGGAATTAAAACGTAATCAGATTTTGCAACTGTACCATCTGTACCAAAGCTGGTAGATTCACCAATAATCTGGTATTCATTTGAAAGTTTATTGTTGATTGCAAAGCTGTAATACACCTTTAAATTAGAATTATAACCGGTATCTAACATTGACCAAATTTTTACTTTTTTCTTTCCTTTATACAATATCGTTTTTATATATGGAACACCGTTTATAAATTTCAATTTGGATTTGCTATATCTTTCGGAATACTTTGGCAGGTTGTCTGAAATTAACAGTTCTTTACTTTCAAAATCAATTTCCACTATTTTATCTTCGAAAAAGTTCCAGCCAATTAAACCATCTAATATTTCACTTTCGGGGTATGATATTCCAAGTACATCTTTTCCGGGGTAATCTTGCTTCCCTATTTTGACTAGGTTGTTAAAACTTTTACCTTCCGTTGAAACTCCATTACCACCTGTATTGGCTACTATGGTATCAAATTTAATGTTGACATTTTTGGCTTCCATTTTTGTTTTATTAATGACAGTAATGTTGGCACCTAAATCAAATACTAAATTTAAGGTGTCAGACTGATTAATAAGTCCTTTTATATATATACGATTGTCATCTCCCAGTTTAAACGGAATAACTTCTTGAGCATTTGAAATAGAGGTTGAAAGAATGAATAATAAGGATAATATTGCTTTCATAAGAGGCGTTATTTTAACTTTTAGTAAAGTTGGAACAATCTTAATAGATGCTATTGTAAAATATTGCACTACTTGAAAAGGAAAGAGTTTTGAAAATCTAATGGATTGACTCCTGTAAATCGTTTAAAATTTTTATAAAAATGAGAAAGGTCGTAAAACCCACAATCAATTGCAGTATTAAATATTGGTTTGCCTTGTTTTAACATATTTTTGCTGTGTTGAATTCTAGTTAACAGTACATAGTTATTTGGTGTTAAGCCTGTTTCCTGTTTAAAAAGCCTTATGAATTTATACTTGTTTAACCCAAATTGGCTTGCAGTTTTATTCAATGAAAAAGATTCAAAGTTTGTTTCAGCGATGAAAGATTGAAATAGTTTGCTTGTAGCAAATTTTAAAGGTTTAACGGAAGCGTATTTTAAAACAAGTAATTTTAATGCCTCAATTAGCCGAGTCTCGAAATCGATTTCATTATTCTTAAAATTCGCTGACAAAAAATATAGTTCATTAAAAATAGATTGGTCATAGATTACTTTATCTTCAAAAAACACATGCTCCCCATTATTAAAGTCTTTAATAGCTTCTGGTGAAACATAAAATGTAAAAAATGAGTTTCCTATATCTTTGTCGCAAGGTGTGGCGTGTACTTCATTCGGATTAGTTATAGATAATGTTCCTTTTGGCGCTTTTAAAAATTTATCATTAAGTTTTGTATTGAAAGTAGTATCTAAAATTAAAGCAATGTTGAAAGTATCGTGTACGTGAAATGGAAAATCTAAAGTATGTGATTTTGCATTTAGTAATTCTAATCCGTCAAGAATTGGTAGTTGGTAGTATTCACTTATGTTTTTTTTTCTCATCAACTTTTTTATTTTTCCTTACATTTTAATTATCACTCGATTTCTTAAATATGTGGCAACAATGAATGTAACTTTTACTATTTATAAGAATGATAAGCTCTGATATATAATCCTTCATTCCTAATCTTAACTTCCCCTGTGCTAGTATTTATCCATATTTTACCGCCATATGCTTCAGGAATATTTGGATGAACATAATTTGTAAAAGTATAATGGTTATCTATTATAAAATATAAAGAAGTCTCAGGTGGTAAGTTATTATTAGTAACATATTCCAACATTAATTTTTTTGCTTCTTCTGGTTTAATATGTGCTTGTTTAATAAAACAATCAAACGCTTCAGTATTACAGAATATAACTTCATGTTGATTTAAAAAAATTTCTTCTTTAGTTTTACATCCTAATTTAGTAGAGATATTAATATAAGCATTTTGTGCAGTTTCACTGTCATGTTATTTGTTTTTAACTTGTTCTCTATATTCAATTACTTTTTTGTCATTTAAATCATTTCCATGATCAAAAATTTCATAAAACCCTATTGTCTTTATTGGGTTTTTTATTTTTGTTATTTTGGTATTCCCTATCTTACTTTCTTCTACTTTATTTCCAAATTTTAATTTAAAATAATCCGATGAAGTTTCATTTACATTCAGAAGATATTTATTAACGGCATCTTTAAATGTGTTAAAATCCTTATTGTTATAATCATTTATCTTAATGATTGGCAATTGATTTTCCTTTGATTTCGAAGAAAAATTAAACATCCTTAATTTATTGTACCACTTTTGAAATTCATATTTAATATTCTCTGGTTCTCTATTCAAAATTATGATATATTCAAAATTATGATATTCTCCATCTAAAGGAGATTTATTTAACAAGAATATAGCTTCAATGTTTTTCCAATAAATTATTGTCTTTTTTTCTAAAATTGGGTTAATGATTATAATTTTCTCGTTAGTGTAAACTAAACTCTTTTTCTGTTCTTCTATTTTGTTATTTATTTTATTTGATGTTGGAATACCAAAGTTTATTGAATACATAATAAAGCCTAGAAATAGAACAATGACAATTATACTTACGAAGCCAACCCAACCCATTTTTATGTGAATAAAAAAACAAATTAAAGACAGCCCTAAACCTATAAACATAAAAATCAACACATTGAAAATTAATAGCGGATTTATTTTCTTCATATTGTATACATTTTATCGGATTCATACCATGCCTTATCAGGTTTTTCAATTAAATTTTTCATTCTTACAAATTCGATTTCAACAAGTTAAGAACCTTATTGTTCACATTTAATTACAAAATGTGGATTGGTGGTTGATAATACAAACTCATTTGGTGTTACCTCTGCATCTATATAATTGTATTCCGGGCTAACCCCCCAGTATTTATGTACTTCTCGTGTTTCCATCATTTCTTTGTAGGCCAGCAAAGCTGATTGCTCTTCTTCAGAAAGGTCGGATAGCTTAGGGACTTCCTCAGGATTATAATTATCGGGCGATATATTTATATAATAATCTTTATCATAATCTCTGTTTGGGAAATATATTGTTATAAAATCATTATACGCATTTGTTTGAAATGTGTAGGTGTGACGATTGCCCAAAAGAATTGTTTTTGCTTTTATTGATAGGATTTTTGAGTAACTTTTATCTGGTTCACAATCTGATTCCAAACCAAAAACTAATGCACAATCTGTTGGATTTGTTCCAAAAAACGATCTGTCGTTTGTAAAGTTTCTAAATTCAATACGAGTGGTTTCAGCTTCTAAACCTGGGGTGTGCTTACCAAAAAGCAGGAACTTTGTTTTTTTAGGTTTTAGCACAAGTGTATCCCCTTCTTTTTCCCAATTACCAATTACCACACTTCCATAACCTATGGCTACAAAACCGCCTTCCTGAAATAAATAAGCTTTAGCTCCTTTAATGGAATACAACCCTTCATATTCACTTTGGGCAAAACCATTAAAGTTCATAAATATAAAAATAAGTGTTGGTATTTTTTTAAAGATTTTCATAAAATCAAATATACAAAGGCAAAAAATACTATTTTAAAAGGATATAAATATGATAGTCCTCAATATAAATTCGTATAGGAGTAATATAAATATGAAAAGGAGATGAGCAAATTTACCCTTTTCTTAAGATTGCTACTCTAAGTTAATCATTACTTTATTTTAATTACGATATATTTATTATTAACCTGAGTTAGACTATTAACTATTTAATTTTCAATACTCATAATTCCATATGCATTGCATGTTGGCAGAAAAAAATAAAGGTTGTTGCTTTTGTCCCGTTCAAGAACTATACATTTCTCTCTAAATCAATTTCCCTACGAAACAAATAAAAAACACACCTTGACATTACTACCAATATGCAAACCCTGCGGGATAAAATAATAATCTAACTCAGGTTCTACGTATTTTTCACTAAACACCTTGCATCTAAAGAACACCTAATATACTTGACTTCATTCTTTATTCCTGTCAAAAAGCAGGAAATAAACTGTCATAATCACGATATTTTAATATTTAAAAACATGTTATTGTCTGTTTTTTTAATGGTACGTAAGTATTAATACTTACGTAAAATTGCATAGTACATAATTCAAAAATAAATACTAATAAAAAAACAATTATTTATGAAATTAATCAAAACAATATCATTATCACTATTAGGACTTGTAAGTGTGGCTACTTATGCCCAGGAATTTAGTTCAGATGTTCAAATCAGGCCCCGATACGAATACACTAATGGTTTTGGAACATTATTAACGCCAACTACCAGTCATACCTCATTTATAGGACAGCGTACCAGATTAAATGCCAACTATGGAGACTCTAAATTAAAAATAAAAGTGGCTTTGCAAAATGTTCGTACCTGGGGAAATGTAAGCACACTTGGAAATATCTCTACGGACAAAAACGGATTTGCATTATTTGAAGGTTGGGCACAATACAGTTTCACTGACAAATGGAGCACCAAAGCAGGTCGTCAAGCGATTAGTTATGACAATCAACGCATCTTTGGAGGATTGGATTGGGCCAATCAAGGACGTAGTTTTGATGCCGCTTTAATCAAATACAAAGGAACAAATGACCAATTGGACTTCGGTTTTGCCTTAAATGCGGATTCAGAAGGAAAAGTAGCTCCATCTACACCATTTACAACCGATTTTAAAGATATGCAATATGCCTGGTATCATACCAGCATCAAAAAACTAGGTGTTAGTTTATTAGCCTTAAATGTGGGTAGAGAATATCAAAAAGCACCTTCGGAAATAGAAACCAATTATTCTCAAACTTTTGGAACTTATGCCAATTACGCTGGAGAAAAAGTGACTTTTGACTTTAGTTTATATGGACAAACCGGAAAAATTGGCCCAAACGAAGTATCGGCTTGGGAAACGGCTGCTAATCTAGGCTTTGCCTTTACACCTAAATTCAAAGCAACTTTAGGATATGAATTTTTATCCGGAAAAGACCAAAATTCTACTTCATCAGTTATAAAATCGTTCAACCCAATATTTGGTACTAACCACGCTTTCAATGGTTATATGGATTATTTCTACGTAGGAAACCACGCTAACTCAGTTGGTTTACAAGACATGTCCCTGAAATTGGATTTTCCTGTCAAAAAAGTAAACCTTTCTGTAGCACCTCATGTATTTTATGCTCCTAATAAAGTGTTTGCCGGAGCAGTTGAGCAAGATTCATACTTAGGAACTGAAGTTGATGTAACAGCAGTTTACAAAGCAAGCAAAGACATTACCCTTATTGCCGGATATTCTCAAATGTTTGCCTCAGAGTCTATGGTAGCACTTAAAGGTGGTGCTGGTTTAAAAGACACAACCAACAATTGGGCTTATCTAATGGTTAACATCAACCCACAAATTTTCTCTACCAAAAAATAATTAAAACAATAACTTAAGAAAATTTCACATGAAAAAAATAGCATTAAGATTATCGATAATCGTTTTAACGACATTAAGTGTTGTTAGCTGCAAAAAAGAAGCGAAAAAAGAGGCTGCAGGCGAAACTGCAACTGCATCAAAAACAGAAAAATTAGTATTAGAAAAACCACAAGTAACATTGGGTTTCATAAAACTAACCGATATGGCCCCACTTGCCATTGCTAAAGAAAAAGGTTTTTTTGAAGACGAAGGATTATTTGTAACGCTTGAAGCACAATCTAACTGGAAGAACGTTTTAGACCGTGTTATTGACGAGCAGATTGATGGTTCGCACATGCTGGCCGGACAACCTATTGCTGCTGCTGTAGGTTTTGGAAGACAAGCTAAATTGGTTACTACTTTTTCTATGGACTTGAATGGTAATGGTATAACAGTTTCTAATGATGTTTGGGCAAAAATGAAACCGGGAATTCCGTTAAAAGATGGAAAACCAGTTCACCCTATTAGCGCCAGTGCTTTGTTACCCGTAATCAAAGACTACAAAAACGCTAACAAAACATTCAAAATGGGTATGGTATTCCCAGTTTCTACACACAACTATCAATTAAGATATTGGCTCGCTGCCGGAGGAATCAACCCTGGACAATACACCAAAGACAATGTACAAGGAAACATCAATTCGGATATATTGCTTTCCGTTACTCCTCCTCCACAAATGCCTGCAACCCTTGAAGCGGGAACCATCAACGGATACTGCGTAGGAGAACCCTGGAACCAACAAGCGGTAAGCAAAGGAATTGGAGTACCTGTAATTACCAGCAGTGAAATCTGGAAAAATCACCCGGAAAAAGTATTCGTAATGACTCAGGCTTTTATTGACAAAAATCCGAATACAGCTATCGCAATTACAAAAGCCTTGATTAGAGCAGGAAAATGGTTAGATGATCCGAAAAACAGAGCCGAAGCCGTGAAAATTTTGTCTAGTCCGGCTTATGTAGGTGCTGACGAAAATGTATTGAAAAACTCCATGACGGGAACATTTGAATATGAAAAAGGAGACAAACGTGACGAACCAGATTTTAACGTATTCTTTAAATACAATGCTACCTATCCTTTCTATTCTGACGGAATTTGGTACATGACTCAAATGAGACGTTGGGGACAAATTACAGAAGCACAACCAGCTGAATGGTATGCTTCTAAAATTAAAGAAGTGTATAAACCTGAAATTTGGACTAAAGCAGCTGAATTATTGGTGAAAGAAGGAAACATAGACCAAGCTGACATTCCTGCAACAGATGGTTATAAACCAGCAACAAATGAATTTATTGATGGATTAACTTATGATGGTAAAAAACCATTGGATTACATCAAAAGCATGAAAATTGGTAACAAAAACTAATTAAAATTAAAAGCAGAGGATGTACTAAAAAACATCCTCTGCTTTATAAAAAAAGCTAAAATTATAAAGTGAGTTTCCAGAAACTAAAACTCAAAACACATTATTTCTTTTTAAAAAAGCTTAAAAAGGATTTTACGAAATCATACTCTTTTAATCTCTTTTAAATCAACATTATTAAATAAAAAGCACTATGAAGACATTAACAATAAAAACTGTGAAATTTATGGGATTGAGTTATTTAGAACCTCTCATTCGATTAATTACAGGTGAAGAAGTGAAAAAAAATGCAAAGGAAACCTTCAAGAAAATCTTTATCCCTTTATTATCTGTTCTTTTATTTATTCTTTTGTGGCAATCATTTTCGAATTATTTAAACAATGTTGAATCAGAAATAAAAATTGAAAAAGCACTTAAAGACCAAGGTCCTGAAGCGGCTAAAAAACTGGAAGAATGTATTGCTTCCGACGACATTAGCTGCAGATCCAATTCTTTACCTTCACCATTAATGGTGGTGGCTGCTTTAGGAAAATTATGGGACGATCATTTAATCCTATCAGCTAAAAAAGAAGATTTCATTCAACAATATGCAACTATAAACGAGGAACGCGCAGCGAAAGGCGAAACTGAAATTGTTTATACGGGCAGACCTTCTTTTGTTGACCAAATAAAAACCAGTTTAAAAACCGTTTTTGCTGGATTTTTATTATCGGTAATTATTGCCATCCCAATGGGAATTGTATTAGGATTGAGTACCACTTTGAGAACCTCTTTCAACTGGATTGTCCAAATATTCAAACCTGTATCTCCTGTAGTATGGTTATTATTGGTTTCCATGATTGTAAAAACAGTTTTGACCAATGTCGATATCGAAAAGTCATTTGTAATATCCTTTATCAGTGTGGGCTTATGCTCCATGTGGGCAACACTTGTAAATACTAGTGTAGGAGTTTCATCTGTAGATAAAGACTTTATAAATGTTGCAAAAGTATTGCAATTGGGAACATTCAAAAAAATATTCAAAATTATCCTTCCTTCCTCTTTTCCAATGATTTTTACGGGATTAAGAATTACCCTTTCGGTAGCCTGGATGGTATTAATTGCAATTGAATTATTGGCACAAAGTCCCGGTTTAGGCTCTTTTGTTTGGGAAGAATTCCAAAACGGTTCAAGTGATTCCAATTCCAAAATAATCGTTGCTATGTTTGTCATCGGTATTATCGGATTTATGCTAGACCGCATCATGATGATTTTTCAAAAATTACTAACATTTACAGATTAATTTTTTAACGAATAAAACAAGTATTATGGCTTATTTAGAACTAAAAAATGTTTGTAAATCCTATGGTGAAGGAAAAAACAAAACCGAAGTTTTAACAAACATCAATTTAAAGATAGAAGAGGGGGAATTTGTTGCCATTGTTGGATTTACAGGAAGTGGCAAAACAACTCTTGTCAATTTGATTGCAGGATTAATCGAACCCGATTCCGGAGAAATATTGTTCAAAGGACAACCTGTTTCAGGAACCAGTCACGAACGTGGGATCATTTTCCAGAACTACTCTTTGCTTCCCTGGTTAAGTGTGTATGACAATATTGTTATGGCGGTAAGAGCAGTTTTCAAAAACTGGAACGAAAAACAAGTGGAAGAACATGTGAATAGCTTTATTGCCAAAGTAAATCTCTCTCATGCTACCCATAAAAAACCAAGAGAACTTTCCGGAGGTATGCGCCAACGTGTGGCGGTAGCAAGAGCCTTGGCCATGAAACCCGAATTAATCCTGATGGACGAACCGTTGGGTGCCCTGGATGCCTTAACTCGCGGCAATCTTCAAGAAGAAATTTTATCCATTTGGAGTGAAGATAAACGAACCGCTTTATTAATTACCAATGATGTTGACGAAGGTGTTTTTATGGCTGACAGAGTTATTCCGTTGCGACCAGGACCAAAAGCGACTCTGGGACCAGAATTTGAAATAACAATCGACAGACCAAGAGATAAAATTGCCCTGAATCATTTGGATAATTTCAAATCATTAAGAAATGGAATTATTGAATACCTGATGGAAATTGGACAGGAAAGAACCGCAGGAATGGAAATAGCCAACTATGAATTACCGGATTTAATGCCTTTAAAATTTGACTAACAACATCGTTTATTTTAAAATTAAAAGAAAGAGAATCATGATAGAGACCATATTAGATAGAAATAAGACCAATAGTGATCCACTAGGTTTTGAGAAATATATGTTGGAATTGTCGAATTTGACCAAAATATATCCTACCCCAAAAGGAGATTTTGTAGTGTTGGAAAATTTGAACCTAAAAATAAGAGAAGGAGAATTTGTTTCCATCATTGGACATTCCGGTTGTGGCAAAACCACCTTATTGTCCATGATTGCCGGATTGAATCCTATTTCTGGCGGACAAATTATTTTGGATGGAACACCCATTTCCGGTCCGGGACCAGATAGAGGCGTAATCTTTCAATCGCCAAGTTTATTACCCTGGATGAGTGCGTTGGAAAATGTTTTATTGGGAGTAGAAAAAGTCTTTGCCCATGCCACCAAAAAACAAAGGGAAGATATTTGCAAATACTATCTAAGCAAAGTTGGTCTGGATGGCGCCTTCGACAAAAAAGCCAAAGACCTTTCGCAAGGAATGAAACAACGTGTTGGAATTGCCAGAGCTTTGGCACTCAAACCGCAAGTATTATTGCTTGATGAACCTTTCGGGATGTTGGATTCCCTGACAAGAGGGGAATTACAAGATGTATTATTGGAAGTTTTAGACAAAGAAAAAACCACCGGTATCATGATTACACACGATGTAGACGAATCTATCTTCCTCGCCGATCGTGTGATTATGATGACCTCTGGACCAAAAGCACAAATTGGAGATATCCTGAATATCAATTATGAAAGGCCCAGAAACAGAAAAGCAATTTTGGAACATGCTACATATTACGGCAATAGGGAACATTTAATCAATTTCCTGGAACATTGATAATTCAATTACAAGGTTAATTTTGTTTAGTTGAAAATCCCTGTAATGAATCTTTCGTTATGGGGATTTTTTTGATAAAAATTTAAATTATACACTTATATTAAATGAGTCAATAATAAAAGATTATAATAGCTTCCTAATAATATGCCAAGCCAAAATAGAATATTCTAAAAGGGTGTAAATAGGATACCGTCAATACAAATCGTCCCGACTTACTATCAAACTCCGGCAAAGTTAATTTAATGGGTTTTACGCCACTAACCCAAGTAAAAAAACAGTTATTATTGAAATAAATGTAACTTTTACCATTTATAAGAATGATAAGCCTTGAGATATAATCCTTCATTCCTAATCTTGACTTCACCAGTGCTAGCATTTATCCATATTTTACCACTATATGCTTCAGGAATATTTGGATGAACATAATTTGTAAAAGTATAATAGTTATCTATTATAGAATATAAAGAAGTCTCAGGTGGTATACTTACGAAGCCAACCCAACCCATTTTTATTTGAATAAAAAAACAAATTAAAGACAGCCCTAAACCTATAAACATAAAAATCAACACATTGAAAATTAATAGCGGATTTATTTTCTTCATATTGTATACATTTTATCGGATTCATACCATGCCTTATCAGGTTTTTCAATTAAATTTTTCATTCTTATAAAGGCGTTTTTGAACAAGTTCAGAGATTTTATACGAAAAGACTTTGCGATGCTTTGGATATATATTTGTAACAGGACTAATATACAAAAGTGAAAAACACTAATTTTTAGCGATGTAAATGTGCTCACTCTAAATACAAATTCGTGCCGGCTTACTATAAATTTGAAAAAGGGGGACGTATGAAAGATCAGGCGTTTTTATAGGGGATTTTTAGAGTGACCGTATAATTTTCTTTGGTCTGCGTAACTTGTATTGCACCTTTTTTGGCAGTTTCCTTAAACAGTATATCCATTCTTTCCCTGGCAATACTTCCCGATAGAGAGGTATGTCCGGCTGAGTTATTTTTATTATTAGCCTTGCCGTTGTCGCGAATTTCAACGGTTATCAAATCACTGTCTAAATCGATACTAATTTGTATTTCACCTTTGCCTTGTAAAGGCGAAACCCCGTGAATTACAGCATTTTCCACAAAAGGCTGAATCAGCATTGGTGGGATCATTACCCCTAAGGTGTCTTCAGGTATAACAATGTTAAACTCGAAATTGTGATTATTTCTCATTTGTTGAAGAACCAGATAATTTCTTATGGCCTCAATTTCATCTTCCAACGAGATTAAATCGTTCCTGCTCATCTCTAAGCTGCTTCTAAGCAGTTTACTGAAATGGCCGAGATACTTGATCGATTTTTCCTTCTCTTCAAACCGGATAAAACTTTGCAGGGAAGAAAGGGTATTAAAAATAAAATGGGGCTCCATTTGCGTTCGCAATAACTTTTGCTGCAAAAGCATTTTCTCTTTTGCCGCCAGTTTCTTTCCTTGTTTCTGCACATATATATAAAACCCTATAAAACCGGATACTATCAGGAGCAGCAAACCACTTATTATTAAAAATAAGGTTCTGGTTTCCAGTTTTTCATTTGTGGTCTTTAGGGTCTCATTAAGCAGGTCTATGGATTTCTTTTTTGCTTCTACATCATAAAAAACGGATATTTCCTCTATAACCTTGGCACTATTGCTGGATTGTATAGATTCCTTGATCGCCAAACTTTCTAAGTGCAGTTTACGGTATGCATTCAAATCCTTCTTTTGAAGATAATACTGGGCTTGTGACATTCTATTATCGAATTTGGAATTATAATCTACACCTAAATGCTTTTCTATATTATATGCAGCTTTTATGTATTTTTCAGAGGCTGAAAATTGTTGCTTTGCGGCATAAAGAGCAATTAACTGGGTATAGTCTGTATACAGATTGCTTTGATGGATGTCAAGATTGGTTTCGGCATAAACCTTTTCATCCAATTCCTTACATTTTTTGGTGTATATAAGTGCCGAGTCCAATTTTTGTTCATAAATCAAAATGGTTGCCTTTTGTCTATAAAAGAACCGCTTAATGTTATCGTTCCCTTGTATATTATAGATTTCACCCACCTTTTGGGTATATAGTCTGAGTGAATCCAATTGACTCGTCTGTCTGTAAATGTCAAACAATTGGGTATAGACCCTAAACAGATTATTATGGTAAAAATCCTGATCCAGATTGCTCTTATTGGAAATGAGCGTTTGTAATGCCAAATAGTTTTGTTGGGTTGATTTGCTTATTTGGGACGACTTAAAATTTTCCTGGGCACAGTTTACCAGGCAGATCACCTTGGCTTTGGGTGCTATTTCATCGGGATAGGTGGTAATTAGGGCTGCCGCCTTGTTGTAGTAGTGATTGGACTGAAAAGTTTTGCCCTCTGTCAGATAGATGTTGGCCAAACCATTGTAAATGGAAACTTTGATTTCAAAAAAATCTTTTTCTTTTTCTATCAATCCCAAAGCCGTTTCTATATATGCTTTAGATTTTGGCAGATCCGTTTTTGCATATTCTTTAGCCAGTTGGTAATAGATATAGGCCTGAGGAACGTGATGTTGATTGTAGGGAGAATGGTTCAATACATTATTCCAAAAATCAATTTTTTCATCTGAGTCCTTATCTACAGTACTTAGAGTTTCCTGCTTCAATTTTTCAATAAGTGCGGCAGGTTGTATATCTTCCTTTTTCACTTCTTTTTGACACGAAAGTAAGGTAAACAAAAACAAAAGGTACAGGCTTCTTTTCATTAGGAACTATAATTGTGACAGTAATCGAACAACCGCTTCTTTTTTTCGGGTAGAAACAGGAATTTCTACTCCGCTCTTCAAGACTATAAAACCTGATTTTAAATACCTGACAATTGACGATGTGTTGACCATATAGGATTGATGGCATTTTACAAAAGAATCGGCAGGCAACAATTCCTCATAAAATTTTAAGGGTTTGGAACTGATTATTTTGTTTCCGCCATCTAAATAAAAATGCGTGTAACTCCCATCTCCTGACAGGTACAGAATATTCGTAACTTTTAAAAACTCCAAACTCTCTAGGGTAGAGATACATATTCTGGAATTTTGTTGTTTGGCGTTTTTTTGGTGCTCATTTATAATTTCCAGTTGCTTGGAGGTAAAGAAGGAATTATCCCGATTATAATTGTCCAGTGCATTATATAACTCTTCTTCATCCACTGGTTTTAAGAGATAGTCCATGGCACCGTGTTTAATGGCTTTAATGGCAAAATGGTTAAAGGCGGTAATAAAAATTATGGAAAAAGATGGGTCTGGTATTTGATTTAACACTTCAAAAGCGTTACCATCGGGCAATTGGATATCCATTAAAACCAAATCGGGTTTTAACTGTACAATCTTTTTAACGGCATCTTTAACGCATGTAGCACTGCCCAAAAGGTTAAATTCCTGCCTTTTGCTTACAAGCCATTCCAGTTCTTTTCTAATATTGTTTTCGTCTTCAATGATGAGGATTTTGGGTAAACTCAATGTGTTTTTTTTAAGGATACTAAAGGAGCTAAGTTAATCATTGTTTTTATGTTGTGCTATTGTGTATTTGCAAAAATAATTTCCGTTTTAGTTCCCTGGTGTTGCCCATCCGTTTTGTATCCATTTCTGCAATTTCTGTGCTATTCAATGTGCTTTTTTTTATAATTTTTGGATCGATCCATTGAAATTATTTTTTAACAAATGTGCCATCATTATTAATCTTATAAGTTAAATTAATTTTTTCTTTTGGGTGTAATCCATTAATTTCATAAACAGTAATTGTTAAATCTTTATTAACAACAAAATTTCTTGAATGAAAAAAATCATCCTCATCATTTGACAATATATCAATAATAGTATTGTCTTTTAAACTTACTATAAATTGATCACCATTCTTCATCAGTTTCAGTTATTATAACTGTTAAATTGATTTCATTTAATAGTTATGTATTTAATTTATAATAATAAAAGGATTCTTATTGTTAAGTTTTAGCTTTAAGTTTTCTTTTAACTCACTTTCATTTTTAAGCTCAAATACATGATATTCATTATTGCATAATTCCTTACAAAGTGATCTATTGTCTTTTTGGCATAATCTATAAACTCTTTCAAAATCAAAAGGTAATTCACTTGATTTTTTATCCGAAACTTTGTATTTATCTTCTTTTTTGAAGCAAACAACGTATCTTTTATAATTTAAGAATAAACAATTGTTTTCATAAATTGCATCACCTGCTTCCAGGAAATAATCTTTAAACGGTGGCAAATCATTATTATTTACATCTAAGCTTATGTAATTGACATTGTCTTTTATGTCTGTATTGAAAAAGTTTTTATATAAATCTACATTGTAGTTATATCTTTTTTTCAATTCTGAAAATTCCATCTGAAGTTTTCTTGATGAACGTCCTTTCATCAACTTTACTATTGAACTAATATCCTGAGATGGACGATACTCAATATGCATATGTATGTGGTCTTTTGAAACAACACCTTTCAAAATTTGAATATCTTCTGCTTCACAAATCTGTATTAATATCGTTCGACATCTAATCTTTATATCTCCTTCCAAGACAGGATAACGATACTTTGTAACCCAAACTATATGAGCAGTAAGGAGAGAAACTGAATGACCATTTGTTCTTTGAAAATCAATAAAACAAATATAGTATTTTTAGAAGCTGAAAGCGAAATGCACTAAAGCGCATAGTTTTAACTATTTTTGAGACCAATAAATTAAACCAATAATCAATGTGTAATCATTGCTTTCATTATATAATTCTCTTGGCTCATCTTTGTCAAAATCCCACCCAAAATAGTTGTTGAATTCATCAAAGTCTTTTGGGAACTGATCTAAAAAAAGGCCTCATCTTTAGCTTTGAAACTCTTTTTCAAATTTTTCACACTGTGCTCTTCCTGTGAAGAGGTTTTGCAACCAATTGAAAATGTAAATAGAGCCATATATAAAATTAATATTTTCATCTGTATTAGTCACACTTTTTTAATGTAATTGGATTTACATTATTGTTTTCTTTTAAAAAGATAAAATCTTCTACAAATTGTAATTTATTAGTTTTAATATTATACAAACCAATCCAATTCAATAACATAGTATTGTTATCAGTAAATGAAATTTTTGCAATGCTTTGATCTTTTGAGATTTCTTTATCCTTCACGTTACCAATATCCTCATAAAATTCATTTTGAGATTCAGTATTAAAAAAATGCAGGGTATATTCGTCATCTTTTCCCTTAACTTCTTTAAGTAAAATGTTTATGTATATTGAATTATCAGAATTTAAAAACAGATATACTTTGTTTTTAGAAATATCAAAAGTTAATAATTCACTATTGCACTCTAATTTCCAAGAGCCTGAAACATCAATTGAATTTTTATATTCAGAAGAATTAGTGTCATTTAAAGGCAATACTATTGCATTGTTTAAATTTATATTTTCATAAGAGGAACCCAAATTTAAATTTATAAGATTTTCTTTTTCCGAAATGATAAAATTATATTTTAATTCAATTTCATTTTCATCAAACTGAAATGCGAATTCATTGGAACCTATGTATTTTATTTTGTTTTCTTCAATAAAATAGGTGTAAAATTTATGGCCATATTCCAGAAATGAATCCAAAATCAAAATCATTTTTTTATCATTCTCAAATAGATAACTTTTTAATCCTAAATCTGTGATTTGCTCATTTAAAGAATGAATATAATTTTGGTCTTTATATTTAAAATCAATTACGGTCTTTCCATTATTAATTAAATTAGTAAAGGCAATCTCTTTTTCTTTGTTTTCGCATCTGGAAGAAGCATCTGTACCTTGGCAATTAATAACGATTTGCTTGTAGTTGTTGTTGAGGATGTTTTCTTCTGCAAAATCATTATTGTTTTTGTCTTTGCAAGAGAATAATAGTGTCAGGAGAATATATAAAGCGTGTTTCATTGATTATTTATTTGTTTTATTTTGCCTTAAATTTTTCAGGAAATATTCATTAACATCTTCAAATTTCACTTTTCCAAAATATTTTGTAGTCAAAATTTTAGACGGAATATCTTTGTCGGGGTTGCTTCTATCAGTATACTCTTCTCCATACTTATGGAGATATATTTCGTTAGTATTTTCATCAATTCTAAATGTAGTATATGAATTAACAAATTTAAAATCTGAGCAAAATGTTTGCTCAATTGTAAAATATTCATTTTTAGAAACTATTCTGGTAAAACCATCAGTTGGACAATTATCATCGTAATCAAAAATTAATTGAGCATTTTCTTTTAATCTTATATAATCTTTGTCTTGTTTTTGTAAAATTACTATTGGATTTGAATTATGTTGCACATTTTCTTTATCTTTTAAATCCGTTCTTTCTAATACTTCAACTTTATATTTGTTTGATTTTAAATTCAATAATATGCTTTCAAGATTATAATAATCATTAGTTATTCTGTTTACTTTGTCAAAATCTAATTCTGATTTTTTAAATCCTCTATCATATACTATTGTATATTCTTCCCTATTATTTTTAAAAAGTTTTATAGTTATTTTAGAATAATCAATTTCAGTTAATAACTCTTCTAATGATTTAAAATCGGATTGTTTCTTGTTAAGAAACTCATTTGCATATTTATAGTCAGAAGTTCCAAACCTATCAGGATTTTTGATAATATCTTGGTAATGGTAGTAATTAATTAAATAACTTTTTTCAATAACTTTATTTAAATCAAACTTTTTGCTGATGTGTTTTTTTATTTCATCTGAATTAGGTATGAAAAAATGTCTATTCTTGATGTCAATATTTAAAAGCGTATCAGTTTTAAAATTAAGAGTATAATCTCTCTTTTCTTCTCCACTGAAAATAGCATCATATGTGAAAATTATTTCAATTTTAGAAAATTCATCTCCTATAATTTCAATTTCTTTATTATCTAATAAATCACTTTCTAAAAATAGTGGTGTTATTGTTATTTGATTACTATTTTTTTTAATGTCGTAATCATTGTTGACTTTAGTTGAATCATTTATAGAAGTAACCCCTTTTATCAATAAAGTTGTTTTATCTAAATTTAAAACAATTCCATTGGCTATATTGTTGTTTGTGTCTGAATCTGCTTTATTTTTACACGAAAAAGAGAGTATTAAAAGAATGTAGAATAGGTGTTTCATAAAATTATTTTATTTTTTCTAATTTACCAGTATCAGAAATTTTAAAGTTAATTTCTTCTTTCAGACTTAAGTTTCCGTTTTCTATGATTTCCGTTTTAATCTTGATATTATAATTCTCATTAATAGTAAAACTTGTAAACTCTTTATAAGTATCATCTTCAGGTTCATACCATTCTCCTTCAACAAACTCACTTGAAATAACGTTGTTATTAAATATCGTAAGTAAATAATAGCGATAATTAAAGTCCCCATAATCCATAGGAACAAGAATAACATTTACGTCTTTATAATCGGGTAATGAAATGTAACGTAAAGAGGCTTCATCACAAAGGAATTTATCTACCCCAGAAATAGTTTTACATTCTAGTTTATGGTATGTAATTGTTTTGTTATTTATTTTTTGATTAAAGGGTAGTTTAAAATTGGACTCTTTCAAACAATTTTCACTAGTTTTTATTCCATTATTTGATTTGTATTTTGAACATAACATATTTCCATATTCTTCAAAATTGTTTCTAATTTCTGGAAGATTACTTTCTAACAGGTTGTCATTTTTTCCTTTTAAATTGATTACTGAAACCTTTTCCTCATTGCATTTAAATATATAAGTTTCAAAATAGGTGTCGTTTAAAACTTCATCTATATACATTTCTACCTTAAATTTTACTTCACGTGATGTCTCTAAAATAATAACATTATCTTCATAATAAGTCATAGCACATCCTGAACCACAAGAAACAACAAAAGAGGCATTTTGTTCCTTATTCTTAGAAACAGAATTTTCTACAGGGATTTCTTCTGCAGCAGTACCAGGTTGATTATTGGATTCTTTTTTACAAGAGATGTTTAATAATAGAATTATTAGTAAATACTTTAGTTTTAAAATTTTAATTATTTTCATTTTAGAGTATTAAATTTTAAACAAACGATGGTTTTTCCTTGTAAAAGCAAATGATGGCTTTTAGTGTTTTTAGAAATATTTATTCGCTTTTTGGAAAAGCCAAATTAAAAGTATTCACTTTTCAGCTTTTGGTTTTAAAACTATATTGTTGTATTCTATTTCTAAATCGACATCTGCCCCTCCATATAAACTACGATAGGAAATAATAGTATCCTTGTACGTTTTTTTTGATATGGACAAATTATAAATTAGTGGAGGGGCTTCTCCACCAATCCTAACAAATTCTATATAGGTTTTTCTTTTAAAATTAAAGTATCCTTTCTTATTTGTTAAAATACATTCTTCATTAAGGCATACCTGTACTTCCTCTAAAGGCGTTTTATTAGAGTCATAAATGTAGCCTTGCATTAATGGAGACTCTAACCTTGTAACACATGACGAAGCAAAAAACAAGACCAACAAATAAAGAATTATCTTTCTCATTTTATTTTATTTATCTGTAAAAGTTATTTCTGTTTTTAATTGAGAAGCGTTGCCGATTCGTTTTGTAATAATTTCAGCAATGCCAAACTCATCATAATAGTCTATTAATATTTCACTGGAAAACCCTCCCGGATCCTCCGGGTTTTTAATAAAATAAGACGTTTTACTGTTTTCGATATAAAATGTTGTTGAAAATGTAATAACCTTTTTGTCTTGAAAAACCGAATCTATATTTTTTTCATGATAATTCAATAGTAACGATTTTAGTGTTTTATTTTCAGCTGGAAGATTAGAAACCAATACACTTTGATAATAATATTTTTTACCTTTTCGCTCATCATCCCTATCATGAACACCAGTTTCTCTTTGTTTATTCAATGCTGTAAATTTTATTCCATTTTTACAGGACACCATAAAAAAACTTAATATAATTAATAATTTATTCATGCGAATTAATTTATATTGTTCTGAAAATTTAAAATACTGTTGAGAATATAAATAGACCTTTTCATCCTGTATTTTGTATAAATAATAAAGAAATACCAAAGCTATAATATCAAAACTTCTTCAAAAACAGGGCAATTTAGACAAGCTGAGTCTGTAATTTTAATTACTGCTTAACAATGGTTATTCAATTGTATTTTTATATTTTCAGATAGAATTACTGTCTTAAACTTTATAGTTCACCAATAAAAAACACAGTGGCAATTACCAATAAAAGCAAGCCTGCTAACATGAAAATTTTGTTTTCTTTGTTAAATCCTCTTTTATTATAGTTAAGGATAAGGTTTGATAACAGCACAATTTGGTAAAGCAATAGAAACCCGATTATCCAGATCCAATACCTCCATCGTAGAGAAACCAAAGCGTAATGCCTATTAAGGGCACTAGTAAGAAGATGCCTCTCCATATAATCCCTGTAGTTATCATAATATTATTCATTTTCTGGTTTACTCATATCGTAAATGCTATCTCCGTCCTCTTCTTCAACCGAATCTTCACCATTTTCATCAGATTGTCCGTTTTCAGCCCTGCTAATACTATAGAGGTTGTGCTCTTCTTTGACCAAGGCCTCGTTCGTAGATTTTAAGAGAAATTCGTCCCTAAAAACTGATAATTTTTCGAACTGAAAGTCTTTATAGCTGTAGTACTTACCATCGTACAATAGTTTATCCGGAAATTCGAAAAGGTGTGCTTTATAGATGTTTTCTTTTTGAAGATTGTCCATAATGAGCATATCAATCTTGTAATAGGTTTCATTTACACCATCTTCTGAACCGAAACCCCATGAGAAACGGTTGCCATAAGAGGTTTGGATTTCCAGAGTCCTATCCGCCAAGACCCACTCATAAGAGCAAATATTAAATTCATGGCTAATAAAAAAGGCATGTTTGGGCTCACCATATTTGTTCTTTATTGTTGCCAAAAAATCCCGTTGTTCTTTTTCCGTTTTTACTTCTGCTTCGGCATAAAATGCTACAGGTTTTTTGTTGGTGTCCGCCAGTGTAGAAAGTTGCTTAAAGTATATGCCTGCAAATAGGGCAACACTGTCCAAGGTGGGGCTTCTAAACACAAATCCGAAGTCTTTTTGCGGGACTTCCAAATGATAAGCATCGGTAATGAGATTACTAATTTTATAACGTAGCATATCATCCGTCAATTTACCGTCCGTCACACTATCGTACCTAAAATCATCTATTAAAAGGTATTTAGAATAAAGTTTGTGCAAGTTTTCCTGGAAATCAATTCTTTCCAGATCAAATTGACTATTTTTCTCCAGAACCAAAGGCTGCTCCCTCTCAGAAATCTGGCTACATGATTGAAACATAAGAATGATGATAATGAAATTAAAAAATGGGCTCATAATACATGGGTTAAAATGTTATCTGCTGTGCTAATTTAAGTTTGCATTTTTTTGTTTTGGCAAGCTATCATAAATGGTAAAATTGAAAATTGTAATACTGGTTTTTCATTTTAATTATAAGTGTGATTTATGTATAGCGAGGCCATAAAAAGCCCAATTAAAATGATTAGCAAAACAAAATTAGCAAAGGCAAAATGCTTTTGTTTTTTTAATATAAGCATAATTGCTTCTATCAAAATCCAAATACACCAAATAGTCAAAATGCCAAAACCAAGTACTATTTTTATAGTGTTTGAGCCAATAAAATCATTTCCGCTTGTTTTATCGTTAAGAAATGTCAAAGCAAATAAAATTAACGGAATTATCCCTACAAGACATCTTATTAGAATATGTTCCTGAATTGTCTTTTTCATCTATGATTTATTTAAGTATTGGTCGGTTCCGAAAAATTACCGCTAACATAGTATTGAACATTTGGGGTCATAATTGGAGATTAGGGGCTTTGTTTGTTGGACGACTTAAAAAAGTATAGCGTCCGCCCGCCTGCACCGCCCATAAATAATAAAAAGCTTCCAGATTTTTCCCATTTATGGTCTATGATCAACTCATTGTTGGTTGTGAAGCCGATTCTAGTCCTTTTCAAATCCACATTACTGTACAAAAAGGGAATAATAGGAGGGATTTGGATGTTTTTATGTACCGCTGAAATTTCAAGATACCCTTTACGAGCATGTTTTACTTCAAACGTTAGGGTTTTGGTAATGGAGCTATCTTTGTAGATAATATCTAACAAATTATTGTTTTTAAATGTTAAGGTGACCATTTCTGCTTCGCTATTTGAAATCCCAAATAGCGACAAAAGCTTAGGCCCATTGATGGGGGCAGCTATCGACTTACTTGTTTTGAAAGACTGATTGATAAAAGATTTAGAGAAATCTTTGTCAATCGGCTCAAAATTTCTCTGGCTTACCCTGAGTCCGGTGCCACAAGAAAATAGTAGGCATATTGATGCTATTAAGTAGGTTTTCTTGATCATGGTTTATTCGGTTCACGGCTTTATGCAGGTGAGGCATTAGAATTCCTTCAGCCCTACTTGCATAAAACCGATGCTGGTGTCAATATTTTTATTTATTCCAACGATTTATAAAATTCTTGACTTTTAAAGACTTCTTGAAATGATTTTACAGTAGCCTGCAATATTGGAATAAAAAAAACTTCATTTCCCTTAAATGTAAAGGTGTAGCTGTATTTTTCTCCCTTTTTAAGTGTTTTTAGGGCTTTATCTAAATCTTTTTTGAATTGCTTTTTATCTTCATTTTCTTCTTTGAAATAAATATTAATATCTTCTTTTGTATCTATATTGCTATCCAACATCAGCGCAATTAAAAAAGCATAAGCTTCGTCTTTTTTTCCTGCTTTATAGGCGTTTTTAGCAAGGTCATAAATAGTTCTGTCTACGTCTTTTCCAACCGTTGTCCCACTTAATTCAATTAATGGATTTGTGAAAATAGCTTTTGTATAAAATTCTTTAGCAAGCTGATAATTTCCTTGTGAAAAATAAATATCGCCCAAACTATGAGCCGATAAATGCGTAATATTTTCAACTTCATACTCTCCGTGTGGAGGATCATCAAAATGTTCTTTTAAAAACGCCTCACTTATTTTTAAATCCACAAGATAATTGAGTTCTTTTACATAATTCCGAATGCTAAAACGGTCTAATTTTTCATTTAATTTGTTGGCGTGATTGAGTAATTCTTGATTGGATTTGTAGGGTTCATATTTTATAAGTTGTTTCAAACCTATTCTTAAATCATCTATCCTAAAATCGTGATATAAAGGGTATTTTTCTCGGTCTTCTTCGTGTTTAGCTTGCTTGTTTTCTCTTCTTTTTTCAGCATCTTCCAAAGAATTATTTAAGTTAAAAATATCTTTTCCAGAAATAGATTTTTTAAAGCAGTACACCATAATTCTTGGATTGGCTAAATTTTTATAATCATCGTCGATACTTATAATATACATCCAATCGTCATTTCCACGTATAAAGGAAACAGTATTCGGTTCATTTACAATAGATTCCGTTTTGTTTTCGGTAAGTGTGCCTTCAGTTGCAATTCTCTTTAAGATAAGTTTTTGAAATAATATAGTACTACCAATGCTTTCAAATTCAGTAAGGTATTTTTGCACATATTCTTCCATATAATCGGGCAATTTACTGGGATTTTGTGGGCCAATTCCTGAAATATTTATTTTTTCATCGTCAAAAGTATATTTTGCAGGTGAAATTATTAAATCTGGATTATCTTCTGAAAGTACAATACAAATACCAACATTATCTTTTTTTAAATCCTTTAATTCATTTTTTTTAGATTCATTAAAATTTGAAATAATGGTATTTAAGTACGTATTTATTTTTCCGTTTTTTGTGTAGGTTTGAAGGGATTTTTCTACGTTTTTCTTTACATTTTGATAGCTCTCTTGTGCTACGAACTGCAAAGGGATGAGAAGTAAGATTAGAATATATTTTATTGTACATTTCATCATTTTTCAAGGTTTTGCCATTTCTTAATATTCCTACCAATATAAAGGCTGAAAATATAATTGTTTGATATATTTATGTTTGTGCCACAGATTTAAAAGCGTTATTTTAGGTAACCCCGATACTTCTACCAACTCCTATTTGGGGCTTCTTTTTATAAATTCATTGAAAAAGGCTGTATGTTTATTACCTATGATGATAAAAACCCTATCATTTTCATTCAGCGGAATTTGGTTTAAGTTGGAATAAATCCTTAAGTTCCTCCTGTAAAATTTTGCGGCTTCATCGACCCCTTCAAAATTTCCTGTTGTGGCATTGTGCACCAAGATGTCGGCATTTATATTTATAGATCTATCCCAATAGTCCGGTGTGTTCATGTATTTTAGTTTCTCAGGTGTGGATAGTGTATCTATTCCATCAAATTCTTTAAAAACAATTCCATATATTTTTGGAGGTGAGGCTGTCGGTTTGGTCTTCAATTCATTCCAAATAAACTAATTAATAAGGGGCTGTTTCCTGTTCATCGATACCGTATATTTTCTGTACACCAGATAGTTTACCAAACTGATAAGCAATCAATTCAATTTTCCCTGAATAATTAGCCTTGTGATTTGGGTCAATTACAAATTTGGAGTAATCCAGATTTATACCTTCATTTTCTCTGGGCACCACCTCAACGCAGATAACTGTAGGTTAAGTACGGCCAGCATTTTGGCTATCCCATAGGTCTCTCTCTTGCTTTTTTTATTACTTTGATTAAATTCAACTTTTCCTGCATCAGTTGTACCGGACATATGAAATGCACCAAAATTATTCATCACCTTTTATTTCTTGTCCAAAGACAAAGGTATAGAGAGGGCGATAATCAATAACGTTACTGGTTTTACATTAGCTTTATTGTCTTTTAATCTTTTACAAGTATATAAAAAAGAAATAGGACATAGCTGTCAAATATCAATACGAATGAAAAGGGTTTAAATACGCCGAGAGCGATTTTAAATTCGTAAAGACGCGGCCGATTTTAAAAATAATATAAAAACAATTTTAAACCACTGGTTAGAATTAAAATTTCTAATAAAAAGTATAAGGATTAGTTTTGAGATGACCAATATCTTAAATATTCGTTTGAAATTCGATTATAAAAATGCTAATATATGTACTCTATTGCAATTAGATAGAACTTAAATGAATTTATCGAAGAAGTATTTAAAACTCGCACCGGTGATACGAGTTTTAAATTAAAGAGATTTGTATTCAGTTCATTTAACCCTTATAAAAAACTTTAAAAATCAAATACTTTTCTTTTTAAACCTCTGTTAACTCGCTTAAAACCTGAAAATCGTCTAATAAAAGGTTCGGATTTTGTACCAAGGAGTTCACAAGAATATTTTAAAAGCCTGTAAATCATTGATTCAACAGGCTTTTTTATGGTTTTTAAAGAACAAAATATGGCTTAAGCTCACTCTTCATTTTTCTCAACTAGTTTTATCAGCTTTTTGTTAGCATATCGATACTACACCGAAGATTACTTAACAGTTACGGTATAGGCAGTGAGTGTATTGGCAGTACCTCTAATAAATCTTACTCGATTGTATGTTCCGGCAGGTGTTCCCGCAGGCACTTTTAATACAATTCTGTATGGAGTAGAGCTTACCACCTCTAAAGGATAAATTAAAGTAGCAGCAGTACTACTGTACATCTCAACAGCAGTCACAGTATTCAACATTCCGCCTCTTACTTCAAATGTTTCCCCGTCTTGTTTTTCAACAGGAGAGCCAACCAATTCGGCTTTAAAAGAGTCAGGTTCAATAACATTGATTTTAAATCTGTTTTCTACACTTTGGTTTTGCAGGGTATAGATTCCGTTTTGTATACGTAAATCATACATTCCTAAAGGCATATCTTCCGGCAGAAAGTAATACACACCGTAATCAGTATATGCTGTACCGCTTATACCACTTCCCATATATCCTATTTCTGCTGTATATTCGGTTTTCTGATCAGCAGCAGATACAAGATACACTCTTGTGTTTTCAATACTCATCCATAAATTATTTATGGTGCTTGTGTTACCAGAAGTACCAATATTAGTCAATTTTTGCAGCACGCCTTTTCTATAAGTTTCTCCTGCAGCTGTAGTCCAGGATCTAGGCTCCTGCTGCCTGAAGTCTATTTTTAAAGTATATTTTTTTGTTGTTCCTGCTTTTGAGGTAACGGTATATACTGTACCGTCTTTAAAAGCGACTTCTGCACCAGATGCTGGAGAAATAACAGCTTCTGTACCTAAAATAATTTCAGGTTTAATAGTTTCCGGAAGTGCTGTATTTACACTCCAGGTAACGATAATATTCTCCTCGGTAATAGCAGCACTTACAGCATTATTTTCAGTGTCTTTTACAGTAAAAGACTCAATTTGAGTGTATCCGGGAACTTTTATTACATCGCCCGGAATAGTATTTACTTTATCAATATATTCGGTATCGCACGAAAAAAATAATACTGATAAAAAAAGTATTCCAATTATAAAGATATTGGTATTGTTTTTTTTATTCATGATTGTATTGGTTATCTGATTTTTAAATAATTTTATTTATTAGTTTTGCCACTTATTGAATAAGTAGGCTTTTATTTTTTAAAATGCCTGTAATTTCAATGCTTACGGTAATTTAAAAAGCCGTTTGATAGTCATGGGGGAATGATATGATAGTGGTATTATACAGAGATCGCCGGTCAAGCTTTACTGCATTTGCCTTTAATTATGTCATGAACCCATGTTTTTTTTTATGCATTGTTATTAATTATTTTACCTGTGTCCAGTTGTAGCTGATTGTACTGCTTGAAGCGCCTGGCACAATACCGGTTACTTTCACCAAATAGGCTTCTGTAGCTGTTGTAGGATCTGTAATAGATTGTGAATTAAGACCAGTACCTGTTACTTTCCAGATTACGATAGCTTTTGCAGGAGTCATAACGTGTGTAGTGATATTGTATGAATAATATCCTAGTCCATAATTTGATCCTGAAATACTTCCATCATATCCTAATACATTATAAGGATCAGATGCCGGTGCACTACCAACGTTTCCTGAAGCATTTTTAACTACAATACTTCCGCTCCAAAGATCATAGTCTTCACAAGTCTGATCTAGGTCTACTGTACCTACATACCATTGGTCCGTATTACCTGCAGGACGTATAGATCCTCCATATATACCTTCCCATTGTACATTAACGCTTCCAATTGCCACAGCAACTGGTGTCCAGTTTGCATCAACAGATGATGGGGCCTGCCATCTGTTTACTGTTACTGATGTTGAGGTTGATGAACATAGTACCAGAGCACTTTTTTTAGTTGTATTAGAAACTTGTTGCTCTTTGGCTAATACTTGTGAATCAGCAGTTTGATCGTCAGAACTACATGATGTAATTGAAATAGCAGCCAATGCTATTATTGATAAGATTATTTTTTTCATAATTATTTATATTAATAGATTAATTGGCTTTATTCATTACCCCGGCTGAAAAAACAGGCATTTTTTTATTTTGTGTTTATTTTGTAATTCTAATAGGATACTGCATAGTAACCGATAGATTATAGCTTTCCATCATGATCCAGTAATCAGTTCCAGCCTCCAATGTCACAACAGTATTAATATTATCTATAAAAGAATATTTAGCAGTAAAGCTTTCAATATCCAGCCCTTCGTTATATTGTTTCATCTGCCATTTTTTATTTCCATGTGCATCTACTACAAAAACTTTTGTTACTTCATAAGAAGGAATGAAATTTTCTCCTTTTAAAATCAAAGTATTGGAAACTGGTAGTGAATACGTAGATGTTTCACTCGATAATTCTTTTAAAACCAGTTTTGGCTGTTGTATGACAATCTTTACCGTGTAAACAGCAGTAGTACCATCTGCGGCTTTTGTAGTGTAGGTTACAGGTGTTTGGCTGAATACAGGAATCAGCTCTGTAGCTGCAGGAGAAATAGTTGTTTTTTCCGGAAGTGTTATAACTGTTTCAAGGTACTCATATTGATAGTAAGATGGCAGATAAACTGTTATCGTTTTTTCCAGATTATTCACAGCGCTGTAAATGGCCTGGGCTTCACCAGGGTTTGTTACTTTAAAAGATATAATTCGTCTGGCATCAAGATCTGTAATGATTTCAGTAACAGGATCTTCTTTTACATCTGTCCATCTTTCTTCTTCATTATCACATGAGGTTAAGAGACTAAATAGTACAAAAGCAGTAAAAAACAAAGGTGTTTTTAATTTGATGATTTTAGTATTCATTATTGTTTGGAATTGGTTATTTAATTTCAAATTTGGTGCTTCCGGCCGGTACCATCACATAATCAAAGGTGTAGTACATATGCGGGGTATCTTTGAACCATTCAGCCGGAGTATAAACATCTTTGTAAACAGAAATCATTTTTATTTTAGCATAACTTCCATTTGCAGTTTTAAGAATAATTGTTCTTGCAGGAATAACTGAACCATTGGCAATAGTAAGCGGCTCTCCAAGTGCATAAGCAACGTGAGCTTTCTGCGGATCAGTTCCATTAGTTACAACTTCTCCTCCAAAATCATATAAATACCAGCCCATTCCGTTACCAAAAGAACCGGAATCATCTGTACCAATAAGATCTATGCCTGTTTTGAACTCACTGTCTGCCGGCACATCAACCACATCGTTAAAATGCTTCTCGACGATTGTAATACCGCCAATACCGCCTGCAAGAGAACCATTGTTTTGTGTGTTACTACCATTATTACCTGATAAAAAGCTGGCGTAAAGTCCGCCAAAAGCTAAATCCCATTTTTTAGTTTTTTTGTAAGATCCGTCTACTGCTTTATTTTCTTCAAGACTATAATACAGCGTTGCCGATGGAGCAGTTGGATTTTCATCCGAAGTACTGCCTTGATAATTTTTTACACTTATTACTTTATAAAACAAACCCGTATCCGGTATTTCTGTTTCAGTGTTTTCTTTGGCTGGTTTGTCATCAGATGAGCATGCTGTGAATAATGCAGTAATAAGAAAGATCGCCAGTATTCCCTGTGGGATTTTCTTAATTAAGGCTTTAGTTTTTTTCATAGGATTATATTATTTTGTGTTTAAATTTTTGCTTCCATCAGCTTGTACATAATATCTAAATGTAAAATAAGGTGCTGGCCAGTTAAGGTCGGTTACAGCAGGGGGATTTCCTTTATAGGCATTTACAAGCTGTAATTTTGCATATTTCCCGTTTGGAAGCCTTATGGCATACGTACGATCAGGAATCGCCTGCATGATATGACTGCTTAAACTGTAGTAAAACCAGCCCGGAGAACTCTCAGAAGATGCCCATCCAATTTTAGTAATTTCACTATTGTCAAAATCAGTGTCGGCGGGTGCTTGTGTTACATTCTTATAAGTATCATTAAGAAGGATTACAGCTGTATTTTCAGCAACCCCTTCATATCCGGGATTGTATTGGTATGTAGCATTATTTATAAAAACCTCACTGTTGTATGGTCCGGTAAAAGCAATATCCCAGTCCGCTGTTTTCATATATTGTAATGAATCCGCTTTGGTGTGCAGCCATATTTGTTTTTGATCACTGAAACGAAAAAGGAATGTATGGAAACTTCTTTGTTCCTTCCCATTTGTTCCATCACCCATTGAGGCTCCTGTATCTCCGGCAAGATCGCTAATGACAGTGCTTTTACCATCTTCAAGTGAGGCAACTGTATCTTCATCGTTACTGCTGCATGCGATAAAGTTGATCACTGTTAGCATAAGCAGTAACATATTCCATTTTTTAATTGTTTTATTTATTATCATTTGGGAAATATTTATTGGTTATTATTTTTATTAGTCTTTAAAGAAACGATAGCTTAAACCGAAGAGGAGTATTCTTCCGGGCTGACCGGGCATTAAAGGATCGGTATAGTTAAAAATATTATCGGCAGTAAATCTGATACTCAGGTGATCTTTTAACAGTTGTTTTTCCAGACTGACATTGGTCAGATAATAATCTTTTACAAAAATGTCGTATTTATCAATGAACTGGTTACCATTACGATCCCCAAATGGGTATTTACCTCTGAAATTTACTCTAACGCTGGCATTAATTTTCCAGGGATTATAGCGATAAAAAATAGAAGTATTGGCCATGTGACGGGAGCGGTTTTCAATTCCCCAGTAGTCTGACGGGCGTGGCTTATAGGAGTTTCCTGTTGCCGGATCATGTATGTTTTGGCTATAAGGCCATTTGCCCGCTCTAATACTGTCTTTAACACTAAGATCCTGAGCAATTAAGTATTGATAGCCGGTGCTTATTTCCATGTTTTTTATTGGACTGAATTTTAAGGCAAGCTCAAATCCTTTGTTTACTGCCCGGGGCAGGTTTTGGTAGGTATAAATAATTCGATTATTGGTACCAGTAGCCACTTGTATGCTATTAATCTGATTTGTTATTTTATGATAAAATGCACTTCCCTCGATTTTAAAAGTTTTTGAAGGTTCCAGAACGAGGCCCGCATTGTAAGATGTACTTTTTTCTGCCTGCAGGTTTCCGGCTGTCTGATTTAGTATATACTGTCTTATTTCACTAATCTGTCCATCCTGTTGTAACTCCTGCAGTGTAGGTAAGAGAACGGCATTACCAATTACCAGATAATTGTTGCCTGAATTATAAAAAACTAAGTAGTTCGTTTTGAAATCCGGGGCTTTAAACCCCGTGCCAATACCTGCCTTAAACGTAATTTTAGGTGTAATAAAATACTGGAGTCCAAAACTGGGGTTCAGCCTTCCTCCAAAATTATTTGTATGATCATAACGTAAACCACCCACGGCTTTTAATTTTTGAAAAGGAGTCCATTCACCTTGAATATAAGAGAAAAATGTTTCAAGTGAATTTGCACCGGTAAGTGCATCGTCATTCATATTTTCGATACTTCCGCCAAAACCGCCAACTAGCTGGCAGGAATTATTGCCGCTGTAAGAAAACTGCTGTTCAATACGATGGAGTGTCTGTTTAAAAACATCCTGACTTACGGCATTGTTGTTTTGCTGCCACGCCACGCTCATATCAGCAGTATAGTGAGTGAGATAATATCTGGTAATACTTCTAAAAGCACTATTAAAACGATGATCAAAAGAAACAGAAAGATTAAGGTCCTGCTCGTCCTGATTGTCGCCGGATATGTGGCCGAGGCCAAAATCCTTCTGCATGAAAGAACGTCGCAGGCCATAACGTCCGCTTAACCCCAGAAAATTGTTTTCACTGACCTGATAACGCGATCTTCCCTGCAGGCTGTAATTATCATAAGGCGGAGAAGTAGTACCCTGAATATATTTAGAATTGGTATTATAGCCGTCTGTCCTGTAATAATTCGCAGCCATATTAGCTGTCCCTTTGTTTTGTAAAAAGGGAGTTTCACCTTCTAATGTCGCATCAATTATATTTAACGACCCATAACTTAGAGAAGCCTGCATTTGCGGGTCAACTACACCATGTCGTGTAATAATATTAATAATCCCGCCAAGTGCTTCGCTTCCATAAAGACTGGAAGATGCCCCTTTTATAATCTCAATACGCTCAATATTGGACACACTGATTCGTGAAAGATCAAAGTTACCATTATTTCTCCCTACCATTGGCTGACCGTCTATAAGCACCATAATATACTCGCTGCCAAAGCCCTGCATTTGAACACCGACAGATCTTGCTCCGCCGCTGATGTTATTAACAACAGCTATACCGGTCTGCTCTTTTAATATTTCATCAAGTCTCCTGCTGCCCATAAGTTCTATGGTTTTGCGATCTATTACCGTTACTGGCATTGCACTATATTGTGCTTTGATTAAATTTTCAGGATTGTTCTTTACAGTACGGTTTGTCACATTGACTTCTTTCAGGTCAATACCATGCTCCATTTCTATATGCAGCGGTTTTGTGGCCTGTCCACTTAAAGTAATCTTTTGGATGTAATCTTTAAAACCCATATTAGTGATTTTGATGGTGTAAATTCCATTTGATAATCCCGAAATTGAAAAAAAACCATTAGTATCTGATATTGCTGTTTTACCGGATGGTTCCAGCACAATAATTGACTGCGATAGTGGATTTTGAGAATGATAAATTACACCGCTGATTGTATTGCTATTTTGTGCTTGAATTAAACTGGCATATACTATAACAAAGCCTGTAATAATTTTTTTTAAATGACCGTGAGTACTTTTGTTTTTCATTATTATTTTTATCCGTTGTCAATAGTAAGAACGGGATTGCTGTTTATTCTTATTTAGACTAGGTAAAAATAATAATTAATACTATACTAATAGTAATTTTTTTACTTATTTTATTAAAATTAAATATATCTACCGTATTCAATTTAATTATAAACTATAGATAAATACAGGTAGTTTATTGATTATGATCTATTTATACAAGTAGGATTTTCATTTTATTTTACGGTGTCTTAAGAAAAAATTTAACAATTGATAAAACAGTAAACGCGAGATGCATTCCGTACAGGCGACAAAAAAAAGAAGCAAAAGAACGATGCCTGGTTACCTGTAGGGCTATTAAATTTGTAAATTGCGGCTGTATGTTAGAAACAATAGCAACTAAATGAAAATAATTACACTTCCTAATGAACTAAATTTAAAGTCCTCACAAGCTGTACAAGTTTTTGATTACCACAGCCAGCAAGAAATTTCTAAACAACAAATTATTTTGAACCAAAACACATTCAGCTTTTTGATAGAAGGCACAAAAGAGGTTGTTTTTGACAATACATCTTTATCAATTAATAGTTCCAGGTTCATCATAATGAAATCAGGTCATTGTTTAATGACCGAAAGACTTTCTGATATTAAGAGCTATAGAAGTGTACTCTTATTTTTTACAAATGATATAGCATTAAAATTCATTAGAAAACTTGAATTAAATAAAATTGAATCAGCTGACCATACATCTGTTTACTCATTTGAATATGATGAATTTATCAGGCGGTTTGTAAACAGCCTGCTGGATATTTCTAAACTCTCAAAAAATATACAAAGCAAACTATTAGAAGTTAAATTTGAGGAAATAATGCTCTATCTAATAGAAATGTATGGTATTGATTTTCTTTATTCATTAATCACAAACAGCAGTGATGCAACACAAAAATTCATTCACACAGTAGAAAGCAACCAATTGAGTAAATTAACATTAAAAGAGTTGGCTTTTTTGTGTAATAAGAGTGTTTCAACATTCAAAAGAGAATTTGAAAAATACTATTCTGAATCTCCTATCAAATGGTTTCAAAACAAAAGATTGGAACACGCTCATTATTTGCTTGATCAGGAACAAAAAAATCCTTCCGAAATCTATTTTGAAGTCGGTTACGAGAATTTATCGAGTTTTATTCAGGCCTATAAATCAAAATATGGTGCCACACCCAAACAGCATCATAAAGTTTGAGCTTTTAGCAACATTTTTTGAACAGCACCCTATAATTTATTTGACCTTGCCCATCTTAAATTTGCCATGAATATTAAATCATAATAAAATGAAAAAAGCAAATTTAATTTTGATGCTGTCCTTAATTTTCTCTGCAGTAGTTTTTGGTCAAAAAACATTTACCCTAACCAGCAAAAATTTGGGAGGAGAATCAACAAAAAAACAAGAATTCAATGGATTTGGTTGTTCAGGAAATAACGAATCGCCTCATTTACTATGGAAAAATGCTCCCGAAGGAACGAAAAGCTTTGCAGTTACAATGTACGATCCTGATGCTCCTACTGGAAGTGGGTTTTGGCATTGGGTAGTATTCGATATCCCTTCAAACATAGATGAATTGATGACAAATGCAGGAAACACTAAACTGAATTTAACAACTAATGGAGTGATTCAAAGCATTACCGATTACGGAATTAAAGGATATGGTGGTCCTTGTCCTCCCGAAGGTCACGGGATTCATCAGTATCTAATAACAGTTTACGCCCTGAAAACTGAAAAACTGGGACTTGATGAAAATACAAACCCGGCAATAGTCGGTTTTAACCTTTGGAACAACACCTTAGCCAAAGCAAGTATAGTGGTCTATTACAAGCGATAAAAGTTAAAAAAGAATGGATTGGGAGTAATCTTAATCCATTCAAAAAAACACGCTTTTTTTAGATAACCAATTTGACTACAAACTATTTATAATTATCTCCGTATAATTTCTTTCCGAAAATGACTCCCAAAATTTAGGAGCAGGAAATCAAGATAAGGTAGCAGGTTTAGTTTATATCGCAGCATTTGCTTTGGAAACAGGCGAAAGTTTGGGTAACCTGTTTGAACGCAGAGCCAGTTCAGGCGGAGCGAGTATTTACCCAGATCCAAAAGGTTTTTATAGGTTAAATATGATAAGTATGATGAGTTTTACAAAGAATTCTGACAAGGAGGTCACTGAATTAATTTTAGAAGCTGCTGCCTCTTTTTAAAATACACAAAAACCGCTGATGCTTCAATCAGCGGTTTTTAAAAGTTAAATTTATCAGCAAGTTAGCCATGTTATAAATTTATTTCTTTTTTCTATGCCTGCAATAATCCCCGTTATCAAATAGAAACAGCAGATAGATTTTACAGTTTTTTTGGCTTAATACCTATCATCCTTTCTTATAAAAAAGCAAAAAACAGCTAATTTCTCTCTAATATTTAGAGTGCATTTCATTTATTATACAGCAAAAAAACGCAACAATGTTGCGCTTATGGATAAGATTTTTATATTTGCAACATAATTGCATTAAAGGAAGTAATAAAGGCATCAATAAATCAACTGTCTTTTAAACTGCACTAATTAATTACAAATGCAATTATCAGAAATGAAAAAAAAGAAATTTATTATAATCAATGTTCTTCTGTCAATGTCAGTATTGTTTTCAATACTGTTTCAGTTTATACATTCTTATGAACATCATTCTGAACAACTTGCAGCAAAACGCTATCATCATTATTCCAAAAACAAAACAGAAATAAGCAATAATCACAGCATTTCTGAAGAATGTTTTACTTGTGATTTTAGTTTTAGCTCATTCACCACATCTGATTTTGATGTCTTTCAATTTCATAAAAATAATGCATTAATACATTTTTCTTTATTTCACTTCCAGGAATATTCTTCATTTTTTAAAGGAAGCCATTTTTTACTTCGGGCACCGCCATTATTTTTAAAATAGCTAAAAAAACAATCATTTTAAATCTTAAGATGAGAGGTATTCTGTATTTTAAATTAAAAGAATATCCAAAAAAACTTGCTTTTACTGTATTGGAAATGTTCATCGTTACCAAGATAAACGGCAGGTAAAACTTCAAAAAAAACGAGTCAATCTTATCAGATCTAACCATCCGGATAATGATACCGTTTAGAAACTATTTGGAAAATCAATACCAAAATGGTTCTAATTGACAATCTCGAAATAATAGTCGGACCTCTTTTGAACTATAAATCCCAATCGAAATAAACTTCCAAATGGAACAACCCAAAAAAATCAACGTTTACATCATAACTGGATTTCTAGGCTCAGGAAAAACAACACTTTTGAATAATTTGTTGCAACAATTTGCCTCTGAAAAAAACGTAGTCATAGAAAACGAATTTGGTAAGATTAATATTGATGCCACATTGGTAAACGGAACATTTGAATCTGTTTATGAACTCACAAACGGCTGTATTTGCTGTTCGATAAACAATCAGTTATTGGAGACCCTGGGTCGAATTCATACTTTAGAAAACCAGGCTGACAATTTGTTTATAGAAACCACAGGCATTGCCGATGCTGGAGAAATTGCGGCAAATTTCACATCGCTTTTTATAGCAGAAGCTTTCGATTTAAAGAAAATTATAACTGTTGTTGATGCTGAAAATATACTTTTCTATAAAGATTCAAATCCAGAAGTACAAAAGCAAATTGTAGCTGCTGATTGTATTGTTATCAATAAATCAGCGTTGGTTACAACCGAAATTATTGCAGATATAAAAGACTTCATACAATCTATAAATCCATATACAAGCATTTTTCTGTCTCAGGAAGGTTCGTTAGACCGAATGAATTTGGCAACAGAAAACAGTGAAAAATCACTCACTCCTAACACTATTTATAAATCCGAAAGTATTCATAAAATCAAAACAATGCTTTATGAAACAGATGATTTTTTTGATATTCAAAAATTGAAATACGAACTTTTTAAAAACTTGTATTTGTATTACCATCAAATTTATAGAATAAAGGGCTATGTTTTGAATACAGAAAATGAAGTTTTTCTGGTTCAGACCACAGGAAAAACAGTAGTAATAACTCCATCAAAAAACCAGCAGATTTCAAAAAGCCAATTGGTTTTTATTGGAAAGGAACTGGAATTAAAAACCATAGCGCGTTTACTTAAAAGTGCTGTTGTTAAAAATAAAAAACTGCAATTATCATAAAATGGGAAAAATAAAAATTGGAATTCTTACCGTTTCTGACCGGGCTAGCAAAGGAATCTACGAAGACCTATCAGGACAAGTAATTAGAAATGTAGTCGATAAGTACACCAATGACAGTTGCGATTTTGCTTATTTGATAATTCCTGATGAAGAAGAATTGATACTCGAAAAATTACTCTATTTATCCGATGTCGAAAATTGCAGCCTCATTTTTACCACTGGAGGAACAGGTCCCGCATTGCGGGATGTAACACCCGAAGCCACCGAAAAAGCCTGTCAAAAAATGCTGCCCGGTTTTGGCGAATTAATGCGACAGGAAAGTCTTGCCTACGTTCCTACCGCCATATTATCAAGACAAACGGCAGGAATCAGGAACCAAACCTTAATCGTGAATCTTCCCGGAAAACCAAGTGCCATCGAACCCTGCCTGAAAGCAATTTTTCCAGCCATACCTTATTGTATTGATTTACTTGAAGGCCCGTTTATGATTTGCAACCCGGAAACAATCCAAATTTTTAGACCCAAAAAACAACTATGATTACGCTATTCTTACCTTCAAATACAGAAAAAATATTCCATCAAAAATCGGTTACTTTGCTTGATGTTGCTGAATCTATAAGTAATTCTTTAGCCAAAGAAGTTCTTGTGGCAAGTGCAAACGGACAAATTATAGATGTAAATACCAGCATAGAAAATAACTCTAAAGTCAATTTGCTGACCTGGAAAGACGATGAGGGCAAAAATGCTTTTTGGCACACCACCGCTCATTTGCTTGGCGCAGCTTTACAAGAGTTATACCCAGGCATTCAATTAGGAACTGGTCCAGCCATCGAAAACGGATTTTATTATGATGTTGATTTTGGCGATTACAAATTTACCGATGCCGAGTTTGTTAAAGTCGAAAATAAAATACTGGAATTAGCCCAACAAAAATCATTGAACATTCGAAAAGAAGTTTCAAAAAAAGAAGCTACTGCTTTTTTTATGCAACACTATAACGGCTATAAATTAGAATTAATTGAAGGTTTGCCTAATGGAACGATTACGTTTTACGAAACCGGAAATTTTACTGATTTGTGTGCAGGTCCTCATATCCCGAATACTTCATTTATCAAAGCCGTTAAACTTACTGCTATTGCTGGCGCTTATTGGCGTGCCAACGAAAAAAACAAAATACTGACTCGTGTCTATGGAATTTCGTTTCCAAAAAAAGCAGAACTTGAGCAGTATCTCGAAGCTCTGGAAAAAGCAAAGCAACGGGATCACCGCAAACTGGGCAAGGAATTAGAACTTTTTTATTTTGATGAACAAGTCGGAATGGGTTTGCCGTTATGGGCTCCAAAAGGCGAAGCTTTGCGACAAAATTTAATTGGGTTTCTCAAAAAAATACAAATGCGGGCAGGCTACCAGCACGTGGCTAGTCCGCATATCGGTAAAAAAGAGTTGTATATCACCTCGGGACATTATGCCAAGTATGGTCAGGATGCTTTTCAGCCTATAAAAACACCAGCTGAAAATGAGGAATTCTTTTTGAAACCAATGAACTGTCCGCATCATTGCAAAATATACGCAACCAAACCCCGAAGTTATAAAGAAATGCCCATAAAATATGCCGAATTTGGTACCGTATATCGCTACGAACAAAGCGGCGAATTGCTCGGATTGACCCGGGTGCGGGGATTTACCCAGGACGATGCACACATTTATTGCCGACCCGACCAGCTTAAAGAAGAGTTTTTGAAGGTAGTCGATTTAGTGAATCTAGTCTATGGAAAACTAGGTTTTACTGAATTTCAGACTCAAATTTCTTTGCGGGATTCTGTAAATAAAGAAAACTATTTGGGCACAGACGAAATGTGGAACTTAGCCGAAAATGCCATTATAGAAGCCACCCAGGAGCGAGGAATGAAAACCACAACCAAGGAAGGCGAAGCGGCATTTTATGGTCCAAAATTAGATTTTATGGTACGTGATGCCATTGGAAGAAAATGGCAAATTGGTACCATTCAGGTAGATTATATGATGCCCGAAAATTTTGATTTGACTTATACAGGAACCGATAATGCCTTACACCGACCTGTAATGATTCATCGGGCATTGTTTGGTTCTATGGAGCGGTTTATTGCCCTTTTGATTGAACATACTGGCGGAAATTTCCCCGTTTGGCTCGCACCAACCAAAGTAATTGTGCTGCCTATTGCGGCTAAATACATTCCGTATTGTCAGGAAATTACCAATCAAATCAATGAAGAATTCGATTTGCAAATTGAAGTCGATGAACGTGACGAGAAAATTGGCCGCAAAATTCGGGATGCCGAAACACAAAAAATTCCTTATATGCTTATTGTTGGCGAAAAAGAAAATCAGGAAAACAAAGTTTCGATTCGGGTGCATGGCGAAGGAGATAAAGGGGCAGTTTTCATTTCAGAGTTTATAGAAAATTTTAGAAAAGAAATTAAAATAACAGGCTGATGAATTGTTGTTTTAGCTGAATTTGAATAGCCTGCAGCTTTAGAGGGATAAAATAAAAGAGTATGAAATGGCTTTAGCCAAAATCCAGCCTTTTTGGCTAAAGCCAATTGGAGATTCATTCTCTGTTCTATTCAAAAGCTGAAAAGAATTCAAAAATTGAAGGCTAATGAAAACTATAAACAACAAAATTGCATTCTAAATGATTTTAAGCGGAAAAGAAATAGAGAAAAAACTCGGAACAGATATTTCGATCGAACCATTCGATGCCAAACAACTCAATCCTAATAGTTATAATTTGAGATTGCACGAGGAATTATTGGTTTATGACAATGCTATTTTAGATATGAAAACCGAAAATAAAGCATCGATGATTCGCATCCCAAAATCGGGCTTGTTGTTAGAACCCAATAAACTGTATTTAGGCAGAACCGTAGAATATACCAAAACCCATAATTATGTACCGATGCTGAAAGGCCGAAGCAGTATTGGACGTTTAGGCATGTTTATACACGTTACGGCAGGATTTGGCTATAAAGTTACGCTCGAAAAAGGAGGCGTTTGTCACACCTAATAACGCTCAAGGCAAAAACAGAAAAACCTGTTTTTACCGAAAATTAGATTTAGAAAACCATCAACTCTATTTTTTAGAAAAATGAAATGAGCATTTCCGAGAATTTGTAGCAATTGAAAATCATCGAATACCAAAATAAAATAGTAACCGATGAGATAAACACAAATGAGGCTATGCAAATTACACATGACCGATAAAAAACAATAAATAGTAGCATATGAAAAACATAAAACACAAACAAGCCGATGCACTTGGCGACAACCATATTGGGACATCGGTAGAAACGCCTTTGCGAAGCGATGCTTTTGCCAAAACAGACGACCAAAAAATAGAAGCTATATCGTTTCATTATCAAAAAATAATGGAAGAATTGGGCCTGGACTTAACAGATGACAGTTTGAGCGGCACGCCCTATCGAGTGGCAAAAATGTACGTAAAAGAACTTTTTTCGGGATTAGACCCCAAGAACAAACCCAAAATTTCGGTTTTCGATAATAAATATGAGTACAACAAAATGTTGATCGAAAGCCATATTACTTTCAATTCTTCCTGCGAACATCATTTTTTACCCATTATTGGCAAAGCGCACATTGGTTACATTTCGTCAGGTAAAGTTATTGGATTGTCAAAAATGAATCGGATTGTGCAATATTTTGGAAGAAGACCCCAGGTGCAGGAACGGATGACGATGCAAATTTTTAACGAATTGAAAACGGCTCTCCAAACTGATGATGTAATTGTAGTAGTCGAAGCCGAACATTTATGTGTTTCGACCCGGGGTGTAAACGACAAATCCAGCAAAACCACTACGGTGGAATATGGCGGACAGTTTGGCGACGCCCAAATTCGAAATGATTTTTTTAAAATGATCTAAATGATACCAAAAGCCACCGCAATTCTGAAAGAAAACGGACTCAAAATTACCCAAAACAGATTGGATGTTTTGGCTGTTTTTCTAGGTTCTGAAAAGGCTTTTAGCTTATTGGATTTAGAGAAGATATTGCATTCAAAACACGATCGGTCCAGCATTTTCAGGAATTTACAAACCTATTCCGAGAAAGGCATTTTAGAGAAATTTTGTAACGCATCCGGCACAGCGATTTATGCTTTAAACCTGCATAAACCCAATTGTAATGGTACATCTCATTTTAAATGCAAAGATTGTGATACCGTAGTTTCTCTTCCTGGTTTACCTGCTGAATATTTAGAAATATTAGGCAATAATAAAATGGAAACGATGAATTTATTAATTGAAGGTACTTGCGAAAAATGTCAAATTAAAAACCCAAACACATTATGAATCAATTTGTATTAAACGAATATCCCAATGCCGCAACAGGCGAAAGTGTAACCAACAAATATTTGTATTTTTTAGAAAAAGAATACCAATCTGACCTTAAAAAAATGCTCTTTGCTACTTCGCTATGCTCGGATGATGTGAATGTCTCTGCCGATTTTAGAAAAGTTTTGGCACGACCCTTTACCATGGGTGGATTAATCAAAAATCTGCAATCATTTATATATTTAAATGCCATTAAGTGAAACCCTCACTTATTTCATTCTTTTCATACGCTTTCCAATCTATCAGCGGCATTATCCCAATTGATTATACGGAATAAATTATCTGCAAAATCTATTCTTTATTTCTGAATTTTATAATATGCGTGTTCCCCAAACATCGATTGCCAGTGATGTAATTACGCCTTATTACACTAATTTTTAGTGGTTTTCGCGTTGCAAAAAGGTTAACTTATCTGTGTAGTTGGCAGACTAAAATTTCCAATCGTTACCATCAACATCATTGGCAGTTTTGGCGAAATCCATTTTGAGTTTAAATGAAAAATAAATAAAAAATACTATCGCAACAATGTTGCGATATGTAAATAATTTATATATTTACAATAGTATTAAAATTGGGGTAAGCCGAAAACCCAAAAAAAAGAGTAGGCAATAACAATTAATACTTGAAACGATGGTAAATTCAAAAAAAGCTTTGATTGCAGCAATTCTTGCCGCAAAAAGCGCAGTTGGAGGAACACACTGTAGCAAATGCGGTCACTGTACAGCTACACTGTAATTCAAAACAAAAACGGGAGTTGCAGTTCGCGCTGCTACTCCCGTTTTATTTAACCATTAATACTTGAAAAAAATGGAGCCACAAATTTACAAAGAAATAGTTGATATCGATAAATCCCAGCTTGAGAATATGCTTTTATATTCTAATGAAGATATAATTTCCAGATTTAGGGATATGTATAATGTGGATGAAGATGAGGCTCAGGATTTATTTAAAGAAACGCGTAAATTTCTTTTTATCTGCCAGTTGAAAGGCATATTTATTCCAGATGATTTATTGATTCTTGATGAAATGTGGCACAACTTTATCTTGTTTACAAAAGAATACCACTCCTTTTGCGGCAAACATTTTGGGCGATACTTTCATCATCTTCCTGCCTCTAAAAAAGAAAAAGAAGAACACAAAATAAAAAACGAAGCAAATCCTGATGCTACGATGACTGAATACCTTCAGAAAATGGAACATCTTATGAGTACTACTTACGACTATTTGGGAGAAGAAACCGTAATAAAATGGTTTACCGAATATCCAGTTAAGTACAGCAAAGAAAATGTTAAAAAATTGAGAAAAGAATGAGTATTTTTCCCAAAAGAACAGTGCCTAATAAAGGCGTAACGATTCATTGGAACTTTAACACTGCCCACTTAAAAGGGATACATATATTCCCTTTTGTACGCATAGGAGTAAAAAGACCGGACGGAGAAGTTACTATGCTATACGAAGGCAATATCCTTGCCTTACCAGACTCCAAAGAAGAAATTACAGAAAACGAAACTATCAAATATAAATATCTCAATAAAAACACCCCTCTTTTAGTCCTTGCAGATTATCTGTCAGGTTCATGCAAACGTGAAGTCCTTGTAGATATACTAAGTGCCATTCAATCCGGACGGCACTACTATTTCTATTATGACATTGCTGATGATGCTCCGCCAGGTAAATATAAATTAATCTCCGAAGTGCATAGTAACGGGGAAATTCGATATTCTAAAACAGCAACTGATGATTTTTTCTTTGTAGAAAAACTCCAGCTGAAAGAAATTAGAAAGCAATCTGGTCAGCGTATTGCTATTGTTCAAAATCTATCTACAGAACCTGTTCCCGTAAAAATTGTGGAATGTATAGAAAATGATGCAGAGTTGTCAACCCAATTGCAGGTATTTGAAATTCCTGCCAACAAAGAAATTTCAATTAGTTTCAATTCAGAAAAAACATTTCTGCTTTATAACGAAGAACGTGAAGTTATCCCTTTGATTGAAGGTTCCGGAATGATGAGCCTTCGCAATCAACAATTGCTATCTCTTTCTAAAAAAGAAGACTTTGATGAGGTGATTTATGTGATTCCAAAAGATACTGATGAAACTTTTAAACTCGATACTATTTCAAAAGAAATATGGTTGAAAGCAGATGGGCTCAACACTAAAGAAGTATTTGAAAACAACTATCTATATAAAGAGGCTTATCAGGAATTAGTGCAAAGTGGCCTGGTACAAGAAATAAAATTATGAAAAAGCCATTGGATATAAAAAACGATAATTTATGGAGACTGATGTGGACAATGTCTTTGCCGGGAATCATAGCTACAATTGTCATTTCGCTCAACACTTTCATAGATTCCCTTTACATTGGTTATTTTATTGGAGCAGATGCACTTGCCGGAATTTCGTTGGTAATTCCTTTAACCATATTAATCACGGCAGTTATGGTTTTGATTGCCTCTGGATCAGCGTCAGTTTTGAGTCGTGCTATCGGAGCAGAGAATATTGTCATCCAGCAAAAAGTATTGAGTAATCTTTTTACAATGTCTGTTATCGCTTCCGCTTTGCTTATGCCAATAGGAATTTTGTTTTCGGATGAATTGATTGCATTGATGGGCGGAACAGGAAAAGTCCTGCATTACGGGTCTGATTTTTATAAAACATGGTCTTTCGGTATTTTCTTTACTATTTTTGGTCTTTCTGCAAATGGACTCATTCGGGCAGAAGGAAAAATAAAACAAGCGATGCGCTTTTCTGTTATTGCAGTGGTATTGAATATTGTTCTTGCCCCCATATTAATTAACATTGGAAATTTAGGCATAAAAGGCGCTGCCCTTGCAAGTATTATCGCAATGGCAGTATATGCTTTTCTTACCCTCCGATATTTTTTATCCGGCAAAGCCTCTTTTATAACAGGAAAAATTCAATTTAAGATTGAAGCAGAAATGCTCAAAAATGTATTTACAGTAGGTTTGTCTGCTTTTTTTATTCAGGGGACAAATTTTATTCGCCAGGTATTTATTTTTAAATCAATGGCACATTATGGAACAGATTGGGATTTGGCCTTCTTTTCAACAGTTTTCAGAATATTTACTTTCTCGGTTATGCCGGTTTTCGGGCTATTGCAGGTATTACAGCCTGTTGTAGGTATAAATTATGGAGCTGGTAATTATGAAAGGTGTGTAAAAGCAGTTGGAATATTCAGAACAGGAGGTATTTTATTTCTTTTATTTATATGGATCCCATTAATGCTGTTTCCCTCTGCAATTGTGTCTATTATGCTTCCTGACAGGATACTTTCTGAACAGGAAATTAATTACTTCCGGACAATATTATTTATTATACCGTTTTTCCCTATTGGAACAAGCGGAATTATCTTTTTTCAGGCTATCGGAAAAGGTAAGAAATCCAGTTTTATATCCATTGGGCGGGAATTGATTTTATTTATACCTCTTATACTTGTTTTACCCTCCCATTATGGCACAAGCGGAATATATTATAGTATTGTTATTGAAAATTTTTTATACATAATCATACTGTTTTTACTAACCTCTTATGAGTTCAAAAAATTAAGAGTAAATGCACTCGTTCCGGCATAAGAAAATACAGAAAAAGATGAATAGCAATTGGGAAAAGCATTACCAAAAAGTTCAGGAAAAGAATCTGACACCTTCTGCAACACTTGTAAAAGCAATGGATTTATTTGATGAAGAAAAAATAGATTATTTAGTTGCTTCCGATCTTGGTTGTGGCACGGGAGTAGATACAATTGCACTCATAAAAAGCGGATGGGAAGTAATTGCTATAGATAGGCAAACACAGTCAATAGAAGAATTAAAAAAGAATGCTCCTGAAAAGTATGCAACTAAACTGAGCATTATTACCGGAGATTTTGAATCTGTTTCTCTTCCTGATGTATCGCTGGTAAATGCCTCTTTTTCCCTTCCTTTTTGTCACCCTGAAAATTTTAATTCTTTATGGAAAAAAGTGGTGCACTCTATTTTACCAAATGGCCGGTTTACCGGACATTTTTTTGGAGTTAATGATTCCTGGTCAACAGATCCCAACAAAACCTTTCATACCAAAGAACAAGTTTTAAATCTATTTACGGAATTTGATTTAGAGTATTTTGAAGAAGTAGAAAAAGCAGGCAGGACAATTCTCGGGGAGGAAAAAAATTGGCATGTGTTTCATATTGTATCCAAAAAAAAATCCCAGAGCCAATTTCACAAAAACTATAACCCATCCTGATTAACCCGGGATGGGTTATGTTTTTAATTTAGAAATGGAAAAGATCTCACTTATTTGCTTTTTAATTTCTCTTTAAGAACCTATTACTCACAGTAAATATAAAAATCGACAATAAGCCTAACAAGGCATAACATACAATAATATTTATCGAAACAGGCATGGCTTTTTTATATTCAAAAACAGGAAATTTATCATAATCCTTTTTCGTTAATAATCTGTCAAAAAATAATGCCGGATAATAAGCATCATTTAGTTTGTCATGGAAAGCTTTGGTTTGCCATACAAACGAGTGATTTGCAAAAGCATCATTGTTCGCTAACGACGCAAAAACACCATCTATTGCAGCTGTAGGATTGATTAAGCAACCTGAATTAATCAATTTTTGCCTTTGCTCGATATTTGCATAATAGTTTTTGACTTTTATGGTATTGGAATCGTCCAAAAGCCTATGGTAACCCATATAAACGGCAAATGAAAATGCAGCTGTATTTGGATCTATATTGGCATTTTTGTATTCCGGATAGACCTTCCCAAATTGCTTTATTAGTTTTATACCATAAGCAGTATCCTCAAATTTGGAACCTTGTGGTCTTCTGGACATTCTGCTAATAGCCGTGTTATCAACAGGAACTATTTTCTCAATTAATGCCGTGGACAAAGTTGGAATAACAACACAAGTCATAGTCCATACAACCCCGCAATACAAAGCATTAGCACTAGTGTTTTTACCTATTGAATTGATGCAATACACGACTGATAACCAAAAAATAAAGTATAAATTAGCGCCTGCAAAAAACATAAAATCATTTATCGTCGGGCTTTGCCTGAAGCAAATATAATTCACAATCATTCCTGTAATTAGAATAAAAACAACCATCATTTCGATAATCAGGCCTATTAACAAAAACCTGGATTGCAGCCATTTTTTTTTAGAAATCCCCTGACTGTTTATCAACCTCCAGTTGCCATTGTCCAACTCACTGGAGAGCGAATTAAAGCATAAGATAATTATCAATAGCGGTAACAAATAGATAATCCAAAAACTGGTGTCAAAATGCCCTGCTAATGACCGCAACGGATTGGCAATTTCTCCTTGTTTAAATAATTGCATAAAAAAACTTTCTACCTTAACGGTATAATAATACGGAAAAACATCGGCCTGACCGATAGAAAAAATAGCCGTACTTGAGGGAGTTTTGAACGCTGGTAAAACGACATTCCTATTAGACGACAATAATCCCGTAACCTTTTCATAGGCTTCTTTACCCTCATTTATAGTCGTATCTGCATCAAAACCACGAACAAGTTCCTCTAAATTCTTTGTTTTTTCAGTTTTAAAATTTTCAATTGTGCTTAGCTGTTTGTCTTTAAACACAAATCCCTGGTACAAACCATATATTCCTGTTACTAAAAAAACAAAAAGTATCATACTATTTGCCAGGTGCTTTTTGAAGAGCCAAAATTGGGTTTTTAATGAAACTTCCGGATGTATTACACTATTATTTTTCATCGTTATTTTAACTATAAATTTTATTACTGCGACTTCTGAACATTAAAATAAATAATGATAAGCCCCAAATGAACAACCAAATATTTTCTATAAATACCGAATGCAATAACCAGGTCAATGACCTGTTTTCAGTCTGTAAATCTGCAATGGCTTCGTATTTTCCTTTTTTTACACGATAAGTTTCAAATGAATTGTAAGCAGAATTATCTTTCATATCGTTGTTCATATTTTGAACAAATGACCTTCGGTAGTTTTCGGCCTGAGTCTGAAAATCAATTTCAGATTCTAGTCCGGCATTACAGGTGGTCATAGATAAATTCCGTATCAAAATGTAAGGACTTGCAATACCCATCCAGGTTTGCACTTTCTTTTGATTTTGGAGGGTTGCAAATATTTTTTTGAAATGTAAATCATACGCTTTACTGGAGTATTCTTCACTTTGCTGCATAATATATCCTTCAAAATTAAATGGCAATTGTTGTACACTATCTACTTTGTATTTTACTAGTAAATCCTTTTCAATTTTCAGGGCTCTGTCACTAGTAGGGTCGTGTCCGTCCAAACCGTTCTCTATCGATTCTTTTATTTGCTTTTTTAAATCATAATTGGTAATCAGGGGGTAAATATTTTCAGCTAAATTAGCCGACATCCTGGGCATAATAATATTGCTGAACATCCAAACAAGTAATAAAACAGCAATGGAAACTCCTATTTTTTTAATGTGTGCCGAAACCAAAACTCCCAATAAACACCAGATAAGAGAATAAAGAGAATAAACTAGTAAGAGATAAGTCAGGGATGCAGGATTCAAATCTCCTCCAAACACTTTCCAGGAAACGATTGCGGTAAGCAAGAAATAAGGAATAATAAAACTCTCAAAAAGAATAAAAGCAGCCAGCACTTTCGAGAAAAGTATTTTTCTAAAAGATGCCCCCTGTGCCAGGAGCAACTGCATGGTGCCTTTTTCGAACTCTCCGTTGACACTATTAAAAGTAAATAAAATGATGAACAAAGGTAAAATTAATTGGCAAATCAAGGCTGGACTTAACCAGCCAAATCGCAGCCCTGTATCACTTTCCTGACTTTTGCTAAACAAAAAATCATTTTGCCTGTGCGGTTCCATATATACGGAAGTGCCCGTGTAGATGCTCAACCCTGGATCTAAACATTGTAGTGATGTGGGCTTTTTATAAGCATAATTACCAAAATGTGCCGCCATATGCGGATGTTTTAGTTCCTGACCAAGCCATTCTTTTCTGGAATCTTCCTGAGCCTTTAATCGTGTATCTAATAAATTAGACTGATAGTTTATTTGATGTAACAGAGCGATTAGACTAATAAAAATTAAAAATCCCAAAAGCCTTTTTATTTGGCTGTTTCGTCTCCATTGCAACCATTCATTTTGGATTAAATTAAGTATCATTGCTTTTGTTTCTAATGCGAAAAGGGTTTCGATAACCCCACGCAGACTTTAAGAACCTGCGCAGATTTATCTAATGACAAAAAAATTATAGATTGACCCCTTGATTTGCGTTTCTAATTAATTTTTGTAAAACCATTGCAGGTTCCAGAACTTAAATCAAATTCTTTGGCAACTGTGCCACCATTAATTGTATAAGAATAAACAGCATTACTGCTGGCAGCGGATACATTAAAATAAATCTTGTCTGCATCCCATTGGGTCATAAAGGTATTATTACCAAATATTTTTGGCAATGCTGTCGAAATATTCCCTGAAGAAGTTTTAGCAGCCAAATCTATTTTATAAATTTCTCCTGCTGCATACGAATCATAATTTGCATCGGTATCAAATGGATACGCCACAGGATCTGAATACCGAATGGTAAATGTTAAACCGTTGGCAAAATGATACAATCCCAAGCACGATTTTCCGGTAGCGGTATCAAGATTGAAAAAATAAGTAGGGTCAAATTCTGTTGTGCCACTTTTAATTTTCAATATACCGCTTGGCTTTCCGTTATTAGCAAATCCTAATACATAGATGTCATTATTGGCATCTTTTATCAAAGTATTTGGACTAAAAGAGGAAGAAGTTCCACCTGTCCACATTTCGCTACTGCGATCATCTTCAATTAATTTCTCCACTTTGTTGGTGGTTCTGTTTATTATCCCCACAAAAACTTTATCCTCAAGATTACTAAAGCTTGCATCCTGATAATTAACCCCCATATAAATAAAGTTATCCCGAATGACCATTCCCAGATAGAAAACATCGGTTGCACCTGCTTTTTGCAAGCCCGTCAAATCTACAGTAGTGATTATCTGCATATTGGCTGGATTAAATTTTACCAGCTTGGGTACTCCACCAAATCCATTAGCCGCAGCATAAGCCTCGGTAGCGCTTATAAATTCTACTGCTCCAAAAGTTTTTAAACCTGCAACCGAAAAACTAGCAGTTTCTCTTGGCACCCCTTTATCATCAAAAACATACTTTCGCAAAGTGGCTGGTGCGCCAAATGTGGTCATATAAATATCCGAACCATATTTATACATACTCCCCGAACTGGCTAACTCCGCAGCAGTTGAAGTATCAAGCGTACCTGAAGGAAAGGAATTGGTTCCAAACAAATAAGTGGTTTGATTAGGGTAAATTCCGCCAGTGGTTGATAGGGCATAGTTTACTTTGTTTGGGTTACCTGGTTCTGCATCTTTCTCGCAAGAGAATAGGCTAATTATTGCAACTAATGCTATCATTAGCATTGATAAATTCTTCGTTTTCATTTTTGTTTAGTATTAGATTTATAAATTCGTATTTTAAAACTGAATGCTCTTTCTGGCAACTGTACTTTAAAGTTGTCATACGTTTTTGAATTGGTTATATTATTTACTTCAAAGGCAAACGAGAGTCCTTTGTCTGCCAGAGAATAGGAAACTCCTGTGTTTTGCAAAAACTGGGATGGAATTCTGTTTTTTAATTCTTTAGCACCATCAACTTCCCAATACAAGAAATATTCGTGCGTATAAGTGGTATTCAACCAAACTTGCAGGGTGCTTTTTTTAACAAATAAATTTTCCTTTTTATACGAAACCCCAGCATTTGCAAACAGATAAGGAATATTTGGGAGTCTTGCATTTTTGTAGCGCTCATTATTGATGCCGCTATTGTCTATGATAGATTGGTTTCTTAAATCCTGATAGGTAACATTACCGTTTAAATTAATAAAATCAACAGGATTATATTTGATACTGGTTTCGGCACCCAATACCCTGGCGCTCAAAAGATTTTGGTATTGACCCCCAAATTGAGAGGTACGCAGATAAATGATGTTGCTAACTTTTCTATAAAAACCGGTTAATTCAGTTTCAATTTTATTGGAGTTGTGTAAAAAATTGACATTTACGTTTTCACTTTTTTCAATATCAATTTTCGGATTTGCTTTTATCAACATCAAATCCCCAAAAGCTTCTTCTACCTCGGGTAGCCGGGCAGCGTGTTCATACGAGGTTTTAATTTGAGTATTATCATTGATATTATAAGCTAATGCTACGTTATACGCCATTGAGTGCAGCGATTGTTCTGTTATTGTTTGTGTCGACCACTCGATAGTATAGCCGGACAAATCGGCATAATAATCCTTAATGGCAGTCGAAAATTTTAATCTTGAATCTATTAGGTTTCCTTCAAATTCTATTCCTGCAATATTTTTCAGCATCGAAGAGGGTGTGCCAAAATAATCGACCCCGCCATAAAATTTTTGAGCGACAGTATCTTTTCCGGTACGGTTATAATGTTGCAATGTGTTACTGAAAACAAACTTAAAATTATCTTTGAAGGCATAAGTGCTTGTGATTTTTCCGTTAAAAACATTGGTATAAATATGAAGCAAACTGCCCGAAGATGTAATTTCGCCACCACTATATTTTTTGTCAACAATGACTCCTTTCCAGTTATAAACATTCTTAGAAGTATCTGTAAAAACCCCGTGCAATTTGTTATATGAAAGCAATGCTGAAACATTAATTTTTTTGAACAGATTGTTTTTTTGGTATTTTAAAATACTGCTCAATAGATTTTCTTTGTAAAACGCTTGTCCGTAAGGTTGTGTTTGTGTTAGATTATTTTGCATTTCGTCATAAGTACCGGTTTGTATGATAGTCAGATTCAATTGGTCAGCAAAGCGGGTATCTGTAAGTCCCGTTTGTAGTTTTATGTTGTAATTTTTATACAGATCATGAAATCGTTTTACGTTTACTATCTCATTATTTCCAAACTGGTTCGGAACTTCGGCATCTATACTGTAATTGTTTTGCGCATAATTTGCATTAAGCTGTATCCCAGCAAAAAAGTGATTGGATATATATTTTTTTGCTGAAAAATTCAGTCGGTTTGTATTAAAAGAAGCAATTGAATAGGACGCGTCAAAATAGTTTTCTTTTTCTTTTCTAGTCACAATATTGATGGCCGCACCTAGCGCATCAGCACCCAAATCAACAGGGAGAACACCTTTATATACTTCTATTCTCTCCATTTGCTCTACTGGATAAATATTTAGTAATTGCGTTTCGCCCATATTATCCTGAGGCAAGCCATCAATAAAATATTTAATTTGTTTTCCTGTTGTCCCATTAATAAAAATTTCGGTTCTTGCTCCAAAACCTCCATCTTGTTTTATTTTTATTCCTGAAACTTGCCTCAACAGGTCTAATCCTGTAGCATTGGTATTATAAAAAGGTTTTGCCTCGATGACAGAAATATTGACAGGCTGTTGCTTTATAGCTTTGCTTTTGTTAGCTACTATATTTACAGCTTGTAAAATATGTGTCGTTTCTTTGGGCTTTGTATTTAAAGTATCTGTTTGAGAAAATGCGTTTGAACAAAAAAACGTGACTCCTATTATAACTAAGTTTATTTTCATACTATTTTTATCGAAATAGGAAATTTTTAAAATTGTTTTTTTAAAGATTCTTTTTAAATTGTTTCCAGATACAATTTTTGCAGTTCATTAGCATTTATATCACAAGTATTCAAGATATGTACCAGCGTCCCTTCCTTCATAATGCCAATTTTAGTTCCCACATTTACAGCATTAAAAATATCGTGTGTAGTCATAAAAATGGTCTTTCCATCAGCGGCTAGTTCTTTGCATATTTTGGTAAATTCGGCAGTAGCTTTAGGATCAAGTCCAGAGGTGGGCTCATCCATAAGAATTACTTTTGCATTTTTAGCAATGGCAATGGCAATACCAACTTTTTGCCTCATTCCTTTGGAATAATTACCCAGCTTCGTATTATGTGAAGTAATTTGTAGATTGGCTCTGGTCAAAAAATGGCTTAACTCTTCTTTTGAATATTGAAACCCCGCTAAACGACTGAAAAAATCTAAATTCTCAACTCCGGTTAAGCTGCCATAAAGCTGAACGACTTCGGGGATATAAGCCACATCTTTTTTGGCAGCAGCAGCATCAGGTTTTACCTCGATATTATTGATGGCAGCCGTGCCACTTGTAGCATCCGTAAACCCTAAAAATAAATTTATTGTTGTCGTCTTACCAGCACCATTCTGCCCCAATAGACAAAATATTTCGCCTTTATCAATCGTTAAATCCAAATTTTTCAGGGCATAGACACCATTGTAAACTTTACTCAATTTTGTTGCTTGTAATACAGCCATATAAAAACGGTTTTAAGTTGGATACACTTGGAATATTTGAATTATTCAATCTTCACTAATGCAATATTGTTGCAAATATAATACAATTTTTATTAACGCAATAATGTTGCGTTAAAATATAATCTTTAATTTTGCAAAAAATATAACGCCTCAAAATTTCAACCTATAACAACAACCATAAGCAAAATGAAAAAACTGATTATTATAACATTATTTATTATATCTGTAAATACTTTTAGCCAGGTGGCACTACAAGACAGTCTTAAATTATCTATAAAAGAAACATCCGTTTATGCCATAAAAACAAATGCAATTATAAAAATTGATGGGAAACTTACCGAAAAGGATTGGGAAGAAGCTCAACCAATTTCCCATTTTGTACAAGTAGAACCCCATCAGGGCGAAAAACCAAAATTTAAAACCATCGTAAAAATACTTTATGACAAAAAAAATATCTATATAGGCGCAATTTGTTCGGATAGTTTAGGAAAAAAAGGGGTCAGGGTACAAGATTTCCGACGAGATTTTGATTATTATCAAAATGACGTTTTTGGTATTGCACTTGACACTTATAACAACAAGAGAAATGCAACGGCTTTTCAAACCAATCCATACAGTGCACAACGTGATTTACAAGTTTTTGATGATACTGTTTATGATGTTGATTGGGATGCATTATGGCAAACCCGAAGTACAATAGATGAAAATGGCTGGTCTTGCGAAATGGCAATTCCCTGGAAAACATTGCGTTATCCAAAAAACATAAAAGACACCCTTGCTTGGGGAATTAATTTTATTAGGATCGCCCGTCGTGAAAACGAAACGGTGGCATATCCTGGTTTTCCCAGAAGTTTTGATACCTACAGAATGAAATATGCTATTGAATTAAAAGGAACTGATCCTCCAAAATCAAGTACCAACATTCAGGTAAATCCCTACCTGATTTCGCAAATTGACAGTAAAAAACAAAATGACAAATCCTCTGAAAAGGAGTATAAAACTAAGTTTGGCGGAGAAATAAAATGGAGTCCTAACGCTCAGAGTTCGCTCGATTTGACTTTTAATACCGATTTTGCTCAAGCTGATGCCGACAGGCAAGTAAATAATTTAAGTCGGTTTTCGGTTTTCTTTCCAGAAAGGAGGCAGTTTTTTTTAGAAAATGCAGGATTATTTACAGCAGGAAACCAGAATATTTATATGCCTTTTTTAAGTCGGAAAATTGGGCTGGATGATTATGGAAACCCAATTCCTATTGATGTTGGAGCCCGATTTACACAAAAGACAAATAGTTATAATTTAGGTGCACTATATGTTCATCAACAAGCAACCGAAACTGCTCAGGCATCCAGTAATTCTGTCTTGCTTTTTAAAAAAAATTACGGAAAACAAAACAATCTGGGCATTTTATTGACTAATAAATACAATCAAACCAACGAGGATTTAAAATCATTTTTCAATTCATCGGCAACAATTATGGGTTTTAACAGAATAACAGATAACCTAAATATCAATTTCAGTGTAAGCGGGACCAAAACCGATGGAGACAATAAAGATGATGGATATGCCGCAAACACCAGTTTGAATTATACTTCCAACGACTGGGGAATGGTTTGGAATACGGGTGTGATTTCCAAAAATTATAATCCGCAACTCGGATTTATAACCCGAAATGATTTTCTGAAAAATTATTTGGACATTTATTTGAACAAAAGAAAATTATCATGGTTTCCAAAATTTATTCGCAGTTGGGAACCAGGAATTAGTTTTGATTTCTATCAAAACAGAAACGACCTTAACCTTCAGGAAGGCTACATCGGCATTTACCCCGTTTATTTTCTATTCAATAACGGCAGTAAAATTGTAGCCACCTATCAGCTTAACTGGCAAACACTTACTGAAAACTTTAGTCCCTTGGGAATCGAAATTCAAGCAGGAAATTATAAATATCAAGCCGTAAATCTCAATTATCGTTCTGATCAAAGCAGTAAATTATCAATAACTACCGATTTTACTTATGGTGGATTTTACAACGGTAAAATCGCAACCTATTCAGCAGGAATTCGATATGCACCGGTTCCGTATTTTGCTACAACATTAAATTATGAAGAAAATCAAATTACTGATTTAGGAATGAATGAGCAAAATTTAACAACCAAATTAGTTACACCCAACATTCGTTTAGCATTAAATCCCCGTTTGCAACTCAATGTTTTTTATCAATACAACACTGTTGATGAACGCAGTCGATGGAACTCAAGATTAAGTTGGGAATACCAACCACAATCTTTTGTGTATTTAGTTTTTAATGAAAATAAAACCAATGATTTCAGGCAAGACCAAACAATTGCTAAAATTAGCTTTTTGAAACAATTTTAATTTAATGCAACAATGTTGCGTTAAATTAAAATTTTTATATTTGCAACATAATAGAATTAACAAATATTCTTAAAATGAAAACACTTCTCATCCTATCGCTAATGCTACACTCATTAGTGACACCAAAACAAGACATTCCAAAAGACATCATTAGAATAATGAAATCAGGAAACGGTCGATCTATTGAAACTGCCTTTGAAGTTTATACAATCGATGAAGAATATAAAATGCTTCATTTCCTGAAATTGACCCCTATTATGCAAAAGCTTCAAATAGAGAATGGTGTTTTTTATGATAGTTTCAAAATTGATTCAAGAACTATTTATTTTAAAGTGCTGTCAAAACAAAAAAAGAGCACTCCTGAAAAACATCAATTTAATACCTAAAAAAAGCAATGAAAAAATTACCCGTAACCGTACTATCAGGATTTCTTGGAGCAGGAAAAACAACCTTGCTCAATCATATTCTGCACAACAAAGAAGGACTGAAAGTTGCTGTAATCGTTAATGATATGAGCGAAGTGAACGTAGATGCCCGATTGGTCAAAGACGAAATGACACTCTCTCGCACCGAAGAAAAATTGGTAGAAATGAGCAACGGCTGTATTTGCTGTACCCTGAGAGAAGATTTAATGCTGGAAGTAGAGAAACTCGCCAAAGAAAATCGGTTTGACTATCTATTAATTGAAAGTACAGGAATTAGCGAACCAATTCCCGTAGCGCAGACTTTTACGTTTGTAAACGAAGATGAAAATATTGATTTATCCCGTTTTAGTTACATTGATACCATGGTAACAGTGGTTGATGCTTTCAACTTTTTTAAAGATTTTGGTTCTTCCAAAACGCTCGAAGATATAAAAGCGACCAACATCGAAAATGATAATCGAACCATTGTAAATTTATTGGTCGATCAGGTAGAATTTGCCAATGTAATTATTCTCAACAAAACCGATCTGGTTACCGAAAAACAATTAGAAATCCTAAAAGCTTCTATTCAAAAACTGAATCCAGTAGCTAAAATCGTTTGTTCAGTATTAGGAAAAGTAAATCTGAAAGAAGTATTAAACACTGGTTTGTTCAATTTTGAAGAAGCCGAAACTTCTGCTGGCTGGATGCGGGAACTAGAAGGAATTCATACCCCGGAAACCGAGGAATACGGAATTAGCTCGTTTGTTTTTCGTGCCCCAAGACCTTTTCATCCGTATCGCTTTTGGGATTTTATTTCACAAGATTTTCCGCCAACAATCATCCGTAGCAAAGGCTTGTTTTGGATGGCTTCAAGACCAGAGCAGGCCATCAACTGGAGTCAGGCAGGCGGATCTATGAAAGCCGAAGGCGCAGGCGTTTGGTGGGCCAGTATGCCACTGGCAGAGCGAATGAATTTTCAGAGTTTTGCCGAAAATCAAGATGTCATAGAAGAACGCTGGACACTTGATTATGGAGACAGATTAAACGAATTGGTATTTATTGGTATTTCTTTCGACGAAAAAGAACTGCGCCTACAATTAGAAAATTGCCTTTGTACCGCCGATGAAATTATGGATTTACAAGATGGCTTTTTCTCTAACAAAGACCCTTTTCCTGTTCCCAGAGCTACTGCTACAAGGGGAGAAATCGCAATTTTAAAGGATTAATGTTTTAGTGCATACATAACCAGATATGAAATTAAGCTCTTTTATAACCTAAAAAATTTAACATCGGTTTCCAAAGAAATGTAGAGACAGATATAAGAGAGGAAGAAGTATTAAAAACTCGCGTTATTGATGCGGGTTTTTAAACAGGAAACTTGAATCCAGTACATTTAGCTCTGAAAATCAAATGCTTTTATTTTCAAATCTCTGTTAACTCACTCCAGAACTTCAAAATCTTCTAATAAAAAGGTTCGGATTTCGTACCAAGGTGGTCACAAGAAAGGCAAAAACACTTCTTCGAGTATTTTGCCTTTTTTTATCAATCACCAAAATTAGATTATTGCAACCATCCTTTAAACAAAAATCTCAAAACTCGGGAATTTTCGTATTTTTAATCCCAATTAAAGCATCTTTAAAATGAGATTTTATATCAACACTAAACATCTAATAAATGAAATTGAATATCCTGTCAGGTATCAATCCGAAAAAATTCTCAAAAGTGCAGGTGTTGTTTTTGTTATAATCCTGATGTTTCTTTTATTGTTCAAACCTTTTGGAGTCTACGATCCAGAGCTAAGAATGCATTATTTTTTTATTTGTTTCCTCCACGCATTCTCACCAGCATCAATCCTACTGATTTATTTTGAAGCACTAAATTATATTCGAAAAAGAAATGATCAGGTTAAAAATTGGACTTTACTCAACGAATATATTCATATTGGGATAGTTCTTATTGTAGTTGGCATGTCTAGCTTTTTAATGCGCGACTTAATCTATAATAATGCAAACAATTGGTCTTGGAGTTATTTTTGGGAAGAAATTACAAACTGTTTTGTCGCAGGTATATTCTTTTATTTTTTTCTAAGATTTACCAGTTTTTATTTTGAATCAAAAAAAGGTTCGCCATTTGTATTCCAGTTTACTCCGTTAAATATTGAAACTGAAAAAACTACTTTAGAATCAACTCTTTTTATTAGCACACAGGTAAAACAAGATGATTTTAGCCTGAATATAGACCAATTGCTATTTGTAAAAACTGATGGTAATTATATCGAATTAACCAGATCAAGCGGCAATCAGATTACTACCGAAATAAAAAGAATTTCTCTGGCCCAATTTGAAACACAAATAGCAGAATATCCTCATTTTTTCAGATGTCACAGAACCTATCTTGTTAACATGTTTAAGGTCGAAAAAGTATCCGGAAACTCTCAGGGCTACTTATTGTCTTTTCAGGAAACCACAATAAAAGTTCCTGTTTCCAGAAAGCAAATTGATAGTTTTAATAGCTATTATCAGCAGCTCCGCAGCAAATATATTGCATAAGCTTGTTGCTCATCACAAAAGCTAGTTACTGATAACAAGTCCAACTGCAACTGCATTTCTTATTGTAGGTTTGCCATCGATAACAACTAAACCCATTTATCATGTCAACTGCAATCCCCTCTTTGAATCAGGATTTTGATTCATCAAACAAATTATTTTATATTGATACAATTAAAGTTCTGTTAACCATATTAGTTGTGCTTCATCACACTTTCATTGCTTATGGTTCTTCAGAAGGCTGGTATTATAACGAACAAACTACTCTTATAGGTGCACGTATTCCTATAACAATGTTCGTAGGAATTAACCAGTCTTTTTTTATGGGCTGTTTCTTCATGTTGGCTGCCTACTTTACAGGTTCTTCTTTTTCCAGAAAAGGGACATCAAAATTTATTAAAGACCGTCTTGTCAGATTAGGAATTCCCATGGTATTCTATTCCTTTATTCTTTCACCATTCATCAGCTATCTTGTTTATTATTTTGCAAAAGAGCAACATATTACCTATCTGGAATATCTAAGCGGATATGACAGCTGGATCGATTTGGGTGTGACATGGTTTCTGGCTGCATTACTGCTTTTTACGCTAATTTATGTAGCAATAAAAAAAACATGTAAACTTAGTTTCAAAAAAACTTTAGCAGCGCCAGACTCACGTATAATATTATTGTTTGCACTAGCATTAGGGGTTATTAGTTTCGTGGTCAGAGTCGTATTTCCTGTAGGATGGATCCTTGAACCAATCGGATTCCAACCAGGGCATTTTCCTCAGTATATTGCATTATTTATTATTGGATTGCTGGCAGCCAAAAACAATTGGTTTGATACACTTTCTGACAAAACAGGCAAACAACTCAAAATTTCAGCATGGTTCTGTTTATTATTTTTTCCGGTCTTTTTTATTATCAAATTTAAACTGGATACACCTACTTCCTGGTTTTCCGGCGGTTATCATTGGCAGGCATTACTATATGCAGTCTGGGAACAATGGATTGGTATTTCGATACTAACAGCATTATTAATTAAAGGAAAAAGGAGCTGGAATACATCTTCTGTACTGCTTGCAAAATTATCACGTAGTAGTTTTGCCGTGTATATTTTTCATCCGTTAGTAATTGTTGGCTTTACGCTGGCAGTGAGAAATTGGGTTGCAGAGCCTGCCATAAAACTTCTGGTAGTGGCACCATTAATAGTTATAAGTAGTTTTGTGCTTGGATCACTTGTTTTATTAATTCCAGGAGTTAAGAAAATCATTTAATGCTTATCTATCTATTTATGTTTCATTTGGTTTTATTGCTGGAAACTGATGTACAAATGCTTTAACTATAAATGTTACAATTATTTATTTCGGAAAAATTTAAACTAACATAAGGATAAACAAAAAGAATGTATAATATGTTTTAAGTATCATATCATGAATTATTACCTGCTTCCCATTATTCTTCTAATTTATTATTTGTTTTACTAATTATTTTTTTGAACCTGTTAATTTTATCTGGGTCTAATAATACAAATAGAATTTTGGAAGGCTGGGTTAATAAAACTATTCTTTTTTTACTGTCCTGTCTATATATGGCATCATTTAATATATCCTTGAATGCATTTTCATAATGAATCATTACTTCATCAATATTATCTTCACTTACTTGCCCCGAAAAAACAACATATTCTTTGTCATTAACCGTAATCCTATGTTCAATTTTTCCTTTAGTGTTTTCGTTAAAGACTTCATCTTTCCATTCTAACCGCAATCCATTTTTTTTAAAAACAACTTTGGCTGATTTTAACGTTCCTGCCTTTAAATGATCAACAAACTTCCCAAAGAAATGTCTGCTTACCCAAACTTCAAATGCTCTAAAATCAGTGGATGAAGAACTATTGTCATCAGCTAAATGATTATGAAACCTTAACAACATATAATTATTTGGTATAATCAACCATCCTCCTCCTTTATAATGATTCTTGTCATCTTGAAATTCATAGTCAATTATAGCTTTAATAACCTGTTTCTTTTCTTCGTGATGTATCAGGTCAAAATATCCTATTTTGTCAAGTTCTTCGGAAATTGTCAATTCTTGCGAAAAAAGCAAATTTGAAAAAAAACTCATCATTCCTGTTATTAATATTTTGATATGTAGTGTTTTCATCTATGGTTAGTGCCAAAGGCTGTTAGTAGTACTTGTATATCAAGTAATAATTTTAAATTCCACCCAATCCATCTTTAATTATTCTCATAAAGGCTGAAAGCCTAATATCACTGGAATTATTTTTAATTCTTGAAATATAATTTTTTGTTGTTCCAACTTTTTAGCCAATTCTTCATGTGCCAAATGCACTTTGATTTTGTGCCTTACGAATATAATTAAATTCATTAAGCTATGGGTACAAAAAGCATCCCAATGAATTATTACTTTATCAATCAGTTAGAAAAAATAATTATCATAAAACATTGCGTATCAAGTGCCTTTAAATCAAAATTAATCTGAAAAAAAACAAATATCGTAATTATAGTTTTTCTATTTTTGTTTCCATTCACGCGTGGACAAAGTAGTACCAGAAGAAGTAAAACAAAAAATAACAGGAAATTGGGGCATGATGAAATTCAACGTAGGTGATAACACAGTCCAATAAGAAAAAATTAAAACAGATAAAGACAAAAATATGTCAGAGAAGAAAAATAATAGATACAAAATCTTGTTGCAGGAAATTGAATTGAAAGACGGAACGCAATCAGGAAAATCAATAGAATTTGAGTTTGAAAATCACGACAATATTCTATCGTTAATTGAAATGACAAAGGACAGCGACCGCTTTGAAAGCAAAGCTGAAAATATGGAATTTATTGTGGGATTGAAACTATTCAGTGAAGTAATGATACGGAATAGAAATAATCCTTTGTTTGAAGATTTTGCTCCTTCTTTCAAAGAATTTATGAAAAAACTGAAAGGTAAATAATGGGCAAAGCAGCGTTTTTTTGAAAACAAAATTGTTTGAACAGAATAGAAAATGAACTTTACTGTTTCAGAAGAAAGACTGTCGTAAAATTTCGAAATTTTCATAAAAAAACCTCCCGAAATTCCACTTCCGGGAGGTTTCATCTACAAATTAAACAGGCAATATTATTTCCAACCGCCACCTAAGTCCCTGTAAACATGAACTACGGCATTAAGTTGTTCTTTTTTGGTATCTATCAATTCTAATTTTGATTCTAAGGCATCACGCTGTGTCATCAGAACTTCAAAATAATCTACTCGTGCTGATTTAAACAAATCATTAGAAATGTCTATCGATTTATTTAGCGCATCTACCTGTTGCGATTTTAAATCGTATCCTTTTTGCAGGTTATCAATTTTAGAAAGCTGATTGGAAACTTCTAAATAAGCATTTAAAACTGTACGGTCGTAATTGTACAAGGCCTGAAGCTGTCGCGCATTGGCACTTGAAAACTCAGCTTTAATAGCATTTCTGTTAATCAACGGTGCAGCAAGATCGCCTGCTAACGAATACAAAACAGACTCCGGAAACGTAAACAAATACGAAGGATTAAAAGCCTGTACCCCTACCGCAGCTGAAATATCCAGTGACGGATAGAATTCGGCACGGGCTACTTTAACATCCAGTTTTGCTGCTGCCAACTCCAGTTCTGCCTGTTTTACATCTGGACGGTTCTGCAATAATTGCGAAGGAATGCCCGAATTTACGGTTGCAGGCACCAATTCGGTAAAGTTGGTTTTCTCCCTTTTAATTTCCTGCGGATAGCGTCCTGCCAGAAAGTTGATTCGGTTCTCAGCTTCTTTTATCTTTTGAAGAATTTCAAACTCCATGCTTTTAGAAGTCCAAACCTCAGCCTGAAATTTCTGAACCGCCAATTCAGTTGCCCTTGCCGCTTCTTTCTGCACTTTTACAATTTCTAAGGCATTGGCCTGCAACTGAATGTTTTGTTTTACAATATCCAGCTGGCTGTCTAAAGCCAATAATTCATAATAATTATCGGCTATTTCTGCAATAAGGTTCGTCACCACGAAATTCTTCCCTTCTACCGTGGCTAAATATCGGGTGACAGCTGCCTTTTTAGAATTCCGCAGTTTTTTCCAGATATCGACTTCCCAATTGGCATAAGCAGCAATTGTAAAATCACCCAACGGATCAGGCGTTTCCTTGCCCGGCATAATTTCGGTAGAAGCATCACCGGCGCCCTGACTGGTATAACGCCCTGCTTTTTCTACACCCGCTCCGGCACGAACACCAACTGTTGGCAGCAAAGCTCCTTTTCTGATTCGGATATCATTTTTTGCGATTTCAATTTCCTGCAACGTGATATTCAGTTCCTGATTGTTTTTCAGGGCAACATCAATTAAATCTACCAGATTTTTATCTTTAAAAAAGTCATTCCATAAAATTGCCGAAGTATTGGCTGTATCCTGAGTTTTAGCAAAACCAAAGGATTCAGGAGCCAACTTGTTTGCGCTTGAAACTTCTGGCGCAGGGGCCTTACAACTTATTACAGCCAGACAAATACTTACTGCAATACTGTATTGATATAATTTTAATTTATACATGATTGTTATCTATTTCTTCTGTTAATGGATTTTCCTCTTCATGTTTAACCAACTTATGTTTTTCGGCTATTCTTGCAAAAATGTAATACAATCCCGGAATAACAAATACCCCGCAAATGGTTCCTAAAAGCATACCGCCAGCAGCGGCTGTACCAATAGTCCTGTTCCCTATTTTACCCGGTCCGGAAGCAAATACCAGCGGAATCAAACCGGCAATAAAAGCAAACGAAGTCATTAAAATAGGACGAAACCTGGCTTTAGCCCCTTCCATAGCGGCCTCCAACACTGATTTTCCGACAGCATGCCGCTGAATAGCAAACTCTACAATCAATACGGCATTTTTACCCAGTAAACCAATAAGCATGACCATGGCAACCTGTGCATAAATGTTGTTTTCCAATCCCGTAAATTTCAATAAAAGAAATGCCCCAAAAATACCTGCCGGTAGTGACAGAATGACCGACAATGGTAAAATGAAACTTTCATATTGTGCTGCCAGCACCAGATATACAAATCCCAAACAAATCAGGAAAACCCAGATGGCCTGATTGCCCTGCGCTACCTCATCAGCAGAAATTCCAGCCCAGTCAATTCCGTATCCGCGAGGCAGTTTTTTCTCTGCCACTTCCTGAATCGCCTTAATAGCAGCTCCACTACTGAAACCTTCGGCAGCAGCTCCGCTTATCTCAGCAGAGGTGTACATATTATGTCTTGTAATTTCAGATAACCCATATACTTTTTCCATCTTCATAAAAGCAGAAAAAGGCACCATTTCATCCCGGTTGTTTTTTACATACAATTTTAAAATATCATTTGGTAATGCCCTGTATTGAGGTGCTGCCTGAACGATTACTTTGTAATTAAAGCCATATTTAATAAAACTGATTTCGTAATTACTACCCACCAATGTTGATAGTGTATTCATGGCATTTTCGATAGAAACTCCTTTTTGCTGTGCTAAATCATTGTCAACTTTCAACATATATTGAGGAAAACTGGCACTGTAAAAACTAAATACAGAAGATAATTCAGGACGTTTGTTTAATTCTTTTACGAAATCATTCGTAACCGTTTCCATTTTTTTGTAATCTCCTGAACCTGCTTTGTCAAGTAACCGAAGTTCAAATCCTCCGGCAGCTCCATAACCAGGAACTGCTGGTGGCTGAAAGAACTCGATATTGGCTCCCGGAATATCTTTGGATTTTTCCTCCAATTCTTCCATAATCTCCTGAACAGATTGTTTACGATCACTCCAGTCTTTAAGATTGATCAGACAAGTTCCTGAGTTAGAGCCGGTACCTTCGGTAAGAATTTCATATCCGGCCAAAGCTGAAACTGATTGAACGCCTTCCACATCTTCACAAATTTTTTGTAATTTTTCGGCAACATTATCTGTCCTTTCCAAAGAAGAGCCTGGAGGTGTCTGGATAATCGCATAAAACATTCCCTGATCTTCATTCGGAATAAATCCGGAAGGAACTGTACTGCTAATGAACCATGTTCCTGCGCAAAAGCCCAGAAGTGCAATAATAGTAACTGATCTTCTGTTTACAATTTTACCCAATACGTTTTGATATTTACCTTGTGCCAGATTAAATTGGTTGTTAAAACCATCTATAAATCTATTGACAGGCGTTCTCTTTTTAGGTTTACCATGATTGTTTTTCAGCATCATCGCACAAAGCGCCGGTGTTAAAGTCAAAGCCACAATACCAGAAAGTATGATTGCCGTTGCCATGGTGATCGAGAACTGACGGTAGAAAATTCCAACCGGACCCGACATAAACGCCACCGGAATAAATACTGCTGCCATCAGGAACGTAATAGCAATAATAGCTCCCGCAATTTCGTGCATCGCTTTTTTAGTCGCTTTAAGCGGAGAAAGATGCTCCTCCTCCATCTTGGCGTGCACGGCTTCAATAACCACAATCGCATCATCGACAACGACTCCAATCGCCAATACCAAAGCAAATAAAGTAATCAGGTTTAAAGTAATTCCGAAGAACTGCATAAACATAAAAGTTCCTATTAATGATACTGGTACCGCAATTGCCGGAATAATGGTCGATCTCCAGTCTCCCAAAAAAAGAAATACCACCAACCCAACCAAAATAAAAGCTTCGACTAAAGTGTGAATTACTTTTTCGATAGATGCGTCCAGGAATTTAGAAACATCATAACTAATCTCATAATCCATTCCTTTCGGGAAAGAAGTCTTTTTAATTTCAGCTAATTTTGCTTTTACGTCTTTAATTACCTGACTTGCATTACTCCCGTAAGATTGTTTTAAAACAATAGCTGCAGAAGGTTTTCCGTTTAAGTTCGAATAAATATCATACATCGAACTTCCAAACTCAACATTGGCAACATCTTTCAGCCTCAATATTTCGCCATTGGGATTCGATCTTAAAATAACATTCCCGTATTGTTCTTTTGTGGTAAAACGTCCGGAATATTTCAACACATATTCAAATGCCTGAGATCTTTTTCCGGAACTTTCTCCCGTTTTACCTGGTGAAGCTTCTAAACTCTGACTTGCCAGGGCTTCCATAATTTCATCGGCAGATATTTTATAAGCCAGCATTCGGTCTGGTTTCAGCCAAATTCGCATAGCGTATTCACGAGTACCCAAAACATCTGCAAATCCTACCCCGTTTACCCTTTTTAATTCGGAAAGAATATTAATCTCCGCAAAGTTGTAAAGAAACTTCTGATCCGTATTTTTATCATTACTGTAAAGATTCACGTACATCAGCATACTTGATTCTTCACGGGTAATCTTTACTCCTTCCCTAACTACTAAAGGCGGTAATTTATTAACTACGGATGCCACGCGGTTTTGCACATTAATGGCAGCCTGATTAGGATCTGTACCCAGATTAAATACAACCTGAATACTCGCCTCGCCATCATTGCCTGCATCTGAAGTCATGTATTTCATTCCCGGAACACCATTTAGTGCTTTTTCTAATGGAATGATTACCGATTTGATCATAAGTTCTCCATTAGATCCGGGATAATCAGCAGTGACATTTACTTTTGGGGGAGAAATAGAAGGAAATTGTGTTACCGGCAAATTGGTAACCGCCAAAATTCCCAAAAAGACTATTATAAGCGATATTACAATCGACAGAACTGGTCTTTGTATAAATTTATTAAACATTTATTTATTTTTTAATGATTAAACCAAATTGGATTTTGTTTGTTATCATTTCAAAATCATGTCCCAAACCTGAAACCTGAAACCTGAAACCTGAAACTAAATTAGCAGCCCATAAAACTTACTCCGCCTTTAATCGTAAATTATGAATGACTTTTTGAGGAGCAATGTAGCTGTAAGTAATCTTATCATCGTCTTTTACCTTCTGGACACCATCTAACAAGATCCTGTCATTTTCAGAAATTCCACTGGTGACTACATACAAATCAGGCATTTCTCCGGTAACCGTAATTTCTTTTGAAATCAGTACATTCTTTTTGTTCACGACAAAAACATACTTTTTATCCTGAATTTCATAAGTAGCTTTTTGTGGAATTACAATAGCATTTTTAAGAGGAACAAGCATTTGTACCTGTCCGGTTTCACCATTTCTTAGTAATTTTCCCGAATTAGGAAATCTTGCCCTGAAAGCAATATTTCCGGTTTCATTGTTAAATTCACTTTCGATAACTTCAACATTTCCCTTATATTTAAAAGACTGACCATCTGCCAGAATCAGATTCACTTTAGTATCTGCACGATCTTTCGCATTGGTTTGATATTGCAGGTATTCCGGTTCTGATACATTGAAATAAGCAAACATCTGAGAGTTATCTGAAAGGCTTGTTAGTAATTCGCCTTCATCAATAAAACTTCCTAACTTTAGGGGAATACGATCTATTGTCCCATCAAAAGGAGCCCTGATTTCGGTAAAGGACAAATGAAGTTTTGCCATCGCTACCTCAGCTTTCGCTGACTGAAGTTTAGCCTGTGCAACAGCCTGTTCGTTTTTAGAAACAATATTTTTATCTGCCAGTGTTTTGGCATTTTGTAATTCGATTTCGGCCGTTTTTTGTTCCGCCTGGGCTTTAAGAAGTTCTGCTTCATACATTTTCGGCATGATTCTGAACAATATCTGGCCTGCTTTTACGAACTGGCCTTCATCAACATAAATATTTTGTAAAAAACCTTTTTCCAAAGCCCGGATTTCTATATTTCGAACTGAACGTATCTGCGAAACATATTCTTTGGTAAACGAAGTATCAATTCTGACAGGACAGGTCACTGTAAATTTGTCTGCTTCTTCTTTTTCTTCTTTTTTTGATGTACAACTGGTAAGGCACAACAAGGCTGACAAGCCCGCTAACACGACTATTCTTTTCATGGTATAAAATGGAAATTAAGCGATTGAATATTGGGAATATAAAAATTCCTTAGATGTAGAAATTATCAGTCGCCAGAAAAAACGTGACTTGTCACAATGAAAAAGTAGTTTAAAAATAAAACTCAAACTTATGCATGATCACGCCTTTGGTAACCGACATATAAGTTGAATCAAATTCTTAAAACCCGCTGAGTAATGTAAATAGGATTTGATTGGCCACAAGAGGACCCGAAAATTTCGAAATGATTATAAGAATCCACAATTATTTGACGAGAGAATGTCAAATACCATTGATCCAGTAAACTATAATGCGAAGCAAAAAATTTATTGGCAAGACCGTCTTTATGATCATCACTGCCAGAACAATCTTCTTCAATATCAACATCTTCAATTATGGAAGTGCTTTGATCCTGGCTTGTAAATTTTATGCAATGTTTTTTATTAACACTATGAATTGGGGTATTCTGATGTGTTTCTGCATGAATATATTGCCCTCCGCCTAACAGAAGGAAATTCATAAATACTAAAAACACGATCAATCTTTTCATATTGGGTGCGAAAGTAATCAAAGTACACAAACAAAAAAAGAAATTTTAATAAGGTTTAACAACTAAAATTAACGAAAACGTTTTCATTGCAATTCAATTTATAGCTGTCAATCATTCCATTTTTATAGGGGCAGTTTAAATAGTTCAAGCATAACTTACTGTAGTAATGAGGTTCACTAAAACAAGATATTTTTTTAATTATTTCGTAAGAAAGAAACTTTCATTTGAAAATAAATATTTCCTATATTCGTTTCGTAAAATTTTAACCTAACCCCAAATTAATTTTATGAAACACCTATTATTAGCACTATTTTTATTGACAACATGCACCAACTGGGCACAATCTGCTACTGGATATTTTGACAACGCCTTAAAAAAAGCAGAAGCCCGCAATTTCAAAGGAGCAATTGCTGACTACACAAAAGCGATTAACATGAATTCTAAATTTGTTGAAGCCTATCAAAACAGAGGAGTGGCAAAATTTAATTTAAACGATTTTAAAGGAGCCCTCGCTGATTTTAACAAGGCAATCGAATTAGATTCTATGAATTCTGATGCTTTTACAGGCAGAGCAAATGTAAACTACAAATTATTAAATTTTAAAGAAGCTATTGCTGATTGTTCTTCCTGCATTGATTTAAATCCCAAAGATTATATTGCCTACAATTTAAGGGCTTTGGCCTACAATAAAATTGGAGATAAAAAAAGCTGTTGCAACGATTTTACTAAAGCTATCGAATTAGGGAGCAAAAGTGCCATTAAAAACAGGTCAACTTTTTGTAAATAATATAATTTGAAAATTAATTTTAAAAACCGGGCAATCTGTAAATTATTTAAGTTTACAGATTGCTTTTTTTTATCAAACTTTTATTGCCTATAGTTTTAATCGGATTTTATTTTACATTTGTTCATCCAATAACAAAAAATGATGAACAATATTAAGACGGTTTTCAGCATAAAAGATCTGGAAAACTTATCAGGCATAAAAGCACATACTATTCGTATATGGGAAAAAAGATACAATGTCCTGGAACCAATGCGAACCGATACCAATATAAGACTTTACAACCTGCAAAGCCTTCAAAAGCTCCTTAACATAACTTTACTTCACGAATACGGATATAAAATATCTAAAATAGCCACTTTCCCGGAAGAAAAAATTCCGGAATTAGTCCGGGAAATTATTTCGAAGAAAAATTCGCAAAATTACGCCATCAACTCCTTTAAAATGGCAATGATGAATTTTGACCAGGAAATCTTTTTCAACACGTTTGACTGGTTGATTTCAGAAAAATCATTCAAAGAAGTTTTTAAGGAAAATTTTCTCCCTTTGCTGAAAGAGTTAGGATTATTATGGCAATCACAAACCATAAGTCCTGCCAATGAACATTTCATGAGCCATCTTATCAAGCAAAAAATATTGATTTATACTGAGGGGCTTCAAATTTTAAAACCTACAAAGACAGACAAAGTATTTGTTCTTTCCTTACCGATAAATGAAATTCATCAAATTGGGCTATTGTACCTTCAATATGAAATTTTATTGCAGGGTTATAAAACTATCTATTTAGGTGAAAGCATGCCTATAGAAAACCTTGAAGATCTGACAAAACATTTCAATACAATAACATTTGTTACTTTCATGACTATACAGCCTGACCATAGTGTGATTAATCAATATATAAAAAAAATGGAGCAAAAATTACTTTTGAAAAATAATGAAATCTGGCTTATGGGGAGAATGGTACAACATATAGACAGGCAAAATTTATCTGAAAGAACATTTGTTTTAGACTCCATGGAAGAAACAATTAATAAAATATAAAGTTTTTGTTTAAAGTTTTTGTACATTTGTTAAACAAATGAGAAAAACAATTACAATAATCGGATCCGGGTTCTCAGCTTTAGCCGCTTCGTGTTATCTGGCGCAACAAGGCCATGAAGTAATAATTTACGAAAAAAACGACAGTATTGGCGGGCGGGCAAGGCAATTTAAAAGCCATGGTTTTACCTTTGACATGGGGCCTAGCTGGTACTGGATGCCCGATGTTTTTGAAAGGTTCTTTAATGACTTCAATAAAAAAACATCCGATTTTTATGAACTCATTAAACTAAATCCTGCTTATCGGGTTTATTTTGGCATTAATGATTTCATCAGCATCTTTGATAATGTAGAAGAAATTATTTCAACTTTTGAATCTATAGAAAAAGGAAGCGGGAAAAAACTCCAAACCTTTATCAATCAAGCCAAAAGCAATTATGATATTGCCATAAAAGATTTGGTGTATCGTCCTGGAATTTCCCCTTTAGAATTGATAACCCCAAAAACAGTTCTAAAATTAGGTCAGTTTTTAACGAATGTGAGTGCCGATATTCGAAAAGAATTCAAAAACGAAAGATTAGTTCAAATTCTCGAATTCCCTGTTTTATTTTTAGGCGCAAAGCCATCCAAAACACCTTCTTTTTACAATTTTATGAATTATGCCGATTTTGGCCTGGGCACCTGGCACCCTAAAACCGGAATGTACGATGTGGTACGTGGAATCGAGAAATTAGCAATTGAATTGGGAGTTACTATCAAAACGAATGTCCCAATCGAAAAAATAATAGTAGAAAACAAAACGGCAATCGGTATTCAGATTAATGGCGAATTCATCCCTGCAGATATTGTTGTAAGCGGAGCCGATTATCAACATACCGAAACCTTGCTGGAAGAAGAACACCGTGCCTATTCTTACAACTATTGGGAAAGCCGTGTTTTTGCACCATCTTCCCTCCTCTTTTTTATTGGTTTCAACAAAAAAATAGAAAACATCTCGCATCATGCCCTCTTTTTTGATGTCGATTTTAACCAGCATGCAGCTGCTATTTATGATGGCCCAAAATGGCCGGAAGCACCATTATTTTACGCTAATTTCCCCTCTAAAACAGATGAAACAGCTGCACCACACGGAATGGAAAGTGGTTTTTTCCTGATACCGTTAGCTCCTGGAATTCAGGATAACGAAGCGCTAAGAGAGGAGTATTTCGAAAAAATCATTGCTCGTTTTGAGCAGCTTACGCAACAACAAATTAAAAATAACATTATATTTAAAAGATCCTTTTGCAAAAACGACTTTATAACAGATTATAATGCATACAAAGGAAATGCATACGGAATGGCAAATACATTAATGCAAACTGCCTTTCTGAGACCCAAACTTAAAAGCAAAAAAGTAAAAAACTTATATTTTACAGGACAATTAACCGTTCCGGGCCCGGGTGTTCCTCCTGCATTAATTTCAGGAAAATTAGTTGCTGAGTTAATTAAAAAATCTATCAAATCATAGAAAATGAAATCACTATTTGACACAGTATCTTTCAAATGCAGCAAGTTGGTCACCAAAAACTACAGCACATCCTTTTCGCTGGCGGTTTATATGTTGTCACCAAGTATTCGCGATGCTATTTACAGCGTATACGGTTTTGTTCGTTTTGCTGATGAGATTGTAGACTCTTTTCATGATTATGACAAAGAAAATCTCATTAATGATTTTGAAAAAGAATATTATAAGGCAATGGAATTCGGTATCAGCCTAAATCCGATTTTAAACTCTTTCCAACAGACAGTAAAACAATATAATATTACAGATGACCTGATTCAGGCCTTTTTAAAAAGCATGAAACTCGATCTGGTCAAAACAACTTACAATACCCAAACCGAATACGAAGATTATATTTATGGTTCTGCAGATGTGGTGGGTTTAATGTGCTTGAAGGTTTTCGTAAAAGGAAATCAGCAAAAATATGAACACCTTAAACATGAAGCCATGCGATTAGGATCAGCTTTTCAGAAAGTAAATTTCCTAAGAGATTTAAAAGATGATAATCTGGTCCTAAACCGGAATTATTTTCCGGGAGTCGATTTGAATTCTTTTGATGAAAATGCGAAATGCAGTATCATTAATGAAATTGAAGAAGATTTCAGAATTGCTTACGAAGGAATTGTCAGGCTTCCCATTGAAGCACAATTTGGCGTTTACACCGCTTTTGTTTATTACAAAAAACTCTTGAAAAAACTAAAAAACACACCTTGCCATCAAATTGGAAATTCAAGAATTCGGGTTTCAAATTATACTAAAGCCGGACTATTAGCACAATCTTTTGTAACTTACAAACTAAAATTAGTCTAAAAACCCACTCATAAAAATAAAACAAAATGATTTCTTTTTTAATCTTTTTAGGTGTTTTTCTGCTCATGGAATGTGTTACCTGGCTCACGCACAAATACATTATGCACGGACTTATGTGGTATTTTCACGCTGATCACCATCAGCCTAAATACGAGCATACTTTTGAGCGAAACGACATTTTCTTCGTTATTTTCGCCATTCCAAGCATTATGCTTTTTTATTTTGGTGTTCAGGACGGATTCAATTATCTGTTTTTTGTCGCTTGTGGTATCACATTTTATGGTATTTGCTATTTTATGATACATGATGTTTTAATTCATCAGCGCTTTAAATGGTTCAAAAACACCAAAAACAAATACCTGCTTGGATTAAGAAAAGCTCATAAAATTCATCACAAACATCTCGGAAAAGAACATGGCGAATGTTTCGGCATGCTATTCGTTCCTTTTAAATACTATAAAATGTAAAGAATTTGGGCGTTACCCCGCAGAAAAAGCGGGGTCGGGTTTTACGTTCCCGCTTTTTTGTATCAGGCTTTTTGCCTGATACAAAAAGAGCTCCACTACAACCCCTAACGCAAACGTACATCAAGAACTATCCGTAATTACAAAACTTTTGATTCAAAATTGCTTATAAATATGAAGCATAAGAAATAATCCTTCCCGTTGAAAAATAAAATCATGACAAAACAAAAAGTCTCCTTTTTCTGGTTCCGACGTGATTTGCGTTTAGAAGACAATACAGGATTGTTACATGCTTTACAATCAAATTTTCCAGTAATCCCTTTGTTTATTTTTGATGATGACATACTTGAAAACTTACTTAAAAATGATGCAAGGGTTGGTTTTATTTATGATTCACTTGAAAAAATAAAAACTGAACTTACAACAATTGAGTCATCCCTTTTAATCAAAAAAGGAAAAACGATTGAAGTATGGCAATCCCTTTTAAAAGAGTTTGATATTCAAAACGTTTTCTTCAATAAGGATTATGAGCCGTATGCAATCAAACGTGATACGACTATTACCACACTTTTAAAACAAAATAATATTGAAGCCTTTGCTTTTAAAGACCATGTAATTTTTGAAGAAAAAGAAATCACAAAAGCAGACGGGCTTCCATATACTATTTATACACCTTATAAAAACAAATGGCTGGAGAAATATCATCTTTCAGGACAAACTCCCGAATACGATACTAAACCATTTTTAAGCAATTTTGCCAAAATGCAATTTCCTTTTCCTGAATTATCCCGGATAGGTTTTGAAAGAAGCTCCATAAAAGTACTTCCACATACCTTATCCCAGATTCGGGATTACAAAGAAATTCGGGATTTCCCAGCTTTGGACGGCACATCTTATTTGTCTCCTCACCTGCGTTTTGGAACCGTGAGTATTCGAAAATTAGTGAATTGGGCGAATCGTAAAAACCAAACTTTTTTAAGCGAACTGATTTGGAGAGAGTTTTTTATTCAGATCCTTTTTAGTTTTCCTAAAGTTGTCAATCATAATTTCAAGTCGGCATACGATGGAATCCAGTGGCGTAATAACGAGGACGATTTTAAACGTTGGTGTTCCGGAACCACTGGCTATCCAATGGTTGATGCCGGAATGCGACAACTCAATGAAACCGGATATATGCACAATCGTGTTCGTATGGTGGTAGCAAGTTTTTTATGCAAACATCTACTGATTAACTGGCAATGGGGCGAAGCTTATTTTGCCGGGAAATTATTGGATTTCGAATTGGCCTCCAACGTAGGCAACTGGCAATGGGCTGCCGGAACTGGCTGCGATGCCGCACCTTATTTCAGGGTTTTTAATCCCGAAATCCAACAGAAGAAATTCGATGAAAAAGGAATCTACATCCGCAAATGGATTCCTGAATTTGATTTAGGCTACAATCAACCCATGATCGACCATGCTTTTGCCAGAGATCGTGCGATTGCGACTTATAAAGCTGGGATTTTGAAATAGTTTTTTGTTTCAGGTTTCAGGTTTTAGACAATCTTGTCATTTCGACAAAGGAGAAATCACACGAGTAGTTACATTTGCTGCGTCAATCAGTACGTTGCTCTCTGGATGTGATTTCTCCTTCGTCGAAATTACAAATATCTCATAAAAACAACAGCCTTAGCCCAGATGGGAACGGCATCCTTTTGTGGTCCCGTTTCTAAAAATGGGACCACAAAAGATACAGTGAACAGCTGGAAAGAAATCCTAATATTTAAGATAATTGGTAACCACAATTTTCGCCTTTAAATCGAACATTAAATTGTATAATCCGAAGAAAGTGCGATTCATGTAAATAAAATGTTTAGAACCACGGTTTCCATTCATTTTTTTTAGATTGGTATCATTAGAGAAACGTTCCCCTAATTTGGCGATGTTTTCGAAGAAAGTTACATCGGCAAAATCGAAGGTTACATCTTGAAAAGGCTTCGTGAAAAGTGATAATAAATCATGAAACATCTCAGCAAAATACTCAACTTCTGAAGGCGAATCGTCTGGACGAAGGATTTCTAATTCGAATAATTTTTCATTGAAACGCTCTTTGTCTGTAATGACATTTTTATTGATTAACTCAAAATAGGGCACATAAAAATCATCCGGAATTTGTTTCATACAGCCAAAATCCAATGCAATCAACTGATTTTGTTCATTAACCAAAAAGTTTCCAGGATGCGGATCGGCGTGCACTTTACGCAAAACGTGAATCTGGTACATATAAAAATCCCAAAGTGCCTGACCTATTTTGTCCCCCACAATTTTATCGGTGTTTTTTGCCGTAAATTCAGAAAGATGAATACCCGTCATCCAGTCCATTGTGATAATTTTTTCTGATGAAAACTCAGGATAATAGTTTGGAAAAAGCAGGTTTTCTATTTTACTGCAGGCCCGAACTACTTCCTGGCTTTGTTTTAGTTCCAGTAGATAATTGGTTTCCTCAATTAGTTTATCCTCAACTTCCTTAAAATATTTATCAGAGTCTTTTCCCTGAAGATTAAACATCCTGATGGCGATAGGTTTCACCAAAGCCAAATCTGATGAAATACTATTGGCAACACCCGGATACTGAATTTTAACCGCCAGTTTTTTGTTGTTTTTTACAGCCAGATGTACCTGCCCGATACTCGCCGCATTGACAGAATTCGCATTGAATTCATCAAAAATTTCATAAGGTGTTTTGCCAAAATTGGTTTTGAATGTTTTTAAAACCAATGGTGCCGAAAGAGGCGGAACAGAAAACTGAGACAGTGAAAATTTCTCAACATAGGCCTGAGGCAGAAAGTTTTTGTCCATACTCAGCATTTGTGCTACTTTTAAAGCACTTCCTTTGAGGCTTTTTAATCCATCGTAAATATCTTCGGCATTATTTTCATTTAGTTTGTCACGCGTCAAATCAGAATTGACCATTTTTTCGGCGTAATGTTTAATGTAATTTACACCCACTTTTGCTCCGGTCTGTACCAATTTACTGGCTCTTTCAATTTTTGACGTTGGTATATAATCGATTGTTTTCATTATTTGCTGTATATTTTTTCTTTGAAAAGGAATTTTCCAAAATCTATCAGATGATTCATTGGCGCAACATTCATTAATTCAAATGAAGCATTTACCGATTTTTCGATAAAAATATCTGTTTTTTCAAAAGCTGCGGACTCATCATCTAACCAGAATTTTATAGTCATCATTAATTGCAGCCAGGCACTTTCCTGAATGGCTTTTTCCTGAAATTTTTGTAATTTTTCCAGCTCCAGCCTGTAATCATCAGTCAGAATTTCGGACACATATCCTTTAAATGCTTCACGAAGCAAAGTCAGCTGTACTAAATTCTTCAGCGGATTCCTGTTCATTTTTAATGATTGCAAAACGTAGCTTCTGTTAGCAGTCAAATTTTCGAAGAAGGTAAAATAAAAACTCAGCATTTTATTCTTCATATCATACTCTGGATAATCTGTATTTTTGTGCAGTAAATCAATTGTATTTACAAAAAATAATCTGAAAATTTCTTTTTCTAAACTTTCCAGCGTTCCAAAAAAAGCATAAAATTCAGCTTCAGTAAACTCATTATCTTTTACAAAATGATAAACTGATTTTGGTTTTTCTCCCTTTTCTAAAACTTCGTTCATGTATTTTGAAACGATATCATCTTTTGTGATTATCTTTTTTTTAGTTGCCATTTCATTAAATTTAGAATTTGCCTTAAAGATACTGAATGTTTAAGTATCTTTACTTATCGTTAAACAAAATAGACTGTTAAATATATTATAAACTATCATGGCTAAAAATGTCTTATTAACTGGCGGTACCGGATTCATTGGTAATTATCTCACCAATGTTCTCATAGCCAATGGATTTTCAGTATCCATCTTAAGCAGAAGTGACAGAAATAATACTGATTTTATTACCTATTATAAATGGGACTTGGAACGAAATTACATTGACGAAAATGCTATTTTGAAAACTGATTTTATTATTCATTTGGCAGGTGAAGGAATTGTAGAAAAGCGCTGGACTGAAAAACGTAAAAAGGCAATTTTAGAAAGCCGCACACAACCTGTTGAACTTATCTATTCTGTTTTACAAAAACATAACAAAGCGCTGGATGCATTCATTTCAGCATCGGCAGTTGGAATTTACGGTGCTGTTACCAGCCAGGAAATTTGCACAGAAAACACGCTTCCTGCAAATGACTTTTTAGGGATGACTTGTCAGCAATGGGAAAGTGCAGCAGATAAAATTAATTCACTAAATATCAGAACCGTTAAAATTAGAACTGGAATAGTTTTAGGCAGAAATGAAGGCTTTCTAAAAAAAATGGCTCCGGGTTTTAAATTAGGGTTTGGAGCGGTTCTTGGTTCCGGAAAACAATATTTATCCTGGATTCATATTGAGGATTTGTCTCAGATTTATCTAAAAGCAATCCTGGATAGTGAAATGTCGGGACCATACAATGCTACGGTTACGGATGACACCACCAACTCCTCATTTTCTAAAACACTGGCGAATCTATATGGTTATAAAATATGGCTGCCTAAAGTGCCCCCTTTTGTACTTAAAATTGCTTTAGGCCAAATGAGTCAGGCAATTCTGGAAGGCCAGAGAGTCTCATCTGATAAAATACAAAAAGAAGGGTTTAAATTTGAATATGCAAACTTAAAAGAAGCTCTTTCAAACTGTATCCCTTAAATTTATTTTAAAGTTAAATAGATTAAATCGTCATTTCGGATTATTCCAGTTAACTCAGTATTAACCGTTTTTGAAATTTTTGAAGCAACTTTTTCCGGAATTTGAATATTAAAATCAGAAATCGTAATTGGAAAATTGGATGAAATCAGGATTCCTTCTGCAATCCTTTTAATCAAAACTTTTACTTCTATTTCTTTAAATTTTCCGCGCACGTACAATCTTCCCTTCATTTGGTATTCCTTTTCTGATCCATTGACATCTTTTATATCGAACTTTGCAATTTTACCTTTAAACACCGCTTTAGGATATCGCTGGCTTTCCATATAATTTTCATTAAAATGCTGTTGCATCAAATCAAGCTCAAAACGAAAATCTTTAATCAGGACAATACACAAAAATGTGTTTGTTTTAGGTTCTAAAGTAATCTCAACCGTTCTGTTAACTGCTTTTATTTCTTGAAAAAAGGGCACCGATGCTTCAAAATTAATGACTCCGGTATCTGTTGAAAATTTTCCCTGAGCAATAATCGAATAAGCAGTTAACAGTAAAATAAGTAAAGTAGTTGTTTTCATAATCGTCAATAATTAAACAATTATGTCATTCGATTTCTAAGAGAAGGATTTAAATTAATAAAATCGAACGGCAGCACTCCGTGAAATATACGTAACCAATTGATTACCCTTAAATTTACGAAAATTTAAGGTGATTAGTTGTCGTTTATATGCCAAACTTTTGTGAAAATATTAATACAGAAAATACTGCCTCGTTATTTATATTTTCAACATTAAACTTATCCTTCTGTCGGAGTACAAATCTCAATTAAAAAACCATCCAAATCCCTCAGATAAGCAACAATTTGTCCCCATGGTTTTTGCTTGGGTTCACTCACCAATACAGCTCCAAAAGAAGTTGCCTTTTGTACAAGCTCTGCAACATTATCCGTTATAAAACCCAATTCAACAGCAAAAGGTTTATTACTTAAGTCACTTTCAATAAAACCCTCTTTTAAGTTTTGTCCGGCTAATTTTTTTGAGGCAAATGATATAGTAGTTTCTCCTGTAATCAGTTCACCGTAATCATGTTCCGGCGTTACAAATTTCCTTAAAAAACCAAAAGCATTTTCATAAAATCCAATTGATTTTTCTACATTTTCTACATATAAAATTGTATATCCAAATTTTACCATTTTCTTGATGTAATAAATTAAACAACTATTTAAAAAAATTAATTTATACTATTTCCAGCAAAACGTTGTACTGATCAAAACTTGCTAAATCTTCAATCGAATTTACATTGGTTAATTTGGCGTGTTCTTCGATTTCTTTTTTGGCTTCAATTTGTTTAATGCATTTCCTAAAGCGCCTAACCTCATTCAGATCAGACAATATCAGACCCGGAACCTGCACGCTTTTCCCTTCTTTATCTTTGGCTACCATTGTAAAATAAGAAGAATTACAATGCTTAACAACCCCTGTCTGAATATTCTCAGCTTCTACGCGAATACCTACTACCATAGAACTTCTGCCCACATAATTTACGGAAGCTTTCATTGTTACCAGCTCACCTACTTCAATGGGTTTTAAAAAATTCACTGTATCAACCGAAGCAGTAACACAATAATTTCCACAAAATTTTGATGCAGAAGCAAAAGCTATCTGATCGAGCAATTGTAAAATATACCCTCCGTGGATTTTACCACTAAAGTTAGTGTGTGACGGTAACATTAATTCTGAAATACTTATTTTTGATGATGAAACGGGTTTAAAATCTAAAGCCATACTATTATATTTAAAAGGTGAAGTTTCTTTTTGAACATCTATAACAAAAAACGGGTGTCTCCCCACTCCCCAGAACGAAATCCCTGGCTGTAGGGCACATAATAAAGGAATGCAACATAAATTGACAAAATGAGCGCAGAAACAGCAACAATTATGATTAAAACTCTTTTCATTGATGTCTTAATTTAATAATTGATTTTCATCTGCATTTGTCGCCCTGGCAATAATATTTTCAGGAAGTGATTTTTTAGCCTTTGCGCCCATTTTCTTTAGCTTTTCTACACTCGAAATTAAATTTCCCCTTCCGTCAACCAGTTTGCTCATGGCACTTTCGTATTCGGTTTTTGTATCTTTGATTTTGTTTCCAATTCTTACCAAATCAGTTACAAAACCTTCAAACTTATCATATAATGCTCCGGCTTGTCTTGCAATTTCAAAAGCATTTTCCTGTTGTTTCTGATTGCTCCACATACTGTCGATTGTTCGTAAAGTGGCCAATAAAGTAGTAGGTGTAACAATCACAATATTTCGGTCGAACGCTTTATTGTACAAGGTAGAATCTTCGTTCAGGGCAATTGCAAAAGCGGGTTCTATCGGAATAAAAAGCAATACAAAATCCGGACTTTCAATTTGATATAAATCATGATAATTTTTGTTTCCCAGTTGCTCGACATGTCTCTTAATAGAAATTACATGTTCTTTTAAAAAGTCAATTTTAAGAATATCTGATTCTTCGTTTATCCATTTTTCATAGGCAACCAAAGAAACTTTAGAATCGACAATCATCTTTTTTCCGTCAGGTAAATTGATTACTACATCCGGAAATACCCTTGCCCCTTCTGTATTTGTAAAACTTTGCTGTACTTCGTATTCACGGCCTTTCTCTAAACCGGATTTTTCAAGAACACGTTCTAAAACCAGTTCGCCCCAATTTCCCTGCATTTTACTATCGCCTTTTAAAGCCTTGGTTAAATTTAAGGTTTCTTTGCTCATTTGGGCATTCATTTCGCTTAACCCTAAAATTTGCTGACGCAATGCGGCGTGATAATCTATACTTTCTTTATGGGTTTGTTCTACTTTTTGTTCAAACCCCTGGATTTTATCCTGTAGGGGCATGAGGATATTTTTCATATTTTCACTATTCTGCTCTGTAAATTTAGCCGACTTTTCTTCAAGGATTTTGTTGGCTAGATTCTCAAACTCTTTAGTAAATTTTTCCTGTAAATCGGTTATTTCATTTTTTTGTTCCTTGTGCCTTTCCCATAAATTTTCAAAATCCACTTCTTTTTTAGAGAGTTGAATGGCAAGGCTGTCTTTTTCTGTCCTGATATTTTCTTTTTCCGAATTAATTAATCGAAGTTGTTTTTCAAAATTATCCCTGTCATGGTCAAACTGGTCTTTTTGTAACTCCAATTGATGCTGACTGGCATTTAATCTTTCTTCCAAACTCACTTTCTCAGATTGAAATTTAGCCAAAGAGAGCATTTTTCCTAAGTAGATACCTAAAAATACAGCTATAATAAAAACGAATAAAAACGAAAGCAAATCCTGCATAGCTAGTCTTATTTTAAGTAAAAGTACGCAATAATACGTAGTACTTAATTTTTAAAATTAAAATTTCACGAATTATTGGTTTTCTTAAACTAAACCAACAAATTGAAGTTTTTGAAAAAAAAATACGCCATACGAGATATTTTTTACGCAACCATTTCAGTATAGCTTCATCTAATCATTATAACCTATTTATAAAAAAATTATGAAAAAATTAATGCTTGGCTTATTTATAGCTTTTGGAATTAGTGCCTGTTCGATAGGCGACGACGTCTCTCAAGATACATGCGGGGAATACGTAAATGTTGCTTTTAGCGGATTTCCTCTTTCTTGTAATTATACCGTTAAAACCCTGCCTACCAATCCGGCAGCCATTATAGCAAATACACAGGAAAAAATGGATTCGTATTTTACGAAACATACTAATACCTGTCCAAATCCAAGTGATCCTAATATCGATTTTACTAAAAACTTTTTAGTTGCAATTTTTTCAGGTCAAAAATCAACAAGCGGATATGGTATCAAAATTACCTCGATAGTGGAAAACAGTTGCCAGGTAGTGATCAATTTCTATGAGCATGGTCCGCAATCCGGAGAGGCAATCACACAAACGCCAACAAATCCTGCTGATTTTATATTGATTCCTAAAACCAGCAAACCAATCTATTTTAATAAAACTGTCGAAAGTCCTGATAAAATTATAATTGGAAGCTTTGACGGAGAATGTACAGGGGCTGCCTGCCAGCAATTTTATCAATTAAATGATTATAATGTCCTTAATTTCCTGAATGTTGTTTATGGAAGTTATGAATTTAGTCAATACAAATATAATGCTGTATCAAAAAGAGGCGATTATACTTTGTTCCTAAAAACGGTTCCAACTGAAATTTCAAGTATCAAAGGTCAGACTAAAACTTATGGCTCTCCTGATACCGGTGACAAAAAGGGTGTTTATTTTGAATTACGCCAGGCAGCGGTAGTTACAAAAATTTATATCGACAATGACGATACAGACGATCAGAGTACGGAAATAATAGCATTTAAAAAAGCAATTCAGGATAAAATTACAGCCCTAAAATAATTATCCAACGATAAAAAAGCGGATTCCTTAACATGATCTGTGATTAGGTTTTAAGGCAAAACCTACACCTCACAAAGGCTTGATAATCAAAACCTAACCATATTAAGCAATAACAAAGAAGGTTCTCGTACCTTTTATAAAAAGTAGTATAAGAGCTTTAAAAAACTTATTTTTGCAAAACCAAATTAAGCCATTTTTGAAAAACGATTTAGAAATATACATACAACAATGTATCCAGAATGACAGAGCAGGACAACTGAAAATATATCAGTTGTTCTCTCCTGTTTTATATGGCATTTGTTTAAAATATATGAAAAATGAAGATGATGCCAAAGACGTTTTTCAGGAAGCCTTTATTATTGCTTTTCAAAAAATTCACCAGTATAAATTTGAAGGAAGTTTTGAAGGGTGGCTGAAAAAGATTTTCATCAATAAATTAATCGAAACATTAAACAAAAAGAAAAAAGAAAGTTTCTTTCTGGATGTTTTTGACCCTGAAACTGATTTCATCGAAGAGGATGAACTTGAGGTTTGTACAATTCCCCAGGAAAAATTACTCGAATATATTCAGGATTTACCCGATCAATACCGATTGGTTTTTAATTTATATGTTTTTGAAAAAATGAAACACAAGGAAATTGCAGAACAACTCAAAATTTCAGAAGGAACATCAAAATCAAATTTAAACAGGGCCAAGAAAATTCTACAAAAAAGGATTTTGAGTATAAAAAATTTTAAGACAGCATGAAAAAGCAAAATATAGAAGATATTTTTTCATCAATGGAAAACTTTTCAAGTGTTCCGCCACCAGAATTATGGGATAATATTGAAGAAAAACTACGTCAGGCCAAAAAGAAAAAAGCAGCAGTTATCTGGTGGTCAATTGCAGCGAGTCTTTTAATTGGATTGTCGGTCCCGTCTGTTTTATATTTAAATTCAGGTTCTGAAATTTCAAATCCTAAAAATAATAGTATCCAAAATAATTCGGTTGTAATTGAGGAAAATAATCGTAATTCTAACAAAAACAAAACTCGTTCTGCAGATAATAACAATGCTTCAGAAGAAACCGTTAAATCTAATAAAAACACAGACATAAATATCGTTTCATCAGAAGAAAAAAAATCTACCCAATCGAATCATAATATTATTATTTCAAATCAAAATACAACCAATGGTATTGTTTCAATTCAGGAAAAAGATTGGAATGCAAAAACCAATAGCAATAAAAATCCAAACCCTAAAGACCATCAGAACCCTAATTTATATAATGACAAAAATTCGTTATTCCGAAATAAAAAAGAAACAGTTGCCCATCAAAATACAGCTGTCAATAATGCTTCAAAACAGGAAAAAGATTTAACGGACAAAACTTATAATCAACATTCAAATTCAAAACAAAATCAAGGTTCTTTTGTTTATAATAATAAATCATTAAAAAACGAGGAAAAAACACTCTTCAATTCGAATAATCAAGATGTAAATAATGTTTTTAATCCAAAAGACAAGAATGTTATAATTGCTTCAAATACAATTGAGAATAATACAATTACAACTAAAAGAAATAAAACGGAATTAAAAACTGAAACCTCAACAACAGAAAAGGCTATTGCAACTACTATTGAAAATAAATCTAAATCTGGCATCCTCACTGTTGAAGATTCTGTTCAATTAGCAGAATTACAAAATTTGGAAAAATCCATAGCAGCTTCAAAAACCAAAAAAGAGGAAGAAATAAAACCTGTTTCGAATGCTGATAAATGGTCGTTAGAGCTATTTGCAGGAGTTGCCAATTCAGAAAATATCGGCAAGGATAAAACATTAGGAAATGTGAACCAATCTAAGCAAACTAACACCTATGGTGTAAAAACAAATTATAAACTTAATAAAAAATGGGCAGTGAGTTCAGGTTTGAAAATTAATGAATTAGGGCAAAGTATTGCCAATGTTTCTTATATGAATGCACAAAACAATGCCTTTTTAAGTTCAAGTGATTATTTCATAAAAAGTACAACAACCACTACTGCACCACAAATCACAAACAATGCTAATTATGTATTTGTTTCAAACAACGCTAAAAATTCCCTGAAAAGCGATAATTTTCAAACCGGTAATATAGACCAAAGCTTAAAATACATTGAGATGCCTTTAGAGATTTCTTATGCTCTTTTTAATAAAAACAAAACCAGCATCAGTTTAAATACAGGAGGTTTTGTTGGTAAGTTAATTTCAAATAACGTATTTCTGGATGGTACTTCGATAGGATCTAATTTAGATGCCAACGACTTTGTTTATGGTTCCTTGCTAAGCAGCACTTTGCAATATCGTTTATACAAAAAAACACATGTTTTTGTTGAACCGGGAATGAATTACTATATCAATCCGTTAAGCAGCCAATCATTCAATCAATTTCAATGGGCATTTAATTTTGGATTGAATGTTTCGTTTTAAATTGTAATTTTGTTGTTTAACGTTTAGCAAAAATGACAGATCTGAATACTTGGGTTACTCCACAATTGATTCCTGCTGATTTAATTTCAGCAAAAGAATTGGTTTATGACATTTGTAACCTAATTTGTATACAACCGGAGCCGGAAGCCGAAAGTATTGATTATAGTGCCTATCGCTTTAAGATTAATGAGAAATCAATTTGTTACAGAATAGCGAAAACGACTCCAACAAAAAATGGTCAGTTTGTCACTTTATGGAAACGTAACAGTTCCGGAATTATTGAACCTTTTGATTATGCTGATGCAATAGATTTTGTCATCGTAAGTGTTCGGAAGGAAAACAATTTGGGACAATTCATCTTTCCAAAATCAGTTTTATTGGACAAAGGAATTTTTTCAACTCCAAAAAAAGAAGGAAAAAGAGCTATCAGGGTTTATCCACTTTGGGATATAGCATCAAGCAAACAAGCACAAAAAACACAGCAATGGCAATTGGATTATTTTTTAGATCTTTCAAATAAGGAAACTGTAATTTCAAAAACAAAATTATTATTCGGCATTCAATAGAAATTTTAAATAAAAAGAGGCAGTTCGGACTGAACTGCCTCTTTTTAGTAAACGGCTTATTTATTTTATTTTTTTAAAATCTTACCTCTAAACACAACTTTGTTATTTTCAGTTAAAGTGTAAATGTATATCCCTGATTGCAAATAACTCACCGGGATTCCTGTAATACTTACTCCCTCAGTTCCTACAACATCAATAGGTTTTCCTATCAAATGTCCGTTAATATTATAAAGTCTTAATTTTAAGTTTTTCTCTGTCCCGCTTTTGACAAACATACTTGCCACATCTGTTGCAGGATTAGGAAAGATGCTTACTGCAAATCCGCTATTATTTTCAAAATCGATTGTACCAAGATTATCTTCTTTCAATTCAAAACGGGCAATAACAGGACCGTGATCTGAAGTTGTCGTTGTATAATTGGTAATATCAGTACGAGGATCATACACCGCAATTGAATTAGGTATATATTCATCTGTCAATTCATTCGAAATAACAATATGATCCAAAAATCCTTGTGAGCCCAAATAATAACTATAAGCACCAGCCTGACTAATCCCCAAAGTAAGTGCATTGTAATTACTGGTGTCGTTAACAAATGCTTCGTATGATGAAGGGTTTGGCTCAATAACAGAAGCTTTTACATCATCATTAAAATCTCCCAAAATCATCAAATTAGAATTTGGATAATGAACATCGAGACTGTCTTTTAATAACTGCACATCATATTTACGCATATTGTATCTCGAAATATCTGATCCGCTATTGGCGCGTGCGTGAATGTTTATCAGATTGATTTCTTTTGTAACCCCGCCAATATTGGTTTCTATCTGTACCATGTAAGGCAAACGTCCTGACGAGAAAAAGCTGGCTCCGTTACCACCCGGATAATTCGGTAAAGTTGTAGTCCCCGCACGTACCTCATCGTATAATTTTTTAAACATGACACGGGTCTTTTTTACTGTTGTCGTTTGTGTATTATAAAGTACCACCAATTTTTGAGGTGGAAAATTCGGGTCTGCAGCGTTAAAGGAATACGACCATGATGTTGAAATTGTTTTATCGAATGTTTTACCGTTAATATTTATTTTCTGAATTAGAAGATCTATAGAAGGATCATCTGAAACTTCCTGAACCACATACACATCGGCATTTAATTTGTTCATTACTTTAGCGACATTCTCAATTTGCAAAGCATCATCAATCGGACCAAATTCAAAACCACCGGTATCTTTTACATCCGTACCAAAGAATTCTAAATTATAGGTTACAACATCAAAAGTATCGGCTTTTGGTAAAGAAGAGCCTGTCAACGTTCCAATTTGCTTATTTAATGATGTGCCTGTTACCGTTAAGGCTCCTGAAATAGTTAAGGCCTTTACAGAAGGTGTAAACCTTACATAAATTGTTTTTCCGGCTGATGCATCAGCAGTATTTACAAGAACATTTGACTGAAATGAACTATTATCTAAAGACACCTGATAATCTGCAGGAGCAGTAATTGTAATATCATTATATCCGTTTGCTTTAAAAATAAAAGATGTACTGGCAGAAATAGTATTTGGGCTTACATCGCCAAAATCTAAATTAGGATTTGAAGCTACATATCCTGATTCGTTTGTAATAGCAATATCATCGAGTGACCATTCAGCAGCATTATTAGTTCCTCCTGATGTAGTTTCATACACCCAGGCCAAATATGTATGACTGGTTTTGTATGCTCCAAGGTCTATATATTGTGATGGTTTGTAAGTTCCTGTTTCTACAGGAAAATCACCGTTTAATTCAACCCATGTTGCAGTTTCAGGATTGCTGTTACCGTCATAATCAACAGAAACCATTAATTTTAATTCCGGTCCTGCATAAAATTTACGGGAATAAAAAGACAACAGCGGAAACTGACCAAAATTATCCAAATGCAGTTTAGGCGAAATCAGCCAATCTTTACTGGCACCGCTTTCAGAAAACCCATTCATAAGCACTGCACCAGTTCCTGAATGTACGTTTCTTGCCACTGTTGTACTCGTCCATGCATTTACATTACCTGCTACGTTATATTGTGTCCAGCCACTATTGGTTAAAACATTGACATCGTTAAAACCTTGCACATAAGGGTTAATTCCTGTTCCGGATAAAGCAACATTTTTTGTTGCTGCAGCTGTTGATTCATGTGTGAGTTGTCCTGAAAAAACAGCTGTAGCAGTTGGCAGAAAACGAACGTAAACTGTTGGTGTAGCATTTGAAGCAAAATCAGTTACATCATAAGTAACTACAGAAAGAAAATTAGTATTGTCTTTAGAAACCGTAAAATTAGCAGGAGCAGTAACGATTACATCGTGGGTAAGGTTTTTTCCCTGAATTTGATAACTGAAAGTATCCGATGCAAAATTAGTTTCTGAAAAACCTAAATCAAGTGCTGCTACTGAAGTTGATAACGAAGGAATTACTACACTTGAAGTCGTTACTTCTATTTTATTAACTGTTGATTGTATATTTCCATGTAAATCTTCTGAAACAGAGAAAACGGAATAAGCCGTATTAAGACTCAGCCCTGAGAAAATTTTTACATATATTTGAGAATTATCAGTTATGTCTAAAAATCCCGATTCTAAAGCTGCAGAATTGTTAGCATCAAGACCCGTTTTTATTTGAGTTATAGTTGGAGTTGTACTTCCGGAAGGCAATAACACAAAATAGGTTTTCCCGGGTTCATCTATTTTATTTGAAAACTCAAAACTGTCTGATAGAATATTATCTGCCTTTGGAAAGCCTGTTTCGCTAATTGGAGCAACAATATCACTTCTTATATCTATATTATCAATTGCAAATGATGGACGAGAACCACTTCCTGAAACTTGTCTGGAAATCCATCTGATTTGAACTACGGACTGATTTTCACATTCCACAGGTAATGTAACCTTTATTGTGTGCAGATTCTGAGGCGTCGTAACAGCCGTTATCTGTTTTGTGTCATTATTAGAATATACTGTTGACAATAATGAAGTAAAAGGGGTCGTAGTACCTACCCTATATTGCAAAACCATTTCATTAATACGTGTATTTGTTGTAGTTGGAGGTATATCATACGGATTACGAATTGTCATGGCATCATATTGGACCTGTATTGCGGTTTGACCAATAGTAGAAAAAGCAAAACCAATAGTTAAATCTAAAGAGCCAGTATTCAAAAATCCTATTTTGCCATCATAATTATGAAAATTACCACTATTAGTACCAGCTGTACTATTGGCAATTAAAGATCTGTCAGCAACTAAAACAGCATTTGTATTAAATGCTGATTCTGGTGATGTACTGGCAGTCCATCCCTGAAAACCATCAGGATATGTTGTTAATGATGCGGCAAACGAAAAATCCTGTGTATATGGCAGCGGTTGAGGTGCAGGCGAAGTTTGAGCAATCAAACTTAATGAGCAATAAAAAAAACTAAAAAATGCCATTAAATAGCGTGCAGCGTAAATATTTTTCATAATTTAAAATATAGGGTTTTAGAAGTCAAATTTATATCCTTTAAAGTTAAGGGAATATTATAAAACTATAAACTTAAACATCTCAAACTTATAAACATTTCGCATCAATAAGAAGAAAAACAGAAAACAATCTAAACTATTCTCAGCTATACCTCTATTACAATGATGATATACTCGCAAAAAACTTTGTCTTTTTTAATTTTAAAAATTCAAAAATATAAACTTATACCTACAATTAATCAAACCAAAAAAGACTATCTGAATAACAGACAGCCTTTGCATTTTTATCTAAAAATAATTTTTAAACAGCAGTGTTATGCTTTTTTAATTTTCTTCATCCAATTTCATATTCCCTCTGTCTTCATGACTTTCGGGATGTGAATTTGGATATCGATTTGGCGTTATATCCGAATTTCTATCTTTGTTTTCTATTGTTTTCTTTTCTTCTTCTTCTGTAGCAACTCCCCGATTTGTCTTTTCGATTTGTGTTTCATTGGAAACCTCTTTTATTTCTTCGTTTACATTTCTGGCTCTTTCTACGACTTCTTTTTTTCCATCGGCATCAGTTACTACTTCTTTTTTTAGTTTTGATTCTTTCAATTCTGAATCATGCGAAATATTTTTACCTTTAGATTCGTCTATATCTTTTTGTACTCCGTTTATCTTTTTAGCCCCTAAATTATTCGTCTCCATACTATTATTCTTTAAAATTTCTATTATAATATTACGAATTCTGAAGTCGATAAATAAGTCATTTAACATAGCTTTGGGTTTGTAGAATATTTGTTCTTTAATAATAACAAACAAAACTATCTTTGTATCCAAAAAACTAAAATGCATCAACACTTTATTCTTTTTAAACCTTATGGCTATTTAAGCCAATTTATATATGAATTAAAAAGGAAGAAAAAGCTTTTGGGCGAATTGTATAATTTTCCTGAAGGCACAATGGCTATTGGCCGGTTAGATGAAGATTCTGAAGGGCTGCTTTTGCTTACTACTGACGGAAAAGTCAGCGAACAGATAAGAAGTAAAAAAGTAGACAAAGAATACTATGTTCAGGTTGACGGCGTAATTACCTCAGAAGCAATCGAACAATTGCAAAATGGTGTTGAAATTGGCTTTGATGGCGGAAAATACAAAACCAAACCTTGTACTGCTTTTATTGTTACTGAAATTCCAGATTTTGGACCAAGAGCCAAAAAGATTAGGGACGAACGACACGGTCCTACTTCATGGGCTTCGATAACGGTCAATGAAGGGAAATTTCGTCAGGTTCGAAAAATGACTGCGGCAGTTGGTTTTCCTACTTTAAGATTAGTTCGCGTTAGAATAGGAAATGTATATTTGCAAAATCTGAAAGCCGGAGAGGTTGTAGAAGTACCTAACTTTAATTAGATAATGTGTCATTTGATAATTATTACAATCTTTTAATCTTTTAATCTTTTAATCTTTTAATCTTTTAATCTTTTAATCTTTTAATCTTTTAATCTTTTAATCTTTTAATCTTAAAAAATAATGCTAAACGTTGTTCTTGTAGAACCGGAAATACCAAACAATACCGGAAATATTGGAAGATTATGTGTCGGTACAGAAAGTCGATTACATTTAATTCATCCATTTGGATTTGTGATTAATGACAAAAACCTGAAACGTTCGGGTTTGGATTATTGGGTACATCTTGACGTGACCGAATACCAAAATATAGAAGAATGGATTCAGCATATTCCGGATCAGTCGCGTGTATTTTTGATGAGTTCGCATGCCGATAAATCCTATTTGGAAACTGATTTTCAGGATGGTGACTGGCTGGTTTTCGGAAAAGAAAGCGTTGGTTTAAGCAAAGAAGTTTTAGCTCGTTTTGACAATCATTTAACGATCCCGATGTCGAAATTAATTCGGAGTTTTAATATTGCGAATTCGGTGGCTTTTGTGGTTGGGGAAGCTAAAAGGCAGATTGGATTAAAAGTTTAGATTATACTCTAAAAATCTTATGAAAACTGGTACGCTAGCCCTGATGGAAGTGGCATCCTTTTATGGCGGTGTTCGCCATAAAAGATAAAACGGACAGCAGGATCAGCTCCTGAAAATTACAACATGTTAAGTAACAATAAATTTCCCTTTTTCGGCATCAAAAACAATATGTTCATCTTTGAATAATGTCGCAAAACTTCCTTTGGAAATTAAATTACATGGTTCATCCTGTACTACTAAATCCGGTGTCATAATAATCATTTCATCGCTTAGCTGAATCGCCAAATCGATATCGTGAGTTGAAAATAAAATACACTTTTGGGTTTCCTGGGTTAATTTTTTCAGCAATTTGAATAACGAAACTTTATGCAATAAATCGAGATGTGTCGTGGGTTCGTCCAGAATAATCAACGATGTATCCTGAGCCAGAGCTCTTGCAATCAGCACTTTTTGTAATTGGCCATCACTTATTTCAAAATGCTTTTTTGAAGCTAAATGTTCTATCTGTGTCAGTTGCATAGCATGCTGAACTTTTTCGATATCGGTTTGGGTTAAAGTGCCAATCCAGTTGGTGTAAGGCTGTCGCCCCAAAGCGATTAATTCAAATACAGAAAGGTTACTTGACGGCAGTTTTTCTGTCAAAACCAAACTCAGGCTTTGTGCCAAATCTAATGATTTGTAGGCATTGATATTTTTATCATTTAAAAAAACATTTCCTGCCAAAGGCGATTGAATTCCTGTGATTGTTCTCAGTAAAGTCGATTTTCCTATTCCGTTGGCGCCAATCAAAGAAATTAGTTTTCCTGAAGACAGACTTAAATTTAAATTTTGGGCAATAGTTACAGCTGCTTTACTGGTTTTGTAACCAATGCTTAAATTTGAGGTAGAAAGAATAGTGTTTATTTTTGTCATGATGATTAATCTTACTGGAAATTTCTTTTTCGGACTAACAGCCAAATTACCACCGGCGCACCAATTATTGATGTAATCGCATTTATGGGAAGCGTGATATCAAAACCTGGCATTTGAGAAACTACATCACAGAATAACATGATGATGGCACCAAAAAACAAGGTGCTCCAAAACAAAACAGAATGATTACTGGTATGAAAGGTCAGTTTGGCAATATGCGGCACTGCCAGACCAATAAAAGCAATCGGACCTGCGAAAGCTGTAATGCTTCCGGCTAAAATACTGGTTGCAAAAATAATAATCAAACGTGCTTTCTTGAAATTCAAACCCATGCTTTTTGCATAATTTTCTCCTAATAGCAAAGCGTTCAAAGGCTTGATACTGCCTACGCTTAAAACTAAACCAGACCCTACACTAATGGCTAAAACAGAAATGGATTTCCAGGAAAGATTCCCTAGATTTCCCAACGACCAAAAAGTAAATTTCTGAAGCTGCTCGGCTGTACTAAAATAAGTTAAGACACTCACAATTGCTGTGGTAAAACTTCCAAACATCAATCCCACAATCAGGATTGCCATCGTATCCCGTAATTTCTGGGAAACCACTAGAACCAACAGCAAAACAAGCGTACTGCCTAAAGTCGAAGCCAAAACAATTCCGTAGGATGATAAAGCAATAATTTGTAAAAATGAAGGTAAAAAACCAGCACCTAAAATCACAAATGCTACTCCTAAACTTGCACCTGAACTTAAACCTAAAACATAGGGTCCGGCAAGGGGATTTCTAAATAAAGTCTGCATCAGCAAACCACTAATTGACAATCCGGTTCCGACTAAAACTGCCGTAATGGCTTTTGGCAGACGGTAATTGATGATAATATATTCCCAGGTTGATTTACTGGCGTGACCTCCGGTTAAACTGGCATACACTTCTTTAAACGGAATCGTTACAGAACCAAAACTAATGCTTACAAAAAGCATCAAAATGAGCCCCAAACCCAGAAGTGCAAATAAAACAGTATTGCGTTTTTTGTTTACCAATTTAATTCAGTTTAGAAGCAAAAGTAAATTCATAGCCTGGCAACAAATCCGGATGAAAAATCTTGATATAATCCTTTAAAACCAAATCCGGGCGACTTGGTGATGATTCATAATATACGGTTCCTCCGGTAGCACCCAATTTACCTTCAAAAGTATAAATGGTTCTATTTTTAAAAGCATCAAACTCGCTGTAATGTGGATTCATTTTCGCGAATTCATCCAGTGATTTTACAGATCCTGTAGCTATCCAAAAATTAGCAGATTTGGCTTTGTCCAATACTTTTTCGAAAGGCAAACCTTCACTTCCTGTTCCTTTTAGACTGGCCCATAAATAATTGGCCCGGGCATCTTTCATGAATTGCGCTACCCAGCTGTTTCCTTTAGCTAGATACCAGACATCTTCGTACATAGAACCATATAAAACCGTTGAGCTTGCTGGTTTTTCTGCAACTAATTTTTTAGCCTGATTGTAACTTGTCACAATTTTATCAAATAGCTCCTTTGCTTTTTCTTCTTTTCCAAACAAGGCCCCGTAAAGTTTAATCCATTCTGCTTTTCCAAGTGGCGACTGCTCCATCCAATCGGCCTGAATAAAAACACTCAAACCGCTTTTTTTCAAATTATCAAGCATAGGATTGTTATTGTCTACACCAAAAGTAACAATCAGATCTGGCGACAATTCTATTAACTGTTCTATGTTTAATTTTTCATTTTGACCGACATTTTTAACTGAACCTTTGTCTATCAGTTTTCTGGTTTTTTCAGAAGAAATATAATCTGTATGTGGAAAACCAGTTAGCTTATTTTCCACATCTAACATTTCAAGAAAAGGAATATTGGTTGTTGAAGTTACCACAATAGATTCTAAAGGAACTTTAATAGTTGTATATTCCTGTAAACTATCCGGTACTTTAGCGTCTTTTTCTTTTAAAATGTATTTGAAATTTTTATTAGCATTTGGCCAGGGATTTGAAACCGTTACTAGAGAATATCCTTCGTGTTTTACAATCGAAAGTCCAGATGCATATTCGATATAATTTTGCGCAGCTTTGGTTTCAGTTATTGCTGCAGTTTCATTTTTTTTACATCCAACAAGAATAAAAAATGATATAAGGAAAGTTAATTTTGATAAAGAAATTTTCATATTTTATATTTTCGGGTAAGAACAAAGGTAGCGCAATTTCTAAATTTCCTGTTTATTTTTAATCGTAAAAAATTCAACAAACAGTATCTTTACATTATGAATGCAATAAAAACAAAAATCTGTTCAGGATGTCAATCTGCTTTTGACTGTGGCGATATTTCTGCTGTAGACAAATGCTGGTGCAATGATTTTCCTCCAATTTTTGATTTCTCGGAAGGATCAGATTGTCTTTGTCCCAACTGTTTTAAGGAAGCCTGCGAAGATAAAATTGAGGCTTACGTTGAAACGATTACACCTGAAACAGCATTTGAAAACAAAGCCACATTATTACCAAAACAAGAGAAATTGATGGATGGAATTGATTATTATATCGAAAATGGCAATTATGTTTTTAAAGCCTGGTTCCATTTAAAAAGAGGAAATTGCTGTGGAAATGGCTGTCGTCATTGTCCTTATTAATTATGAAAAACAACATGGTAAAAAATAAAAGCTTTGACTTTGCTACTCAAATAGTTAAATTATATCAATATCTATCTATTGAGAAAAAAAAATTACTCTTTCTAAGCAACTATTGTGTTCCGGAACTGGTATTGGTGCAATGGTAAGAGAAGCAGAACATGCTGAAAGTAAAACGATTTCATGCACAAATTTGCAATTGAAGCTAATGAGGCAGTTTATTGGCTGGAATTACTAAAAGCAACTGATTACTTAAATGAAAAAGAATTTGAAAATATAAATAATGATGCAATTTCAATTTTAAAATTAATAACCAGTATCCTTAAAACCACTAAAAATCAAGTTATTTCTAAGCAAACCCTTTCTTAAATTAACAACCAATAATTTACAATTAACAATTCAAAAAATGATTTACTTAATTACCGGTGGCGAACGGTCTGGAAAAAGCAGCTTCGCCCAAAATTTAGCTTTACAACTTTCAGATTCACCACTATATGTAGCTACTGCAAGAAAATGGGATGATGATTTTCAGAACAGAATCGACAGACATCAGCAGGAACGCGACGAACACTGGACTAATATTGAGAAAGAAAAACATTTGAGTGAAATTGATTTTTCAGGAAAAGTGGCTTTGATTGACTGCGTAACGCTTTGGCTGACTAACTTTTTTGTGGACACTAAAAATGATGTAAATCTAAGTTTGGAGGAAGCTAAAAAAGAATTTCTTTTGATGGCTGCCCAGAAAAATGCAACATTTATTATTGTTACAAACGAAATTGGAATGGGCGTTCATGCCGAAACGCATATTGGCAGAAAATTTACCGAATTGCAAGGTTGGATAAACCAGTTTTTGGCCTCGAAAGCTGATGAAGTGGTTTTGATGGTTTCGGGAATTCCTGTTAAAATAAAAGGTTAGAAAAATCAATATAAAAAGCAAAAATCAATTAAAAAAAACCTAAATCTTTAGTTTTTAGACTTCAATATTGGTACTGTATCTTTACATTATCTTCAAGACTGAAATTGATTTTGCAATTAACATTGAAATTTAAAAATTATGAGCTATTTAGATGATATTTTAAAATCACGCAGAGATACACGCCATTTCACAGCTGATGCAGTTCCGGATGAAGTGATCGATAAAGCTTTACAGGCGGGACATTGGGCTCCTTCTGTTGGCCTCACGGATGCTACGCGATATTTTATCATCAAGTCAGCCGAAGTGAAAAGCGCAATTAAAAATTTGTTTTTGGATTACAATAAAAAAGCTGAAGAACTAACAGATAATCCGGAGCAAAAAGAACATTATAAATCCCTGAAACTAGAAGCGATTGAGGAAGCGCCAATTGGACTTATTATTGCCTACGACAGATCCGTCCTGAACCAATTTACGATTGGGACTGTCGGCAGTAATGAAGCGGTGAAATTCAGTTCGGTTTGTGCGGCACAGAACATTTGGCTTTCCTTAACGGAACAAGGTTACGGAATGGGATGGGTTTCTATTTTGAATTATTACCAATTTAAAAAAATCCTTGATTTACCTGAAAACATTGAACCTTTGGGCTATTTCTGTATTGGAAAACCTGCCACCAATTACGATAATCAACCAATGCTGCAACAATTGCACTGGAAACAAAAATCGGAAACTCCGGATTGTACCGAAATTAAAAATATTGCAGAAAGTTATATTTCTGATTTCAATTTAAAGAATAAAACTGAAATTGAGAATACAACAAACTTCAATCAGCTTTTACAGGAAAAAATAGATTCCAAAACCAAACCGGTTGGCTCTTTGGGAACTTTGGAAACCCTTGCTTTTCAGTTAGGAACTGTTTTTGAAACTTTAGAACCTAAAATTATAAATCCTAATATTATTGTTTTCGCTGCAGATCATGGTATTGCGAATCATGGTGTAAGTGCTTATCCGCAGGATGTAACCCGACAAATGGTGGGCAATTTTCTGGAAGGCGGCGCTGCGATTAACGTTTTTTGCAATCAGAATGACATAGAATTATCAATTGTAGATTCTGGCGTTAATTATGATTTTCCAACGAATGCTAAATTGATTAATGCCAAAATCGCCAAAGGAACCCAATCTTTTTTACATGCTCCGGCAATGAGCGAAACGGAATTGCAGTTGTGTTTTGAAAAAGGAAAATCGATTGTTGAAACAATTGCCAAAACTGGTTCCAATTGTATTGGTTTTGGTGAAATGGGAATTGGAAATACCTCAACAGCTTCGGTTCTGATGAGCCTTTTAACAGGTTTTTCAATTGAGGAATGTGTTGGAAAAGGAACCGGAGTTGATGATGAAAAACTGATTCAGAAACAAAATTTGCTCAAAAAAGCAATTGAAAATTATTCCGGTCCAGCCGTACTGATGGAGCAGTTAGCTTATTTCGGAGGCTTTGAAATTATACAAATGGCAAGCGGAATGTTAACAGCTTTCGAACATAAAATGATTATTCTGATTGATGGTTTTATTTGCAGCATTGCCTTTTTGGTTGCTTCAAAAATTAATCCGGACATTCATAAAAATGCTGTTTTTTGCCATTGCTCAGCTGAAAAAGCACATCAAAAATTATTGGATTATTTACAGGTAAAACCAATTTTAAATTTAGATTTACGCCTTGGCGAAGGCACAGGTTGTGCTATTGCGTTTCCTATTTTGAAATCGGCGGGAGCTTTTCTGAATGAAATGGCCAGTTTCGAAAGTGCCGGAGTGAGCAGGAAATAGTTTTTAGTTACATTTGTGAATCGCTGTAATAATTTTTGAATAGCCTCGAAAATTTAATCAGTATCAAAACAGGCTTTAGCCAAAATCATATCAATATAATTCATAGTCGAGATTTCGATAAAATAATATGCTTAAAATTATATTTAGAAAATATAAATCAAATCTTGAATCATGTCATTAATTAAAGTTTACATCCATTTTGTTTGGAGTACAAAAAATAGAATAGCTTTTTTACATACACCGGAATTACATCTTAAAGTTTAGAATCATATTAAAGAAAATGCTAAAGAAAAAGGAATTTATGTTGATTTTATAAATGGATATTCAGATCATTGTCATTGTCTTATTTCATTAGGAGCAGATCAGAACATTCAAAAAATCATGCAGTTAATTAAAGGCGAATCTTCATTTTGGATTAATAAAAATCAGTTAACTAAAGAAAAATTTGAATGGCAAGATGAATATTTTGCATTTTCTGTTTCAGAATCTATAATTGATAAAGTAAGGGATTATATTAAAAATCAGGAAGAACATCATAAAAGAAAACTTTTCAGAAAGAATATGATGAAATCGTTACAAAATTTGGTTTCAAAAAATAAAATTTGGCTAAAACCTTTTACTCTATCATTTACATCCTCCAGCTGGAGGATATTCAAAAATATTTTTAAAAATTAAAATTCAACAAAACACAATTTTTTCAATGAAAAAAGAACTGCATATTTTCTTCACTTCCTTAATGTTTTATACCCGAATTCCATGTCCTAAAAACATCGGTCATAATCCGGATTATTTAAACAAGGCAACACGTTACTTTCCTTTAATTGGCTGGATAGTGGGAAGTATTTCTTTTTTAGTATTTTATGTTTTTTCTTTTTTTCTATCCACAGAAATTGCTGTTATTATAGCAATTATTGTTTCTATACTTACAACCGGAGCTTTTCATGAAGATGGTTTTGCTGATGTGTGCGATGGTTTTGGCGGAGGATGGACCAAAGAAAAAATTCTTCTGATTATGAAAGATAGTGCCATTGGTGCCTATGGAGCAATTGGCTTGGTACTACTATTTTTATTGAAATTTAAATTGCTCTCTGAATCTGTTTTGCTCTTTAAAACTGACAATACAAACCCTGTCTTTTTAATTTTTCTACTTTTTATTACGGCACATTCGTTAAGTCGACTAGCAGCAATATCTATTGTTTTCACACATGAATATTCTCGTGATGATGCTACCAGCAAAAGTAAACCTATTGCTAAAAATTATAGTTGGAAAGAAGTTTTGGGTTCTTTTTCCTTTGGACTGCTTCCGTTATTTGTCCTCTCCTATTTTCAATATAAAATGCTGTTTATTTTACTTCCTGTCTTCCTGACACGTTATTTTTTAGCACGCTACTTTCAGAAATGGATTGATGGTTATACCGGAGATTGTTTGGGAGCGACGCAACAAGTCTGTGAAATTATTTATTATTTAAGTCTTCTTTTAATATGGAAATTTATTTAGTCCGCCATACCAAAACGATTTGCGAAAAAGGAATTTGTTACGGACAATCGGATGTGGATTTGGCTGAACCCTTTGAAATTACTTTTGAAGCTATTATTTCACAATTGCCAACAGAAGCCATTATTTTTTCGAGTCCTTTAAAACGCTGCGTTACTTTAGCCCAATATATTCAGACTCATATCAAAACCATTTCTTATCAGGAAGATCGCCGATTAATGGAAATGAATTTTGGGGATTGGGAAATGAAAGCCTGGGATGATATTTCACCTGAACAACTCAATCCATGGATGGAAGATTTCGTCAATACTCGGGTTTCGAATGGTGAATCTTTTGTTGATCTGCACAAAAGGGTTGCTGAATTTTTATCTGAACAGAAATCAAAACAAACCAGTATACCTCTCATCATTGTCGCTCACGCCGGTATTATCCGAAGTTTTTTATGCCATCATTCTTCATTGCCATTAAAAGATGCTTTTCAGAATAAAGTTGGTTTTGGACAGGTTCTGAAAATAAATTTCTAAACCTCTTTTGTTTAGAAATTCTTTTAAAAAGTAAAACAAATTTGATTTTTACATATTTTTAACTTTATATTTGCACCCAATTAAGGTTGTACTTTAAATTTAAAAAGTACATTAAAAGGGAATCAAGTAACTGATTTTAAATGCTTTAAAATCAAAAGTCTTGAGCTGTACCCGCAACTGTAAGCTTAGTTCCGTAACAGGAATGCTTGTTGTTATCTACAAACCACTGTTTGCCGAGGCAAATGGGAAGGTAAACAACAAGACGCAAGCCAGGAGACCTGCCTTTATAACAAATATCGAACTCTCGGGAAAAAGAGTGTAGAAATTATGACTTTAAAAAAATGTATTGTTTTTTGCTTTTTGCTTTTGTGCCAGATTATTTTGGCGCAGAATGACTCTATTACTAAACTGAAAGAAGTTATTGTATCGGATAAAAATCTTAAAAAATTTTCTAATGCACAATCTGTTTTAAAGCTTAACGATTCAATTATCAATAAAAACGAAGCTTTGCTTACTGACTTATTAAATTTCAATTCGACACTTTATTTTAAAGAATACGGACGTGGAATGCTTTCGACAGTTTCTTTCAGAGGCACAACTTCTTCCCAGACTGCGGTAATATGGAACGGAATCAATATCAATTCACAAATGAACGGGAGTACTGATTTTAATACAATTTCAGGTTCCGATTACAATTCAATAAGTGTAAAAGCTGGTGGCGGTAGCGTAATTTACGGTAGTGGCGCTGTTGGGGGAACAGTACATTTAAACAATGATTTGAGTTTTTATAACCGATTTGAAAATAATTTAAAATTGGATTATGGAAGTTTCAATACGATTGGAATTAATTATAAAACCAATATTTCTAATGAAAAATGGAGTACTCAGATTGGATTTTCAAAAAACAGCTCAACTAATGATTATAAATATATTAACAAATACACCTGGAAAGGCGAGCAACGCTGGAACCAAAATGGTCAGTACGATGTAATTACGATGAGTGCCAACTTAGGTTATAAATTTAACACCAGAAACAGTCTTAGGCTATACAGCCAAAACTCAAACACGGATAGAAACACTTCCTTAATCACAGAAACTGAAATACCAAGTAAATACATCAATGGTTTTAATCGCAACTTATTAGAATATGATGGTAATTTTGGCAAGTTCAGCACTAATTTCAAAACAGCTTATATATTCGAAAATTATCAATATTATGCTGATAATTCGACCAATAATTATACATACGGAAAAACAGAAAGTTTAATTACTAAAGCTGATCTTGGGTATATCCTTTTTAAATCAACACAAATAAACGGAATCTTGGATTATAATAAAACCAAAGGTACCGGAAGCGGCTTCGGGACTAATACCCGCGAGATAAGTTCAGCTTCTTTATTAATAAAACAAGATATTTCGACAGACTGGAAAAATGAATTTGGTGTTCGAAAAGAATTCACGGACAATTATAAATCGCCAGTTTTATTCTCTTTAGGTTCGTCTTATCAATTTGGTAAATTATACAATTTGAAATTGAATTTATCCCGAAATTTCCGAATCCCAACTTTTAATGATCTGTATTGGGAAGAAGGTGGAAATCGTGATTTGAAACCCGAAAATTCGTATCAGGCTGAAGTTGGAAACGTGTTTACTTTTAATAACATTACACTTACCCAAACTTTTTATTACATCAAAATAAAAGACTTATTGCAATGGATTCCTGGTAAAAATGGCATTTGGACACCCCAAAATACCGATAAAGTAAACAGTTATGGAGCAGAAACTTTACTAAGCTGGAAAAAGCAATTTGGTAAAAATATTTTTGTCGCCAATGCCACTTATGCTCATACGATTTCAGAAAACATTAACACTAAGAAACAGCTTTTTTTTGTTCCTTTTGATAAAGCAACAGCAGCCATTTCATATGCCAGAAATAGGATTTCAGCCAACTATCAATTTTTATATAACGGTTTTGTTTATACCAGAACCGACAATAATCCTGATGAAATTATAAACAATTACATGATCTCCAATATTGGAATCGATTATGATTTTAGATTTTTGGAATCTTTTAAACTAGGTTTTCAGGTTCTGAATTTATTTAATGAAGCTTACGAAAGCCTGGAAAACCGACCTATGCCGGGTCGCAATTTTAACATGTATTTAACCTTAAAATTTTAATATAATGAAATTTAGTAAATTATTTTTAATAGTACTTACCACCTCAATTTTAGCTTCTTGTTCCAATGACGACAACGAATCTAATGACCCAAAAGGAGTTTATGACAATGGGGTTTTTATTTTGAATGAAGGATCTCAAGCTGAAGGTTCAGTTTCTTTTCTAAGTAATGATTTATCCACATTTACAAAAGACGTATATGGACCAGCTAATAACAACGACATCCCTGGTGGCTATCTGCAAAACATCTTTTTTGATGGTGATAATGCTTATGTTATTTCAGGTGGTTCTAATGTAATTAATGTGGTCAACAGATATACGTTTAAGTTAGTTGGAAAAATAGAAAATGGTCTTAAAAATCCAAGATACGGGGTCGTAAAAGACGGCAAAGCGTATGTAACAAATGCAAATACATATTCATACAATAATCCTGCTACAGGTAACACAGACGATTATGTTGCCATAATTGATTTAAAGACGAATAAATATGAATCTAAAATTGATTTGAATGCAACTGCTAATCGTTTGGTGTTAGAAAATGGAAAACTATACATTACAGAGCCTTATGCAAGTACTAAAATAGTAGTAGTAGATATTGCTGCTAAAAAACTGGAAGCACCAATCGAAATTGGATCAAGTGCTGATTGTATCGAAGAAGAAGATGGCTTCTTATATGTCTTAAGAGGTCCTTCTGGTAACAGAAGTGAAATTGTAAAAGTAAAATTGTCTGATCAATCAATTTCTAAAATTACGTTTCCGGAAGCCTTAGACGGTGCAGGATATTTAGATATTGAAGATGACAAAGTATATTACACGGCAGGAAGTTCAGTTTATGCTATCAATACCAATGCAACAACTGCATCAACTACAGCAATCTTAACAGCTACACTTTCAGCAGAAGGTTATATTTATGGCTTTGCCGTAAATAACAACCGTATCTACATTGCAGACGGTGGTACCTTTGGTTTTGACAGTAAAGCTTATATCTATAATCTTACCGGTACATTAGAAAAAGAAATTATAGTTGGCATAGGACCAAACGGTTTTTATTTTAACAACTAAAAAATAAAGATGCCCTTATTAATAAAAATGTAAGGGCATTTTTTCAATTATATATTCTATGATGAAAAAATTACTTTTTACTTTACTCCTTACAACATCAATGATTTCTGCACAATCTTATGCTCCGGCTGCTGGTCAGCCTGGAAGTACAGCTATTGCAAAGAACAGTTCAGTTTTTATTGGCTGGGCAACAGGCATTACTGTTGTAAGAGGCCCTCAGAATATTACAAACCCAACCGGTCCAACTGCCACTACAGGAACTCCGAGTGATGGAATGAAAGGCGGAATATCAGGAAATAGTGTTGTTAGCCTGGGCGATGGAGGGAGCGCAACCTTAACTTTTGACATACCTATTGCTAATGGGCCAGGATTTGATTTTGCCGTTTTTGAAAATGGTTTTTCTGATACTTTTTTAGAACTGGCTTTCGTGGAAGTAAGCTCAGACGGAATTAACTTTTTTAGATTCCCTTCACACAGCGAGACCCAAACTGCTATATCTGTAGGTGGTTTTGGAAGTGTGGATTGTACATACATTAATAATCTTGCCGGCAAATACAGAGTGGGATTTGGAACTCCGTTTGATTTGTCTGATATTCCTGATAATATATTATTAGACAAAGACAACATTACACATGTAAAAGTAGTTGATGTAATAGGAACAATAGATCTTTTATATGCTTCTTTGGATAGTTATGGAAATATTATTAATGAACAATATCCAACTCCTTTTGCATCCGGAGGATTTGATTTAAGTGGTGTGGGAGTAATCAATCAAAAAACATTAGATAATAAGGATTTCAATTCTGATTCTGTAACATTATACCCAAATCCAGCTTCGGATATTGTTTATCTGAATCACAACGAAGAAAGCAGTATCATAATTTATGACATCACAGGTCAAATTATAAAGCAACTACCTGTTGCCAATCATAAAGAAATTATAGTTTCTGATTTAAACGCTGGAACTTATTTATTTGAAATAAACATTCAGGAAAGAAAAATTGTTAAAAAAATAGTAATTAAATAAATTCTTGCAGAATTAGTTTTTGGATTTGGATTTTGTTAAAAGGCTTTCATTTCTGAAAGCCTTTTTTTTTTAGTCTATTTTAATGCTTTTAAAAGTCCTTCAGGGGCTTTTTCTACATACATCTGATTTCTTATACCTCCCATAGCTTTAGAATCTGTAAAAGTTGGTAATGACTGCCCTCGATTTTGCTGCACTCTCTTTGCTGTGGTCCCGGTAATTTTTGAAATAGCTAAATTAAGCAAAGGTTCTGACTGTTCTCCCAATACATCCATAGTAGAAACATATTCAAGCTGTTGATAAGCTGGCTGTAATCCATCCGTATAATCTCCAAAATCAGACGCATTCACAATTTTTAAAACTAAAGGCTGCATCGCATATTTATGAGCTGGATTCACATTCTTTTTTGTAAATGTCTCAGAATCATATAATGTAATTGAACCTACATTTTTTCCAACGGTTTTATCCCCTATCTGCACTACTGACATATAAGGAATTAATCCGTTAATAACCAATTCACTTGCAGAAGCGGTTCCATCTGTAGTTAAAATATATACTTTAGTTAAATTTAAACTGTTTATAGAAGTTCCATTAATGTTATCAGTAAACCTATTATTAAGCAATTCTAAATCTTCACTCGCGAAATACTCATTAATTTTATCATTCCATTTCTGTTTAGAAAAAATTTGGTTTTTAAACTGACCCGTAATCATACTGGCTAAATAAGTAGCTGTTTGTACAGAACCACCACCATTATATCGCAAATCTAAAACCAAATCAGTAATACCTTCTGATTTTAATTGTGCAAAAGCGGTATTTAGTTGTAAATCATAGTTAGCATAAAATCCATTGTACATTAAATAACCTATTTTATGACTTCCCGAAGTGATTACTTTATTGATGTAAACAGGATTCTCATCTAAAACTGTTTTAGTCAATGAAACCGATTTTCCATTAGGTGTTATCACAGCCCCATTAAGGTCAGCCATATTTAAAGTATAACTATCAGCCCCTAATAAACTTTGATAATTGGATATTGTAAGCTTGGTTCCGTTAATTCCTGTAAAAAGATCACCTCTCTTAATACTTTTTGAAGAAGCATCTGAATTTGGCAGAATGTAACGTACAAAACCAACTAAGTCATTCGACTTTTCTGAAACCCTGCTCAGCCTAAAATCTACACCATCACTTTTTGAGGTTCCTTGAAGTTCCTGTTCTAAAACCGTATAATCATCAACTATCCAGCTAAACCGATCAATTGCACCTCCATTTGGATATTTGCTCTTAGGCTTATTTAACAAATCTTCAAATAAATCTTCTGGTTGTGTATATCCCCTTAAAAAAGAATTTAAAGATTCCTGATTTGCAAAACGTTGATCAGCTAAATTAGGCACATCAGCTTGCCATAAATAATACTGATTTAATCCTTTCCAGATAAAATCATTCACTTTTAAATCTGGCGGAGAGTCAACATCATCCTGATCCTCACAAGATTGCAAAGTAAACATTGCTATAAACAAAAAAATCAGGCTTCTTAATATTAGTTTCATAAAATTTGTTTTCAATAAAATAGTAACGTAAAAATAGTATCTTTAGTTTTAACTATAATAAATTATCTCTTTTTTTTTTACAACATTTTTTCAATGTCATTGTAACAAAAATAAAACTACCTCGTCTTGACTATATAAACTAACAAACAATCATTGAATTATGAAATGACAAGACCGCAAATTGGTCGAAAACATCGATAGAAATATGTAATACATAGGAACGATGAAAATCAATAAATAACCAGACATGAATCAAATTGCATTTATAGAATTAATAAATCCTTTCAAAAACAAAGTCTTTCGTTTAGCTAAACGATTGCTTACGAGTACAGAAGAAGCAGAAGATGCGACTCAGGAAGTGATGGTTAAGTTATGGAATAAAAAAGAAAATTTAGAAAACTATAATAATGTTGAAGCGCTTGCCATGACAATGACCAAAAATTATTGCCTGGATCAATTAAAATCGAAAAGAGCAGATAATCTTAAAATAGTTCATAATAATTATACAGATCGGGAGCCGCAATTAGACAAAAAACTGGAAGATTCCGATAGTCTTGAATGGGTCGAAAAAATAATAAGTCAGTTGCCTGAACAACAGCAAATATTAATTCAGTTACGAGATGTGGAGCAATATGAATTCGACGAAATTGCAAAAATTGTTGATATGAATGAAACGGCTATTCGGGTAGCCCTTTCCAGGGCAAGAAAAAAAATAAGAGAATCAATGATTAATACTCATCAATATGGAATTAGATAAAATAGAAATACTATTAGAAAAATACTTTCAGGGAGAAACCACTATTGCAGAAGAAAACGAATTAAAAGAATATTTTTCTTCATCAAATGTTGCGCAGCATTTACAGCAATATCAACCACTTTTTGGTTATTTCTCTCAGGTAAAAGAACAAAAATCGACGCATGAAATTCCACTACAAACTAAAAAACGAAATGTAGCGTGGTTATCAATTGCGGCCTCTGCTGTTATTTTACTGGGAATTGGAACCTTTTTTTATATAAGCGAAAAAAATACAGCCCCGGTTGTAGCGCAAACAGAATTAGGAACCTATGATAATCCTGAAGAAGCCTTAGCGGCAACGCAAAAAGCTTTGGCTTTATTATCAGACAAAGTAAATGTAGGTATAGAAAGTGTACAATACATTAAAGAATACAACGAATCAAAAAACAAAATTTTCAAACAATAATTAAATAAAATTAACATGAAATCAACGATTAACAAATACAGAAAAAATAATAAAAAAAGCATGAATAAAAATTTAATCATAACAGTAATTTTAGCCTTTTTTACACATGCTTTCTATGCACAAAATGCATTTGATAAATTTGATGGTCTGGACGATGTAACATCAGTAATTGTCAACAAAAAAATGTTTGACATAATGAGTAAGGTAAAAGTGGATTCTTCTGATAAGGAAACTCAACAATACATGGACCTTATTAAAAAGCTCGACAATTTAAAAGTGTTTACTACAAAAAACGCAAAAATTGAAGCCGATATGAAACTTACTGCTGACAAATATATTAAAACAGCAAATTTAGAAGAACTGATGCGTATTAATGACAGCGGAAAAAACGTCAAAATATATGTTAAGTCAGGTGCCACAGACACTAAAATAAAAGAATTATTTATGTTTATTGATGGGGCAAAAAACGATGATACTGTTTTATTATCTTTAACAGGGAACTTTGATTTAAACGAAATTGCTGTCCTTACAGATAAGATGAAATTACCTGGCGGTACAGACTTAAAAAAAGCCTCTAAAGGCAAAAAGTAATATGAAAGCTAATGTTTTTACCTCAGCACTTTTAGTATTGCTAACTTTAATAAGTTGTAATACTGAGCCTTCACTGCAAAAATATTTTGTAGAAAATACAGAAAATAAAGATTTTATTGCACTTGATGTTTCGACCAATATTTTAAATGTTGACAAGGCAAAATTATCCACAGAACAAACTGAAGCTTTAAATTCGTTTGATAAAATGAACATACTGGCTTTTAAGGCAAATGATAAAAATCAGGCACAATTTGAAACAGAAAGAGCTAAAGTAAAAGCGATTTTAAAAAATCCTAAATATCAGGAATTAATGAAGGTTGGTTCTGGAAAAGATGGTGCTTCTGTAAGTTTTATTGGCACTGATGATAACATCGAAGAATTTGTAATTTTTGCCAACAGAAAAGAAAATGGTTTTGCCGTAGTCCGTGTTTTAGGGAAAAAGATGAATCCAAATAATATTATGACTTTAATGTCAGTTTTGAAAGAATCAAAAATCGATATGGAACAATTAAAACCTTTACAGGAATTGATTAAATAATACATTTTGGGTTAAAATAAGAAGCTCCTGGTTTAGGGGCTTTTTTGTTACATGTATTTGAAAGATTATACTTTGTAATTTCATGCTGTTTTATTTTAATGTGAACCAAATTTAATTATATTTGCTTATAACCAAAAACTAGATTATTAAACATGGTACAAAAAACATCAAATGCCTTTATAGCGGCATCATGGGTAGCTCTTGGAGCAGGAACAATCGGATTTATAGTTGGACTTGCAAGAGCTGAAATGCTATTAAACGAAAAAGGTTACTATTTCACTGTTTTAATGTTTGGTCTTTTCGCTGTTGTTTCACTCCAAAAAAGCGTTAGGGACCGACTTGAAAATTTTCCTGTAACAGACATGTATTATGGCATTTGCTGGTTTGGAACACTTTTGTCAATTGTACTTTTAGTTGTTGGACTTTGGAATGCTACTATTTTACCAAGCGAAAAAGGGTTTTATGCTTTTGCTTTTTTATTAGCCTTGTTTGGTGCTATTTCAGTACAAAAGAATACAAGAGATAATATGTCATTCAACCAAAATGCATAAAATTTAATATTATTTATTAAATACAAAAAGCCTCAAAATCTAAATTTTGAGGCTTTTTATATAATTAGGATTTGAGGTTATTTACTCAAATACATTTTTCTTCTAGAATACAATTCGTAAAACTGATCATCTTTCAAATCATCAATAAACAAAATACTTTCTCCTGTGGATTTCATCTCCGGTCCTAATGCTTTATTTACATTCTGGAACTTGCTGAAAGAGAAAACAGGCTGTTTGATTGCATATCCTTTTAATTGTGGATTAAAGTCAAAGTCCGTTACTTTATTATGTCCTAACATTACTTTTGTAGCGTAGTTTACATAAGGCTCTCCATATGCTTTTGCAATAAATGGTACTGTTCTCGAAGCTCTGGGATTTGCCTCGATAATATAAACCGTATCATCTTTTATCGCAAACTGAATATTGATTAAACCTACTGTTTTTAAAGCTTTAGCAATTTTAACTGTGTGATCTTTGATTTGTTGCATTACGAATTCTCCTAAGTTGAAAGGAGGTAAAGTCGCATTACTATCTCCAGAGTGAACTCCGCAAGGTTCTATATGCTCCATTATTCCAATGATATATACATTGCCATCAGCATCACAAATTGCATCGGCTTCAGCTTCGATTGCTCCTGCCAAATAATGATCTAACAACAATTTATTACCCGGGATCGATTTCAATAAATTGATAACGTGCTCTTCTAATTCTTTTTTGTTAATTACGATTTTCATTCCCTGACCTCCTAACACATAAGAAGGACGAATCAATAAAGGAAAATCTAAAGTATCTGCCAAAGCAGAAGCTTCGTCAGCCGTTTCTGCAATTCCGAATTGTGGGAAAGGAATTTTTAATTCTGTCAATAAATCTGAAAAACGACCTCTGTCTTCGGCCAAATCAAGTGCATCAAAACTGGTTCCGATAATTTTCACTCCGTATTTAGACAATTTTTCAGCCAATTTCAAAGCCGTCTGACCACCTAACTGTACAATAACACCTTCCGGTTTTTCATGCTGAATGATGTCATAAATATGTTCCCAGAAAACAGGTTCGAAATATAATTTGTCAGCCGTATCAAAATCAGTTGAAACGGTTTCAGGATTACAGTTAATCATAATAGTTTCGTAACCACACTCTTTCGCTGCCAAAACGCCGTGCACACAAGAATAATCAAACTCAATTCCTTGTCCAATTCGATTTGGTCCTGAACCTAAAACAATGATTTTCTTTTTATCTGTTACAATGCTTTCGTTATCTACGTAACGCTCACCGTTTGCTTTTTCGATTTCAGCTTCAAAAGTGGAATAGTAATAAGGCGTCTGTGCTTTAAATTCAGCTGCACAAGTATCAACCAGTTTAAACACACGGTTGATTTTCTGATCCATGCGTAAAGTATGCACTTCACTTTCCAGACAGTTCATCATATGTGCAATTTGTCTGTCGGCAAAACCTTTTTGTTTCGCTTCAAGCAACAACTCTTTTGGAAGATTTGAAATTTTATAATTTGAAATTTCTTTTTCTAAAGTATAAAGTTCTTCGTATTGCTTTAAGAACCACATATCGATTTTTGTGATTTCATGAATACGGCTCAACGGAATTCCCATTGCAATCGCATCATAAATTACAAAAACACGGTCCCAACTTGCAAAAGTCAGTTTCTCGATAATTTGCTCGTAATCTTTATATCCTTTTCCGTCAGCTCCTAAACCATTTCTTTTAATCTCTAAAGATTGGGTTGCTTTGTGTAATGCTTCCTGGAACGAACGTCCAATTCCCATTACTTCACCAACAGATTTCATCTGAAGTCCTAAAGTTCTGTCGGCACCTTCAAATTTATCGAAGTTCCAACGTGGTATTTTTACAATTACATAATCCAAAGTAGGTTCAAAAAGAGCCGAAGTTGATTTTGTAATTTGATTTTGCAACTCATCTAAATTGTATCCTAAAGCCAGTTTAGAAGCAATTTTTGCGATTGGATATCCAGTTGCTTTTGAAGCCAAAGCAGATGAACGGGACACACGAGGATTAATCTCGATAGCCACGATATCTTCTTTTTCATCTGGAGAAACTGCGAATTGTACATTACAACCGCCTGCAAAGTTTCCGATACTGCGCATCATCAGAATAGCATAGTCACGTAATCTCTGGAAAGTGGTATCAGATAAAGTCATTGCCGGTGCAACCGTAATTGAATCTCCCGTATGAATTCCCATCGGATCCATATTTTCGATTGAACAGATAATTACGACATTATCATTTTTATCTCTTAAAAGCTCCAATTCATATTCTTTCCAGCCTAATAACGCCTTATCAATCAATACTTCATGTATTGGCGACATTTCTAATCCGTAGGTTAGCTTTTCATCAAATTCTTCTTTGCTGTGCACAAAAGCAGCTCCGGTTCCACCCAGTGTAAACGAAGGACGAATTACTAACGGAAACCCAAATTCCTGAGCAATTTCTTTTCCTTCAAGGAATGATGTAGCCGTTTTTGCCGGTGCAGTAGGAACATTTATTTTTGCCAAAAGCTGTTTGAACTGCTCTCTGTCTTCGGTAATATTAATTGCGTTTACATCAACACCTATTAATCGGACTCCGAAATCCTGCCAAATTCCCTTTTCATCTGCTTCCAGACACAGGTTCAAAGCCGTCTGTCCTCCCATTGTTGGCAAAACAGCATCAATTTGCGGATGCTCCTTTAGAATTTCAATAATCGATTTTGTTGTTAATGGCTTCAAATAAATATGATCAGCCATGGTTGGGTCAGTCATAATCGTTGCTGGATTCGAGTTGATCAGGATAACTTCAATTCCTTCTTCACGAATAGAACGTGCAGATTGGGATCCTGCATAATCAAACTCGCAAGCTTGACCAATAACGATAGGTCCTGAACCTATTATTAAAACCGATTTTATTGATGTGTCTTTAGGCATTTTAATTGTATTGTGTAGTTATATATTTTTTAAATCTGCAGCAGTTTGTTAAAAACCAGATTTTTAACCCCTTTTTTTACTGACAAGGTATAAAAAAAGGCGATACTAAAAAAAGTAACGCCTTATTTATGTTTATAGAAACATTATTTTTTGTGTCTAGGTTCGCTAGAAACAGTCAATTTATGTCTTCCTTTAGCTCTTCTACGCGCTAGAACTTTTCTTCCATTCGCAGAAGCCATTCTGTCCATAAATCCGTGCTTATTTCTTCTTTTTCTTTTCGATGGTTGAAACGTTCTTTTGCTCATTGCTTTGTATCTTTAAAATGGTATCTATTTTCTTCTTTTAGTTTTTGAATATCGTTATTCTAAAACCGAGTGCAAATATACAAAGACTTTTTTTTCTGGCAAGTACTTTAATAAAAATATTTTTAATTCATTTTACTATATTTGCAGTTACAAATATACACCTATTATGTTTCACAAAAATATTAAACTTATTTTAGCCGGACTTCTTGTAGTCGCTGGCATTTGGCAATTTACAGAAAGTAATATCGGGAATGGAATTTTCCTTATTTTACTAACTGCAATTCCGATTTTTCTTTACTTCAAAAACGAATTTATCCTTTTGGCTTTCCTTAAATTAAGAAAACAAGACTTCGAAGGAGCTAAAAAATGGCTGGCATACATTAAAAAACCTGAAACGGCATTAGTAAGAAAACAACAAGGATATTTTAATTACCTACACGGAATCATGTTATCACAGACTAATATCAACCAGGCCGAAAAACATTTCAAAAAAGCAATCGAACTTGGCTTATCAATGGATATGGATTTAGCTGTAGCAAAATTAAACCTTGCCGGAGTTGCCATGTCACGCAGAAGAAAACTGGAAGCAACTAATTTATTAAATGAAGCTAAAAAGCTAGACAAGCAAGGAATGCTGAAAGAACAGATCACGATGATGAAAGAGCAAATGAAGAAAATCTAATGATTTTTTTTTAATTCCAATATTTAATCCCAAATTTCAAAAGAGTTTGGGATTTTTTAATTTAGAGTTGAGCCTTTAGTTTTTTTGACGACGAAATGACGTGATTGAACAGAGAATATACTCGCAGCAGATCTATATTGAAGTTTAAACTTCGAAAAAAGATTTACAGCTTGCACCATTGGAATCTGGAATTTAAAAAATTGAAAGTTCTTTAAAAGTTCCTAATCTAAAATAATCGAAGGCAAATTCTCATTCAGCCATTTGTATTTATTCAGAATCATAATATGGGTTCCTCCTTTTACCACTATACATTTCTTAATATATTTTATAGGAAAAATATCATCCTGATCACCATGAATATGAATTACATTTTCATCAATTTCGTATCTGTCCCATAAAATCACCGTTTCAACTGCCCATTGCAAATAATCGATATCACGCATGGCAAGAAACTTTTCATATAATTGAATACGTTTATTGATTTTTTCACCAAAGGAAAACTTGGCTAAATTTTCAATATTCAGCAATAATTTCATCGGAATCAGCTTATAAATCTTGGTTGTTTTCCCGATTTTCATTCTACGGGGAAATTCGGCATTACACCTGACACTCGAAATAACAATAACCTTTCTCGCTTTAATATGCTTAGACATTTCCTGTACCAAAATTCCCCCGAAAGAAACTCCTATCAAAACAGGATTTTGATGTTTTATTTTTTTAGTTATCCGAAGGGCATAATCTGATAAGGATTCTTTTTTAAGAGGAACTTCCCACTCCAGCAGGCAAATTTCAAAAACCGATTCATCCAGAACAATTCGTTCAAAAATTGAAGGACTTGCAGCCAGACCAGGCATAAAATACACGGGAATTCTATCCATATAATTTTAAAATTAATTCGTCCCTAAAATTACTTTTTTTTTAATGAAATGCGGTAAAGTTTCACAAGTCATATTAGCATTATTTTTTACATCGTCACTACTATCTAAAAACAGGGTTAATCTGATATTCCGAAATAATTCAATATTGAAAATCAATTGATTACCTTTGTAGTCAGAATTACACATTTTCACGTTAATTCTTTTTTTTCAAATACCACCTAAATAAATAATCTTAGACCGATTCTATTATGGAAATCAAAGACAATGCTTTTGCCCGACAATTTGAAACCTCATCACCAACTGGACTGGTAACAATTGAATATTCATTTCAGGAAAAGAAGATTTTTTTAACCAAAATCAACACTCCGGATTCCTTTCAGGATGATGAATTGGTATCTGATATGCTAAAAAAAATCATGGAATTATCAATTGAAAAAAAGTTAAAAGTCGTTCCAATTCATCCTAAAATTGTAGTTTTTTTCAAAAAAAACCCAGTTTACAAAGAATTACTTCCTCCCGGAATTCGCTTATAATTTCAAAAAAAAACACAAGAATCAACGTGAGCACTGAAAAAGTCCTCTAAAATCAAAAGGCAGTTTTAAAAAAAATAAAATGGGAGATCTAAGATTCGTCTGTACGAAAGTACTCTCCATCTCCTATCCGAGCGAGTACTACAAAAAAAAGAGGCTGTTTTCAATATAGAAAACAGCCTCTTTTGATAAACATCTACTTTTTCAGTACCCTCGAATCAACTTGTGCTTTTTTTGAACTGATATACTTTGAAAGTTATTTTTCGATTTCCTTCATTGAATCCATTTTCTTATGTGCCAAGAATCCAGCCACATCTTCAAAATGCTCTTTTACACGTTTGTTTCCAAATTCAAAAACCTTAGTCGCCAATCCGTCAAGGAAATCACGGTCATGAGAAACCAAAATTAAGGTGCCGTCGAAATCGCGCAACGCATCTTTAATGATGTCTTTAGTCTTCATATCTAAATGATTCGAAGGCTCATCCAGAATTAACAAATTAACAGGCTCCAGCAATAATTTTATCATAGCCAAACGTGTTTTTTCACCTCCGGAAAGCACTTTTACTTTTTTGGTAATATCATCACCCTGAAACATAAACGCCCCCAAAATATTTTTAATCTGAGTTCTAACGTCTCCAACAGCAATATTATCAATAGTTTCAAAAATAGTAGCATTTTCATCTAACAATGAAGCCTGGTTCTGTGCAAAATAGCCAATTTGAGAATTATGACCAATCTCTACACTTCCTTCATCAATGCCAATTTCTTTCATGATCGCCTTGATCATAGTCGATTTTCCTTCACCATTTTTTCCAACAAAAGCTACTTTCTGACCTCTTTCGATCACAATATTGGCATCTTTAAAAACAACATGATCACCGTATGATTTAGAAAGATCTTTTACCACAACAGGGTATTGTCCTGAACGCGCTGCCGGCGGGAATTTTAATTTTAATGCTGAATTATCAACTTCATCAACCTGTACAATAACCAACTTTTCGAGCATCTTAACACGTGACTGAACTGCATCTGTTTTAGAAAACGTTCCTTTAAAACGATCAATAAAAGTCCTGTTGTCAGCTATCATTTTTTGCTGCTCATCATATGCTTTTTGCTGATGTACACGACGATCTTTTCTAAGTTCTAAATAATGAGAATATTTGGCTTTGTAGTCGTAAATTCTTCCCATTGTAACCTCGATGGTACGATTGGTAATATTATCTACAAACGCCCTGTCATGTGAAATAACCACAACTGCTTTTGCCTGGTTAATTAAAAAATCTTCTAACCACTGAATGCTTTCAATATCCATGTGGTTGGTTGGCTCATCCAGTAAAATTAAATCTGGTTTTTGTAATAAAATTTTAGCAAGCTCAATACGCATCCTCCATCCTCCTGAAAATTCAGAAGTCTGGCGTATAAAATCTTCACGCTCAAAACCCAATCCAACTAAAATTTTTTCAACTTCAGCTTCGTAATTTACTTCTTCAATCGCATAATATTTCTCGCTTAAATCAGAAACTCTTTCAATCAGTTTCATATAAGCATCACTTTCATAATCCGTGCGAATAGTAAGTTGCTCATTGATTTCATCAATCTCCGCTTTCATTTTAAAAACTTCACCAAAAGCCTTAGACGCTTCCTCCATTACAGTAGAACCGTCTTTCGTCAATAAATGCTGAGGCAAATAAGCCACAACAGCATCTTTTGGTGTAGAAATACTACCTGTCGAAGGTTTACTTTGACCGGCAATTATTTTTAGAAGTGTCGATTTTCCCGCACCATTTTTACCCATAAGGGCAATTTTATCATTTTCATTGATAGCAAAAGAAACATCGCTGAATAATGTAGTTCCACCAAACTGAACCGAAATATCGTTAACTGTAATCATTTAGATTTTTAAATTTTAGACTGCTTAGATTTTTAGATTCTCAGCAAGTATTTTTTTTGAAGGTGCAAAGATAGATTAATTAAAGAATTAGGCAATCAGATAATTACATAGTTTAGAAGAATATCTGTCATGCAGTAAAAAACCGATAAAAATTAATTCTATCGGTTTCAGTTTTTAGCGAATTAAAAGATTACGATTTTACATCTTCCCTTATTTCGTTCCAAATTGGTGCATTGTCAACACCAATATGCTCAGGATTAAAAACAGGATCCAAACCTTCTTTTTTCTGTTTTTCATAATCTTTTAAAGCTGCCAATGCTGGTTTTTGTAATAAGAAAATAGCAATAATATTAAACCAGGCCATTAATCCAACTCCCAGATCTCCTATCTCCCAAGCTATTTTTGCGGTATTGATACTTCCGTAAATAATCACCAAAATCATTACTACGCGCAAAATATGGTTCATAATTGGCGATTTTGTATTTTTAGTTAAATATGAAATATTTGTTTCTGCAATATAATAATAGGCTAATATTGTCGTAAAAGCAAAGAAAAACAAAGCAACAGCTACAAAATAAGAACCAAATCCGGGAAAGACACTATCCATAGCACTTTGGGTAAAACCAGCTCCTGCTGTTACATCGCTTACTCCCTTATATAAGAATTTTGAAGCATTACCTGTCCCAAAAGCAGGATTTAGTACGTTATAAGTCCCCGTAATTAATATCATGAATCCGGTTGCACTACAAACCAGGAGTGTGTCAACATAGACAGAAAAAGCCTGAACCAAACCTTGCTTAGCAGGATGCGAAACATTGGCAGCAGCTGCAATATGAGGTGCAGAACCCTGTCCTGCTTCATTAGAATAAATTCCTCTTTTTACTCCCCATTGAATGGCCAGACCGAATACCGCACCAAAACCGGCTTCCTGACCAAAAGCACTTTTAAAAATTAATGAGATAACATCCGGCAATTTATTGAAATCAATCGCTATGATAACAACAGAAGCAATAATGTAGCCTATTGCCATAAAAGGGACAACCAGTTCTGTGAATTTTGCGATACGTTTTACACCTCCAAAAACGATAGCTGCAAAAATTACTGACACCACTAATCCTGTAATCCAGGGAGCTAATTGAAACGCATTTTGCACTCCTTCAGCAACAGAATTAGCCTGAACTCCGGGCAATAAAACCCCCATTGCAACAGCTGAAACTACAGCAAACAAAACAGCAAACCATTTTACCCGCAAACCTCTCTCTATATAAAAAGCTGGCCCTCCACGAAGCAGCCCTTTATTCTCTTCTTTATAAATCTGAGCTAAAGTTGCCTCTACAAAAGCTGTGCTTGCACCTAAAAAAGCCACTATCCACATCCACAATAACGCACCAGGTCCGCCAACCGCAATAGCAGTTGCTACACCCGCTATATTTCCTGTCCCTACCCTGCCAGCTAACGACATAGACAAGGCCTGAAAAGAAGACACTCCAGATTCTGAACTTTTTCCATCAAATAACAAACGAAACATTTCTTTAAAATGTCGTACTTGTAAAAATCGGGTTCGCAATGAAAAATAAAGACCTGCCCCCAGACATAAAACAATTAAAGCATTACTCCAGATAATGCCATTTAAGAACCCAACAACTTCTTCCATAAATTTATTTATTATTATCAAAAATGCAACAAAATCTCTTAAAAGAAAAAAAATATGACGTAAAAATAACAATTGCAGACAGAGAGAACCGACAGAACCTACTAAAAATAAAAATGCTTTAAGAATTTAAACTTCCTAAAGCATTCTCATATCTAATTGTTTTTTCCTCTAATCTTTTCTCCACTTTTTTGTTTCTTCAAAAATGTGCTCTAAAATAGCGGCCTCGGTTTCATCAAATTCTACATTTCTGCGTCCCATTACCAGCTTTGCTGTTTCAAAAGCTTTTTTGGTTATGTATGTCGTAAAACCGGCTGCACCTCCCCATGAAAAACTGGGAACAAAATTTCGTGGAAAACCACTCCCAAAAATATTAGCGCTCACTCCCACTACTGTTCCAGTATTAAACATCGTATTGATTCCACATTTGCTATGGTCTCCCATCATTAAACCACAAAACTGAAGTCCGGTTTTAGCAAAACCTTCGATCTCATAACTCCATAATTTTACTTCTTCGTAGTTGTTTTTCAGGTTTGAGTTGTTGCTGTCGGCACCAATATTACACCATTCACCCAAAACGGAATCTCCTAAAAATCCGTCATGCCCTTTGTTTGAATTCGCAAAAAGAACTGAATTTTTAACCTCCCCTCCTATTCTTGATCCTGGCCCAACGGTTGTAGCTCCGTAGACCTTAGCGTTTATTTTTACCTGCGCATTTTCGCATAAAGCAAAAGGCCCGCGAATTACGGTTCCTTCCATAATTTCGGTATTTTTACCTATATATATTGGCCCGGTAGATGCGTTTAAAGTCACGAACTCTAATTTTGCACCTTCTTCAATAAATATATTTTCAGGCGCTATAACATTTACGCTTTTTGGAATTGGCTGTGATTTTCTTTCTTCTGTTAAATAATTAAAATCTTCACGAATAGCTGCGTCGTTTTTCGAAAAAATATCCCAGGTGTGTTCAACCGTTAAAGCATCTTCGTTATATTGAATGATTTCATACAAATCAAAATCAACTTCTTCCTGGTTTTCGGTCGTAAAAAAAGCGATAACATCATCTCCTTTAAAGATTGCCTGATTTACTGTTAGATTAGAAACTATTTCAGCAAGTGTGTCATTGGGTAAATATGCAGCATTGATCATTACATTTTCTTCTAATTCCACCATTGGGAATTTTTTAGAAAGATAATCCTCAGTAATTGTAGTTATAGTGGAGCCCAAACGCGTTTCCCATTTTTGGCGAATCGTCATAATCCCGATTAGAATATCAGCCACCGGTCTCGTAAAAGTAAAAGGTAATAAAGCATTCCGGACAGGGCCGTCAAAAAGAATATAATTCATAAATAAAAAATTTGGTACTTGTTAAAATCCTGATTTGGTTATCAGGTTCAAAGTTACAAATATTTTATGGGTTTCATTAAAAGTGTCGTTTACTAAATCGCTTTGGAATTGAGGAAAGTCCATAAAAAAAGCCTTCCGGTTGGGAAGGCTTTATATAAGTAAAAATAGCTATTATTTAGCGTGTTTTGCATATTTAGTTTTAAATTTATCAATACGTCCTGCTGTATCGATAAGTTTAGATTTACCAGTATAAAAAGGGTGAGATGTTCTTGAAATCTCCATTTTTACAACTGGATACTCAACTCCGTCAACTTCAATTGTTTCTTTTGTATCTGCAGTAGATTTAGTAATAAAAACTTCGTCATTAGACATGTCTTTAAATGCAACTAATCTGTAATTTTCCGGGTGGATTCCTTTTTTCATCTTTTCTTTTATTTATTGTTTAGAGCATTTTTATTTTGAAGCTTTTTCATGGTTAGAAAAAAGGTGTAAACAAAGGATACTCTTTTTTATTTAAAACTTTTAATTATTTTGAGTTTGCAAATTTACAATTCTTTTTTAATATACAAATGTTTAACTCACTTTTTTTTAGTTAAATTCAAAAAGCTTTTTTATCTTCGAATATATTGGGAATTGCTATATTTGTGGATTAATTTTAAACACATAGAAAATATGATTAATGAAGTTATAAAAAAGAACGGAATTGCATATGGTGTAATGATTGGAATTGCATCAGCATTAATTACTGCTACAATCTATGCGGTTGATTTAAGTTTATTCACTTCATGGTGGATGGGACTTATAGGTATAGCCATAAGTATAACTATAAGCATCATTTTACTTTCTAAAACTAAGAGAGAACTAAATGGTATTTTTACTTTCAAAGAAGCTTTTACTACTTATTTTATAGCAGCCGTAATTGGTATCCTGATTTCTACTTTTTTTAATATTATTTTATTTAACGTTATTGATCCAGGCGCTAAAGATACTTTAAGCGAATTAATAATCAAATATACAGTAGAAATGATGCAAAAATTTGGGTCGCCTGCTTCGGTTATCAATGAAACTGTTGATAAAATGAAATTAAGCAATCCATATTCTGCCATCGAATTATTAAAAGGTTCTGTTTTCGCAATAGTAATTAGCTCAATTTTTGGATTAATTTTCGCAGCCTTTTTTAAAAGCAAACCTACTCAAGAATAAAAAAATAAATGAATTTATCTATACTCATACCGCTTCTGAATGAAGAGGAATCACTGAAAGAACTCTATTCGTGGATTATTAAAGTGATGCAATCCAACAATTACTCTTATGAAATCATTTTTGTAGATGATGGAAGTACGGATGATTCCTGGAATATTATTGAAAGTTTTTCGAATGAGAATTCAAATGTAAAAGGTATTCGGTTCATGAAAAATTTTGGAAAATCACAGGCTTTACATGCCGGTTTTGCAAAAGCCAAAGGCGATGTCATTATTACAATGGATGCCGATTTGCAAGACAGCCCGGATGAAATTCCGGGATTGTACGAAATGATTACTGCCCAGAAATTTGATTTGGTTTCTGGCTGGAAAAAGAAACGCTACGACTCTGTTGTGGCAAAAAACCTGCCTTCTAAGTTGTTTAACTGGGCAGCCAGAAAAACTTCGGGTGTTGAACTGAATGATTTTAACTGTGGATTAAAGGCGTATAAAAACACGGTTATAAAAAATATCGAAGTTTCGGGAGAGATGCACCGGTACATTCCGGTTCTGGCAAAAAATGCCGGTTTTAATAAAATCGGAGAAAAAATTGTGATACATCAGGCACGTAAATACGGCGAAACCAAATTTGGAATGGAACGTTTCATAAACGGTTTCCTGGATTTGATTACCATTTGGTTTTTGTCTCGATTTGGAAAAAGACCCATGCACTTATTTGGAGCAATTGGTTCGGTAATGTTTATTATCGGATTTTTATCTGCTATTTATATTGGAGCTTCAAAACTGTACTATGTGTATAATGGTATGCGATACAGCCTCGTTACCAATAATCCGTGGTTTTTTATTGCTTTAACAACCATGATTTTAGGAACTCAATTGTTTCTTGCCGGATTTTTGGGCGAAATTATCCTTCGCACTAAAAACAACGAAGAGCGTTATAAGGTATCCCGAGAAGTTAATTTTTAATACTAAAGCCCTAGCCCTGATGGAAGCGGCATCCTTTTTTAGCTTTTTCTGCTAAAAAAGATATAGCGGACAGCAGGATAAAGCTCCTAAATACCACAATTATTTTTTTAACCTTTAATTGTAAAACATATAATTTATGAATATTGCAACTCCTATTTTAAATGCCGTAAATGAGTGGTTAACACCTACATTTGATAAAGAAACACAAGCAGCCGTTAAGGAATTAATGACGACTTCACCAAAGGAATTAGAGGAAAGTTTTTATAAAAACCTTGAATTTGGAACTGGCGGAATGCGTGGTGTTATGGGTGTTGGAAACAACCGGATTAACAAATATACACTTGGTAAAAGCACTCAGGGTCTTTCAGATTATTTACATGAAGTTTTTCCGAATCTGCCTTTAAAAGTTGTTATAGCTTATGATTGTCGACATAACAGTGATACTTTGGCCAAGGTTGTTGCCGATGTTTTCTCCGCAAATGGAATTCATGTTTATTTATTTTCTGATTTACGACCAACTCCGGAATTATCATTTGCACTTAAACATTTAGGCTGTCAATGCGGAATTGTTCTTACCGCTTCGCACAATCCACCGGAATATAATGGATATAAAGTCTACTGGGAAGATGGCGGACAAATTGTCCCGCCGGAAGATGCTGCCATTATTAAAGTAATTGAGAGTTTAGATTATGATAAAATTAAGTTCAATGCAAATGAAAGCCTGATTGAGTATATTGATACTGAAATTGACAAGGCTTTTGTGAAATCGTCTGTCGAAAATGCCAGTTTTAACACTCCGGCTGAAGCTAAAGACAATTTGCATATTGTTTTTACTTCGCTGCACGGAACTTCGATAAAATCTGTTCCCGATACTTTGTCACAGGCAGGTTACAAAAACGTCCATATTGTTCCTGAACAAGCTGAACCGAATGGGGATTTTCCAACAGTAAAGTCTCCAAACCCGGAAGAACCGGAAGCATTGGCCATGGCTTTAGCTTTGGCAGACAAAACAGATTCAGATATTGTAGTTGGAACCGATCCTGATTGTGACCGTTTAGGCGTTGCTGTTCGCAACGACAACGGGAAAATGATTTTGCTTAACGGGAATCAGGCTATGATTTTGATGACTTCTTTCTTATTGAAGCAATGGAAAAAAGCCGGAAAAATTAACGGAAAGCAATTCGTTGGATCGACTATTGTTTCAACTCCAATGATGATGGAATTGGCCACCAGCTACGGTGTAGAATGCAAAGTTGGCTTGACCGGCTTTAAATGGATTGCTAAAATGATAAAAGATTTTCCTGAACTTCAATTTATTGGAGGTGGAGAAGAAAGCTTTGGTTTTATGGTTGGTGACGCCGTTAGGGATAAGGATGCGGTTGCCGCTACCTTATTAATATGCGAAGTTGCCGCTCAGGCAAAAGCAGCCGGAAGCAGTGTTTACAAAGAGCTTTTACAGCTTTATGTTGAAAATGGCTTCTATAAAGAATACCTGGTTTCGTTAACCAAAAAAGGAATAGAAGGTTTGCAGGAAATCACTCAGATGATGATTGATTTACGTGAAAATCCTTTGAAAGAAATCAGCGGACAAAGAGTAATTATGGTTGAAGATTATCAATCCTCTATTGCTTTGAATTTATTGACTGGTGAAGAATCTACAATGGATATCCCAAAATCGAACGTGTTGATTTATTATACTGAGGATGGTTCGAAAATTTGTGCAAGACCAAGCGGAACGGAGCCCAAAATTAAATTCTATATCAGTGTTAATGCAGAATTAGATTCGGTTGCTAATTTTGACGCCGTGGAAAGTTTCTTAGACGAAAAAATACAAAATATCATTGCAGGAATGCAATTGAAATAAAAATAATGAGTGATAAACCGGAAACAAATGATCAGTCTGAACTATTAAATTCGATTATAGGATTAATAGATCATACCTGTCATTTTGTTGCTAAAACGGTTAATCAGGAATTAACGCTTTTGTATTGGAAAATTGGAAAAACCATCAATGATGAGATTCTAAAAAATGATAGAGCAGGTTATGGAAAGAAAACAATTCCTGCATTAAGCGATGCCCTAACCAATAGATATGGAATAGGTTTTAACAAAAGAAACCTACAAAGCTTCATCAAGTTAAACTCTGTAATACAAGACTTTACAATTTTGCACACAGTGTGTGCAAAATTGACTTGGTCTCATATTAAATCTCTAATTTATATTGAAGATTATATAAAACGTGAATTCTATATTCAAATGAGTATTCACGAGCACTGGAGCGTCAGAACTTTACAAGAACGCATTGACAGCATGCTTTTTGAAAGAACTGCAATCAGCAAAAAACCCGAAGAGACAATTATTAAAGACTTGAATTTACTAAAAAGCGAAAAACAAATTAGTCCAGATCTGACTTTTCGTGATCCTTACTTTTTAGATTTTTTAGGATTACATGACAGCTATTCTGCGAAAGATTTAGAAAGCTCCATTTTAGCTCAATTACAAAATTTCATTACTGAAATGGGCAATGAATTTGCTTTTTTTACCATCGCGGTTTACGTCGTTTGGTAGCCATTGACTTAAAACTAGGGAAGTTTAAAGCATCATGTAAAGGTCAAATGGAATTATATTTGCGTTGGTTAGAGAAAAACGAACAAAAAGTAAGGAGAAAACAAACCAATTGGATTAATTTTGTGTAGTGAAAAGTTGCCTGAACAGATTAATTATTTGATGCTTGACAATGATGACCATATTAAAGTTTCAGCATATTTAACCCAATTACCAGAAAAAAAATTATTGCTTGAAAAACTCGAAAGAGCCATTGCTATAGCAGAAAATAACATCCATAGAATAAATGAGTAATTTCAAAAAAATAGTTCCTTTTATATATCCGTATAAAAAATACGCCTACTTAAACATTTTTTTTAATGTTTTGTATGCGCTTTTCAGCACCCTTTCTTTCATAGCGTTAATCCCCATGATACAGGTTTTATTCGATAAGACAAAAAGAAATACCGTCATTCCTGCCTATGAAGGCATTACAGAGATAAAAAAATATGGTGAAGACTATTTAAGCTATTATATTACGACTAATGCAGATAATCACAATCCAGATTTTACGCTTTCGATTATGGTTGGAATTATCATTTCGATATTTTTATTAAAAAATCTATTCGACTATTTAGCCATGTTTTTTATCACATTTCTAAGAAATGGTGTTTTGAGGGATATGCGAAATGCGATGTACAAAAAAACCCTTGAACTTCCTTTAGCATTTTATTCTGAAAAAAGAAAAGGCGATGTTATTTCAAGAATTTCTGCGGATGTAAATGAAGTTCAGACTTCTTTTTTGGCTATTCTGGAACTAATTGTAAAAGAACCTCTAACTATTATTTTTACCATTAGCGCCATGTTGATTATTAGCGTTAAGCTTACCCTTTTTGTTTTTGTATTTATTCCGGTTTCAGGGTATATTATTTCATTAATTGGAAAACAATTAAAAAAACAATCCAGTAAAGCACAGCAGGAACAAGGTACTTTTTTATCAACAATTGAAGAAACAATCGGAGGCCTTAAAGTAGTAAAAGGCTATAACTCTGAAAATTATTTCAATAGTGTTTTCCAAAGTTCTACAGAACGTTTTTTCGCTTTATCAAATAGCATTGGCAACCGGCAAAATCTGGCATCCCCCGCCAGCGAATTTATGGGGATCACTGTAATTGCGATTTTACTTTGGTATGGAGGACAAATGGTTTTGATTGAGAAAAGTCTGGATGGGGCTTCTTTTATTGCTTATATGGGACTTGCCTACAATATTCTGACACCCGCAAAAGCAATCTCTAAAGCTTCTTATGGCGTAAAAAGAGGTAACGCAGCAGCAGAACGCGTTTTGGAAATCCTGGAACAGGATAACCCTATTACAAGCAAACCTGATGCTGTCGAAAAAATAACTTTTGACAATACTATCACCGTTCAGAACATTAATTTTAAATATGAAGATGAAACAGTCCTGAAAGATTTTTCTCTTCAGGTTAAAAAAGGGCAAACTGTTGCTCTAGTGGGACAATCAGGAAGTGGAAAAAGTACGATTGCAAACTTATTAACCCGTTTTTACGATGTAAATGACGGCATAATTTCGATTGATGGAATCAACATCAAAGATATGAACCTGCAATCGCTTCGTGGTTTAATGGGATTAGTTACTCAGGATAGTATTTTGTTTAATGATACTATAAAAGCAAATATTTCGTTAGGAAAATTAGACGCTACAGATGATGAAATTATTGAAGCTTTGAAAATAGCCAATGCTTTTGAATTTGTAAAAGAACTGCCTTTAGGCATTTACACTAACATTGGCGACAGCGGAAACAAACTTTCCGGAGGCCAGAAACAACGTTTATCTATTGCGCGTGCTGTATTGAAAAATCCTCCGATCATGATTTTGGATGAAGCAACTTCAGCATTGGATACCGAAAGCGAGAAATTTGTTCAGGTTGCATTGGAGAATATGATGCAGAACAGAACATCAATTGTGATTGCTCACAGACTTTCAACCATTCAAAGAGCAGATTTAATTGTGGTTATGCAAAAAGGAAAAATTGTAGAGCAGGGAACGCACGACGAATTAATTGCACATAACGGAACCTACAATAAGCTTGTAACCATGCAATCTTTTGAATCGTAAATAAAGAGTATAGTTTAAGCCACAGATTGCAGAGATTAACACAGATTATTTTTCTACATGAATTAAAATCATTTTAATCCTTATAATCTGTGGCTTTTTTATTTAGTACAATCCTAAATTTATAAAAAATGTACCTTAACAATCCAAACATAAAGCTACCTGAAGATCCGGATACCATTGTCTGGAAATACTTAGACCTGTCAAAATTTCTTGATTTATTGCTGTCTAAGAAATTGTTCATGTCCCGTTCGGATAAGTTTGAAGATCAATATGAAGGCACCTTTAGCGAACCCACATTTGAAGAAATTAAAAAGCTTGCCATTGATAATCCTGAATTTTTAAATTATTACAAAATTCATCGTGAAAGAGTTGCCGTCAGCAGCTGGCATATCAATGAATATGAATCGTTTGCCATGTGGCAGATTTTTACACAAAATAGTGAAGGATTAGCTATTCAGTCTACAATTGGAAGATTACAGAAAGCCCTAAAGCCTGAAAATAATTTTGATCAGTATATTGGTGAAGTGAATTACATTGACTACAAAAAAGAATACATTCCGTTTGATGACTTATTCTTTCCGTTTTTATTTAAACGAAAAAGTTTTCAGTATGAACGTGAAGTCCGTATTATTACTGACACTTCAAGAAACACCCTAAAATTGAACGATGGTTTAAAAATCAATGTTGATATTAATCAGCTGATTGAAAAAATATACATTCATCCAAAATCAGAAAACTGGTATAAAAAATTGGTAATCGAATTGGTCGAACGACTGGATTTTGGTTTTGAAATAGAAAAATCTGATCTGGAAAGTGATATTTTGATTTAAGTAAACCCATCTCAATCTGTCACCTCAGCGAAGGAGAAGTCACACAAACAGAAGAGACGTACAGTGTCGAATATTGGGTGATTTCTCCCAAAAAGTCCAAAATAACAAAAAAACTATATCGGCTTATAACTTTTAACATCCCATTTTTTAGCAGTCAAATCAATGTAGTTATAATGCAAAACATCGTTTTTGTCAAATTGCCCATTTTGATTGGTATCCTCAATCGTTCTGAAATATAAACGATTTTTTGATTCGATTAGGTTCCAATCGACTAATTCCTCTAAATCTGCAGAAACTTTAGTGAAATTTTCTCCACTAATATCACTTAAATACAGTGTTTTTATATCTCCGGTATCAATTTTACCATCTTTATTTGTATCTGAATCTGTTAGTGTGTAAACCATTATCTGATTTAAAGACTTATTAGCAAGCATTTTTAAATAGGTCGCAGTCAGAATTAAAACAGGTTTATCAGATAAAGGTTTAATCGAATCTGAATCTATCTTTTGGAATTTCAAATTCTGCAGATATCCCGTAATTTCAAATTCTCCTAAATTTGAAATCGTAAAACTAACATCATTTACACTTGATGAACCATAACGTGCTTTTGTTCCTTTTTCAAAAACACGTAAATCTCCAACAGGATGAATTAAATAATTAGTTCCTTGCATCTGAATTGGCAAATCTGCCACCTGTATTTGGGTTGAGTCCGTTTTAATAATTTCTTTTGCTTTATTACCGGCATCATAAATTACTTTCGGTTTTTTAACTTCCTCACGGCAACTTATTAATGTTCCGATGATTACCAAGGCTATATATTTTAAGGAATTTTTCATGTCTGCAAATTATATTAAGAATATCAAATATAGTATTTTTGATTGTATTATTTATTTTTATTCAATTTTACTAGAATGAAGATGTTGAGAAGCACAAGTCCTAAATAACCTAAAAAAAGAATCCAGTTCTTTTTATATAAGACACAGCGTAATTTCTCTTTCCTTTTCTTTTGCTTCTTTTAGACAAATATTTTTATTTGCCTCAGCATAACTACAAACAAAATAATTAATCGGCTTTGGCTTAGCACTTGCCAAAACATATAACACTAAACCGTAAAAGCATTTGTCTTTAAAAAAAGCAAAGGAATAAAGATTAATGAAATCATTCCCGGAACGTAAAAGATCTTTTTTCTTTTTTCTCGTTTCTCTATCATAATCTTGCATTCAACTTTACATTAAAAACCCTTGTAGTCATATAATTAGGAATTCCATATTCTCTTTTTGAATAAGCGTCACGAACCCATGTATTGGTTATTGTATTTTGATTATTGAAAAGATTAAAAATTTCTAAACCTACAGATAGTTCCTTAAAGGTTTTCAGCCAATTGTATTTTGCTATTTTAGCATTGCTATCAATAAAAACTTTTGAAAAACCAACATCTACCCTACGATAATCATTTAACCTGTTTTGATACAAATACGGATCTGAATAGGAAGGCGAACCGCCTGGCAATCCTGTATTATAAACTAAATTCAGATATAATTTAACACTAGGAATATTAGGCATGTAATCCTGAAACAACATGGCAAATTTTAGACGCTGATCAGTTGGCCGCGCAATAAACCCTTTGTTTTCGTAATTTTCTTCTGTTTTCAAATATCCAAAACTAATCCACGATTCAGTACCGGGAACAAACTCACCATTTAGCCTGAAATCTAACCCTTGTGCAAATGCCTTAGCATTATTATTGGCAATATAACGAATGCGGACATTATCAATCGAATACACATTGACATCCGAAAGTGATTTATAATATAGCTCTGTAACCCATTTAAAAGGACGATCCCACATTTTAAAATTATAATCATTACTGATTACAAAATGTACTGATTGTTGTGCTTTTACATCTGGATTAACGCTACCATCAGCATCGCGAAGTTCTCGATAAAAAGGAGGCTGGTAATACAACCCTCCGGAAATCCTGAAAACCATATCCTTTTCCCAATCCGGTTTTAAGGCAAATTGTGCCCTTGGGCTAAAAACAACCTGAGTATCCCCTTCTACATTTGCTCCGGACACCTGCCAGCTTTGAAAACGAGCTCCAACCGTAGACCAAAACTGACTGGATCCTAATTGGGTTTTATTATTCCATTGTACATATCCTGAAAACCTGTTAATATCATTAAAATTAACAGCACGAATATTTCGATATGGCAAAAGTGGTCCGGTATAAGGGGTATATGGTTGGTTATTTTTTGGCAAATCCAAAATTGGCGGATTAATTGAAAAACCGGCTGAATCAATAATTTCCCACTCCACTATTCTGTCCCTTATAGATTCTCTGGTATATTTTAAGCCAAATTCTAACTGACTATTGCTCCACTCCTTAAACCCTTTTATTTCAATATTTGCAATCAAGGCATCTAAATCATTACGTGCGTGATTGAGTTGAGAACCAATGCCACGTGTAAATTGGACATCGGTAGGATTTGTTGTTCCTTCATCGTTTACATTTCCTAAACGATATTGCGCCAAAATATCAAAATGTTCCTGTTCAATAGTATGAAAAAGTGAGCCTATAAATTTTAAAGTTAATGTTGATGATGGTTTGTAAGTGGTTTTTAAAGCCCCAAAATAAGTATCATATTGATCTTTTTCCTGCCCTTCATAATAAACCGCTAATACCATTGGCTGATCTATTGTCCCAAATTTTGTTTCGCGGGTCAAAGGCCTATACAGGTATTTATTTTGGGATAAATTTCCTAAGAAGCTTAGTTGCCATTTTTGAGAAATATCATAATTTATATTGGTCTGAATATCAGCAAAAGTAGGTGTGTAATTTGTTTTAGTATCCTGACTATCCACTAATAAGCTATTATTTCGGTAACGAACTCCTGTTACGGCTGACCATTTTTTATTTTTAGAAACGGCATCGACAGCTATACTTCCTCCCAATAAGCTTGCCTCCAGAACTGCACCGAACTGAGTTGGTTTTCTGTATGTAATATCCAGTACAGACGAAAGTTTGTCTCCAAATTTGGCCTGAAACCCTCCAGCAGAAAAATCAACATTCTGAACCAGATCAGTATTTGTAAAACTTAGCCCTTCCTGCTGCCCTGACCGGATCAAAAAAGGCCGATATACCTCAATTTCATTAACATAAACTAAATTCTCATCATAATTACCTCCACGAACCGCATATTGTGTACTCAATTCATTGTTTGAATTTACACCTGGCAATGTTTTAAGGATATTTTCGATTCCTGCATTAGCCCCGGGTATTTTTTTTATTGTAGCCTGATCAATAACTGTAATCCCCTGAACACGTTTTTTGTTTTTTGAAGTCACAAAAACTTCTCCCATTTGCTCTTCAGAATTATTCATAACGGGATTAAAAACCAACAATTCATTAGGTTTTAAATTCACAGTTAATGTCATCATCTTTAAAGAAATATGCGTAAAAACCAAAACGGTTTTTTTATTTGCTGAAACTGTAATTTCAAAAAAACCTTTCACATCAGATTGCGAAACTTTATCACCGGCAGCAATATTTACATCTGCTACAGGATGATTTTCATTATCTAAAATAACACCTTTAATACGGGCATCCTGAGCTGTTGAAACATAACCAATGCAGGTAAAAAAGAAAACAATTATTAACTTAAAATTATTCAAACGTTTAGATTTTATTTTTTTTGACTTCTAAAAAAACGAGTCTCAAAGATAGCAGAATTACCCACATTATCCACAACTTCGATTTTTAAATCATTAGCTCCTTCTGACAATAAACTATCTTCAAAATTATGTGTGATTTTTTTGGTTTTATTATCATATTCAAACAAAATCCAATTTCCATTCAAATATCCGTTATACGATTTGATTCCTGATAAAGCATCATTAATTGTAAACTGTATTTTCTTTACATCACTAATCCATTTATCCTGAATTGGGTTTGCAATTGTAATTGTTGGTGCAATAGTGTCAGTAAACAATCCGTATTGACCGAGTGTTTTTACTTTAATGCTAAAAACATCATTTTTTCTTATTGTCGAATTATAACTAACGCTTTTTCCACTTACCCTGCCTATAAAAACTTTATCTCTTAATACCTTAGCGTAAGTACTGTCCTTAATAGTAATCGTGAAGTTTAAATGTACGGGAACCGTATCATCGTGAATGTAAATCCTTTTGTTTTTTACATCAAAATTCAGGTTAAAATCTTCATAAAATGTTCCGGCAGGAAAAAATACCGACATATTATCCTTCTCAAAATTTGAGTCTTTATCATAACGGATAAAATATTTCGATGTAGCTGGCACAGCATTTATAATTGGTGTAGCCGAATCATATTCTATCGGAACTGTAACCGTATTTAAATTTCCATAATAATCAGAGACCTCAATCCTGTAATTGGATGTCAGATTTGGTTCAGCCAAAATTACTCCGTTAAGCGAATCGGTTTTAATAATGTTTAAGGCAAAAGGCGTTTTCATGAATAGTTTTTGAATACGCTGTCCTGTCTTCTTATATTTTGAATAATCGATTAAGGCATTAATGTACCGCATCTCATCAAAAGAATAGGTATTGAATTGATAATTGAAATTCTGATTTCCGTTAAAGAAAGTCGACACATTAAAAACACCATTTTTATTAAACGAAACATTATCAAAATCAACAGCGGTGATTCCGAAACCAATTTTCCCGTTTGCTTTTACCTTACCGGCCAGATAGGTTCCATCTTTCTGCAGTGAAAGATTCAGTAATAAAGGTTGTTTTGATTGATTGACTGTTGTATTATCCAGCGGATAAACATATAAGCTGGAAATCGTTGGTTTTTTTGTGTCCGTAAAATTTTTGTCAAATCCGAAAAACATCGGATTGATAATAAACTCGGTTTTGGAATCACGAAATTCAAAGTGCAAATGCGGTCCTTCAGAAGCTCCTGTATTTCCGGAAAGGGCAATTATCTGACCTTTCGTAACGATTAACTCATCTGGCTTAGGAAACATTTCAATCTCAAAAGATTTCTCCTTATAATGTGTTTTCTGAACATATTCCTGAATTGGTCCAAGAGTAGTCTGCAAATGACCATAAACTGAAGTATATCCGTTTGGATGGGTGATGTAGATAGTTTTCCCGTTTCCAAAAGTCGATATTTTTATTCTTGAAACATATCCATCAGCGACAGCATAAACATTCAAACCTTCCCTTTGATTCGTTTTTAAATCAAAACCTGCATGAAAATGATTAGGTCTCAACTCACCAAAATTTCCGGATAGCTGCATCGGAATATCTAATGGAGAACGAAAATAATCTTTGGGATAATGGGTTTGAGCAAAAATAAAATTACAAAAAAGTAAAAAAAATACAGAAAATCTCATAAGTAACATTTTTGCTAAGATAAAAAATAAGCAGCTAAAACCGAAGACAAACCCATAAAAACACAATTACTTGAATTTCATTTATTTGTCTATTTTTAATGCAAAAAAAGCGATAAAAAATTGCATTAATAAAAAGGAATACTAACTTTGTATGATTAAGTAATGAATAGGATTTATAATGAGTGTAATTGTCGAAATAATTGATACTCTTGAATATAAAGTCGAAAAGCTTTTTGTAAAGACAAAAGGTTTAGAGAAAAAGAATCAGGATTTACAGTTAGAACTATCCAAAGCTGCACAAATCATACAGAAACAATCTGCAGAGATTGACGCTTTGAAAAAACAATACGACACCCTAAAAATAGCCAATTCGTTGCTCGGCAGCGACAATAACAAGAGAGAGACAAAGCTTAAAATAAATTCATTAATTCGCGAAATTGATTACTGCATAGCACAACTATCAGACTAGTAAACATGGACGGAAAGCTTAAAATCAAAATATCAGTTGCTGACAGGGTCTATCCTTTAACGGTAGAACCGGCTCAGGAAGAAGGCCTTAGAAGTGCTTCTAAAAAAATTGATACCATGATTAAGCAGTTCGAAGAAAGTTATGCTGTTCGCGACAAACAAGATGTACTGGCAATGTGTGCTTTACAATTTGCCTCGCAAGTTGAACAGAAGCAAATTGACAATGCAATTGATGGAGAAGATACCATCGAAAGGATTAAAAGATTAAATTTGCTTTTAGATCAATATCTCGAAAATTAAACGTTCTTTACAGAAACTAAGATACTGCCTACATTAGTTCACAATTGGTAAACTCAACACTAACAATTTAGAATGAGCAAATCATCACTACTAAAGCATGCCACGCTCCTGCGAGGAAACTTGAACAGTGAGTTAGCTCAAAACTTGTCTTTTCGAGTTTATTCAAGCAATTAATGTAGGCTTTTTTATATATAAATTTTAACAAACATGGACATCATAACGATCATCATTTCAGGTATAATAGGCATTACAGCAGGTTTTGGAATAGCTAAAATTATCGAAAAAAGCAATATTTCTAATTTAATTAAGAATGCTAAAAAAGAAGCAGCCTCAATTTTAAAAGATGCAAATTTAGAAGCTGAAAACATCAAAAAAGATAAAATTCTTCAGGCTAAAGAAAAATTTATTGAATTAAAATCTGAACACGAGCAAGTTATTTTATCCAGAGACAAAAAAGTTGCTGAAGTTGAAAAAAGAGTTCGCGATAAAGAATCTCAAATTTCAAACGAATTATCTAAAGCTAAAAAAGTAAATGATGATTTTGAAGCTAAAACACTTGAATACAACAATAAAATTGAGATTTTAGATAAAAAACAAGCCGAAGTAGAAAAATTACACAAAAGCCAATTACAACAATTGGAAGTTATTTCAGGACTTTCTGCTGAAGAAGCAAAAGAGCAATTAGTAGAAGGCTTGAAAGCCGAAGCTAAAAGCAAAGCAATGTCTCATATCCAGGAAACTATTGAAGAGGCTAAACTTACTGCACAGCAAGAAGCTAAAAAAATTATTATCAATACTATTCAGCGTGTTGGAACGGAAGAAGCAGTTGAGAATTGTGTTTCTGTTTTCAATATTGAATCTGATGATGTAAAAGGCAGAATTATTGGTCGAGAAGGGCGAAATATCAGAGCCCTGGAAGCTGCAACAGGAGTAGAAATCATTGTTGATGATACACCGGAAGCTATTATCCTTTCTTGTTTTGATCCTGTTCGTAGAGAAATTGCCCGTTTAGCTTTACATAAATTAGTAACTGACGGACGTATTCATCCAGCCAGAATTGAAGAAGTTGTTGCCAAAACAGCCAAACAAATTGACGATGAAATTATTGAAGTTGGTAAACGAACAGTTATTGATTTAGGTATTCACGGATTACATCCGGAATTAATTAAAGTTGTGGGAAGAATGAAATACCGTTCTTCTTACGGTCAAAATTTATTACAACACTCCAGAGAAGTTTCTAAACTTTGCGGAATCATGGCTGCCGAATTGGGCTTAAATGTAAAATTAGCCAAAAGAGCCGGTTTACTTCATGATATTGGTAAAGTTCCAGATGCTGAAAGTGATTTACCTCACGCCTTATTAGGTATGCAATGGGCTGAAAAATATGGTGAGAAAGAAGAAGTTTGCAACGCAATTGGAGCACACCATGATGAGATCGAAATGAAATCTTTATTATCACCGATTATTCAGGTTTGTGATGCAATTTCCGGTGCAAGACCAGGCGCAAGACGTCAGGTTTTAGATTCCTATATTCAACGTCTTAAAGATCTTGAAGAAGTAGCCTACGGTTTCAATGGAGTTAAAAATGCTTATGCAATTCAGGCAGGCAGGGAACTTCGTGTAATTGTTGAAAGCGAAAAAGTTTCTGATGATAATGCCGCCAATCTTTCTTTCGAAATTTCACAAAAAATTCAGACAGAAATGACGTATCCTGGTCAGGTAAAAGTAACGGTTATCAGGGAAACAAGGGCGGTAAACATTGCTAAATAATCTTCTGGAAAAATATAAACAAAAAACTTCTCCGTATAACGAGAAGTTTTTTGTTTATATTTTTTTAAATCAATAAGATTTATAATTCATCGTTAAAAACAATCTTAAAAGTAGTTCCAATACCAACTTCACTTTCAACAAAAACCTTCCCTTTCATAGCTTCAATTTGATTTTTGGTGATATACAAGCCAATTCCTCTTGCCTCTTTATGCTTATGAAAAGTTTTATACATTCCGAATAACAATTCACCATATCGGGATAAATCTATTCCTAAACCATTATCTGATATCTTTAATGCCTTATGCCCGTCTTCATCAACCCCATAATCAAAAACAACAATCGGGTTTCTATCAGGATGTGCATATTTAATTGCATTTGTTGTAAAATTTAGCAGGACACTTTCTAAATAGGCGGGATTAAAATCAACCTTAACATATTCTGGTACATTATTTATAATTACAACTTTACTGTCAGAATTGTAAACTTTAATTGCCGAAATTGTTTTGTTGATATAATGACTCAACTTTAAAGACTTTACAATGATATTTACGTTATTCTGAACCTGAACTACTTGCGTCAAATTTAAAATAGTATCATTCAAATCATTTGAAACTGTTCTAAGATGAAGCAGCATCTCATTTATTGTTTGTTTTTCTTCATCAAGATCTATAAAATCTAAAATTGATGTGATATTCCCTGCCTGCGTTTTCAAATTGTGTGATACAATATGCGAGAAATTCAGCAATCTGCTGTTTTGGTCACTATATAATTTCATTGTTTTCAGAAGCTCAATCTCTTTTTCTTTTTGTTCAGATATATCGGTATGGGTTCCTATAACACGCAAAGGCTTCCCATTTTCATCTCTTTCTATTACTTTGCCCCTGTCTAATATCCATTTGTATTTCCCGCTTGAAGTCATTACCCGATGGTAATTTTCATAATACGGAATCTTATTATCAAAATGCTCCTGAATATCAGAGTAATATTTAGGCAAGTCATCCGGATGGACTATTTTATCCCATCGTTCAGGATTATCAAATATATCAGTAGAGACCAATTCCAGTATTTTAAGGGATAAAGAAGAATAAAATACGGTATTATTAACCATATCCCAATCCCAAATACCGGTAGTTGAAGCTTCCAATGCAAATTGAAATCGTTCCTCCGAAATCCTCAACTTTAACTCCTTGTCTTTTATATCTGTAATATCAGAAATACGCCCAAAGAAACTAACCCCCCTATCAGATGATAATTCAGATTTAGAAGAAATTTTAAACCACCTTAGCCCTTTTTGAGGAAGTACACTTCTAAATTCAATTTCCCATTGCGAAACTTCTTTTCTTGCCCTGATCAAAGATTTTATAAAAGATGCTCTATCCTGCGCAAGTATTCTTTCATAAATGATATTTTTACTATCATCAGAAAGGGTTTCGGCATTTAATTCAAAAATCTCTTTAATTGATTTGCTTACCAGTGGAAATGAATATGCATTATCCGGACTAATAATAAAATGAAAAATCGAATCAGGGATTTCAGCAAATAACTTCTCGTAAAAGTCATTTGCTTTCTGCTCATTTTCATTGCCTGATAAGTTAAAAACCATATTTTACTTGTGTATTTTAATCTTCTCGTCAATAAAAAAGAAGTGTTTTTTTTAACTAACGTATATTTATTACAATATATTATTTAGAACCCAATCGAGTGTAATTATTAAAAACGTCAGTCCGGGTGTTTTTTGTACAGAGAAACGGAACGAAAAAATGTATGAGAACCCTTTTAATAATAATTTTTCTGTTCCGATACAATTTCCTATCGAAAATCACTCGAACTGAGGAAAAATTATCATCAAGAACTAATGACACCCAACGGATTGTTTATAGACAAAAAGCAGATAACAAATAACAGATCAGAAAACAATCATTTTCTGGGGTGAAAATTATGCATCACTTCTTTCAGAAATCTCCTGTCCAAATGTACGTAAATTTCTGTAGTTGTGATAGATTCGTGTCCTAGCATGAGTTGAATAGAACGTAAGTCCGCGCCATTTTCAAGTAAATGAGTCGCAAAAGAATGCCGCAAAGTATGCGGACTGATATTTTTATTTAAATCAATTTTTACAGCCAAATCCTTAATTATAGTAAAAATCATGGCACGAGTAAGCTGATTTCCCCGACGATTTAAAAACAAAGTATCTTCATGTCCTTTTTTTATATTTAAATGAATGCGGACTTCTTTCTGATAAATTTCAATATATTTTTGAGTTAAATTCCCAATAGGAACAAAACGTTCTTTATTTCCTTTTCCGGTAATTTTAATAAATCCTTCTTCAAAAAATAAATCAGAAATTTTTAGCGTAACCAATTCAGAAACCCTGAGACCACAGCCATATAAAGTTTCCAGCATAGCCCTGTTCCTTTCTCCTTCGTTCGAGCTTAAATCAATGGCCGCTATCAAGGCATCAATTTCGGGAACGGATAAAGTATCGGGCAATTTACGACCGGTTTTTGGGCTCTCGATTAATTCTAACGGATTATCGGTTCTGTAATCTTCAAAAACAAGATAATTAAAAAAGCTTTTTAGTCCGGAGATGATTCTTGCCTGAGATCTTGGATTTACTTCTTTGGAAACCGAATAAATAAACTGCTGAATTGTTTCATCAGTTATCTTTAATGGAGAAACATCAATTTGATTGATTTCTAAAAAAAGACATAAACGTTCAATATCAAAACCATAATTTTCTATGGTATTTTTAGACAAGCCACGTTCAATTCGCAAATACGATTGGTAATCTTTTATAAACGTATTCCATTTCATAATTGCAAAGTAAAACATTTTCAGGTATAAAAAAACCTTCCGGTTAGGGAAGGTTTTTAAAAATATATTAATTCTAAAGATTAGAATTTATATCCTACAGATATTGAGAAAACATTGTTGTTTAATTTATAATCACCTGAATCTTCATAAATATTTGACAGACCTAAGTTATAACGAAGACCAACCGAAAGATTTTCAGTAAAATCATACCCTGCTCCGAAGTTCACACCAAAATCAACTGATTTAAAGTCATCTTTATTGCTTTCATCTTCAGATTCACCTTGATATTCAGCTTTAAACTTTGCATTTAACAAGAAACCTATTTGTGGTCCAGCTTCTAAACTAAAGCCCTTAGCTACATAATATTTAGCCATTACTGGAATATTTAAGTAACCTAAATTTTGAGTTACTTCAACAGTCTCACCTAATTCTGAATATTCTTCTTTAGCACCTTGAGCTGAGTACAAAAGCTCTGGTTGTATAGCGAATTTATCAGAAAGTTTTATTTCAGCAAAACCTCCAACGTGGAAACCAACTAAAGACTTAGTATCTTCTGCATCTCCACCAAAGTTAGCAATATTAAGACCTCCTTTAACTCCAAATTTAACTTCTTGTGCATTTGTAAAACCAAATGCTAAAACCGCAATAATTGATAATGTAATTTTTTTCATTTTTTTTGATAAATTAATATTATTTAGTAAGACAAATCTATAGTATTTAACATTAACAATCCAAATAATATTTTAAAATATTTAATCAAATACGTTATAAAAATCTTATTAAAAGAAGCAAAAAACTATATATCAAACGATTACATTTTTAAAAATCACTAAAAACCGTTAGATAAAAAAACTTTAAAATTATTAGTAAAATTCTTTCTTATGGATAAAAATTAGCCGTTTATTGTTAATTTTAGCTTTGAAAATGGAAATATTGAAACTTCAAAAACAATAAATATAAGAAGTCGGAGTTTTTAATTGTATTATTTTGTATTCAAATTAAATCTTAAAATTAACATTATGAAAAAAATACTTTTAGCTGCTTTCTTATTTGTTGCAGCATCAACTACAAGTCAGGCACAATTATTAAAAATCGGAGTAAAAGCTGGGGTTAACTTTGCAAATCAAACAGGAGACGCAACTTTTGACGGAGATGATTTTGACAAGGATGGTATTACCAGTTATCATGCCGGTTTAGTAGCAGAAATTAAATTATTGGATAGATTCTCAGTTCAGCCTGAGCTTTTGTATTCCACACAAGGAGCAAACTATAAAAATGCAGTTAGTGAATTTAAAAATGAATTAGGTTATTTATCTATTCCTGTTATGGCTAAATTTTATCTGACAGATTCATTTAGTTTAGAAGTTGGACCACAAGCATCTTTCTTATTAAGTGAAAAAAATGATTTTAATGTAGAAAACGGTGAAACATTCGAATTTGGTGTTAATGCCGGATTAGGATTCAAACTGACTGAAAACTTTTTTGTTCAGGGCCGTTATGGTTTAGGGCTGACTGAAGCTTCAAAAAATGCGGATGTTAAAAACTCTACAGTACAATTATCTGTAGGATTCTTGTTCTAAAAATAATATCACATAGTTTTATAAAAACCGTTCTGTTAATTAGAACGGTTTTTTTATTTTTACCAAGTTCAATGGCAATGGCAAAAATCAATTGCAATGTCAAATTTCAATTAAAATATTTTAGCTTAATTGAACTTATGTCTTATATGGTTTAAAATCTAAATATTTTCAAAAACGCAACTTAATATGAAAATCGCTATAATCAACGGTCCTAATTTGAATCTTTTAGGAAAAAGAGAACCTGAAGTTTACGGAAGCCAAACTTTTGAAGACTATTTTGAAACGTTGAAACAAAAATTCCCCAACGTTGAACTTTTTTATTACCAGAGTAATATTGAAGGCGAATTGATTGGTAAAATTCAGGAATATGGCTTTTCATTTGATGGAATTATTTTAAATGCCGGTGCTTACACGCATACTTCTATTGGTTTAGGCGATGCAATAAAAGCAGTTACAACCCCGATAATTGAAGTGCATATATCCAATACTTATGCACGCGAAAGTTTCAGGCATCAATCCTATTTATCTGGAAATGCTAAAGGCGTTATTTTGGGTTTTGGCTTAAAAAGCTATGAATTAGCAATTCAATCATTCTTGAACTAACCCGCTACTGGATTGAAAGTCCATAGATTTGGCAGACTGAAAGTCTGCACAGTTGTAACACTATTTATTAGCCACGAATTACACAAATTAGCACGAATTAATTTGTAAAAATTTGCGTAATTCGTCGCTAAATATTTTTTAGAGCTCAAATATTGTCACAAAAAGGCTTCAGCAAACAACCTGATAATGATTTTAACATTTAACAAATTATTAATAGGCTGGTTTTTTACTTATTCTATTTTTGTGAGAGAAAAAACTTTCATGAGAAACTATACTTTATTTGCCTTTTTATTTTTTTCAATTTCTAACTTTGCCCAAATCAAAGGAACTATAACCGATGAAAAGGGAAATCCTTTGCCTTTTGTATCGGTTTTTGAAGAAAACACGTATAGGGGAACCACCTCGAACGAACAAGGTGTTTACCAGTTAAACGTAAAAGAAATTGGTAAAAACAAAATCGTATTTCAATACTTAGGTTTTAAAACTCAAAAACTGGGTGTTTCTTCTGACTCTAAAACACAACTTTTAAATGTAACCATGCTGGAGGAAAGTTTTACGCTAAACGAAGTTGTAATTGACCCCAAAAATAATCCTGCCAATGCCATTATAAAAAGTGCCATTGACAACAGAAAAGAAAACGCTGAAAAAACAGCACGTTATACAGCCGATTTTTACTCAAAAGGAATGTTTAAAATTAAAGATTTGCCTAAAAAAATACTTGGGCAAAAAGTCGATCTTGGAGAAGATATGGCATCCAATTTAGACTCAACGGGTTCAGGAATTTTATATCTGTCAGAAACCATTTCCAAACTTACCTTTGAAAAACCCAACAAGTTAAAAGAGAAAATTATTGCCTCAAAAATATCAGGAAACAACAAAGGATTTAGTTATAATACAGCCAGTTTATCTACTTATGATTTTTATGAAAACACACTTGATTTTGATGTCAAAATTATTTCCCCTGTTGCCGATAATGCTTTTAATTATTACAAATATAAACTCGAAAGCACCTTTGTTGATGAACATAATCAACAAATCTATAAAATAAAAGTAACTCCAAAGCGTGATAAAGAACCCGTTTTTGAAGGTTACATTTATATTGTAGAGGACAGTTTTGCCATTTATGCCGTAGAATTAGATCTAAAAGGCTATCGAATGAAAAATGAGTTTACAGAAATCATGACCCTAAAACAGAGTTTTACTTATAACCCTAAAAATAAAATTTGGGCAAAAAACACACAATCCCTATTCTTTAAAGCGGGTGGTTTTGGAGTAAAATTTTCAGGTAACTTCAATTATATTTATTCTAATTACGAATTTCCGCCTTCTTTCGAAAAGAAAACTTTCGGGAACGAAATTGTCACTTTTGAAGTCAATGCCAACAAAAAAGACGATGCTTTCTGGAGCGAAATTCGTCCAATTCCTTTAACTATTGAAGAAAGTGATGATTATACTAAAAAAGATAGTTTATTGACAATTAGAAAATCTCAAAAATATATTGATTCTGTTGACAGCAAAAACAATGAATTTAAAGTTCTCGATATTATAATGGGTTATGATTACAAAAACACTTTCAAAAGCTACTCATTTGAATACAAAGGTTTGCTAGATCTGAGTTCGGCAAGTTTCAATACCGTTCAGGGTTTAAATGCAGGAACTGGATTTTCTTTTAGAAAATGGAATGATGAGAAAGGAAAAAGCACCTCGCTAAGTAGTGATTTCAATTATGGTTTTTCTGATGAACGTTTTCGTGTTATCGGGAATTTTATGCATCAATTTAATAAAACAAATTACGCAACAATTTGGGTTTCCGGAGGAACTAAAGTGACTCAGTTTAATAGCACACAACCAATCACAAAATTTATCAACTCTATAAGTTCTTTATTTTTTAAGGATAATTATATGAAGTTATACAACTTAGAATATGCGCAATTTAATTATTCGCAGGATATTGCAAACGGCTTGAATTTGAACGCAAAGATAGGTTACGAACAACGCAAGCCCTTATTCAACACGACCGATTATTCTTTCTTTAAAAGAGATGATATTTACTCTTCAAATAATCCTTTAGCACCCAATGATTTTGATAACCCCTCTTTTGAGAAACACAATTTGTTTAAAACTTCAGTGACAGCAAAAATTAATTTTGGGAACAAATATATTTCAAGACCGAATGCAAAAATAAATATCAGAAACGAAAAGTACCCAACCCTTTACCTAACGGCCGAAAAAGCATTTGCAGGAAGTGATAAAAAATATGAATCTGAACGTATTGGTACTGCTGTAATTTATGATTTATCATTAGGAAATAAAGGTCTTTTGGGAATGAATTTTAAAGCTGGAAAATTCTTTAATGCAGACGATATTGCCTTTATCGATTACAAACATTTTAACGGCAACCAAACACATATTGGAACAAGCAACAGGTATCTGAATGTTTTTAACTTAATGCCCTATTATGCCAACAGTACTAACGATAGTTATTTTGAAGCGCACTTAGAACATAATGACCAAGGTTATGTTATGAATAAAATTCCGCTATTGAGTAAATTAAAATCCACACTTAATCTTGGTTTTCATAGTCTTGCCATTCCTGACAGAAAACCATATTCAGAATTTACTGTTGGTTTAGATAATTTAGGTCTTGGGAAATTTAAAATATTCAGAGTAGATTATGTTCATTCTTACCAAAGCGGAATTGAGCAGAATGGCATTGTGTTAGGATTGAAAATTTTGAATGTTTTGGATTAGATTCAGCCGGTATATCGACAATATTGTCATTTTGGAGAAAAATCTGAGGGAGAAATTTTCTACATTGCTAATCTGATTTACTTGTGTGACTTCTCCTAATTCGAGTGACAAAAAAACAACATCAGATCGACTTTGCAACTTGAACCTCAAATCAGTGATAATCATCCGGTTCAATGTGAATTAAAACATTTCCTAATTGAGGGATTTTTTCTTTTAGGGTATCTTGTAATTTATGAGACAGATCATGCCCCTCTTTTACGGAAATTTTAGCCGAGACTATTGCATGAAGATCTACGTGATATTTCATACCTGCTTTTCTGATAAAACATTTTTCGGTTCCTAGAATACCTTCAACCATTAAAGATTTAATCCGGATTTCTTCTACCAAATCATCATTTAGATTTTCATCCATAATTTCTCCTAGGGCAGGCCTGAAAATTTTATAGCTGTTGTACAAGATAAAAAAAGCAGCAAAAAGTGCCGCCCAGTCATCTGCAGATTCATACCCTTTACCCATAAACAGTGCAATCGAAATTCCGACAAAGGCAGCAACAGAAGTTATTGCATCACTACGATGGTGCCAGGCATCGGCCGCTAATGAAGAACTTTTAGTTTGTTTGCTTCGTTTCATCACCAACCTAAAAGAATACTCTTTCCAGATAATTATAGCACCTAAAACATAAAGCGTCCATGGTTTTGGCAAATCATGTGAGGTTTGGATGTTAGAAATACTTTCGTACCCAATAATCGTTGCCGAAGTAATTAAAAATCCAACTACCAAAAAGGTGATTAAAGGTTCTGCACGACCATGCCCGTAAGGATGATTTTCATCAGCTGGTTTATTAGAATATTTGATTCCGAACAACACCAGACAAGACGAAAATATATCCGTAGTCGATTCGATCGCATCAGCAATCAAGGCGTAAGAATTGCCAAAAAAACCTGCCAAGCCTTTTGTAACGGCTAAGCAGGTGTTTCCAGCTATACTAAAATAAGTAGCTTTTATAGCTTTTTGTTCATTTGTCATTTACGCTTTTTTAGCACGAACGATGAGTTTTTTTGCCTAAATTTCACAAATTATCACAAACTCTCTCTATCAATAAATATGAATTGTACGGACATAATTTAGGAATTCTGCAAATTGAACTAAATCTTTTCGTGTAATTTTTTGTAAATCGCGGCTATCTTTTATCCTTTATTCTCTCACGATTTTAGCACCAATAGCTCTCAAACGTTCATCAATACGTTCGTATCCACGATCAATTTGTTCTATATTTTGAATTGTGCTTGTTCCTTTTGCAGAAAGGGCCGCAATTAATAATGAGATTCCCGCACGAATATCCGGAGATGACATTGTAGTTGCTTTTAATTGAGATTCAAAATTATGTCCCATAACTACTGCTCTGTGCGGATCGCATAACATAATTTTTGCTCCCATATCAATTAATTTATCAACAAAGAACAAACGACTTTCGAACATTTTCTGGTGAATTAACACATCGCCTTTTGCCTGTGTTGCCACAACCAAAACAATGCTTAGCAAGTCAGGCGTAAATCCTGGCCAAGGCGCATCAGCTATGGTTAAAATAGAACCATCGATATCTGTTTTTACTTCGTATCCATCTGTATGAGCAGGAATGTAAATATCATCACCACGTTTTTCGATTGTAATTCCAAGTTTTCTAAAAGTATTCGGTATCAACCCTAAATTCTCCCAGCTTACATTTTTGATCGTAATTTCGCTTTTTGTCATAGCCGCAAGGCCAATCCAGGAACCGATTTCGATCATGTCCGGAAGAATTCTGTGGTCACAGCCTGTAAGTTCTTCAACACCTTCAATAGTCAATAAGTTAGACCCAACTCCGGTGATTTTAGCTCCCATAGAGTTTAACATTTTACACAACTGTTGCAAATAAGGTTCACAGGCTGCATTGTAAACGGTTGTTTTTCCTTTTGCCAAAACAGCTGCCATTACGATGTTTGCTGTTCCGGTAACAGATGCTTCATCAAGTAACATATCTGTTCCTTTCAGTCCTTCTGCCGGGGATTCTACACCATAAAAGTGATCTTCTCTGTTGTATCTGAATTTGGCTCCAAGATTAATAAAACCTTCAAAGTGCGTGTCTAATCTTCGACGTCCAATTTTATCTCCTCCTGGTTTTGGAATATAACCTTTTCCAAAACGGGCCAAAAGCGGTCCAACAATCATAATAGAACCACGAAGCGCACCACCTTCTTTTTTGAAGGCTTCCGTTTCTAAATATCCAACATTAACCTCATCAGCCTGAAACGTAATCGAACCCGGTTCATTTCGTTGAATTTTTACCCCTAAATTACCCAACAAAGTGATTAATTTATTGATGTCAATAATATCGGGAATATTATTAATTGTTACTTTATCCCCCGTCAAAAGCACGGCACATAAAATTTGTAATGCCTCATTTTTTGCTCCTTGCGGAGTGATTTCTCCTTTTAAAGGAATTCCTCCTTCGATTTTAAAAATTCCCATATTTCTCTTTTAGGTTCTGAGTCACTGAGGTTCTAAGTTTTTTCTAAAAAGGCTTAGTCACTTAGATACTTAGCAACTTTTATTTCTGATTGTTTTTTTTAAAAGGTTCCGAGTTACTGAGGTTACTAAGTTTTTCTCTTTATAAAAAGCTTAGCAACTTAGTCACTTAGTACTTAACCACTTTGTTATTTCTGATTATTGTTTTTCTGAAAAGGTTTTGGTTTCCCCGGACCTTTATTGTTTTTATTACCTTGGATTTTTGGTTGTCCGGGTGGTGTGATTTTATTCGACATGCGCTTGTTGGTACGCAATAAATCGGTTGTATTTAAAAGCTCTTCAGTGCTTTGTAACAAGTTGATTTTTCCTCCTGACAATTCAAATAAATGTTCAAAAATCACATCGTCTTTTACTGTGTCTTTGTTCCAGCTTAAATAGGATTTTTTCATGTGGTTGGCAATGACCAATACCAATGCATTTTTCATTTCTCCATCCTCCCATTTATTGGCAACATCAATCATATATTTGATATTGTTACCATAAAATCTGTATTTCGGGAAGTTTTGTGGATACTGTAAAACATCTGGTTTTAGCTGCAACACATCTCTTGACGGAATTGGATATGGCGATTCTACATCTAATCTAAAATCAGACATAATAAAAAGCTGATCCCATAATTTATGCTGAAAATCGGGCACATCACGCAAATGAGGATTCAGGCTTCCCATTACCTGAATGATGTATTTCGCAGCTTTATTGCGCGTTTCAGCATCTTCAATAATAGTAGCCTGATCAATCAGTTTTTGTAAATGACGACCATATTCCGGAATAAGTAAACGCTGTCTTTCAGAATTATATTCTAAATTGAAAACAACGTCATTCGCGACTTCTTTTTTATATTTTTCGACCATAATTTATAATGAAACTATACCTTCTATTGTAGAAACTTCTTTGTATTTACTGATTATATCGTCAGCACTATTCATTGTTACATCTACAGAAACACTGGTAAATTTGCCTGTTTTAGATTTTGTTGTTTTAATAACCGCACCCATACTATCAAAAGCTTTTTCAACTCGCTCAACATTATCGCCCACTGAAGGCATTATAAATTTATACAAATATTCTGCTGGCCAGGTATTTGAATTATCTAACTCAACCTTTAATCTTTCGTAAAATTCGGCGGTATTTTTTTCTTTATCGTTCTCCATTCGTAATTAAAAATAAACGCAAATATACGGTTTTGATTTCAGAATTTTGATTTTTTTCTTTTGAAAAAGGTGTAAAGTTACAGAGGTTCAAAGGTGCAAAGAAAAAAGCGCTACAACCTTATTTCTTTATGAAATTTCCTCTTATATTTGAGAAACATTGCTGAGAAATTTGGTCAAGTAGGCAAAAGCATCCCAGCCTAAGCCTCTCACAGAACCGTACGTGAACCTCTCGATTCATACGGCTCTTGTTATGCAATCACATCGTTGTGAAAAAGTTCCAATGATAAAACATCGTGGGATAGCTGAGTTTGATTTCTCTCAGCCAACTGTATGCTTTACTATAACTCCTTTTCATCGACTTGTACTTCTTCCTTGCCCATTTTACTAAACGGTTTTCCAAATGCCTAAATAATTTCCGTAACGTCCAAATCTTAAAATGACCGTAATATCTAACTATCCCCTGTATCTGTGGGTTTAGTTGGTTGGCTATTGTTTGTATCACGATGTTACTTTGTCTATGAAAATTAAGATTTCCCCACAACGCAACTATTCTCGATTGTGATTTCTGACTTATAGAACAGTCAAATCCTAAAAACATGCCCCTGCCTGTTTTGGAGGCTTTGGAACATGGCTTAAAAGTGAATCCTAAAAAATCAAATTTCTTTAGACAATCCTTGCGTTTTGGTCTTCTGTAATCTTGACAATAAACTATCTTGGTCTTTTGTTCGCTTAACCTTAATTTGCATTTTTCTAGCCTGTCTTTTATTGCATTGAGTACTTCTATACTCTGTTCTTCACTGTAGCAATGAACAATTACATCGTCGGCATATCGTACAAACGACAGCTGTGGATATTCTTTTTCAAGCCATTTGTCTAAAACATAATGCAAAAACAGATTGGCTAGTAACGGACTTATTACACCTCCTTGTGGTGTTCCTGCTCCATTCCTGTGGATTAGTTCTCCATTTGAAGTTTGAACTGGACATTCCAACCATCTTGCAATGTACATTTTTGCCCACTTTTCTGAAACGTGTTTATCTACTGCTTTGAGCAATAATTCGTGATTTACCTCGTCAAAAAATGCTTTGATGTCCATATCAACAACCCAAGCATACCGTCTTACGTTTTTCTTTACCTTCTCTAAAGCTTCGTGAGCACTCTTATTGGGTCGATACCCATAGGAGTTTTTACTAAAAATAGCTTCAAATCTTGGTTCAAGATACGTTTTAACAACTTCTTGGGCTATTCGGTCGCTAATGGCAGGAATGCCTAACTTGCGTTCGCCTCCGTCTGCTTTGGGAATGACAACCTCCTTGACTGGTTGCGGGAAGTAACTACCTGAGCTCATTCTATTCCAAATTTTGTACAAGTTACTTAATAAATTTTCTTGAAATTTATCCAAGCTTTCTTCATCTACTCCTGCACTTCCTTTGTTAGAATTTACTTTCCGATACGCTTCCTTGACCATCATTTTGGTTATCGGAATCGGTTTTGATTTTGTTTCAAACAAATTAGTCATCCTTACATTGATAAGTTGTTAAAATCTTTAAAACTGCATAACTGATGTTCTTCGCTCTACTTTCATTACAAAAGCTTCATCACTACTACAACACCATCCGCCATCCTTACTAGCATTGATACTATAAGCCTCATGAGTATTGCTCACTTGTGCCGTTCTCTTGCCGTCTAGCAAGGACTTCCTGAGTTCCATATAAAAGCCTGAATAAGAGTCATGCCTTCTCTATTGCGTTTGCCTTATAGCCAGTAAGCAAGTAACTGCTATAATAATCATCTACCTGCGAGAAAATAGACTTTTGACAAAATGTTCCGCTATCACACAACTTCTTCAAAGGTTCACTTGCGTTCATCTCTCTTATTCGTACCTGACTAATCTAGTTAGCCTTTTCCTCTTTCCGTTCAATACCTGTCTATTACTATTCCAGCACCGAGAGGCGGTTTGCAACCCTCGCTTGCACAACGATTGCGGTAGACCTACTACCATCTTTTATACAGCATTGAATAACACTCGTAGTCGTTATTCATTCACAGCACACCTCGCGAAAGCGCAGAGTCGCAAAGTCAGGAAAACATAACTTAAAAAACTTTGTGATTCTGCGCTTTGCGAGGTTCAAAAACACTCTGCTATGAAAAATTACATTCGTATTCTTTTTATTGTACTTATATTCAATTCCGTTCAGGCACAGAAAGTCAAGACGATGACTTATTTTCAGAATGATACTATCAAACTGGATCTGGATCAGCCAACGGCTCTATATGGTGTGGACATTCTTTTATATGGCGAATTAAAATTCATCCCTACAATATCCACCGAGCCTAAGGCTCTTTTACGCTGCAGTTCAGGAGAAACGATTTATTTTACAGCTGCGGAACTTATCCGTTGAAATTAATTGCATGTAAAGTTAAGTTCCATAGGACGAACCATATAAAACATGTAACCTCGCAATTCACATTCCTGACACCAACCTACAGGTTTTTTAAACGTTTTCATAAGATTTATTTCCAAAAACAAAACCATGTTTCCTCTTTAGCCCTGATGGAAGCGGAAATCCTTTTGCTTTTTTCTTTTAGAAAGCAAAAGATTGCAGCGAACAGCAGGAACCCATAACCGCTAAAAATGCGAAATCATTCGCTTCTGACAAATATTCTTTTCAAATACCAATAAGTTTAGGTAAATTTGCGCTTTATTTTACGAAAGTGCAAAAAGAAATCATAGTTATCATTGGTGGACCGGGAACGGGAAAATCTACTCTTTTAAACGAATTGGTAGCCCGTGGCTACTGCTGTTATCCTGAAATTTCAAGACAAGTGACACTCGAAGCCCAGCAACGCGGTATCGACCAGTTGTTTTTGGAACAGCCGTTATTATTTAGCGAAATGTTATTGCAAGGACGTATTAAACAATACGAAAACGCTCTTGAAGAACCTGACGACGTGGTTTTTATAGATCGCGGAATTCCTGATGTTGTGGCTTATATGGATTATATTGGCGATGATTATCCGGCGCATTTTACAAAAGCCTGCGAGGATTTTAAATATTCTAAAACTTTTATTTTACCGCCCTGGGAAGAAATTTACGAAAGCGATACAGAGCGCTATGAAAATTTTGAACAGGCAGAAACGATTCAGAAACATCTTATTGAAACATACAAGAAATACGGCTACGACTTAATTGAAGTACCTAAAGATACTGTTGAGAACAGAATTCTTTATATCTTAGATAAAATTTAGGCCTGTTTTAAAGTTGCAAAACTAGAAACTGATTTCTAAATTTTTTAACTTTAAAACAAGACCAATGCCAAAAGCGCAGGAAATTCTTTTAAAATACTGGAAACACGACAGTTTTAGACCGTTGCAAGAAGAAATTATTGACTCGGTTTTAGAGGGTCAGGATACTTTTGCCCTGCTTCCTACAGGTGGCGGAAAATCGGTTTGTTTTCAGGTTCCGGCGATGATGCAGGACGGAATTTGTTTGGTCATCTCTCCTTTGATTGCCTTGATGAAAGATCAGGTGGCGAATTTGCAAAAACGAAATATTAAAGCCATCGCTCTGACGGGTGGAATTCATACGGAAGAAATTATAGATCTTCTGGATAATTGTCAATACGGAAATTATAAATTTTTATATCTTTCCCCGGAACGATTACAATCGGACTGGATATTGGAGCGAATCAAAAATCTTCCTATTAATTTAATTGCTATTGATGAAGCGCACTGTGTTTCGCAATGGGGACATGATTTTCGTCCGGCTTATTTGAAGATTTCGGAACTTAAGAAGTATTTTCCTAAAATTCCTTTTTTGGCTTTGACGGCTACGGCAACTCCAAGGGTTATTGAAGATATTAAAACCGAATTAGGCTTAAAAGACCCAAAACTTTTTCAGCAATCTTTCGAAAGAAAAAATATTGCGTACATGGTTTTTGAAGTCGAAGATAAATTATACCGTGTTGAGCAAATTTTAAAGAAAAATCCTCAGCCTTCCATTATATATGTACGAAACAGAAAATCGTGCCTGAATATGTCGATGCAATTACAATCATTAGGTTTTAAAGCGACTTATTACCACGGGGGCCTTTCAGCTAAAGAAAAAGACAAAAACATGCAATTGTGGATGTCTGAACAAGCTCAGGTTATTGTGGCCACAAATGCGTTTGGGATGGGTATTGACAAAGACAATGTAAAAACGGTAATTCATACACAACTTCCTGAAAACATCGAAAATTATTATCAGGAATCAGGAAGAGCGGGACGAAATGGTGAAAAAGCTTTTTCGGTTGTTTTAACAAATTCATCTGACAGTAATCAATCAGAACAGCAATTTTTGAGCATTTTGCCGGATAAAAAGTTTTTGAATCTGATGTACGTCAAGCTTTGCAATTATTTTCAGATTGCGTATGGCGAAGGTTTAGATGATTCATTTTCATTTAAACTGAATCATTTTTGCCAGAAGTATGACTTCCCTACCCTTAAAACCTATAATGCTTTGCAATTTTTGAATCAGCAGGGAATTATTACCCTGTCGCAGGAATTTTCAGAAAAGATTACGATGCAGTTTTTAATTGAATCGAAAGAAGTGATTCGGTATATGAGTTTAAATTCGAATGATGAAGAAATTATTTTGGCGATTTTGAGAACGTATCCCGGAATTTATGAAATGAAAACGCCATTTAATATTTCACTGATTGCCAAAAAATCAAATCATACCGAAGAACAAGTTGCTGCTGTTTTGGAAAAACTGAAAGAAAAAGACATCATTGAGTACAAATCAAAAAATAATGATGCTACTATATTATTTAATGAAGTTCGCGAAGATGATCGCACCATAAATAGGGTTTCGAAATATCTGGAAAAACAGAATCAACTCAAAAAAGATCAGCTTTTATCGGTTTTACATTATATAAAGAACAAAAAAACCTGCAAGAACCGATTGATATTGGATTATTTTGGAGAAGAAACAACTGAGAATTGTGGAGTTTGTTCCTATTGCATTACTCAGAAAGGCAAAATTACCGAAGCAGATTCTATTGCAGATAAAATCCTGTCTTTACTAAAAACAACCGCTTTAACTTCAAGAGAAATCCAGACCCAAATAAAACTAGATGCCAACGATATTATTTTGGCTCTTCAGGAATTATTAGAAAACAATCATATCGTTATATTAGCGAACAATAAATATACTTTAAAATCATAATGGAAAAATTGAGAATTATTTTTATGGGAACTCCGGAGTTTGCCGTTGGCATTTTGGATACCATTATTAAAAACGATTACGATGTTGTTGGCGTGATTACGGCTGCAGATAAACCGGCTGGACGCGGACAAAAAATAAAATATTCCGCAGTAAAAGAATATGTACTGGCGAACAACCTTACATTATTACAACCAACCAATTTAAAAGATGAAGATTTCTTAGCCGAATTAAAAGCTTTGAATGCCAATTTACAGATTGTTGTAGCTTTTAGAATGCTGCCAAAAGCAGTTTGGGAAATGCCTAGTTTGGGCACATTTAATCTTCATGCTTCGTTGTTACCAAATTATCGTGGTGCCGCACCCATTAACTGGGCCATTATTAATGGAGAAACAAAAACCGGAGTAACTACTTTTTTTATTGACGATAAAATTGATACCGGAGCGATGATATTAAATTCGGAAATTGCTATTGAGCCAACAGAAAATGCAGGACAATTGCACGACCGATTAATGAATTTAGGAAGCAAAACTGTTATTGATACTTTGAAAGTGATTGAAAACGGAAATGTAACTACTACTATTCAGGAAGATGATGCTGAAATTAAAACAGCTTATAAATTAAACAAGGAAAACTGTAAGATTGACTGGACGAAATCAGGAGCCGAAATCAATAATTTGATTCGTGGTTTAAGTCCATATCCAGCTGCATGGTGTTTTTTGAAAGATAAAAATGAAGAGTTAAATGTCAAAATCTACGAGGCAAAATTGATTTTAGAAAACCATTCTTATGACACTGGCAGCCTGATTAGCAGTAAAAAAGAAATTAAAATTGCTATTCAGGATGGCTTTTTGCAACTTTTGAGTTTGCAATTACCGGGTAAAAAGAGAATGCAGGTAGTAGAATTGCTTAATGGGATCACTTTTTCTGATTCAACTAAGGTCTATTAAGGTCAGTAAAACAGGGGTTTTTACCTGTTTTTGGTGATGAAAAAGCCTGCTTTATGAACAAAAAAAGCAAGTTATTAACAATTTTTGCTAAATTTAAAGAAAACACTTGCAAGGAACGGATTTCCTATTAAATTTGTGTATTAACAATTTTTTTTTTAACCAACAATTAATAACTAATTATTATGAACAAATCAGAATTAATCGATGCTATCGCTGCTGATGCAGGAATTACAAAAGCTGCGGCAAAATTAGCTTTAGAATCATTTTTAGGAAACGTAGGCGCAACTTTGAAAAAAGGTGGAAGAGTGTCATTGGTAGGTTTTGGATCTTGGTCAGTATCTGCTAGAGCTGCCAGAGATGGTAGAAACCCACAAACAGGAAAAACTATCAAAATCGCTGCTAAAAATGTAGTAAAATTTAAAGCTGGAGCTGAATTAGAAGGTGCAGTGAACTAAGTAAGAAAGTTCTCTAAACTTATAATATAATCAAAACCCTCCCTCATGGAGGGTTTTTTTGTGCGGTTTAACGATTTTATTTGGGTTTTTAAAAATTTTATGATTAAATTTAATAAAAATTGTAGCCGTATGATTTCAGAAAAATTAAAAAAAGGACACCTGCTTATTGCCGAGCCTTCTATAATTGGAGATTTATCATTTAATAGATCGGTAATTTTATTAGCAGACCATAACAAAGAAGGATCAATAGGTTTTATCATTAATAAACCATTAAAATATACTATTAATGACTTAATTCCTGAGATTGATGCCTCTTTCAAGATATATAACGGAGGTCCTGTAGAACAGGATAATCTTTATTTCATTCACAACATTCCTGAACTAATTCCGAATAGCGTAGAAATATCTAATGGAATTTACTGGGGAGGTGATTTTGAGTCAACCAAAGACCTTATAAACGACGGATCAATCAACAAAAATAACATTCGTTTTTTCCTGGGATATACTGGTTGGGATGAGAATCAGCTTGAAAGTGAAATGCAGGGAAACTCGTGGATCATTACCAATAATAATTACAAAAATAAAATTATTGGAAAATCGACCACCCACTTTTGGAAAGAGCAGATTATAGAACTTGGTGGTGATTATCTAATTTGGTCAAATGCACCTGAAAACCCATATCTGAATTAATTTTCAGATATGGATTCATTTAGCTTTTGTACTAATAAATATGCCAGATTACTTGTAAATTCTTTTTTTCGGTATTTGGTTATCGGCTGTATTCCTATGATTACATTTGTCAGGAATAATTCATCAGCTTTTTGAAGCTCAAAAGGCGAAATTATTTCTTCAATAACTTCTATGCCTTCTACTTTTTTTGCCAGAGCTAAAATTTGCTTACGCATTACGCCATTTAAACATCCTTCTGAAACGGGAGGAGTAATTAGCTTTTTACCCTGCACCATAAATAAATTTCCTTGCAATGCTTCTACCACATTTTTAGCATCATTTAACAAAATACAATTCGCAAGTCCATTTTCGTCAGCAAAAATACTTCCGGTAACATTGATTAATTTATTAGTTGTTTTAATTGACGATAATAATTGTTTTGTAATATAGAAGTCTTTGTATAAATCAACTTCATATTGAGCCGTATTTAAGGCATATAATGTATTCTCTAATGAGACAGCATGAATTAAATAAGACACTTCATTTGTTTTTGGCAGATACAAACCTCCATCATTTCTAAAAACAGTAATTCGGGCTCTTGCTGATATTTCAATTCCTTTATACTTAACCAGGTTTAAGATTTGTTCTTCGAGATATTCCATTGTAAAATTCATCGGAATCTCCATTCTAACGACACGCATTGAAGCCATTAATCTGAAATAATGATCTTCCAGAAACAAAATTTCACCATTAACTATTTTCAATGTTTCAAAAACCCCGTCTCCATACAAAAAAGCACGATTTTGAGTTAAAATATTATTGCTTTGTTCTATTAAATTTCCATTAAAATTGATCATAAAAAAACCCTGAATTTTGTTCAGGGCAAATATAAGTTATAAATAAGACTTTTACTAAACTGATCCTATTAGATGTTTTAAGTCGGAAATCTGATTTTCCCAAAGTTGTTTCGCTTCATCAACTTCTTCTTTTTCAGCAAAATCAATAACCATTAAAGAGACATCCTTAGTAAGTTCATCTACCAAAATATGCAGTTCAAAGAAATATTCTGTGTCTTTACTGCTCTCGTCTACCCATTTAAATTTTACCTTTTCACCAGTTTTTTTAGAAGCCAAACGTGCTTTTTCCTGTGAATCATTCCAGATAAAAGTAAAAAACTCACCTCTTGAATTTACATTGTCGGCAAACCATTCAGACAAACCTGACGGTGTTGATATATATTGATACAATAGTTGTGGCGAAGAATTAATAGGAAACTCGATTTCGTAACGTATTTTTGAATCCATGTGTTGCTTTTAATTTTTTTGGAAATATAAGAATATCTGTTCAAAAAAAAGGACTTTTTAAAAATATTTTTTTTTCTTCATTTTATGCTTGTAAGCTCTAATATAATTTTTATATTTGCACCCGCATTCAAGGATGCAATAACCGAAAAAATGGCGAGGTAGCTCAGTTGGTTAGAGCGCAGGATTCATAACCCTGAGGTCACGGGTTCAACTCCCGTCCTCGCTACTTTAAGTAAAAACACAAAATCATTAGGTTTTATACGGGATAAGAGATACTTTTATCCCGTTTTTTTATGGTTAATAAAATCAAGAAATTACTTTTTAAACACGAAATTAAACACGATTTGGCAATTAAAAAGAAATACTCAATACCAAAATCAGAAAAAATACAAGACAAAGAAAATCCATCACAAAAAACAGGAAATAACGGCCTTTCGGCCGTTGAAAGATTAGTAAAGATGCTGGAAGATGCTCATTATGAGATCAAGTCATTGCGTGAAGAAAATGATCGTCTAAAAAAGATTTGAATTTTTAGATTTAAAATAATTAAATGAGCATAGATTATTTTAAATAGTAATGAAACACATTGAATTTGGTTAGTCATTTTGGCTGGTTAGTTTTGTTAGCTCAAATTAAATGAATAAAAAATAATTACACGATAAACAATTATTAAAAAACAAACTATGAAAAAAAATATTTTAAGTATAGTGGTTTTGCTATTTATCAGTTGCAATAAAACAACTCAAATAGAAAAAAATATAAAATCAAAAGAAGATTTGATTCTTTTATTTTGCAAACAAGATATCAGTGTAAATTCTATAAGTCCATCAACAATTAAATATGATTCATTATTAACAAGTGTTTTTGAAGTCGAAAAAAAAAGTAAATATTATAACGAAGAACTTGATGATGCTTATGGAATGAAACAAATAAATGATTCTACATCAAAAAAATGGCAAGCATCAATACATTATGATTCTGAAAATAAATATGGTGCAAACATCAGAAATGAAGTTACTTATGTTATTAAAGAGAACATTAAATATTATCAGGACTCAATATTTAATCCTCAATTTATAATTCTCTCTAAAAGAGATCAAAACAAACTACATGAATATTTAGGAATTAAATAAATAAAATTGAGCTATACACTTAATATCTGTTTTATATCTTTTTGATATATCGGTTTGGCATTTACCATTCTTTCTATGGATTTATGAAAAATAGTTGTTTTAAATTGAGAACAGTTTATCCTAAAACAAAA
>NZ_JAVDWQ010000011.1:0-174725 GCF_031457575.1 Flavobacterium piscis | reverse complement strand
AAGTTTTTAAGATTTTGTATGGAATTATTAAATAAAGAGTGTTTTAAACTTGAATAGGCTTCAATTAAATAGGAATGGATCTCACCCTTTTTTTTTATGGCTATCAACTCGTATTTTAATTCGTTTTGGAATAAATTAGATTCTATTATGGCTGGATTTTTTTCATTGACTTCAATTTCATAAAATTCAAAATCGTCTTTTTCAGTTTTAGTAAGACTTTCCCAATTTACAACTAAGTTGTCAGAAATGCTTTTATTGGCAAACTGATTTAGTTTTAAATCGTTTTTTAGTTGGTTTGTAATTGAGGTTGTTGATCTGTTTTCTACATCGTCCTTAGTACAAGAAAAGAGCATTAAAACAAAGAAAAGTCCTAAAAAATGGAGAGGGGCAAACAAGCTTATTTTCATCGTATGGGTTTAAATTATATTACTATTTTTATTACATCAACGTATTTGAAACTTAAACAAAAGGAGTTTATAAATAAAACACCCATTTTAAGTGGATTTTAATTTAAAAAAATCAAATAGCCTCAAACCCTAATTTTTCTCTTACTCTATTCAAAACACCATCTGCAACAACAGAAGCTTTTGCAGCACCTTTTTTCAAGAGCGTATCAACTTCTTCAAGATTATTGATGTAGTAATTGTATTTCTCTCTTTCGGTTTTAAAAGTTTCGGTAATTAACTCAAACAAAGCTTGTTTAGCATGACCGTAGCCATAATTGCCTGATACATAATTGACTCTCATTTCGGCAATTTGTGTTTCACTTGCTAAAAGCGAATAAATAGCGAAAGCATTACATGTATCGGGATTTTTTGGATCTTCAAGTGGCGTGCTGTCGGTTTCAATACTCATTACTTGTTTGCGTAATGCTTTGTCATCCAGAAAAATATTGATTATATTATTCGCAGACTTACTCATTTTTCCGCCATTGGTTCCCGGAATCAGCATGCTGTCTTCCTGAATTTTAGCTTCCGGAAGCACAAAAGTTTCACCCATTTGATGATTGAAACGAGATGCTACATCACGTGTGATTTCTAAATGTTGCAATTGGTCTTTTCCAACCGGAACAAATTCAGCATCATACAACAAAATATCTGCTGCCATCAGCATTGGATAGGTAAAAAGTCCTGCATTTACATCATCTAAACGATCTGCCTTGTCTTTGAAAGAATGTGCCAAAGTCAAACGCTGGAACGGGAAAAAACAACTCAAATACCAGGATATTTCAGCAGTCTGAGCTACATCAGATTGTCTGTAAAATGTAACTTTATCAGGGTTTAAACCACAGGCAAGCCATGCAGCTGCTGTGCTGTAAGTGTTTTCGCGTAATGTTTTACCATCCTTTATTTGTGTAATCGAATGTAAATCAGCAATAAACAAAAAAGTTTCGTTTTCCGGATTGTTTGATAATTCGATTGCAGGAATAATTGCTCCCAATAAATTGCCTAAGTGTGGCGTTCCAGTACTCTGAACACCGGTAAGTATTTTTGCCATTCTAGTTTTTTCTTATTTCTTAACCGCAAAGTTCGCAAAGTTTTTCGCAAAGCCTGCAAGGTTTATTTTTTTCTTGTGCAAAAATTAGAAAGTTTTCTAAAAGTTCTCTGAGATTTCAGGTTTTATTTTCAGAAATGTCTAAATATTCTAAAAATCTAATGGTCTATAAATCTAAATTCACTTCTGTTTTATTACATTTGAATCTATGAAAGGAATTAAAATTGTTTTTTGGGTCTTATGGCGCATTTGGTTTTATATCTTAATGGCTATTCCGATATTGATTATGTTGCCATTTTTACTGGTTTCTATTATAACCGAGAGTGGGTACCCGTATTTCTTTAAAATGGCCAGAATTTGGGCTAAATTCATTCTTTTTGGAATGGGCTTTTATTATAAAATCGAACGTCTGCAAAAGCTTGAAAAAGGAAAAAGTTATATGATTGTAGCCAATCATACCTCAATGACCGATATTATGCTGATGTTGGCAGTGGTGAGAAACCCATTTGTTTTTGTTGGAAAAAAAGAGCTTTCAAAGATTCCATTATTTGGATTTTTCTACAAAAGAACCTGTATTTTGGTCGATAGAAATTCATCCAAAAGTAAAAATGAAGTTTTTAAAAGAGCACAAAACAGGCTGAATCAAGGACTTAGTATTTGTATTTTTCCGGAAGGAGGCGTTCCTTATGATGAATCGGTTTTGTTGGATGAGTTTAAGGACGGTGCTTTTAGGTTGGCTATAGATCATCAAATTCCGATTGTACCGATTGTTTTTGCAGACAATAAAGAACGATTTTCGTATACTTTTTTAAGCGGAAGCCCAGGAAAAATGCGAGGTAAAATCTTTAATTTTATTGAAACGAAAGGGCTGACAGGTGAAAACAGGAAAGAACTTCGGGATCAAACAAGACAATTGATTTATAAGGGATTACTCGAATTTAAGAATGAAAAATTCAAAATATGATTTATATTAAACCCGACAAATTTTTTAAGTTTGTCGGGTTTTCTTTTGAACTAAAACCCCTTTTATATTCAAAATCTTATCTGTGAATTATTTTTTCCGAGATAAATCGTAATACTTTTTTAAATCGCAATCTGGTTATTTTTCGGTTTTTATTCAACAATACTTCTATTTTCTCTTTCATGACTAAAATATTAATAGTTGATAATTAAAGTTTGATTAGAACTCCGGTTATAATATTAAGAGAGCTAAAGAGATAAAAGGTTGCGTAAAAAAAGTAGAAAATTCTTAAAACAGTAAAAGTCCGTTAGCACCTAAATTAAAACTAACAGACTTTTATTGAACCAATTAACCAAAATTTATTCTAAAAACTTTGAATTAGTATTATGGCGAATACTAAATAAAAAAGTCATGTCTATTTACAAGATGCAACTTTTTTAAAATGGTTGCGTCTTTTTTAAAATTTTAGATATAAAAAAACCGACAGCTAACTAAATCGTGTCGGGTTTGTGAAACAAAGTCTTCTATTTGAGGAATTTTTATTGGTATCAGATTATAGTTTACAACTATGTGTTTTAGTGTATTTTACCTTAGTTTCAAAAAAAATATTAGCCACAAATTATACAAATTAATTAGTGCTAATTCGTGTAATTCGTGGCTAATAAAAGTGTTGCAGCCTTGTAGACTTTCTGACTGCCAACCAAATCTATGCACTTCAGTCCATAGGAGTGGTTTATTTTTTTAAGCGTTAGCCAATTCTTTGATATGTGCTTTAATTTTAACCTCTAATTCGTCAGCTAATTCCGGATTATCTTTAATTAAAGATTTTACTGCGTCCCGACCTTGTCCTAATTTGGTCTCTCCGTAGCTAAACCAGGATCCTGCTTTTTTAACAATATCAAATTCAACCGCTAAATCTAAAATTTCACCGGTTTTAGAGACTCCTTCTCCGTACATAATGTCGAATTCGGCAGTTTTGAAAGGCGGAGCCACTTTGTTTTTAACGACTTTTACTTTCGTTCTGTTTCCGATAACATTTTCACCGTCTTTAATTTGAGAAGAACGACGAATATCTAAACGAACAGAAGCGTAAAATTTTAATGCGTTACCACCTGTTGTTGTTTCAGGATTCCCAAACATTACACCAATTTTCTCTCTCAACTGGTTGATAAAGAAAACTGTACAATTTGTTTTACTGATTGTTCCGGTTAATTTCCTTAAAGCCTGAGACATTAAACGTGCATGAAGACCCATTTTAGAATCTCCCATTTCACCTTCAATTTCGCTTTTTGGAGTCAAAGCAGCTACAGAGTCAATTACTACAATATCAATTGCGCCAGAACGAATCAGGTTTTCAGCAATTTCTAAAGCCTGCTCACCGTTGTCCGGCTGTGAAATGATCAGGTTTTCGATATCAACGCCTAATTTTTCGGCATAGTTTCTGTCAAAAGCATGTTCAGCATCTATAAAAGCAGCAATTCCACCTGCCTTTTGAGCCTCCGCAATTGCATGTAATGTTAATGTGGTCTTACCAGATGATTCTGGTCCGTATATTTCAATAATTCGTCCTCTGGGGTAACCATTTACTCCAAGTGCTAAATCAACACCAAGAGAACCTGAAGAAATCGTTTCAACTTCTACGATGGCTTTATCCCCCATTTTCATTACGGTTCCTTTTCCGTAAGTTTTATCAAGTTTATCAAGCGTAAGTTGTAGCGCTTTTAATTTGGCATCTTTCTCTGAACTCATCTTTTCTTTGTCTTTTTCTTTCATCTAAATTTTTATAATTTTTTTCTCTTTCAAAGCAAACCAGGAATATTAATAACTTCCTGATTTAGATTTCTATGGGCTTGTAATTTTGTAAAATTAGTTCTTTTTTTTGAAGTAGCAATTAAATACAACCTCTTAAAAAGTAAGATTTTTAAGATATAAACAAAGCCTTTAATTCTGTTGCTTCTGAGGGTTTTATTTTTCCTGCTAATAACAGACTTAATTGCTTACGACGTAAGGCTGCATCAAAACGTTGTTTTTCCAGTTCTGTTTCAGGTTCAATTGCGGGAACTTCAACTGGTCTCCCGGTATCATCAACGGCTACAAAAGTATAAATAGCTTCGTTGGCTTTGGTTCTGTTTCCTGATTCGCGGTCTTCTACCCAAACATCGATAAAAACTTCCATAGAACTTTTAAAAGATCTTGACACTTTTGCTTCAACCGTAACGACGCTTCCTAATGAAATGGCCCTGTTGAAAGCGACATGATTTACAGAAGCAGTAACCACAATCCGGCGTGAATGTCTTCTGGCAGCAATACTGGCTGCGCGATCCATTCGGGCTAAAAGTTCGCCACCAAAAAGGTTATTTAAAGGATTTGTTTCGCTCGGTAAAACTAAATCGGTTAAAATAGTTAGAGATTCTGAAGGGTGTTTTGGATTCATTTTTTAATGTAAAATTTTAATTTGCTGTCCGCTAAAGCGAACAAATTTATTGGTCTCAGATATAGTTACAACTAAGTACTTTCAGTGTCTTTTGCTTTAGCTTCTAAAAAATGTTAGCCACAAATTACACAAATTACTTCAAATTAATTGGTGCTAATTCGTGTAATTTTAATTTATGGCATATTTTAATTCAGCCAATAAACAGCCATAACAGCTGGTATAAAATAGATAACAATGGTTCTGGCACCATCATAATCTTTCGCTAAACGTTGCCCGAAAAGCATCATTAACAAAGTAATGCATGAAAATAAGGCTCCGTAAAAACCAAACTCACGACCACTATTTGTGAATAATTGAATAGCACCAACGACACATAAAATCCCTGAAATTAATTCTAAAATTAAAAGATGAAGTAAGGCGGGTGGTACCTGGCTTTTCAATATTGTTTTGGCAAAATGTTCTTTAAGCCAGTTAACATTATCTTTCCAGTAAAAAATTTTCTCATAGCCTGATTGTAAAAAAGTCAGGGCTAAAAAAATCAGAATTAAAATTGAGGCAACATTATTCATTTGAAAATTATTTTTTATGAATTAAACGAGTCAGTTTTATAGATAAATCCGTTAGAATTATTTTTGCATTTCCATTTCTTTCAATGTGATACATCGCATCAGAAAGTTCTTTGAAAATATCGTGAATGTTATTTCCGTTTACAAAAGGCGCAAAATTTTCTAATTTAAATTTATCAACTTTCGGTTCAATATAAACCAGTGTTGGAGCCTGATAATTAAGCAAAAGTGCCTGACGGAACATTTCGATACAAAACTGGATAAATTTTTTCTGGCTTTCACGGCCTAAGGCAGCGATTTCTTCGCTCCAGGAAATTAGATCCTGAATTGCGGCTGCATTTCCTTTTGCCCTGAAAGCTGCCCGGACCCAATTGACAAACCATTGCTCAAACGGATATTCAGAATCATCTTCTTTTAACAGAGACATTGCTTTATTGAAATTTCCCTGAGCCTGATGTGCAATTTTTTTGGCTAAGTTTGAATCGATATTTTCCTGAGAAACCAGTGCTTCTGCAATTATTTTTTCTGGTAAACCATTAAAATGAATGACCTGACATCTAGAGCGTATGGTTTGTATAATATCTTCTTCATTTTCAGAAATGAGAATAAAAATGGTTTTATCTGACGGTTCTTCTAAAAGTTTCAATAATTTATTTGATGCCGCGATATTCATTTTATCGGCCATCCAGATAATCATGATCTTATACCCCCCTTCATACGATTTTAACGAAAGGGATTTTAAAACTTCCTGTGCGTCTTCGACCCTAATTTCACCCTGTTTATTTTGAACACCCAAAATTTTATACCAGTCAAATAAACCTCCATAAGGCATTTCCTGAATAAAAGTTCTCCAGTCCTGAATAAAATCTAAACTCTTAGGTTTTGTTTTAACATCTTCGGTCGTTACCGTTGGATATATAAAATGTAAATCGGGATGCGAAATATTTTTAAATTTTAAATTACAGGCATCATTACCATTGGAGTTTTCATCACCAGTATTACTGCACAAAATGTATTGTGCATAGGCAATAGCTGTTAATAATGTACCACTTCCCTCAGGCCCAATAAATAATTGTGCGTGCGGAATGCGCCCGGAAGCTGCACTGTTTATCAAGTGGTTTTTAATGTAATCCTGACCTAAAATTTGTGAAAATTGCATGAAGCAAAGATAGAAGAAAATGACGTAGTCAAAAACTTTGTAAAAAAAGATTATTGATGCTGTTGATTATCAATACAAACTGCTTTATTTTAATTGTCAAGTTTTTCTACATGGAAATTGTTTTGAACATAAATCGAGGTTTTTTTGTTAATAGTTTTTTAGATAAGAGTGTAAACCCGGTTTTTTTTTCGTTATCATTATAGAGAATGTAGTCGCTATGATGAAAAAAAAACGATAAAAATCCTACAATGATTAACTTTAACAATTTTAAAAAAATCTATGTGAAAGCCTGTTTTTTCTGGAAACATTTAAATATTTTAAGTTTTTTTTAAGCTTTTGCAGAAAAAAAAATATATTAAAGTTGCAGTTTAAGTTAATTTATATATTTTTGTTTTCATCAACAACAAATTTAATTAAGAATTTATGAAAGGGAAAATTATTTTTTTAAGTGTATGTTTTTTATTGACTACAGGTGCCATTTGTGCACAAGCTAAAAACGCTCCTCGAAGTATTATTAGTACAACAGCTCTTATTCGTAAATACCATGATCAAAAAGAATTAAGTGGTATGCAAAAAGGAGAATTGTTGGAATTATACATCGAGAGAATAAAAGTATTAGTTAAAACCCTCCCTTACATTGCGTTGGTTACTAAACCCGGGGTAACTATGGCCGATTTAGGTATTCCAGACGATAATGAGCATAAAAAAGTTTTAGAATCTCAGGCACTGGGTACATCAACATTCTTAGATACAACTGTTGAATTCCAAAGAAAAATGATGCCTTATTCTGATAAATCAAATTTAGTAGCCGCTATTTTGTTTTACGAAGGAACATTGAAATCTTTACATGAATTTAATGAATTAAATGATATGTAATTTAAGATATTTTTTAGTCTTTACATTATTATTTAAACAACTCATTTCCGTACAATTCTGATTTTGAAAAGAACTTGAATGAGTTTCTTAATATTTACGCATACCCAAATTTATTATTAACCTAATACCTTTTTACCATGAAAAAAATTACTCAAATTACAAGCATAATCATTCTTTTGATTGTTACCAATGTGAGTGCTCAACAAGAAAAAGGAATCATGGGCTACAACAACTGGTTAAACAACTGGACTGAATTTAAGCCTAACAAAGTTGACTATGGAGAAGCAAACCAAATTTTGGCTGGAAACATTTCTGTAAACACTAAGTTACTTAAGAGAAACATTTATGTTTTGCAAGGCAATGTATATGTTACTAATAATGCCGTTTTAACTATTGAACCAGGAACTTTGATTATTGGTGATTTTGAAACTAAAGGAACATTAGTAGTTACAAAAGGAGCCCAGATTATAGCTGATGGTTTAGAGACTGACCCAATTGTATTTACTTCAAACCGAAGCATGAAAAAAGCAGGTGATTGGGGAGGAATAGTAGTACTTGGTGATGCTCCTACAAACAAATTTGGAAACGTAGGATCTTATAATCTGGATCTTGATCCTTCGCTTACTACTTATGGAGGTGATAATGTTGCTGGAAATTCAGGAATTTTAAGATTTGTCAGAATTGAATTTGCCGGAAAAAAAGTGAAAAATGCCGGAAGTTTCAATGGATTAACAATTGCAGGTGTTGGAAACAAAACCATTCTTGAAAACATTATGGTGAGTTATTCAGCAGGAGATTCATTCGCTTTCTTTGGTGGTGATCTAAATGCTACAAAATTGGTTTCTTACAAATCAATCAATGATGATTACAAATTTACTCAGGGAGTTCAATGTCGTCTTCATAATTCATTGGCGGTAAGATCTTCATATTTATCAAGTAATAAAGACGGGTCACGTTGTTTTGAAGTTAATTCTTATGAGAAAAAAAATGAGACCGATTTTACCAAAAAAGCAACTTTAGTTGTTGCTTCAAATATTACAATGATTAATGATAGCGAAAACATCAATGCCGATATTCAATCAGGATTGATTAAAGAAGCTATTTACATTAGAGAGAATGCTTCACTTGAAATCAAACGTAGCGTTATTTCAGGATTTAATCCTGCAGTTTTATTAGATAGCAAAACTGAAATTAATGATGCTAATCTTAAAAGAATTAAATTCGAGGAAATGTATTTCAACTTATGTAAAGGAAACATTTTTACAGAATATAATTCTAACAATGAAGATTTAGAGAGCTGGTATGGTAATAGCGTATTCTTTAATGTTTATTCACAAAGTGATAATAAAGAAACCTTTATCGATATCTTTAATCCAAAAAAACCTGATTTCAGACTTCAATTAGGAAAAATCACAGCTTCTAGTGGTAATAGATAAATATTTAGATTTTTATTTCAAAGCGTAAATTTTATTAATAAAGTCCCAGACATAATTTAAGTTATGTATGCGTTTTTGTCAGGACCCAAATAAAGATCAAAACACAATGGCCCCAAACATTAGAAAATATATTATTTATACAATATTTTTGGTTTCTCCTTTATCGCTAAGTTTATTTGCTCAAAATACAATTGAAAAATCTAAAAATTCAGTTGAAGGCAATATTATAGAACAAGCTTTTGGCAACCAAAATCCAATAACGACTATCGAGTCCGTTAATCATTTAGGTAATTCTAAACAGTTTATAGTAGGGCTATCCATCCCCAAGGGTAGCTTTACTATAGAAACTGCCGGAATTAAAAATCTGATCTCTGCCGTAAAAGAAAAATCATCAGATAATATTGCAACTTATTCTGCTTTAGCAAAGGATATTATTGAAAACTATAAATACGATTTCTCTGAAACGTTTATTGATATTTTATTTTTTGAAGATATAGACTTAGCCAGAATTCGTACTATATGATTAAAAAAACTACTCTGTCATTACTTAGATTTATTCTTCTTTGTAGTATTTTTTTATTTGCTAAAACTAATTTGCATGCACAAACAGTAATAGTACCACAACAGTTTGATGGTCTGGAAAAGCTGTGTGCAGGTAATTTTTTTAATGAATTTAATGCAACATTTACGTATTTGAATTTTCCTTCCGGTACCACTTTTGTACTTGAATTATCAGATGCTACAGGAAGTTTTACAAATCCCATTGCAACAACTATATTGCAAACTATTGATGTTTCTCCTTCGCAGCAAACAATAAAATTTGCTGTGCCTAACAATTTAACAGGATCTGATATATATAGTTTGAGAGTGAAAGCTTCAACCGGATATGTTAGTCCGACGAGATTTAAAAACTCTTTGGGAAATACTTCTTTCCCTGCATTTTATAAAGAGTATGAGAATTCATTTTTTATAAATAATAAGATCGAAAATGCGATGATTTGTTCAGGAGGAAGTCTTACTCTTTCTGTGTATAATGAAACTCCTGAAGTGCAAAATTCTTCACCGGCTAATTATTCAAATATTAAATATAAATGGTTCAAAGATGATGTAGTTATTGCTGGACAAAGTTCTAGTACATTAACTGTAAATGCTGTCGGTAAATATTATGCAGAAATTGATTATGGGGAGTGTTCAGATGTTAATTTTAGCTCAAACCGTGTTACAGTTACAAGTTCAAGTTCAGGATCTGCTGTAACTGTGGATTCCAGTTTGGGTAATCCTTTTTGTTCAAATGGAGTAGGAACTGTCCTAACTGCAACTTCAGGAAATAGTTACATTTGGAAAAAAGACGGTGCAGTAATTACAAATGCTACTAATCGTACCTATAGCACTAATCAATCCGGGCTTTATAGCGTAGAAGTTGATTTTGGCGGATGTAAAGCTACAGGAAATATCAACCTTAGCAGCAATAGTTTTGAGGCTAGTATTGATGTTGCTGACGAAATTGAACTCCAGGAAGGCGAAACGGTAAGCGTTACCGTAACAGATGATGCTTCAAATCCAACGTATGAGTGGTATTTAAATGGGAACATTATTTCCGGAGCAACAACAGATACTTATTTAGTTGCTATTAAAGGTAATTACAGAGCAAAAATTTCTCAGGCATCTGGCTGTATATCTTCAAAAGAATTTAGCTTTAAGGTTAATGGTCCTTCTTCACCAACTGCTGTTATTGCTAATATTATAAAAATGGAAGGTTCTAACCCGTATTGGAATATCCCTGATATCTATAAAAATGAAAATACCAAAGTCATCATAATAAGTTCAAACGGAGAAAAGGTTTTAGATGTTGTCAATTATCAAGGGGATTGGCCACAGACAGCAATTGATATTAAAAATGTAAATCCAGTATATTACTATGTTATTCAAGGCGATGCAGGTGAAAAAAAAGGATCAATAACGGTGCTGAAATAATATGAAGAAAATTTTACTATTCTTAACTTTATTTTACGGTTCGTCACAATTACTCTACTCTCAAGATAATGAGGGTGGAGTTGTTTCGTTTTCATTACCTATCCGAAATTCATTAAAGTTTAATAGATATCTAATTAACCCAACATTTAGTTTTGTACGTGAGCAAAATCCAATTTTAAGTTTTTATAATAAAAGACAATATGTACAATTTGATGATGCCCCCAATACATATCTTTTCAATTATTCAGGTCGTTTAAAAGAAAATGATGCATATGCTATAGGCTTATTTCAGCAAAATTACGGTTTGATGACTGTATTTGGCGGAGTAGTTAATTTTGCGCACAATATTGTATTACAGGAAGACAGTAATTTAACTTTTGGATTAAACGTTGGTGCTTATCAAAGTGGTTTGGACAAAGGAAAAATAATCTCTGATGATCCAAGTTTAGACGGAGATTACCCTTCAAATACATTGCTTACCGTAAATCCGGGAATTAATTATGGTACAGCTTTTTTTGATTTCGGATTATCAATGAACAATTTAGTGTTGTATAATTTTGGTTCCGGAATGATAAAAGATGATCCCGAAAGAGCAATTGTATTGCATGGAATGTACACCGGATATATTGATAGTTATGGATTTCTTAATGAAAGCAAATTTTCCGGAATTGTTAAAACAGAAATTAAACAGGATAATACAATAGTTTCAGGGTTAGCCATGCTTACAATTCCCCAAGGAATTTGGGCACAAATGGGTTACAATACATTATACGGAATTTCAGCAGGTTTGGGGATTAATATTACACCTAGCATTGCTATTGAATATAATTACGAGAGAGGAATGGGAAATTTTACCAATTTGGGTCCTTCTCATGAGTTTGCAATTGCTTATAAATTTAAAAGCAGAAACTACTATTATGGCGATGATGAAGAAGGTTCGCTTATTGATCCGACGAAAGCAAAACCAGTAATGGCAAAAAAACCAACTACACCAATTACAAGAGTAGATGGTGCAACAAAAGCTAAATTGGCGGCAGATGCCAAAGCGAAAGCCGATGCCGAAGCCTTGCAGATAAGGTTGGCAGCTGCAGAAAAAGTTAAGGCTGATGCCGAAGCAGCTGCTAAAGCAAAACTTGAAGCTGACAATAAAGCCAAAGCTGACGCTGAGGCATTAAAAATCAAACTAGAAGCTGATGCAAAAGCGAAAGCCGATGCCGAAGCTGCAGAAAAATTAAAATTATCCCCTGAAGCCAAAGCCAAAGCCGATGCTGAGGCCTTAAAAATTAAATTAGCTGCCGATGCTAAAGCGAAGGCGGATGCAGAAGAAGCAAAACGTAAAGCTGCAGCGAAAGCGAAAAGTGAGGCAGCAGATTTAGAATCTATTTTAGCCGCTGATGCCAAAGCTAAAGCTGATTCTGATGCACTTCAGGCCAGATTAGCCGCTGAGGCCAAAGCCAAAGCCGCTGAAGCTGCAAAAACTAAAGCCGCACAAGACGCAGCCAATAAAGCAAGATTAGCAGCTGAAGCGAAAGCGAAAACTGCGGCCATTGCTGCAGAAAAAGAAAGATTAGCGGCAGATGCCAAAGCGAAAGCGGATGCAGAGGCAAGAGAAGCCAGAATTGCTGCCGAAGCCAAAGCTAAAGCCGATGCCGAAGCTTTACAGGCAAAATTAGTTGCTGAAGCCAAAGCCAAAGCCGATGCTGAAGCCCTACAAGCCAAATTAGCTGCCGAAGCTAAAGCCAAAGCCGATGCAGAAGCTATACAGGCAAAATTAGCTGCAGATGCAAAAGCTAAAGCCGATGCTGAAGCCCTACAAGCCAAATTAGTTGCAGACGCCAAAGCTAAAGCTGATATGGAAGCTTTACAGGCTAAATTACTAGCTGATGCTAAAGTAAAAGCAGATGCTGAAGCTACTGCCAAAGCTAAAGCCGATGCCGAAGCTAAACAGTTACAACAAGCTGAAGAAGAACGTCAGGCCAAATTAGCTGCAGACGCCAAAGCTAAAGCCGATGCGGAAGCTTTGCAGGCCAAATTAGCAGCAGACGCCAAAGCGAAAGCTGATGCTGAAGCTTTGCAGGCTAAATTAGCAGCAGATGCGAAAGCTAAAGCCGATGCCGAAGCTTTGCAGGCTAAATTAGCAGCAGATGCGAAAGCTAAAGCCGATGCTGAAGCTTTGCAGGCTAAATTAGCAGCAGATGCGAAAGCTAAAGCCGATGCCGAAGCTTTGCAGGCTAAATTAGCAGCTGATGCGAAAGCTAAAGCCGATGCTGAAGCTTTGCAGGCTAAATTAGCAGCAGATGCGAAAGCTAAAGCCGATGCTGAAGCTTTACAGGCTAAATTAGCAGCAGATGCGAAAGCTAAAGCCGATGCTGAAGCTTTACAGGCTAAATTAGCAGCAGATGCGAAAGCTAAAGCCGATGCCGAAGCTTTGCAGGCTAAATTAGCAGCTGATGCGAAAGCAAAAGCCGATGCTGAAGCTTTGCAAGCCAAATTAGCAGCTGATGCGAAAGCTAAAGCTGATATGGAAGCCTTACAAGCAAAATTATTAGCAGATGCAAAAGTAAAAGCGGATGCTGAAGGTGCAGAAAGATTAAAAGCTGAAGAAGAAACAAGACAATTAAAATTAGCCGAAGATGCTCGTCAGGCTAAATTGGCGGAAGATGCCAAAGCGAAAGCTGATGCTGAAGCACAAGCCAGATTAGCAGCATCTGCAAAAGATGAGACGGCAAAAGCAATGGATAATTTATCAGAATCAATTGATGTGTCAAGTAAAGAACAAGATGATTTATTAGCACAGTTTAAAGCTACTTTAGCCAGTAAACAAAAAGATCTTGATGATTTAAGAGAAGAAAACGATTTAAGTGAAAAAGGAATTTATAAAGAGCCAAAACCATTCAAAAGCGTTGCTGCAGAAAACAGCCAGATGGAAGCTTTAAAATTACAAATTGCCGAAGCCAGCCGAAGCCAAAATGCTGAAATTGCAAAACTGACAAATTTATATAATGAAAGGCTGAAAAAAGTACCAAATAAAAATGATGCCTTAAATAAAGCATATTTAGAAAAAATAAATCAGTTGAAAGCAGCACAAATACAAGCAGAAAAAAATAATGCTGAAATGCTTGCCAGTTTAGAGCGTATTAAAACTGAAACAGAAATAGAGAGAAAACGTAGAATTAAACGTGCTGCATACGAAAATGATCAGGGAAGATACGCACAAGATGTGGCCGCTCTTAAACGTATAAAAGAAACTACGAAAGTCAGCAATACACCATTAAAAGCAAATGATTTTGATTTTGGAGAAGATCAGTCAAATATGCAGATTATCAAGAATATTAAAAATTCGGAAAGTGGTTATTACCTTATTATTGCAGTTCATAACAGTGTAGAAAAACGTGATGAATTTTTGAGAAAAGCTGTTGCCGCCGGACGTTCAGATGTTAATTTCTTTTATAATGTAACAACAAGTAAATATTATATCTATTACGAGAAATTTGAAGGTTTACCTGAGGCTCAAAAAGCATTAGAAGAAAAAGGAAGCAAACCATATAATGGTAAAATGGCTATCGTAAAAGTTGAAAATTAATAGCAGTTAGTATAAAATATTAAAGTCATTACTTCCTAAATTTTTAGGGAGTATATAAATAAAAGTTTTAAAGCGCAAAAATTTTATTCCCTGAAAGCCCCTTTAGGGAATAAGACAAAGCCCAAAAAAGTAAATACCATGAAAAAACCTACTACTTTTAAATCCGTTTTAGTTGTATTATTTTTTATACAAAGTTTTATTGTTTTCTCGCAAAAAGATTTCACTGCCCGTTATGATACGAGTTTAAAAGGCGATATGCTTTTGATAGGCAATAATATTCTGAATAGAGATAACAATAGAAATGGTGAACGGCCAAACAATGCCTTCAATTCAACTAGTCAGAACAATAACGATCTTAATATGCAGTATATTGATATCGATAGTGATGCTACCACGTTTAGTTCAAGTTCGGCAAATTTAGTTATACCAACAGGTAGTAGAGAATGTTATAAAGTTGTGTATGCTGGACTTTATTGGGCTGGTATTTATAGTAAAGGTGCTGTTGATAACGGCACCGTTAATCGTGCTAACTTAGGTTCAATTAAATTTAAGCTTCCTGGTCAAACGAATTATACCGACATCACTGGTTCATTAATCTATGATTATTTTCCGGCGACATCTAATGGTGATCAGATGCCGTACGCTTATTATTATGATGCAACGACTCTGGTACAAGCATTAGCTAATCCTGAAGGAACTTATACGGCGGCAAATATTATTTCTGCAAGAGGTACGATAAATGGTGGTTTTTCTGCAGGCTGGAATTTATTTGTAGTATATGAGGATCCTAAATCATCTGCAAAATATATTACTTCTTTTGATGGTTTTCGTTGGATTCAGTCTTCAAGCGGCCCGGTAACGTATCCAATTTCAGGGTTTAAAACTATTCCAACAGGAGTTGTAAAAGCAAAACTTGCGTTTGCAGCTTTAGAAGGGGATGTTAATCTTACTGGTGACAGATATTCTATAAATAATACTGATATTTCAACGACTGAACGCCCTATTAATAACTTTTTTAATAGTACTATCAATGATACTTCAGGGCCTTATACTAATAGAAATCCAAATAGTGGAAATACCCTTGGTTTTGAAGCTGGAATAATTAATTTAAATAACGCTTCAAATTCAATTATTAATAATAACGACACATCTGCGGTGTTAAAACTGAGTACCAACGGAGATGGTTATGGGCTCTTTTTTAATGCATTTAATGTTGAGATCATTGAGCCAAAAATTGTTCTAACTAAAATTGTAAAAAATTCTGCAGGTGTTGATATTGGTGGGCAGGATGTAACTTTGGGTCAGCAATTAAATTATGAAATTGGTTTCAGAAATACCGGCAATGATAACGCTACTTCTTTTACTATTAGAGATCAATTGCCAATAAATATTATTTTTAATTATCCTGGGGACATAGTTTCCTTGCCAACAGGAGTGACAATCCAAAGTTATGATGCGACTACAAGAAATATTGTTTTTGCTATCGATAATAATGTAGTTAAAGTTGGAGACCCTGAAAAAATAATTAGTTTTAAGGTTCAGGTAGTTCCGGATTGCCATATGTTAAGTGAAGCATGTTCAAACAGTATTGATAATTCTGCTTATGCTACTTATAGAGGAACACAGAATACAACTTTTATAATTTCTGATGATCCGAGTGTGAATGTCAATACCGGATGTATTTTAATTCCAAAAGCTACTAACTTTTTAGTTGGGATTGATGGTTGTAAGTTTGAAGAAAACGTTACTTTATGTGGTGAGAGTATAAATCTTGTAGCTGCAAATGGATATACAAATTACACATGGTACAGTGACGAAGCCCGTACCAACCAAATTGGAACAGGACAAACATTCAACGTAAGAAATCCGGGAACATACTATGTATACAATTTAGCAGCTGCTCCTTGTAGATCTATTTATCAATCATTTGTTGTAACCAGATTTGGTAACACCACAGAAAATCCTGTAATTCCTTTTGCAGATCAGGTAGTAACTTGTTCTAATGATGGAAAAAGATTACCAAATATTTTCTTGTGCGGTGCAAATGCATCAAGACAAATTACAACGAATATTTCAGATGCTTCAAGTATCGTTTGGGAAAGACTAGATGAGGCAAGTTGTACTGCAGTAACTAATCAAAACTGTGCTAATGAAAGTAATTCATGTACCTGGATTCCGGTTGGAAGTGGTGGAAACTACAATGCAAGTATAGCTGGTCAATATCGTTTAACATTAAATTATGCCGGCGGATGTTTTAACCGCTTTTATTTTAATGTTTATACGAATTCATTAAATGCAACTGAAATACATGAGGATATTATTTGTGGTACCAATGGTAGTATTACTATTGAAGGTGTACCAGCTGGATATGAATATGCACTTAGCACAGATCCTAATGGCACTGTAGGAACTTATCAGACGAGTAATACTTTTACTATTAGTAATCCAAATTCATATACAGTCCACATCAGACAAATTGGTGTAACTACAAATCCTTGTAATTTTACAGTTCCAAATATTCTTATCAGAAGAAGAAATTTAGAGATAAGCACCTTTGTAACTCAACCTTCATGTTTTGGCGAAAAAGGAGCTATAAAAGTAGGAGCTCTTAATATTGATCCACAATATTACTATTATATTTATGATGGCAGTACTCTTGTAAATAGCGTGGGTCCAATTAATGAATCAGATTATACTTTTGATAATTTAACACCTGGAATATCGTATCGGGTTAGAGTTACTAATAGACCGGTTAATGGTAGTCCGGCACCTAATTGTGATGTGTCAGAGTATATCTACATACAACAACCGGTAAGTGCTATTGTAGCAACGGCGGCTTTGGTAGAACCATTAACCGCTTGTAGCAATGGTAAAATTGTTGTATCAGCAACAGGAGGAAATTATGCTCCATATTATTATTTTATAAACGGATCTTCTACATTTCAAACATCGAATGAAATTGAAGTTACTGAACCGGGAGTCTATGAAATTAGAGTAGTTGATTCTCAAAATTGTAGTACAACAACATCTATTACTATTCCAAACGCTACAAAACCAACTTATACAATATCAAATACCAATAGTAATTGTTATAATGATAATTCACAAATAAGTGTAAATGTTACAAATGCTAACGGATATAGTATGTCGTATAGTATTAATAACGGAGGATCTTTTCAAACGAATCCTGTATTCTCAAATTTGCAGCCTGGAACTTATAATGTTGTAGTAAGATATGGTATATCCTATATACCACAATGGCAGACTCAACCACAAATTAAATATTGTACAGATCCTGCACAGCAAGTTATCATTTCTGGGCCCGCTTCTGCAGTAACAGCTTCTGGTGGTGTAGCTGCATTGGCCGGTTGTACTTTGCCAGATGGGAGCGGTGTTAACCAAGGGGGTAAATTAAGAATTAATAATGCCCAAGGAGGAACTGCGCCTTACCAATACAGTTTTGATAATGGAACGACCTGGCAGAGTTCTAATGAAAAAGATGTATTGCCTGGTCAGTATATTTTAAAAATAAGAGATGCGTTAGGTTGTGAATTTACAATTCCTTATGATATAATTCTTGACCAAAAACCTGCAGAACCAACCATTACTGTAGAAGATCCGGTATTTAATTGTAATGGTACTGCAACTAGTACAGTAACCGTTACAAATGGAACTTCAGCAAATTATAGTTACGAATATTATTTGGATGGCGTTCCTAATGCTCCAATTACAAATAATGTGTTTTTAGATGTTCCTTCCGGTACGCATACTATCTCTGTTAAGTATAATGTAACTACTGTATCTACTTATAGTAATTTATTGCAAGAAGACTTTGGTATAGGAGGGTATACTACAACTCCTGGAATCAGCCCGCTTTATTGTTTTGAAGATGAGACGACTCCTCATCCAACTAACTGGCCGGCATTATGTGGTGATATAAATGATTATCAAATTAATGACGGTAAATATGCAGTTGCGAGTTCTATTAATACGAACTTTGGTGGCTCTTGGATTTTTGCAAAAGATCATACACTGCCAGCGAACCCTCTAGGAAGATTCCTTTGTGTGAATGTTGGAGCATCTGCTGGTGTTGGAGGTATATTATATAGTAAACCTATTAATGATGTGATTCCAAACCAGCCAGTAATTATTTCCTTATGGGCGGAAAATTTAATTGTTGGATCTTCTACAAGCCATGCAGATCCGGAATTAACAATTCAATTGATTAATAATTTGAATGGTGTTGGTGGTCCTGAAACCATTGTTGCTACAACTGATACTACAAATCCTTGGAGAATACCTAAGAGCGAGCAGTGGGAATACAATGAATTATCATTAAATCCTGGGACCTATAATAATTTAAGTTTTGTTATTCGTTCATACAGTATTCAGTTTAACGGTAATGATGTACTTTTAGATGATATTTGGGTTCGTCAGATACCAGAGTCCTGTATTGCTCAAAAAGATTTTCCAATTTTAATTGATAGTAATAGAGCATTTACAGCGTCAATAACAGGATTTAAAGATCTTACATGTAGCGGATCTAACGATGGAGAAATTACAATTTCAGCTCAAAACTTTAATCTGCCTTATGGATTTGATTATTCATTAAACGATGGAACGACATGGATAAACTCTAAAGTTTCTCCAGTGACGGCTACAGGGTTAGGAAGTGGAAATTATAATATCAGAGTACGTTTTGATGCATCTGCCTCTAGTTGTGTTTTACCTCTGACTCATGAAATAAATGCACCGGCAGCATTAACAGTTACTGCGCAGGTAACGACACAGCCTACCTGTACTACAGGGGCTTCAATAACAGCTACAGCTTTAGGAGGAACACCTAGTTATCAATATGAATTAAGAGAATCTAACGGTGTTACAGTAGTAGTTCCGTTTCAGAGTTCCAGAGTGTTTACTAATGTAGCTTCCGGATCTTATACAGTGGTAACACGTGATGCTAATTCTTGTGCGTCTCCAGCATCGGTACAAGTAGATATTAATGCTCCAACGCCACCAACAGCATCATTGGACACTACTTCAGATTTATGTTATGATACTACAAATCAATCAACACTTGTGGTAACAGCTACAGGTACTGGTGTACTAACATATAGCTTAAATGGCCTGCCTGCTCAAACATCAAATACATTTACAAATGTTGGGCCTGGTACTCATAACATTATTGTAACAGATAGTAACAATTGTACTGCTACAATAAGCGATATTGTTATTGCACCACAATTAGGAGCGATTGCAACAATTTCTAAAACATTAGATTGTACCAGTGTTTCACCAGATGCTACTATTACGGTAAATATTACCGGAGGAACTAGTGCTTTTACTTATAGAGTAAGAAGAGGTGCCGGAGCTTACGGATCAAGTAATGCTGTGACTGGAACATCATTTGTTTATTCAGCAAGTACTGCCGACATTTACACTTTCCAAATTACTGATGCAACAGGTTGTATTGTAACAGTAAATGCAACAGTAAATGCAATTATAAATCCTACTATTACAGCGACGAAGATTGATGCTACTTGTAATGGAGCAGCAACAGGTTCAGTGCAATTAGTGGGCGCCGGAGGATCAGGAGGATTTACGTACTTATTCTATAATAGTTCAGTAACTCCAGCCCCTACAACATTTATAGCGCAATCTAATTATACAGGTTTAGCTGAGGGAACTTATTCTTACCAGGTAATGGACAGTAAAGGCTGTACATCTGTTCTGGGAAGTATTACAATTAATCAGCCAACAACTTTAACAGCAACTGCTTCTGCAACTACATTTACATGTAATGCATCAAATGTAAAACAGACAGCTACTGTAACTATAGCAGTTCCTACAACAGGTACGGCACCTTATCAATATAGTTTTGATGGTGGAACAACTTTTACAAATACACGTACTTTACCTGTAACGGATAATGGTACAAATCAAACTATTTCTTATGTAGTTAGCGATGCTCAGGGTTGTAAAACACCTGTACAGACTATTACTATTAATAGATTAAATCCACCAACAGATATTACATTTAATGCTGCTGCAGTTACCTGTACAGCAACTACTACTACCGTTACGGCAGTCGCTACAAATGGTGTTGGAATTATAACTTATTCAATTACATCACCAGTTGCTTCTGTGGTATCTAATACAACAGGTGTTTTTACAGGATTAGCACCGGGAACGTATAATTTTAGAGCAACGGATGCTAACGGATGTTATTTTGATAAGCCATTTACAATTGCTGCCGTGACTCCGATTTCAATTGTTGGAAACAAAGACAACGATGTATTATGTAGAGGAGGTTCAACAGGTAATATTACATTTACAGTTTCAGGTAATGCAACAGTTGGGGCATATACAGCTACTTTAACTGCCGGAACAGGTACCCTGGTAAAAACTGGTAATACAGTAACTTTATCAAATGTACCAGCAGGAACTTACACAGTTCAGGTTACAGACGATGCAACAGGATGTACTAACACAGCTACAATAATAGTAAATCAGCCTGCAAATGCTTTAACTTTTACTGCAACCAGAACTAATATTAGTTGTAATAATGGTCTTGCACAAATTACAATAACTGCAAATGGTGGAACTCCAAATTATACTTATGCAGTTGTGAGAGCCGGAACAGCAGCTCCAACGGTTTATGCAAGTGGAAATGTTCTTTCAGTTGATACTAATTCTGGAGCCAATTTAAATTGGGATGTTTATGTAAAAGATGCAAACGGATGTATCACTACAAATCCGGTTGCAATTAGCAGCGATGCTTTACCAACGGTTACTGCTTCAAACAGTAATCAATGTACAGGATCAGGAAATTCATTTATACTTACTGCGACTGGTACAGGAATTGCGCCTTTAACGTATAGTATTGACGGGACATCTTTTCAGGCGAGTAACATATTTAATGTTCCTGCAGGAACTTATACAGTTACGGTAAGAGATGGTAACGGGTGTACTGCAACAACAACAACTCCGCTGGTAATTTACCCACAATTAGCAGTTGTATCATCTGTTACTAAAGAACTGGATTGTACACCAACACCTAATGCAACTATTACAGTTGTCATTTCTGGGGGTCGTGCTCCATTTAGATACACAGTAACTAAAGGAACCGGAACTCCAAGTGCACTAAGTGCCCCTATTTCTGGACCAACATTTACATACAATGTAATCCAGGCTGATGTAGATAGTTATATTTTTGCAGTAACAGATGCTAATGGTTGTTCAACCTCATCAACAACAACTGTAGTTGGAATTGCCAATCCATCAGTTACAGAAACGCATGTTAATCCATCTTGTAATGGAGGAAATAATGGTTCTGTAGAACTTGTTGGTGCAGGTGGATCAGGTGGATATACTTACAGCAGCAATGGAACAACGTATACTCCAAATGCTACTTTCTCAGGTTTAGCAGCAGGAACTTATACTTTCTATGTAAAAGACAGTAAAGATTGTACAGGAACAGTGATAGTTAATTTAACGGCACCAAATCAATTGGAGGCTACAGTTACAGAAGTTCCATTTACATGCGATATAGCAAATTCAAAAGTAGCAGGATCAGTAACAATTAATGCTACAACCGGAACAGGAACTGCTCCATATCAATACAGCTTTAATGGAGGTGATTTTGGTAATGCAAATACTTTTACTTTAAATGACAATGGTGCAGACCAGAATTATACTTATTCTGTTAGAGATGCACAAGGTTGTATAATTTCAGGCTCAGGGACTTTATTTAGATTAAATCCTCCAACAGATTTAACTTTTGCTGCTAATGCAATTACTTGTACTGCGACAACAACAACAGTTACATTAACTGCAGTAAATGGTGTAGGAATTCTTCAATATGAAACGATTGCTCCATCCCCAGTAATTATTGCTAAACAAACATCTAATTCTTTCGCAAATCTTGCTCCGGGAACTTATATGTTTAAAGTGACTGATGCTAACGGATGTTTCTATACTGAGGCACATACTATAAACCAGGTTACTCCAATTACCCTTATTGGTACTAAAATAAGCGATGTATTATGTAATGCAGGAAATACTGGTTCAGCCAGATATACTGTTGCAGGATACGCTGGTACATACAGCTATACTGTAAATGGAGGATCTGCAGTTACAGGACAAACTGCTTCAACAATTAATTTAACGAATCGTATAGCTGGAGATTACACTGTTATTGTTACAGATGAAGTGACTGGGTGTACAGAAACAGCTTTGGTTACAATAAATGAACCAGCAGCGCTGTCTGCTACTTATGCAACAATTAATGGAAATTGTGCTGTTACTACTTCAAGTGTAACCGTTACTGTTACAGGTGGTTCACCAGTTTACAGATATTCATTTGTAGAAAATAATGCAGCAATAGGTGCCTATACCAATTCTAATACTGCGAATTTAGACGCTGCAGTAAATACAGAATGGGATGTTCATATTATAGATGCTAATGGTTGTACTTTAAAATTAGATATTACTATTGCAAGAGATGTTGTTCCATCAGTTACTGCTTCAGCAACAGGTCAGTGTTTTGGCGTAGGAACCTACACAATCACTGCAACTCCAGGAGCAGGGTTAGTAGCTCCGATAACGTATAGTATTGACAATGGCGCATCATTCCAGACAGGAAATACTTTTGTAATTTCAGCACCAGGAAACTATACCGTTAGAGTTAGGGATGGTAACGGCTGTACAGCTAACAGCAATGTTGTTATAGTTGACAATATATTAGGATTGACAGCTGTATTGGATAAAGATATTACATGTACTGCACCAATGGATGCTCAGGTTACTTTAACTCCAAATGGAGGAAGTGTTCCTTATACTTACGAATCTAAAGAAGCCCTTGGAGCATACACGGCTCTGGCTTCGAATGTTTTCAATACATTGAATCCTGGAAGTTATACTTTCAGAGTTACCGATGCTAACGGATGTGTTTTTGAAACTACAACTCCGATTATTATCACGGCAACAGTTCAACCAGAGATCACGTCTGTTACGCAAACACAAAGTATTAATTGTAGTGGAGATGATACTGCAGCCATTGCTATAGTGTATGATGCTACTAAAGGTCAATCTCCGTTTTTAATTACTGTTTTAAATACTACTACCGGTGTTGATTATGGAACGCAAACTTCGGGATTGGCAGCTGGTAACTATACAGTTACCGTTACTGATGCCAGAGGATGTTTTGATACTCAAAACATAGTGATCTCAGAACCTTTGCCTATAACCGTGATTCATCATTCTGTACCTATTACTTGTAATATTTTAACTGGAATATCTAAAGGTTCTGTTATTGTTGATAGTGTGACAGGGGGAGTAGGTCCTTACAACTATTTTGTTACTGGCGTTAACGGATATGACGAATCTGAGTTAAACAATCTGGGAACTACCTCAGTAAGTTTCAATGTTGTAGATTTTGGATTATATCAGATTAATGTTGTAGATTCAAATGGATGTTCAGTATTAATTCAAAATGTTTTAGTTGCTTCCCCACCGGAAGATTTAGATATAACTGTCACGCCTCCACCTGCAGATTGTTCTGCTTTAGGTTCTGCTGTTGTAGCAATTGGTGCTGCATCAACAGCTATTACGGGTGATGGTCCTTTCCATTTTGCTGTTTACACTGGGCCTGGAATGACATATACTGGTCCAACTGCACTTCCATGGTATGATGAAGATGGTTTTGAAAGTAAAAAAACTACTATTCCTAATTTAATACCAGGTGTTTTATATACTTTTATAGTACACGATGCTTACACAGGTTGTTATTATTTTGAAACTGCGGAGTTGCCTATTCCAACCAATTCAACCTTAACTACAAGCGCACTTACTTCAAATAATATTACTTGTCGTGGCAATGCTGATGGAAATGTAACATTTACAATAAATAGTACATACACATCAGATACACCAATTAGTTATGAGATATTTAATTCTCTATCTATGGTTTCTACTGGTATAACAGGAACAGGAACGGTACCAACAGGCGGAAGTTTAACACTTTCAAATATTGGCTCATTGCCTTTTGGAAATTATATTATAGTAGTAAGTGAAACAGCTGGTGCTACAAATGCCGGATGTAGTGTTGCAACAGTGCCATTTAATATTACTGAATCTGCAATTGATTTATCAGTTACAGCTTCTGTTTCTAAAAACGCAAATTGTAATCCTAATTCTGGTGTAATTACTGCAGTTGCAAAAGATGGAACAGCTCCTTACTCTTATTTATTATTACCTGCTTCAGATCCTGCTCCAAACGCAACTACTGCTGGATGGGCTTCTGCTAATACATTTAATAGAAATGCAGGAGATTATGTTGCTTATGTAAAAGACGATTATGGTTGTATCAAACCATTCCCAATAACTTTAGACAGAGATGCAGATCCAACAATCAACCCTGTTGCTGAAATATGTTATAATGGAAATCCATTTACAATTACGATAACAGGAACAGTTGATCCTGCAATTAATGGAGGTGCTACATATAGCGTAAATGGAAGTGCTTTCCAAACAAGCCCAAACTTTACATTCAATGATTCAGGTACTTATAATTTAGTAATTCAGGATGGTAATGGTTGTACGGCAACAACTTCGTATGAAGTAAAACCACAACTATTCTTAAGTGCTTTATTGACAAGGGAATTAGATTGTACAGCGACACCAAATGCAGAGATAACATTAACTGCAACAGGAGGTTACAATACTTCTTATACATATGAGTACTCTACAGATGGTGGAGTTTCCTATACAACGATGGCTAGTAATGTTTTATCTACAAGTGTTTTAGGAAATTATATCTTCAGAGTAAGTGATGCAAAATTACCTGTTGCTTGTCAGGCCACAACAACATTTACATTAGACGCTATTCCGCCAACTGTATTTACAACTACGCAAACACATGTAAGTTGTTTTGGTGGTAATGATGGTACAATTACGGTAAATGTTTCTTCTGGTGTTGGTTCATACGAATATCAATTGGATGCAGGAGCATTCCAATCATCAAATATATTTACAGATTTAACAGCTGGTACTTCATACGTTGTTACAGTTAGAGATGCAAAATCGTGTGTATATAGTAATGCACCAATTACAATAACACAGCCTAATGATTTAACAGCCTCGTCAGTGGTTACAATTTCATTGACATGTGCTTCTGGAAATGTCCCAACTAAAGCAGTTGTTACAGTAACAGCTTCTGGGGGAACATCTCCTTATCAATATAGTTTTGACGGTGTAAATTATTCGGATGTCAATACATATGAATCTTTTGTTGGAACAACGTTCGATGTTTTAGTAAGAGATGCAAAAGGATGTTTTTTTCCTTTAGTCGATGGAGTTAATATTCCTGCCTTGAACCCGCCAACTATTACAAATATTGCTGCAACACCAATCTGGTGTAATCCGGTTGCTAACACAACAAGTACTGCTACTATAACAACTACAAATGGGGTTGGGCCTTTGAGTTATGCAATACTTGCACCAGCAAGTGCAACATCAAATGTTTCTGGTGCCTCAAATGGTGTGTTTACAGGATTAGCAGACGGTCCTTATTTATTTGAAGTAACAGATGCGAACGGATGTAAAGACCAGGAATCAATTACAATTAATCCAGTTACAAATATTACAATTGATGCGCAGCTTGTAAGGAACGTTACTTGTAATGGAGCTGCAGACGGAGCCATTAGATTTACAGCGGCTAACTATGCAACAAGTTATACTGCGAATTTGATCGCTGGAACAGGGACATTAGTACAAACAGGTAATACTGTAAATGTTACTGGTTTAGTTCCAGGAACGTATACAGTAGAAATTAGAGACAATACAACAGGTTGTACAGCAACTGCATCTATTGAAGTAACACAGCCAAGTCCGGTTGTATTAACATTGGTAAGCAATGTGAATGCAAATTGTAACTTTGGTGCAAGAGTATCTGTTTCTGCTGCTGGTGGAACTCCTGGTTACAGATATGCTTTTGTACAAAGTGGAGTAACTCCTGTAATGGGAGACTACGATACTGTTGCAAGTGCAGTCTTAGATCCAACTGTAAACACAGCTTGGGATGTTTATGTATTAGATGCTAATAATTGTCCTGATATTTTAAATGTAACAATAGGTACAGATGCATTGCCAACAATTGATTCATCTGTAGGACTATATTGTTATACAGGTGGCCCGGTTCCTATTACGATTACAGGAACTTATGTTGGTACACCAATGTTTAGTATTGGAAACGGATACCAGTCTAGTCCAGACTTTGTATTGAATGCGCCAGGAAATTACACATTCTATATTCAAGATGGAAACGGATGTATTACACCAAGTCCATATACTTTAAACCAGGAATTGTTATTACAAGCTACTTTAACACAAGATTATACTTGTGCAGGAGATGCTTCAATATCATTATTAGCAACTCAGGGAACGATTACTTATACTGATTTTGATGTTAGTTTTAATGGAGGAGCTTACACAGCAGTAACATTGCCATTGCCTTACACAACTAACATTCCTGGAATTTATACTTTCAGGGTTACAGATAGTCAGGGATGTCAGGCTGCTTCTGTTTCTGTTGAAGTAACAGACAGAACAACTCCAACAGCAACAGCTATTGAAAATAATGTGAGCTGTCCGGGTGGTTCTGACGGAAGTATTGTTATTACGGCTGCTGATGGTGTGTTACCATACAGATATAGTATTGACAATGGAGTAAGTTTTCAAGATTCTAATATTTTTACAGGTTTAGCAGCTGGTTCATACGACATCGTTGTACAAGATGCGAAACAATGTATTTCAATTATATTGCCAGTAACCATTACAGAGCCTAATGCTTTAGTGGCTACAGCATTTTTAACTCAAGGATTAACTTGCGGAACAGGAAATGCGGCTCAGGCAGCAACTGTTACAGTTACTGTTGATCCAACAACAGGTACTGCTCCATATCAATATAGTTTCAACGGAGGAGTGCGTTATGGTAATGAAAATGAGTATACTACAACGACTTCAGGTACTGTTACAGCATATGTTAAAGATGCTAATAACTGTGTGATTGCTGTACCAGTTGATGTAATTATTCCTGCATTAGACCCTCCAACGATTGATACAGTTACCGGAACACCAATCTGGTGTAATCCTGGAGCTAATACTACAAGTACCGTTACGGTAAGTGTTAGTCATGGTGTTGGAACATTAAATTTTGAAATTACTTCTCCTGCGAGTGCGGTTTCAAATGTTTCAGGAGCATCTAGCGGTGTATTTAGCTTATTGCCTGCCGGTACTTATATTTTCAAAGTTACAGATGCAAATGGTTGTATAGATGAGGATACTTATACAGTTGATCCTTTAGTAAACATAACTATAGCGGGTCAGTTAGTGAATGACGTAGTTTGTAACGGAGTAGCAAACGGTTCAGTTAAATTTGACGTTGATAACTTTGACGGAACTTATACCGCAACATTAATTGGCGGTCCAATGACTGGAACGTTAACTCAGACAGGCAAAGTGGTAACACTTACTAATTTACCAATTGGTACTTATACAGTTCAGGTAATCGATAATGTGACAAATTGTGTTGAAACAGCTTCGGTTACTGTTGGTCAGCCTGATGCATTATCATTAACGCAAACCGGAAATATTAATGCAAATTGTAATTCAGGTGCTCAGGTTGCTGTTACGGCAGCAGGAGGTACTCCAAATTATCAATATGCATTTGTTTTGGGTACAGGTACTCCAGCGCCAGGGGATTATTCAAACAGTAATATTGCTGTCTTAGATCCTGCTTTAGGAACAAACTGGAGAGCTTATGTATTAGATGCTAATAATTGTGAAACATTTATTCCTATCACTATTATAGTAGATCAGTTGCCAAATGCTATTACCACAAATATCGTAAGCCAATGTCCTTCTGCTACGGGAGATTATACCTTTACGGTAACCGTAGGAGGTGGTGTAGCACCTTTCGAATACAGTATCGGAAGCGGTTTCCAGTCAAGCAATACTTTTACAGTAAACGCACCTGGAACTTATGATGTAATAGTTAGAGATGCTAATCAATGTGAAGTTACTGCAACTGCTGCCGTGACAATAGTACCTGTGCTGCAATTAGAGACCTCTATAACAGCATTGCCAGGTTGTACCGTTACTAATAATGGTGTGATTACTGCAACTGCAACAGGTGGTTCAGGAACAGCAAATTATAGATATACCCTGGATGGTGGAGTTATTGTTACAACTACTCCTGCAGTTTTCAATAACGTTACTCCAGGTAACCACATTGTTCGAGTTAGAGATGTTGATACCACTTGTGATTTTGAAGTAGTTGTTTACGTAGCTCCAGCTACAACTATTACCGGATTTACATTAGCGAAAACAGATGTAACTTGTAACGGGGGTAACAATGGTACAATTACAGCTAGTTTAACTGCAAGTTCAACCGGAGTAAATGACAACCCAATTTATACATATCGATTAACAGGAACTACTGTTTTAGGTGTTGCTGTAAGCAGACCAAACCAGACAAACCCTGTTTTCGAAAACTTAGAAGCAGGAGATTATACGGTTATTGTGACTTCTGGCAGAGGATGTGAGGATTTTGAAGATGTTACAATTTCACAACCAGCTTTAATTACAGTTGGAGCTCCGATAATTGTACAATACGGATGTACTGCTGGTACAAATGCTTCAAATTATGCTACAGTTACTGTAGGTACGGTAGCTGGTGGATCTGGAGCCTATACTATCTACGAATTTGTTAGAAATGGTGTAGTTGTTCAAAGAGGTTCTGAAACTGTTTATATTGAATCAGATTTCTTAGGAGGCAATTATTCTGTAAATGTTTTCGACGATAACGGATGTACAGGTTCAAGCGCAGGAACAGTAACAGTGAATCCTTTCATTAGTTTAGATGCTGTTAATGTTGTTGTTAATGCAGGAATCACTTGTGTTTCAAATGAAGACATTACTGTTACCGTGACTTCTACAGGAGGAACACCGGTTCTGTTAAACTATACAGTTACAGGTACAAATGGTAACCCATTTAACCAGTCCAATACAAATGGTAATTTCACAGGCTTAACAATAGGAGATTATTTAATCACGGTTGTAAACCCTGCTACAGGATGTACAATCCAAAAAATTCATTACGTTAACGAACCTAATACTTTCGAAATTAAAGCAACACCAATTAACAGAAACATCTGTTACGGTACAAACACCGGAAGCGTTGAGTTAACTTTTGTCGATAATCAATTAGTTCCTGCTGATGAAGCTGGTCCGTTTACTTACACGATTACGGGTCCGGTTCCAAGTACCGGAACAACAACAACTGCTGGTCCAATTGTAATTTCTAATTTAACCGCTGGCCAATATACTGTTGTTGCTAAATTAATTAATAGTCCTGAATGTGAAGTTTCTACTGTATTTAATATAGTGCAACCAAGTACACAATTAGCAGTTACAACAACGCAATCAGAAATTACCTGTAATCCAGGTAACAATGACGGTGAGATAGCCGCTTCTGCAACAGGTGGTTGGGATAATAATTATGAATATGAATTAGTATTGAATGGAGCGACTGTAGTAAATTATTCAACTCAGTCTAACTTCACAGGCTTATCTGCTGGAGTATATACAATCAATGTGAGAGATGGTAATGGATGTCCTGTATCAACAACAGCAGCATTAGTTGTACCTACACCAATTGTAATTACAGCGAATGCAAATACTCCGGTACTATCATGTTTTGGAGATAAATCGGGTGTAATTACTGTTAATCCTCCAACAGGTGGTCAAGGAAGTAACTACATGTACACTTTAAATATCCTTTCAGCAGATCCTGTTATTGTTTCTGGTCCACAGCCTGATCCAATCTTCACAGGTTTAGGAGCTGGAACTTATAGCATAACAGTTAGTGACGGATTTAATTGTACTGCTACAACAACTGATATTGTTATTACAGAACCAACAGAAGTTATACCAAGTTTAGTATTAGCTGCCTCGCAAACATGTAATACTCAATCAACACTTACATTGAGTGCTGTAGGAGGTTCTGCGCCATATGCTTATAGCACAGATGCTACTTTTGCAACAATAACAGGTTCTTTTACCTCTTCGGTTACTTTTGCTGTACCAGTAGGAACTTACCAATATTATGTAAGAGATGCTAACGGTTGTGTGGCTACCATTTCAAATGAAGTTAAAATAGATGCTTTACTTCCGTTAACAGTAGACTTAGATGTTACCAATGCAGTTGTAAAATGTACTGGTGAAGCTACAGGAGTTATCGTAGCTGAAGCAAAAGGTGGTTTAGGTAACTATCTTTATACTTTAGAAGATACTACTGGAACTATTGTTCAAGGGCCACAGGATAACGGTAGATTCGAAAACCTGATTATTGGAAACTACAGAGTAAGAGTTGATAGTGGAGATTGTAACAGTACATCTGTAGATGTTGAAATTACCCAGCCTGCAACAGCTTTACAAGCAATATTTACAGCTACTAATGTTTCTTGTTTCGGAGAAAACAATGGTAAAATTGTAGTTACAGCTATCGGTGGAACAGGAACTATTAAATATGCTATTTCTCCTGATTTGAATCAGTTTGATTTCATTAGCACTTTCGATAGACTAGCGCCAGGTACCTACAAAATAATTGTACAGGATCAAAATGGATGTTATATCATCGAAGATGTTGAGATTACTCAACCAAATCTATTATTCGCAACACTTACTCCGGATTCTATAATTCCAGAAGAATGTAAAGGTGATAATGATGGTTCTTTTGTTGTTGATATTCAAGGCGGAACAGCTCCTTATACAGCTACTATTGATAATATAGATGGCACCTATGTTCCTGTTATCGGAACACAGCATACTTTTGAAAATCTTGCCGGAGGTACACATACTGTTTTCATAAAAGATGCTTTAAATTGTATTTACGAGTTTGAGGTAGTAATGCCTGATTCAGTAGTTCTTGATCCAACATTTGAAATTAATTACGACTGTGTCAACAATGCTAGTGCTAATATGGTAACGGTGACAATTGATGCGAGCATTACAAATCCGGCGGATGTTGATTATTCTCTTGATGGAAGCGGAACTTACCAAACAAGTAATATCTTTATGAATGTTGCTCCGGGAACTCACTTCATTGTAGCAAGACATAGTAATGGTTGTGAAGTTCCAACTGCTAATTTTAGCATAGTAGCTGTTGCTCCATTAACTTTAGCATTATCAGGAGGTCAACCTGAAATGAATGTAATTTCGGTTACAGCTGGAGGTGGATCACCTGCTTATGAGTACAGTTTCAACGGTGAGCCGTTTACAACTTCTAACAAATACAAAATCTACCAATCTGGAGATTATGAAGTTATAGTTAGAGATCAGAATGGTTGTACAGCGACATTAATCGTACCAATGACTTATATCGATGTTTGTATCCCGAATTACTTTACTCCAAACGGAGATGGTCTTTATGATGAATGGGGTCCTGGTTGTACTAATATTTATAACAACCTTGAGTTCTCTATTTTCGACAGATACGGACGTGTGATTGCTAAATATCGTTATGGTCAAAAATGGGATGGTAGATACAATGGCGAAGAATTGCCTACTGGTGATTACTGGTATGTTCTTAAACTAAATGACGCGAAAGATGCAAGAGAGTTTGTTGGACATTTCACTTTATACAGATAACAAAATAATAGCCCCTATGATGTTGTCAAAAAAAATTATTACAATGAAAAAATTAATAGTATCCTTAGTACTCATGGCTGTAACATCAGGTTACAGCCAAGAGTTAAACCTACCAGTGTTTACGCAGTATTTAGCTGATAACCCTTTTGTACTTTCACCAGCGTATGCCGGTATTGGTGACAATCTTAGAATTAGAATCAACGGACTGACACAATGGGTCGGAATTAAAGGCGCACCTGAAAATCAATCTGCCTATGCCGATTTTAGGATATTGGACCGTTCCGGAGTTGGTATTTCACTTTATAATGATAAAAATGGATATACAAGACAAACAGGTGCCAAGGTTTCGTTTGCCCATCATATCATTTTAGATTATTATTCCAAGCAATATTTGTCTTTTGGTCTTTCCTATAACTTTAATAGTTTTAGGATTGATACAGACGAATTTAATACTGACATAGAACATCCTATTTTAGATCCTACAATAACGGATAATCGTTATACATCAAATAACAACTTTGATATTAGTGCATTATACCGTAACAGAAATTTTTATTTGAGTTTTAATGCCAATAACGTATTAAAGAAAAATGTAGATAAGTTTAGAGGAGTAGAACCTGACTTGCTTTCTAATTATCAGGTTTACACAGGTTACACTTTCAGGGATGGTGAAAACAGCCGTATAGAATATGAACCATCTGTTTACTTTCAGTATTTTGCAAGTGACAAACGTTCCAGTACCGATTTTAACTTTAAATACAGACGTTACAATCGCTATGAAGATTATTACTGGATTGGGGTTTCATATCGTATGCTGAATGACCAGTTCGCAAAACCTTTATCCGTTGGTCCAATGGCTGGTTTCATGAAATCTAAATTCTATTTTGGATATTCGTATCAGGTTATGTTTAATGATTTAGGTGCTTACAATTCAGGTACCCACGTGGTTACCATCGGATTTGATTTCCTTCAGTCTATCAGTAACTGTCCTTGTACACAAAGTCCGGTTCACGATTAATTTGTTTACGAGATTTAGAACAAAAATATTGTAAACGCTTTAAGCAATTATTTAAAAACGAATCGCAAGATTGTGTGGTTTTACCTCAATAATTTGATATAAACCATCGGGATCATTAAATTTGAATAAATCAATTTGATTTATGAAAACAAAACTTTCGTTTTATACCCTGCATATATGTTTATGCCTGGCTTTTTTATTTTTGCCTTATGCATTTACATCGGCTAAAACAATTTTCGTATGGCCTAATTTGTATTCTAATGTACATGATCGTATTTATTTCTTTATCTATTTTAGTCTATTATGTTTTTTTTATTTTAACTACTATTATTTAATTCCAAAATATTATTTTTTAAACAGGCAATTTTTATATTTTATAATTATTGCCTGTTTTCTTTTGTTTTTTCTCTGGATTTCAAGATTCTTAGATCATCCCGATCATAATTTTTTAGATTTTGGAAACCGCCCAGGCTCTTTTTTAAATAACCCAAAACCTTTTGAAGGAGGAATGAAACCTCCTCCACATTTTCAAAATATGCCACCCAGGCCAATGTTTTTTGACACTACCGGCAGGCCTCCAACCCAATATGGACACACCGCTTTAGTATATTTACTGGGGATAATTTCAAGTTTATTGTTTGCTATTTCGGGACGTTTGCAAAATGTAGAAAAAGAAAAAATGAAATCGGAACTGGCTTTTTTAAAAGCACAAATCAATCCGCATTTTTTGTTTAATACATTGAATAGTATTTATGCTTTGGCTTTAAAAAAAGACGATAAAACACCCGATGCTGTCATACAACTATCCGAGTTAAGTTAGATATATTAAACAGTGATGTAACTAACCAATCCAAGCATAAAATCGGGATTACATTTTACTCACCGTTGTTGTCTTATTTCGGAATTACAGAAGGGAATTACCTGGTTTCTAAAAACACTGAAAAGGCCAATGGATACGAAACGATAATGTTTCCTGTTCAGCCACATTTGTCTATTTGTTACATTCAAAAAGAAGGATAAGATAGATTAAAAAAAACAGGTCTTTTGTTTTGCCTTTTCTATCCTGATATAGTTGACAGAAAAGGTTTTTTTAGCCGGAGCAGATGCTAAATTAATATTTGAATTTGTGTTTAATATTTAATAAACGAATTTATTTGTGAAATTATAACGATTTCGTTCTTTTGATTGTCAATTTTTTGGTTTATTCGAATTTATAACTACCTTAAAAGTTCTATATTTGTTTTTCTTTCAGAAAAAACTAAAAATATTTATCAAATGAAAACTTTAAACGATTTCGATTTTAAAAATAAAAAAGCAATTATCCGTGTTGATTTTAATGTGCCTTTGGATGAAAACTTCAATGTAACAGATGCTACACGAATCGAGGCTGCAAAACCAACCATTGATGCTATTTTGGCACAGGGCGGAAGTGTAATTTTAATGTCACACTTAGGAAGACCAAAAGGAGTTGAAGAAAAATATTCATTAAAACATATTTTAAAAACAGCTTCAGAAATTTTAGGAGTTCCAGTTCAGTTTGCTGAAAACTGTATTGGAGATGCAGCTCAGACGGCAGCTAAAAATCTTAAACCAGGCGAAGTTTTATTGCTTGAAAACCTGCGTTTTCATATGGAAGAAGAAGCAGGAGATGTTGCTTTCGCAAAAGAATTGGCATCACTTGGGGATATATATGTAAATGATGCGTTCGGAACTGCACACAGAGCACACGCTTCAACAACGATTATTGCACAATTTTTTCCAACAGAAAAATGTTTCGGAACATTATTGGCAAAAGAGATAGAAAGTTTGAATAAAGTGCTTAAAAATAGCGAAAAACCGGTTACAGCTATTCTTGGAGGTTCTAAAGTATCTTCAAAAATCACCGTTATCGAAAATATCTTAGACAAAGTAGATCACATGATTATTGGTGGAGGTATGACTTTTACATTTGTTAAAGCCCTGGGTGGTAAAATAGGTAATTCTATTTGTGAGGATGACAAACAAGAGTTAGCACTTGAAATTTTAAGACTTGCAAAAGAAAAGGGAGTTCAGATTCATATTCCGGTTGATGTAATTGCTGCTGATGATTTTTCAAACACAGCAAACACTCAAATTATAGATGTGAAAGAAATTCCTGACGGGTGGCAAGGTCTTGATGCAGGTCCAAAATCCCTTGAAAATTTCAAAAAAGTTATACTGGAATCTAAGACAATTTTATGGAATGGTCCACTAGGAGTTTTTGAAATGGAGTCATTCTCTAAAGGAACAATTGCTTTGGGAGATTATATCGCTGAGGCTACTAAAAATGGGGCTTTCTCATTAGTTGGCGGAGGTGATTCTGTTGCTGCTGTAAAACAATTCGGATTTGAAGATAAAATGAGTTATGTCTCTACAGGCGGGGGAGCAATGCTTGAAATGTTAGAAGGAAAAGTACTGCCTGGCATTGCAGCTATTTTAGACTAAACATCAGAATTAACATTTTTTTTAATGCTTTTTAGCGTTAATCTGCTTATGTTTGTAAAAGTAGAATTTCTGTAATCGTTTGAGTTATAGAATTTTAAAAAAAATGTTATATGATTATAAGAAAAATTTTTTTAGCCGTTTCAGTATTTATTTCAATAACTGCCTTTGCACAAGATACCGTAAAAGCAGATATCGAATTTAAACCAGAAGTAAAGATTTCGTACTTAGATTCAGTTAAAAATTCGTTTGTAAAAGATGATTTAGCTAGTCGTGTAGATAGTCTCTGGATGAAAGAATTAACAAGCCTGGATATTTACGATGATCTGACTAAGGATATTCAAACAATTAATAAAGACATTACCATTGATGAAGAATTACCAACAGATTTGCTCAGGCAGCGTCTTCAGGTAATGAATGAGAAATCACCTTTTGAAATAGAATACAATCAGGGATTAGAAAATATAATAAAGTCATTTCTTAAGAATCGTAAAAAATCGTTCTCCCGATTAATGGCTTTGTCAGAATATTATTTCCCAATTTTTGAAGATGCTTTTGCCAAACAAAATGTGCCTTTAGAAATTAAATATTTAGCCGTTGTAGAATCTGCTTTAAATCCTAAAGCAGTTTCTAAAATGGGCGCGACAGGACTTTGGCAGTTTATGTACGGAACAGGAAAACAATACGACCTTAAAATAGATTCGTATATTGACGAACGCAGTGATCCGCTTAAAGCAACTGCCGCAGCATCAGAATATATGACTAAAATGTTCCGTGTTTTTGGTGATTGGGAACTGGTTTTGGCCTCATACAATTCAGGGCCGGGAAATGTTACCAAAGCAATTCGTCGCTCAGGCGGAAAAACAAAATACTGGGATATTCGAAATTACCTTCCTAAAGAAACACAAGGATATGTTCCAGCTTTTTTAGCCACAATGTATCTTTTTGAATACCATAAAGAACACGGAATCAACCCGGTTAGAGCTGTTCTGAAAAATTTTGAAACGGATACTATTCGAATCAAGAGCCAAATGTCATTTAAACAAATTGCCGATTTGTTAGATATGCCTCAATCACAATTAGAACTTTTGAATCCTTCCTATAAATTAAAAATTGTCCCTTTTTACCAAAATGAACAGCATTTTTTGCGTTTGCCAAAAGATAAAGTCGCTACTTTTGTTTCAAATGAAGACAAAATTTATGCTTATCTGAGACATGAAAAAGGTATTCAGGATTTCCCGACACAATTAGCTTCCAGAATTACCCCAAAAACTAAATTGTATAAGCAAAAAGTAGATCTTGTAAAAAATACACAATTATATAAAATACAAAAAGGCGATAATTTATCAGCTATTGCAGACAAATACAATGTTACTGTTTTGGATTTGAAGAAATGGAATAATCTTAAAAGCAGTTCTCTGGCTTATGGAAGGATTTTAAAAATTAATTCAAACGAAACAAATTCCAAAAATTCTAAAGAACATCTACAAGTAACTGCGGAAGCGGATAAAAAAGTTTCCGATGAAACAGCGCTTGCATCTGTTGATAATAATACAGATAAAACAGAAATAGAGGTTGAATACGTGGTGAAAAGCGGAGACAATCTGGGTAGTATTGCAAAAAAATTCGGAATAACACTGCCGGAATTAAAAGAATGGAACAATTTGACATCCAATAATCTGGCTTTAGGTAAAACATTAATTGTTTCTAAAAAGGAGAATACAGATGTTGAATCTACAGCCGTTGCATCAAACTCAATTGATTCGTTCAGAAAAAAATCCCCGTCTGCTAAAAGTATGGAAGAGTATTACGTTAAAAAAGGAGATTCATTGTACAGCATTTCAAAAAAATATCCTGGCGTGACTATTTCAGACATTAAAAAATGGAATGGAATTAAAAATGAAGATATTAAGCCGGGAATGAAGCTTAAAATAAACGGATAATAAAAAATCTTACCTAAATTTGGGTTTTATTTCATAAAATTATAAAAATGAATAAAACCCATTTTTTATTATTACTACTTCCCCTTATATTGGTTTCGTGCTTTCAAAAAAACGAAAACCAATCCATACCTAAAGAGGGTAAACCAAACACAATATCTATTATTATTGACGATCAGTTGTGGTATGGAGAAGTAGGCGACAGCATCAGGAATAAACTTGCTTCGCCGGTTTTGGGACTCACCCAGGAAGAACCATTATTTACCATTAACCAATATCCGGCAAAATTATTAGAAGGGTTTGTTACCGACAGTCGAAGCATTGTCGTTGTGAAAAAAGCAACAACGGATAAATTTGAAGTCATAAAAAACAAATCGTTGCCGTATAATACTTTTCGCATTTATGGAAAATCTGTAGACGACATTATTTGCAGCATCGAAATGAATTCGGCAGAAATCATTAAGGTGATCCGGGAAACCGAAATCAAAAAATTACAGCAGGATAACAGTAAATCATTATTGAATCCGGCAGTAATAAAAAACAAATTTCATATTGACTTGCAAATTCCCAAAGGCTATGACTATATGTTGCACAAAATGAATTTTATCTGGCTTAAAAAAGAAATAATAAGCGGTAATACAAGTTTGCTTATTTATCAGATACCTTTAAACAGGCTAACAAAGAATTCAGACATCGTAGGCAATATCATTCGTATGAGGGATTCAGTAGGTCATTATATCAAAGGCCGTGAACCCAATACACAAATGATTACCGGCGAAGATTATGCTCCGTATTTTTCAATTACCTCACTGCAAGGAATGAAAACCTATGAAACCAAAGGGACATGGGAATTAAAAAACGATTTTATGACAGGACCTTTCATCAATTATGCCATGGTTGATGAAATATATAATCGCATTTTAGTAATTGAAGGATTTTGTTATTCACCATCTAATCAGGAAAGGGATTTAATGGTAGAATTAGAAGCAATTATAAAATCCGTAAAAGTTGATATAAAATAATTGTATTTTCTTTATTTTTGTTATAACTAATATTAAATCAGATAATTATGAAATTTTTTTATGTAACATTATCATTGTTATTATTGTGTTTTGCTTCTTGTAAAAAAGACGTGAAAACAGAAATAGACACGAATAATATTGCTGATAGCATTAAAAGTGAAGAAACAATTGCTGAGAAACCTATGGATTCTGTGGCAGAGATGGAGGCATGGAAAAAATATGCCACCCCGGGAAATTCTCATAAAATGATGGCAGATGAAACCGGGACATGGAGCTGTGATATGACTTTTTGGATGGAACCCAATGGAAAACCAGAAAAAGCTACTTCTACAGCCAATGTCAAGATGGTACTTGGCGGCCGCTATCAGGAAACAAACTACAAGGGAACTATGATGGGGCAGCCTTTTGAAGGTAAAAGTACACTGGCTTACAACAACGCAAGCAAAGAATATACCACTACTTTTATCGATAATATGGGTACTGGTATGATGGTAGCTATTGGCAAATATGATGAAAGAACCAAGAGTATGGAACTTAAAGGAGATATGGTAAATCCGGTAAATGGTAAAAAAACGCCATTTAGAGAAATCTATACAATCATAGATGCAACCACCCGTAAAATTGAAATGTTTGACACTAAGAACGGTGAGGAATTTAAGAGCATGGAAATTATTATGAAGAAAAAATAATTTATCGATCCATTAAAATAGAAATCCCGATTGCAATTTGCAATCGGGATTTCTATTTTAATGAATTTGGTTATATATTTACTTTTATGATTCAAAAAGAGATAATATTAAATGGAATTAAAATGGAAAATAAAGCTTTTTGAGGCTTTAACTGTTAACGAACTATATGATTTACTCAAACTCCGAAGTGAGATCTTTGTAGTAGAGCAAAATTGCGTTTATTTGGACCTTGATGGAAAAGATAAAGAAGCTTTACATTTAATAGGAGAATATGAAGGTAAAATAGTGGCCTATTCCCGTTTATTTGATGCAGGAATCAGCTTTGAAAATGCCTCAATTGGCAGAGTAGTAGTCGATGCCGGTTACCGGGATAAAAAATGGGGACACAATTTAATGCGTGAAGCTATTGAGGGAATAAAGTTAAATTTTGGAAAAGAAAAAATAACGATTGGTGCTCAGTTGTACTTAAAGAAATTTTATGAAAGTCACGGATTTGTGCAAACAAGTGAAATGTATCTGGAAGACGATATTCCGCATATAGAGATGCAACGCAGTTAAGCGTTGCAAATCATAGTTTTACATTTTTAAAATCGTCTTATATTCCGTTTGGTTATTTAAAACGGTTACTGCCTTTTTAATTTCCGAATTGTTTTTAATATAATATTGATATAAACCTTCCTGATATTGGTATCTTTTAATGAGTTCCTCCGTAATCAGGTTTTTAATTTCTTTTTGGTTTTTATCCAGTAAAGTCACCTCACTTTTCTCAAGAGCGTTTAGTAATTGTTGATATTCAGGAGCAATGGTTTCATCTATTTTTTCGTTTTTGGCAGCAGCGAGAGTGTTTCTCAAAGCCACTTCGGTCTCCGTATCAAAACTAATTTTATTAGCTTTCAGATACTGTTTGAAACTGGCATAATCTGCATCGGTAAGTGTTGGAATTTTATCTCCTAAATTCGGATTTTTGTAATAATAGGAAGTAGCGTAGTCAAATATTCCGTCATTTTTTAATAGAGCAGTCGTAATCGGACTCATTTTGGTTTCTTCCAATTCAATGTCAGGTAAAACGCCGCCTCCGTCATAAACAGCTCTCCCTTTTCTGGTTTTAAAAGCATTGTAATTCTTGGAATCTGTTTTTAGGGCAACACCATTTTTGTCTTTATGTGCATAGTCCAAAGCCTGGATACAACGGCCTGAAGGAGTGTAATAACGGGAAATGGTAACTTTTAGCTGTGTTCCGTATGTCAAATCTACAGAACGCTGTACCAAACCTTTTCCGAAACTTCGGCTGCCTAAAATCACTGCCCGGTCTAAATCCTGTAAAGCACCGGATACGATTTCTGATGCAGAAGCACTTCTTCCGTTTACTAAAATAGCTAAAGGAATTTGCGTGTCAATAGGCTCTTTTGTAGTTTTATAAGTATTGTTGTGTTTTTCAATTCTTGATTTTGTCGTTACGATCACTTCATTTTTTGGAACAAATAAATTACAAATATCAACAGCTTCATTCAATAAACCGCCAGGATTTCCTCGTAAATCCAATACAATTTGGGTTGCACCTTCAGCTTTTAGTTTTTCAAGTGCCTCTTTTACTTCATTCGAAGCTTTTCTGCTAAAATGAGCGAGAACAATATAACCGGTTTTGTCATCAATTTTCCCATAAAAAGGAACCGATTTAATATCAACTTCATCCAAAATCAATTCTGTTGTATTCGTTTTTCCCTGACGAAGATATTTTATGGTAATTTTTGTGTTTTTCGTTCCTTTTAATAATTGGGAAGCATCATCCTTAAAATCAGTAATCAGGACATCACCAATCTGAATAATTTCGTCACCAGCTTTTAATCCTGCTTTGTCTGCCGGATAATTTTTATAAGGTTCCCTCACAATCAGACGATCCTTTTTTCTTGTAATTAAAGCACCTATTCCGGTATATTCGCCCGTATTATTGATTTTAAAATTAACAACATCCTGTTCGTTAAAATATACGGTGTAAGGATCTAAACTGACCAACATGCTTTTGATAGCCTTATCCATTAAATCACCGGGATTGGTATCATCAACATAGTTCGTGTTGACAGCTTTAAATAAAGTGGTAAAGATTTCTATTTGTTTGGCTATCTCAAAAAAATCTTCTTTGAAACTGGTTCCAATAAATAAAAATCCTGCTGCAACTGCAGGTATGATGAACTTTTTTTTGAAATAAGGATACATGATTATATTTTTTTTCTTTTAAATCTTTTTCTAATAAAATACGCAATGACACAGAATATAACAATAAATGGCCAAACACTGATAATGGAAATTAAAAAACCTGATAATTCAAAAAATCCGGTTTTTATGGCAGTTATAATTTTGGAACCATATGAAGTTTTAATACCTTCTTTTTCCGCAATTGTTTTGTAGAATTCAATTGTGATAGTACTTTCAGCAACACGACTTTCTAAATATTTTAACTGGCCTTCTTTAGCTTCAATTTCTTCTCTGATAAGCGAAATTTGTTTCTCAATTTCCAAAATCTCACTTATTTTTGTGGCCTTTTGTAAAATTTCTAAATAACGGTTTTCAAGTTTGCGTTTGGTTTTTAATCTGGTAGTAAGGTCAATATATTGTTCAGTTACATTTTCTGAAGAGATATCTTTTCTTTCAAAATAGGAAACCCCTTTTGATATAGATTGTATAAAAGCATCAAAATTTTGACTCGGAACACGAACAGTAATATTTCTGTAAATGTTATCGTAATTTTTTCCTTCAGAATCTGTTTGAATGCTTGCGCCATTTTGTTTAATCGCAGTTTGAACCTGAGCAAAAGTATTTTTCAGATCATTGGTTTCGAAACGAAGAGTAGCTTCTTTGATTATTTTTTGCGGTATCTCCTGAGAAGCCAATTCAGCCTTGTCATATTTTGTATCTGAGTTTGATACCATAGGAGGAAGCTTAACAGTAGTAATCATCATATCAGCGCTTCCAGCTTCATTTTTACTGCAGCTTAAAAGGCTTAAAACGAATATTGATAAACAAAGTAAGTATCTCATAAGATTTCAATTTAAAGCTAAAACTACAATATTTTTATAATTTTCTATTAAAGTAGAGAAATAACTTTGTCTTTTTGGAATTTACAATTTTGTTTTATTGGTCTCAGCTATAGTTTACAACAGGTGCTTTAGTGTATTTTCTTTACCTTCTAAAAAATATTAGCGACGAATTACACGAATTAGCACTAATTAATTTGTAAAATTTGTGGCTAATAAATAATGTTACAACCTTACAGACTCTCCGTCTGCCAACCAAATCTGCGGGCTTTCAGTTCATAGAGGTTTTGTTTCAGAATCGTTGGTTGTATTTACCTGCATCACAAATTTCTCAAACAACTGAACTGTTTTAGTATTGATTTCTTTGTAAGACAATCGGTCTTTGGTTTGGTAAAAAAACATGATAGAATAAGGCTGTTCCACATTATCCCAAAGCAAATGTTTGTTTAATCGGTAGGTTTCCCTTAAAACACGTTTGAAATAATTGCGATCAACGGCTTTTTTGAAGTATTTTTTAGAAACCGAAACTCCAATTTTAATTTTTTCCTTCTGATAAGCTTCTGCTGAACGATAAACCAAACGCAGCGGATACTTTGAAACTGATTTTCCTTCAGAAAATAGTAACCCGATTATCGTTTTGCTTTTTAAATGTTCGTTTTTTGGGTAAGTGAAGTTCATTAAATTGAAAAATGTTGGCAAATTAATGACAAAGGTAATTTTTTATTTTCGGTAAAAATGATCCCTTGTGGGGTTTATGAAATGAATTTATATTTTTCTGTAAAGTTAATTAGGGCAATAGGCTTATTTTTATGAAAGTGAATCAATTAATATCAATATAAATTCGTACAAATGTATGTGATCTTTGATAAAGTTTTTCTTTAAGCAGCTATATATTGATAGTTGGATAATTTTTAGAAGGCTAAAAATATATTTATTACTTTTGGCCTTTAATTTTTCAAGCATGCAAAAGATAATTTCATATCCAATATCCGTAATTTACTATTTATGTTTTGGATTGTGTTTGGCGGTTTTTCACCCGATACAATGGATTTGCCTTACTGTTTTTGGCTATCAGGCGCACAAAAAAAGTGTTGATTATTTAAATTTTTCCCTTTTAAGGTGTACCAATTTGGTTGGAACAACTTATAAAATTGAAAACAGAGAGACAATTCCTACTGGAGTTCCGTTAATTTTTGTATCCAATCACCAAAGCATGTACGATATCGTAGCTATGATTTGGTACTTTAGACGGTTTCATTGTAAATTTGTAAGCAAGAAAGAGTTAGGAAGCGGAATCCCAAGTGTGTCATTTAATTTACGCCATGGCGGATCTGTACTAATTGACCGTAAAGACCCTAAACAAGCGATCCCAGCGATAAAAGGCTTGTCCGAATATATCGAGAAATATAAAAGAGCAGCGGTAATTTTTCCTGAAGGGACCCGAAGTAAAACAGGAAAACCTAAAGAATTTGCTCAAAATGGAGTAAAAATTTTATGTAAATATGCGCCTTCAGCATATGTTGTACCGGTGAGTATCAACAATTCATGGAAAATGGTAAGATTTGGTTTTTTCCCTGTTGGTCTAGGAAATCACCTTACCTTTACCGCACATAAAGCAATGGCTGTAAAAGATCATGATTTTGCCGGGTTGATGGCATTGACAGAAAAGGCCATAGTAGAAGGAGTAAACGAGTATAAACAGATTTAAGTATTTTGTTAAAAAACTAAACTTAAATCCCAATTTAAAATAAGTAATGTCTATAAAAAACATTAGATTAGAAGTGATGCAGTTTTTGGAAAAAAACGTGGACAGCTTCGTTGAACAGTATTTAATCCCTGTGGAAAAAATTTGGCAGCCCACCGATTTTTTGCCTAATTCTCAAGGAGATAATTTCTTTGAAGAGGTTAGGGAATTACGTGAGATTGCTAAAGAATTGCCATACGATTTCTGGGTAACTTTAGTAGGTGATACCATTACCGAAGAAGCTTTGCCAACGTATGAATCATGGCTGATGGATGTAGAGGGGATTAATCAGGTGGAAGATGGTGGAAATGGCTGGTCTAAATGGATTCGTCAATGGACCGGAGAAGAAAACCGCCATGGTGATTTGCTAAATAAATATTTGTATTTGTCAGGCCGTGTGAATATGCGTGAAATCGAAATGACGACACAGCATCTAATCAACGACGGTTTTGATATTGGAACCGGATCTGACCCGTACAAAAACTTTGTATATACCAGTTTTCAGGAATTGGCAACGTATGTTTCGCACAACAGGGTAGCACAAATGGCCAAGAAATTTGGTGATAACAAGTTGTCTAAAATGTGTAAGATGATTGCAGGTGATGAAATGCGTCATCACCATGCGTATAGCGAATTTGTAACACGTATTTTTGCAGTTGATCCAAGTGAAATGATGTTGGCATTTCAATATATGATGAAACAAAAAATCGTAATGCCGGCACATTTTTTAAGAGAATCAGGTCAAAAGATCAGTACAGCTTTCGAACAATTTTCTGATTCAGCACAGCGTATTGGTGTTTATACTGCAAGTGATTATGTTGACATCATGCAAAAATTAATCGATAAATGGGAAATTGACAAAATTTCTAATTTAACAGATGAAGCAGAAAAAGCACGTGATTATTTAATGAAATTACCAGGACGTATGGCGAGAATCTCTGAGAGAATCGTTATACCGCAGGAATCACATATTTTTAAATGGGTTGAACCTGCAAGGCTTTAGATTTTAATTTTAGAGTTTAGTTTGTAGATTTTAAAATAAAGCAACTTAGTTGCGTTTATAAATACTAACAAATAAATGTTGATTGTTGAGGTTTTTAAAACTTTGATAATCAGCATTTTTTAATAAATTGGCTGATGTATAATACAGATTTAATAAATAAAACGATCACATTTGTAAAAGAAAAATTGAATGATGCTGAAGGCGGACACGATTGGTTTCATATTGAGCGCGTGTACAAAAATGCACTTTTAATTGCAAAAGACACTAATTGTGATTTGGTTGTTGTGCAATTAGGCGCTTTGCTTCATGATATTGCCGACAGTAAATTTCATAACGGTGACGAAACCATTGGACCAAAGACAGCACGTTTATTCCTGGAGGCAGAAAATGTTTCAGAAGAAATAATAATGCATGTGGTAAACATCATTGAAAACATCTCATACAAAGGCGGAAATTTTCAAAAGAGGTTCCATTCAACAGAATTGGATATTGTGCAGGATGCCGATCGTTTAGATGCTATTGGAGCAATTGGAGTGGCAAGGGCATTTAATTATGGAGGGTTTAAAAACAGAGCGCTATACGATCCCGCAATTACGCCAATTACCAACATGACAAAAGAAGAGTATAAAAAGAATAATGCTCCAACAATAAATCACTTTTACGAAAAACTATTGCTCTTAAAAGATAAAATGAATACCGAAACCGGAAAACAAATCGCTACTGAAAGACATCGTTTTATGGAGTCGTTTCTAGCGCAGTTTTATGCAGAGTGGGAAGGAGTGAAGTAGGTTTTTCTACCACAAAGATTCGCAAAGAACACAAAAGCTTCACAGAGACTTAAATTCTTTGTGAAGCTTTGTGTATATTTTAGTGCAGCTCTGTGAAATGTCCCTACGAACACCCACAATTCCCGTCACCGCAATCTTTTTTCTTTTTCGATTTCCAAAAGAATTTTTTAATCAAAAAAGCAACGGCAATAAATAAGATAACAAAGGCAATAATTTCTTGTATCATAACCTTTTATTTTAAAAGTTGATAGGCAAAAAGTGCCACAAAATAGGCCAGTCCGCTCATTAAGACCAGTTGCATTACCGGCCATTTCCAGGAATTGGTTTCTTTTTTGGTAATGGCCAATGTACTGGCACATTGCAAAGCAAAGGCATAAAAAAGTAAAAGAGAAATTCCGGAGGCAAAGTTGAAAATCTTTTCACCGGTTTCAGGATTTACTTCTGCCTGCATTTTGTTTTTTATAGTGGCTTCATTATCACTGTTTCCAACGCTGTAAATCGTAGCTAATGTTCCCACAAAAACTTCACGCGCTGCAAACGAACTGATAATTGCAATACCAATTTTCCAATCGTAACCTAAAGGAGAGATAGCTGGTTCAATGGCTTTCCCCATAATTCCGATATAAGAACTTTCTATTTTTTGGGAGGCAACAGCATTTTCAAAATCTTCGTCATTTAATGGGTTTTCAGCAGTTCTTTCTTTTACAATAGTTTCAGCTTCGTTAAAATCTTTTCCGGGGCCATAAGAAGCTAAAAACCATAAAACGACTGATATGGCCAGGATAATTTTACCAGCACCTACTACAAAAGCTTTTGTTTTCTCTACAACATTAATAGCAACGTTCTTGAAAAGAGGCAATTTATAACTGGGCATTTCGACTACAAAATAGGTTTTGCTTTCAAGTTTTAAAACTTTGTTCAAAATATAGGCAGAAAAAATAGCCGCGCCAAATCCTAATAAATACAGCAACATCAAGGATAACCCCTGCATGTTCAGAATTCCCAAAACACGCTGATCCGGAATTACCAAAGCTATAATAATAGCATAAACAGGAAGTCTTGCAGAACAGGTTGTAAAAGGCGTCACTAAAATCGTAATTAAGCGTTCTTTCCAGTTCTCTATATTTCGGGTCGCCATAATTGCCGGAATCGCACAGGCAGTTCCTGAAATTAAAGGCACAACGCTTTTTCCTGAAAGGCCAAATTTGCGCATGATTTTATCCATAAGAAAAACCACCCGGCTCATATATCCGCTTTCTTCCAAAATAGAAATAAACAGAAACAAAAAGGCAATTTGTGGAATGAATATCAAAATTCCGCCAATTCCGGGAATGATTCCCTGAGAAAGCAGGTCTGTTAAAATACCACTAGGCAGTTTTTCAGCAACCCAGCTGCTTAATGAGGCAAAAGTGCTGTCAATGAAATCCATAGGGATGGTTGACCAGCTAAAAATCGATTGGAAAATCACGAATAAAATGCCAAGGAAAATAAAATATCCCCAAAATTTATGAGTTAAAATACGATCCAGTTTGGCTCTGAAATCTGTCGCCACCGAGGCATCAACTTGTAAACCTTCTTTTAGGACATCATTTATAAACTGATATCTCTTTATGGTTTCTTTTTGTTGTAAACGCTTTAATTCTGAATGCGATTTGGTAAAAGAACTTCGTATTTCATTTCGATCTAAATTTGAAAAGTTAACATCCTGCGTAATTACAAGCCATAATTTGTACAATAATTGATTTGGAAAAGCGTGTTTAAGGCTGTTAAAATATTGAGGATCAATTACCGATGCATTCAGACAAGGTTCATGAGGGATGTTTTTGTAAGTAACAATTAACTCTTTTAACTCCTCAATCCCTAAACCCTTACGAGAACTCACTAAAGCAATTTTAGTTTTAAGTTTTTCTTCCAAATATGGAATATCCAAAGTAATTCCTTTGCTTTCCATACGATCTGACATATTAATGACTAAAATCGTCGGAATTTCAAGGTCTTTTATCTGTGTATAAATCAGCAAATTTCGTTTCAGATTTTCAACATCGGTAACCACAACCGCAACATCCGGATATAGTTTATCGTTTTTGTTCAGCAAGAGTTCAATTACCACACTTTCATCCATCGAACTGGCGTTCAAACTATACGTTCCGGGTAAATCCAGAATGTTGGCTTTGATGTTGTGAGGTAATTTACAGAAACCGATTTTCTTCTCAACCGTAATCCCCGGATAATTCCCAACTTGCTGATTTAAACCTGTAAGCTGATTAAAAACTGAGGTTTTTCCGGTATTTGGATTCCCGATAAGGGCAACATTAATATTCTGAACGCTCATTACGAATTGGTTTTGATAAGTTCAACTTCAATTTCACGAGCAGTTTCAATGCGAATGGCCACATGTGAGCCATTAATATCTAAATATAAAGGATCTCCAAAAGGAGCAATTTGAAGTAGTTCGACTAAATTGCCAGGCAAACAGCCCATCTCTAATAATTTAAGGGGAATCAAATCGATATCAAAATCTTTGATAATGGCTTTTTCGCCTTTTTTGAGTGTGTGGATTGTATTTCGCAAGCTTATTTAGATTGAGTTTAGATTGCAAAAATAGACAATAATTCTTTATTTCAAGGCATTTAATCCTTTTGAATATGCTAAATGTTTCTAAAATTGAGGGATTTATTCTTTACACAAGAAATCAATATCTTCTAAAAGACGGTTCATTTCTTCTTTGTTCGTTCCGTCATAAAATCCACGAACACGTCGCTTCTGATCTACCAAAACAAAATTCTCGGTATGGACCATGTCGTATAGTTGATCAGGGCGGCCTAATTTTACAGCCAAATATGATTTTCGGGCTATTTTGTATATTTCTTTTTTATCGCCGGTAACTAAATTCCATTTACTATCAACAACACCTTGTTTTATGGCATACGTTTTTAAAACAGGAATACTGTCTATTTCAGGAAAAACAGTATGGGAAAGCAACATCACTTTTGGATTATTCAGAACAGCTTTTTGAACCCCGGCCAGATTGGTTGTCATTTTTGGACAGATAGATCCACAGGTAGTGAAGAAAAAGTCGGCTACATAAATTTTTCCTTCGTAATTTTTTTGGGTAATAGTATCGCCATTTTGGTTCACAAATGAAAAATCGGCAATCGTATGGTATTTGCTTTTATACTGAACCGTGCTGTCAACCAATTCCGGATTGACATCTGCCGGATTGTAAACCGGTAACGTTTTTTGAGGTTTTAAAGCGAAATAAAATGATGATATGGTGATAGCCGAAAACACAATTAAAACGATAAAAAACTTTCGGTATTTGTAAAGGAGCGATTTCATAAAAATAATTTGGATACAAAAATACGAAAAGGACTTTTTTAAACTTTAAATCATCATGTTTTTAACCAAATTATAGCAATTGCTTTTTCTTTTTTGGTTTTCGAATGGATTTATTAACCAGATACAAGCCAGTTAAGGTAATTATAACACCAATTGCAATAGCCTGTGTGAGGGTTTCTCCAAAGATGAAAAACCCCAGAATAATCGCTACAATTGGATTAATGTAAGCATAAATACTGGTGATTTCTTTTGGAAGATGCTGCAGCGAATAAATAAAGGCAACAAAAGTTAACAGTGAGCCAATAATTACCAGATACCAAATTGCCCACCATGATGACATGGGAATCTGGCTTAACGGAATATTGATCCCAGCGGATTCAGTAAGTCCTAAAAGAATAAAACTGGAAATAAGCATCTGTAATCCCAAACTAAAATAGGGATTGAAACTTGCTGCTTTTTTCTTGGTATGTAAAATTCCGAAAGCCCATGTAATAGTCGCAATAACAGATAAAATAATTCCAAACTGAAAATCGGGCCTTAAAAAATCGGCTAGATGATCAATAAAAATAACGCAAATTCCACAGAAACTGATTAAAAGGCCCAGAACGGCTAATTTTGCAACTCTTTCCCCTCGAAAAAAACAAATAATTACAATCCAAATCGGAAAAATGGCAGCAATGATAGCACCTAATCCACTGCTAATATATTTAACACCCCAGGTACTCAACCCATTACTTAAAGCGAAGTTTAAAATAGCCAGAACCAAAATTGTTCTCCATTGCTTGCCTTTTGGCCAGGGCTCCTTTTTCAGGATAAAATAACCAACATATATAATTCCGCCTATAAATTGCCTGATTGTTGCCAGTTGTAATGCAGGCATATGTTTTACACCTTCTTTTGATGCAATCCATGTTGTTCCCCAAAAAAAGCTCACGCAGCACAAGGCTAAAATTGGCAATCCGATGGCATCTATTTTTCCTGAAAAGGCATTTTGAATTTTTGCTTTCACGCTAGAATTAATTTTTGAACAAATATTCCAAAAAGAATTTGAATTCAGAAAGTAAAAACAAGCATATCTTTTGCTTTTTTTAAAGTTAAAATCAGCATCAGTTAATTTTATTCTAAAAATTTAACATAGCATTCAAGATAATAACAATATGTTTGTATATACTCTATAAACTTAAATAAAAATGAAAAAAGTGCTTACTAAACCTGCTTTTTATGCTATTTCTGCAATGCTTTCGTTTGCTGCAGTACAAGCTCAGACCATCGCCCAAAAAGAGCCCGGGATCAATCTTTCTTTTATGAAGAAAGAGATTAGTCCTAGAGAAGATTTTTTCCGTTATGTAAATGGAACATGGTTAGACAAAACCGAAATTCCGAGTGATCGAAATTCCTGGGGAAGTTTTAATGAATTACGTCAAAAAACGGATGAAAATTCACTTGCCATCTTAAAAGATGCTTCTAAAGACCCTATGTATAAATCAAATACAGACCAGGGTAAAGCAATTGCCTTATTCAATACTATTTTAGATACCGTTGGAAGAAATAAAAGGGGTATTGCGCCGCTTCAGCCTTACTTAAAAAAAATAGACGCTATTAAAAATGTTACGGATTTACAAAATTTCCTTATCGAAATGCAGCCTCAGGGAGGAATTGGTTTTTTTGGAGTGTTTATTGGAGCAGATGCTAAAAACAGTAATAAAAATGCTGTTAGCTTAAGTCCCGGAACTTTAGGATTGTCTGATAAGGATTATTATAACGCAGATGACAATGATTCTAAAGAAAAACGGGAAAAATATGAAATTCATGTTGCCAGAATGTTGCAATTTATTGGAGAATCTCCTGCTAAAGCCAAAGAGAGCGCTAAACAAATTGTAGCCCTGGAAATTGAAATGTCAGCTCCCAGACTGGATCGTGTTGAAAGAAGAGACCGCAGAAAACAATATAACCCAACTGCTGTTGCCGATTTAAAAAAGAGCACGCCTTCCATTCAATGGGATAAATACTTTGCCGGAATCGGAATGGCGAAACTAGACACTGTAAATGTTGCTCAGCCACGTTATATGGAAGCGCTTGAAAAAATTTTTACTGAAAAGAAAGTACAGGCATGGAAAGAGTACCTAAAATGGTCCGCATTAAATAAAGCAGCCTCAACATTAAGTACAGATATCGAAAATGCAAATTTTGATTTCTACGGAAAAACATTAACAGGCGCTTTAAAACAACGTCCGCGTGAAGAAGTAGCTTTACAGGTAATCAACGGAGCAACGGGAGAAGCTTTAGGAAAATTGTATGTAGAAAAGTTATTTCCTGCTGAAGCAAAAGAAAAGGCGAAAAACATGATTGCTAATGTAATGCTGGCTTATCAAAACAGAATCAATGCATTGCCTTGGATGTCGGCAGAAACAAAGACAAAAGCTATTGAGAAGTTAAATAAACTAACGGTTAAAATTGGATATCCAGATAAGTGGAAAGATTATTCGAAATTAGAGCTTAAGAATGTTTCTGAAGGCGGAACTTATTTTGATAATATGAAAAATATATCAAAATGGACTTACTCAGAAAATCTTGCAAAATTAGGCAAGCCGGTTGATAAAACAGAATGGGGAATGTCTCCGCAAACTGTAAATGCGTATTTCAATCCGTCGTTCAATGAGATCGTTTTCCCTGCAGCGATTTTACAGCCGCCTTTTTACAATTACCAGGCTGATGAAGCGGTGAATTATGGCGGTATCGGAGCTGTTATTGGCCATGAAATTTCACATGGTTTTGATGATTCTGGTGCGCGTTACAATGCCGATGGAAACCTTGTTGACTGGTGGACAGCAGATGATTTAAAACAATTTACTGCTCTTGGCGGTGATCTTGCAGCACAATACAGCGCATTAGAGCCATTACCGGGAATCCATGTTGACGGTAAATTTACTTTAGGGGAAAACATTGGCGATTTAGGCGGAATTAACGCTGCGTATGACGGTTTGCAATTGTATTTAAAATCTAATCCACATCCTGGTTTGATTGATGGATTTACACCAGAACAACGTTTCTTTATTTCATGGGCTACAGTCTGGAGAACTAAATCCAGAGATGAGGCTATAAAAAGTCAGGTAAAAACAGATCCGCATTCACCTGGAATGTACAGAGCGTATGTGCCAATTCAGAATGTAGATGCTTTTTACGATGCTTTCGGAATCAAAAAAGGTGATGCCATGTATGTTGAACCTGAAAAAAGGGTTAAAATCTGGTAAATTGATAAATACGATAAACGGCGCTAATTTAGCGCCGTTTTTTGTTTAAGTAATAGAGTTGAAAAATAAAGATTTTCTATTTCAAATGACTGTACATGTATGTTTCAATTGCTTTTAATTCTTCATCAGACATAGCCTGAGTTACGGGAAAATTTGTTTTCATAACGGCAAACTGACCCGGATCTACTATTGGTTCACCATTTCCCTTCAAAAAAGTAATCATATCTGCGTTTTTATCTTTGTAGATTTTAGCAATTTCCTGAATACTTGGGCCAATTACTTTTTGGTCTGGCTGATGGCAGGAGGTACAGTTTCCTCTGCCTTCGAATATTTCTTTCCCTAATGCTTCAGGAGTTTTGGCTTCTGTCACTTCTCCTTCCAAATAGGATTCTGTTTTTCCAAAAGGCTCCTGGCTTTCTTTTTTACAGGAAACAAATGCAAGTATGGCAAATGCAATTATTACTTTTTTCATTATTATTTATTTAAGATTATTGCCGCTTCTTTTGCAAAATAAGTAGAGATGATACTGGCACCCGCACGCTTAATGCAATAAAGTTGCTCTATCATGATTTTGTCATGATCCAGCCACCCTTTTTCTGCTGCGGCCTTTACCATGGCGTACTCACCAGATACCTGATAAACTGCAACAGGCACATGAACGGCATTTTTTACCTCGCGGACAATATCCAAATACGCCATTCCCGGTTTTACCATTACAATATCTGCACCCTCTTCAACATCTAATAATGCTTCCCGGATTCCTTCAATTCGGTTGGCATAATCCATTTGGTAGGTTTTTTTATCTTTCGGAATATTTTGAGAATCTACCGGAGCAGAATCCAATGCATCTCTGAAAGGCCCGTAAAATGCCGAAGCATATTTAGCACTGTAACTCATGATTCCGACATTATGATATCCGTTTTCTTCCAATGCTTTTCTGATAGACAAAACACGTCCGTCCATCATGTCGCTTGGTGCTACAAAATCAGCTCCTGCTTCGGCATGACTTAAACTCATACGTGTCAATGCATCAACAGTAGCATCGTTTATTAATTGACCATTTTCTATTATTCCATCATGACCATAAACAGAATATGGGTCTAAAGCCACATCCGGCATCACAATCATTTCCGGAACGGCATCTTTTATGGCACGAATGGTTTGTTGCATCAGCCCATCCTTGTTCCAGGCTTCAACACCTTTATTATCTTTAAGATTGTCGCTGACTTTTACATAAATATTCACCGCTTTGATTCCTAAATCCCAGGCTTCTTTTACTTCTTTTATTGTATTATCCAATGAATGGCGGTAAATTCCCGGCATAGACGGAATGGCGACTTTAACATCTTTTCCTTCGGCAACAAACATCGGAAGCATAAAATCATTCGGACTTAAAGTAGTTTCACGAACCAGAGATCGAATAGATTCATTGGTTCGTAAACGGCGGTTTCTTTGTAGTGGGAACATAGTTGTTTTTTATAAATTTTAAAAATAAATAGTTGCTGTAACGAGCTTTTATCCATTATTAAAATGAAATTAAAATAAGTGGCGCAAAGTTAAAGAAAAATCGACTAAATAAAGAGTTTTCAAGTGGTTAGAATTCGTTAATATTATCTAAATTCGTATCGTTTTTTTTTAACTTATATTAAGAATCTTCTTATGGAAGATTTTTTCAGAATTTAAATTTAAATTTGCATGATGAAGAAATTATTTGCCATATGCTGCTGTTTGCTTTTAACAGGTTGTTTTGAGATAACAGAAAGAATCAAACACCATGACGATCAGAGTGGTGAGTATACCCTGATGGTTGATTTTTCGAAATCCTGGCTTAAAACCAAATCCGCTATCTGGCTGGAAGAAGTTGATGGTGTGAAAATTCCAAACGAACAGGAAATTACCCGGAAACTGAACGATTTCAAAGCAAAAGTTTCTAAAATTGAAGGAATTTCAAATGTTTCGACAAAAACAGATTTTGACACATATATATTTATTATCAAGCTCGACTATAAAAATCTCAAAGCCCTGAACGAAGTCGTAAATACTTTAAACAAGCAAAAGAATCAGATACATTTTACTAGTGATTCAAAGAGTTTTGAAAGAATCGCTTCCTATCCAATACCTGAGGATTTGCTGAAAGATGATAAGAAAAAAGAAAATCTGGAAAAGGCCAATATAATAGCTATTTACACTTTTGATCGTGATATATTGGGTTCAGAGAATACGAATAGTAAAATATCAAAAAATAAAAAAACGGTTTTCCTTAAACAAAGTATGTATAGTGTGCTTAAAAAATCGTCACTTATGAATAATACGATACAATTGACCCCTTAATGATGTGGTTTTCCTATTTCAAAAATTATAAAACAAATATCCTTTATGAAACATTTCTTTACTTTTTTAATTCTGTTGACTTGCAGTTTGGCCTATACTCAGGCCCTTTCTAAAAAATATGATTATTTTGTTCAGTTTAACGGCAGCCAGCTTTCAAAAAAAATCAGTGTCGCTGATGTGTTAAATCATTCTGTTTTAAAAAAATACAAGAACGATAGTTTTGATATACAACAATTTGCGGATCTTTTTAAATTAGATCAGAAAATAACGGTTCACGGAAATTTTTCAGATAGTATTCCGTATTACCAGGTTACTATTCCAATAAAAAACAGGGATGAAATCAAAGCTTTTTTGCTTAAGATGAACGACAAGAAGGCTAAAAAAGAGCCAGCTACAAAAGCCATTGTTGAAGATTTTGGATTATTCTCAGTTTTTAATTCGGGTGATAAAAGAATGACAGTTGCATGGAATGACAGTCATTTGATAATTTTTGGACTTACAAAAAATTATGCTTATAACGATTATAAACCTTTTGTGGAAGAGGACACAATTGAAACGGGTAGTTATCCTGTAGAGATTATTGTAGACGGAAAGGTTGATGAAACAATTGACGAATCAGTTTTAGACACTCCATACACAGATAATTATTATGCTAACTATCAGGAAGAAAAAACAGCATTAGACAGTATCCAAAACATTCAGCAGAATGAACTTATCAAATTGCTTTTCGAAAATGGACTTACGGTTCCTTCTTCTGATAAGATAAATAATAATGCGGATATTTCATCATGGGTGAATTATGAATCGGTAATGTCAAATTTACATTCTTTATACAGCTACCCAATGGCAATGTTTGGTGGATATGATAAATTTTTGCCCATGCAGAAAGAGTTCGGGAATTTTATAAAAGGCATCAATGTTGATTTTTATTTTGAAAACAATAATGCACGTATTGAGGAAATCATAGAATATTCAGAACAGATTGCAGAAGTGGTGAATAAAATGACGAACAGAAAAATAAACAAGAATGTTTTTGATTATTTCCCGAAAGAAAAGCCATTGGCATATATGTCATATCATTTAAATACAAAAGCGACACTTGAAAATTTCCCGTCATTAACGGCCGATATTTTTCAAAATCCAAAACTTGTAAAAGAAGATATTGCAGTTTTTACAGATTTAATCTCGACAATTGTTGATGAAAAAGCGACAGCATCGCTTTTTGACGGAGATTTGAGCGCATTCCTGTACGATTTTAAAGAAATGGAGGTAATGACTAAATCGTACGATTATGATGAAAATTATGAAGAAATTATAACGGATAAAATGGTTAAGAAATCAATTCCGTTATTTTCATTGATTTTTACCTCTACGCATCCCACTTTTGCAGATAAATTAATCCAATTAGGCATTCGAAAAAAGGGGCTGGTTCAAAAAGACAATTATTACATTATTACCGGTACGAAAGAATATGGTGATGTATTTATCAAAAAAGATAAGGATGTTGTTATAGTATCTAATGCTCTTAACTATCTTAATCCAGAAAACGGAACATTTTCTAAAGAAGCAAAAAAGGATTTAAAGAAAAATTACATGTTTGGAAAATTGAACATTACTGAACTAGTAAATGCATTCCGTAAAACCGAAACGAAAACTTCTGACGTACAAAAATTAAATAGAGTTTCTGAACAGTTTTCTGACATAACAATGGAATCCCATAAAAAACTAATCAACAATAAATTGGTTTTTGCATTTAAATTAAACGCTATAAAATCAGACAAAAATATTATTTTACAAATTTTAGACTTAGCAGATGAATTAACAGCTAAATAGTTTTACTCTACCCAAAACAAATTTCCCCGAAAAGGCTTCTAAATTTTCGGGGATTTTTTTATGCAATTCTGCTGTTTACTTTGTCGTATTCTTTTGTCCTTCTGAATCAATCCCAATTTGAAAGTTATTGGAAGTATCGAGATAATAAATGCTCGTGGTCACTTTATCATCATAAGATTTAAAATAGGGATTTTGCAGCGAATCATTTTGGCAAAGCACCCAAAAACGCTTCTAAAATACGCTATATAAACCATTTTTAGATTCATTCACTTTCAAATATTAAAGCCATTCACGAGGATTTTCCAGTACTTGTATCAATTTTTCCTCTTCACTTCCCGCTGCTGCATGATGATCATACACCCATTGCACATGCGGTGGGAGGCTCATCAAAATACTCTCAATTCTTCCGTTGGTTTTTAAACCGAATAAAGTCCCTTTGTCATGAACCAAATTAAACTCAACATAACGGCCACGACGAATTTCCTGCCAGGTTCTGTTTTCAGAAGTAAAGTCCAGATTTTTTCTTCTTTCCACAATCGGAACATAAGCTTCCAGGAAACTATTTCCAACTTCACTAACAAAGTTAAACCAGTTTTCCATTGACATTGCTTCATTTGCTTTGCAATAATCAAAGAACAAACCGCCAATTCCACGGGCTTCATTTCTGTGTGCATTCCAAAAATACGAATCACATTGTTTTTTATATTTCGGATAAAACTCCGGATTGTGTTTGTCGCAAGCCATTTTACAGGTTTGATGAAAGTGTTTAGCATCTTCTTCAAACAAATAATAAGGCGTTAAATCCTGTCCGCCTCCAAACCATTGCTCAATTATTTTTGGAGAGCCTGTACTGAGCGAAGTCGAAGTGTCGTACATTTCAAAATAACGCCAGTTTGCATGAACCGTTGGTACCATTGGGTTTTTAGGATGTAAAACCAAACTTAGCCCGCAGGCAAAAAAATCAGCTTCGCCAACACCAAACATCTTTTGCATTGCTTCCGGTAATGTCCCGTGAACAGCTGAAATGTTGACACCGCCTTTCTCGAAAACATTCCCATTTTCGATTACACGTGTTCTTCCGCCACCGCCTTCCGGGCGTTTCCAAAGATCTTCACGGAATTTAGCCGTTCCGTCAACAGCTTCTAATCCGGCGCAGATTTGGTCTTGTAGTTGTTGTATGTAGGCGTAAAATTTATCTTTCATGATTGTATTCTGATTTAAGTAATCCAAAATAAACGACATCTTCTAATGTTCCGTCTGCACTTTTGAACTCCTCCCTTAATATTCCTTCTTGTTTAAAACGATGTTTCAGGGCAATTTGCTGGCTTGCTTTGTTGATTTTTGAAGTGCAGATAAAAACCTTATTCATTTTTAAGGTATTGAAACATAAGTCTAAAGTTTCAGAAACTACTTTTGAAGTAATTCCTTTTCCCTGATAATCTTCATCAATAAAATAACCTAATTCACATTTTGCTTTTTGATTATCGATGCTTTTTATACATAAATAGCCAATTAATGCATTGGTTTTTATATCGCGAGGATAAAAAAAGTATCCTTCTTTATGATTTTCCTTATCCTGGTTAAAAGCAATAAAGTTTTTTGTTTTTTCTAAGTCTAAACAATGAGATAGTGTAACTGGAAAAGTTTTTTCAATGTGTTTTTTATTCTTTTCAATGAGATTATAAAACTCCTCAGGAAGAATGTTGTTTATTGTTTCTGTTTTCCAATCGGTAAAACTCATCTTTATTTGTTTTTTGCCGAAGCAATTTTAGCATTTATTCCAAAGGAAAACACCTTGCTTTCCTGCTGGATGTATTGGTAAATGGCAAGTGCTTTTCCTAAAAAGTCAAATTGCTTTTCTTGGGATAAACCAGCCAGAATATCTGCAAATTGTTCTTGCTGATTCCAGTCTAAATGGCATCGCTGTAATAGAATAATTAACTCTTCTTCCGGGATTTCAATTGTTCTTTGTAAACTTAATCCAAAACTTTTTAGTTGTTCGTCTATAAGGCTGGTGTCTTCCGCATTCCAAAATTTTGGCACAAAAATTAGTGCATGCAAAGTTCTTAGAGTATTTTCTATTCTAATCGCTTCGTTGTCTCTTAGGCCTTTGTTGAGCATTTTTTGTTTGTAATGGAATAATTTTTATTCGAAATATACACGATTATCGACCGTTGCTTGATTATAAAAGAAAATCGCTAAAACAATTACAGTTGGAAGCCAGGCTAATCCAATGAGTTTAAAATATAGCGACTGCTTTTTAATTTTATTATAGTCGATATGAGCTAAAACATAAAAAGTATATAGTAGAGGTAAACCAATTGAACCAATGAAATAAACCCCGATTTCAAACATTATCTTTTCGCCTGATAGATGATAATTACCAAAAGTAAAAGCATTAATTACGTTATACCACCAAATTGTAAAAATCAACAATACCAGGATATTAAATCCAATGAAATTAATACTTACTTCTTCAATTTCAGAACTAACATTCTTTTGATTCATACCCATCAAATAGGTTTAGTTTTTTTAGTCGCAGTTTTCAGTTTTATAGTGAGACTGAAGACTGCGACTGAATACTATATGTTATTATTGCCCGTATTCCTTAACAGCGTCAATAAACGCTTTCGCATGATCTACAGGGATATTTGGTAAAATTCCGTGACCTAAATTTACGATATACTTGTCTTTTCCGAATTCGTCGATCATTTCGTGAACCATTTTTTTGATGGTTGGAATTGGAGATAATAATCTTGATGGATCAAAGTTTCCTTGTAAAGTAATGTTCCCACCAGACAAATAACGAGCATTTCTGGCCGAACATGTCCAGTCTACACCTAAAGCCGAAGCTTTGCTTTTACCCATTTCGCCAAGAGCAAACCAACATCCTTTTCCGAAAACAATAACCGGAGTAACCTCAGCTAAAGCATCAATAATTTGGTTGATGTATTTCCATGAAAATTCCTGATAATCAACCGGAGAAAGCATTCCACCCCAGGAATCAAAAATCTGAACGGCGTCAACCCCCGATTTTACTTTTTCTTTTAAATATAAAATAGTAGTATCGGTGATTTTTTGCAATAAGGTATGCGCTGCAACCGGGTTTGAAAAACAAAATCCCTTTGCAGTATCAAAACTTTTTGAACCTTTTCCTTCAACAGCATAACAGAAAATGGTCCAGGGCGAACCAGCAAAACCAATTAAGGGCACTTCGTCGTTCAGCATTTCTTTAGTCAATTTGATGGCGTCAAAAACGTAACCTAAAGTTTCATTTACATCCGGAACAAAAACCTGGTTAACCTGTTCCATTGTGCGAATTGGATCCGGAATAATTGGTCCCAAATTGTCTTTCAATTCCACATGAATTCCCATTGCACGAGGAACAACCAAAATGTCTGAGAATAAAATGGCAGCATCCGGAGCAATTCTGCGAATAGGCTGAACGGTGATTTCAGCAGCTAATTCAGGAGTTTCACATCTTGTGAAAAAATCATATTTATCACGTAAAGCTCTGAATTCAGGCAAATATCTTCCGGCTTGACGCATCATCCAGACTGGTGGACGTTGAACAGTTTCTCCTTTTAGTGCTTTTAAAAATAGGTCGTTTTTTAACATTTTTTTATTGCTTTAGGCTTTAAGCTTTAGGCTTTAAGCGGTGTTTGTCTATATTTCTTGCTTATAGCCTAAGGCTTAAAGCTTATTGCTGTATTCAGTGATTACATCCTCAATTACATCTTCAACTGTTGGCTGATCTGCAATGATGATGTTTTTTGTGATTTTATGTAAAGCTTCGGCGGTAGTTTCCCCAATGCAAAAGCAGGTTTCCTTCTTAATTGTGTTCTCTTTTAAATAACTTTCAACGCCGGACGGACTGAAAAATAAGAGGGCATCGGCAGTTGTTTTTATTTTCTGAGGAGTTAATGATGTGTCATAAACCTGAATTTCATTGAATTTTACACTGGCTTCTTTCAATGCTTTAGGCAATGTTTCTCTTCTTAAGTTTCCGCTAAAAAAAGTAAAACTTTCATTGCGGTAAATTAAAGTGATGATTTCGGCTAAATCTGCAGCATAACCTGTGTAAGCGACAACGTTGAATCCCTTTTCAGATAATAGGATTTTTGTTTTTAAACCCACACAAAAAACATTTTTGCTTTTTAATTCTTCCGACTTTGGATTTGATAAAACGCTGAGAACGGCATTCTGACTCGTAAAAATCAAATTTTCGTTGAGGTCTTTTATTTCGAAAGGTTTATTTTGGGTTTGAATGAAATCAGATTCGATTACATCAATATTTGCCTTCTGCAATTCTTGTTTCTGAATGTTTGAAAGCGTTTTTGTGGATACTATTTGAATTGATTTACTCATTATTTTTTCAAACTTTCTTTAATAGATTTCATCAATTCGGCTCCACCATTGTTTAAAATTTCCTGGGCAGAGAAGAAACCTAACTTTTTCCATTCTCCAATTTCCACAGTTTTGTCTATTTCGAGTTTTTGTTTTCCGTCAACAGAAAGTAAAATGCCTTGAAAATGCAAAGTGTCCTCTTCTTCATTATACTTTACCAAAGCACCAATTGGTGCCGTACAGCCACCCTCAAGAGTTCTTAAAAACTGGCGTTCGATATACGTACAAATTTCAGTTTCAATATGGTTTAATTGCGAAAGGGCGTCCAAAGTATAATTGTCATTTTCCATCGCCACAACAAGCATTGCCCCTTGTGCCGGCGCAGGAATCATCCAGTCTAAATTGATGAAATTTTCCGGTTTTAAGTTAATGCGCTCTAAACCTGCAGCGGCAAAAACAGCTCCATCCCAATTATTATCCTGTAGTTTTTGCATACGTGTATTTACGTTTCCACGTAAATCAACCACGTTATGATTTGGGTATTTATTGAGCCACATTGCCTGACGACGTAAACTTCCGGTTGCAATTGTACTTGGTTGATTGTCAAAATCAGGATTTTCTTTATGGACTAATATATCCAAAACATTTGCTCTTTCTAAAACTGCTGCCTGAACAATCCCTTTTGGTAAAGCCGTTGGAACATCTTTCATCGAATGAACCGCAATATCAATGTCACCATTAATCATGGCAATGTCTAAGGTTTTGGTGAAGATTCCCGTAATTCCGAGTTCATAAAGAGGTTTGTCGAGAATAATATCACCTGTAGATTTTACGGCAACAATCTCGGTTTTATACCCTAAATCGTTTAGTTTTTTTTCGACAGTATGTGCCTGCCAAAGTGCCAATTCGCTATCGCGGGTACCTATTCTGATTTTTTTTTCTGCCATTTTTTTTAATTTCACCAGATAAGTCATTTAAGGAAATTTAAGCAGTTTGAGTTTAAAAACAGTTATTAAATGAACTTAAATGACTTATATGGTTTAAAATTTTATGTTTTTAAGATGCTTTTATTTTGAAGACTTTCTCAATCCATTCGATACTTTCATCGACCATGGTATCATCGTCTTTTAAGTGATTGGCAAAATGAGTAGTGATTTTTTGAATGATTCTGTTGCTGATGATTTCAGCCTGTTCTTCATTAAAACCAGTAATTTTTTTGCTTTGAAAATTTAATTCTGATTTTTTAATCGCATTCAGTTTATCTTTTAAAGCATTAATAGTTGGCGCAAACTTTCGGCCTTTCATCCAAACTACAAATTCTTCTTTGATTTCTTCGATAATAGCTTCAGCCGCCGGAATGTGCAACTTTCTGTTTTCTAATGTTTCATCTGTCAATTGCGACAAATAATCCATGTGAATCAAAGTCACGCCTTCTAATTCCTCAACATTTTCATTCACGTTTTTCGGAATCGATAAATCTAAAATTAAAAGAGGCTTTTTAAGATTTAAAATTGCTTTATCAACCGTTGGGTTTTGAGCGCCTGTTGCTACAACCACAACATCAGCTTTTTGAAGTTCCAAATGCAGCTCCGAATAATCTTTAACAATCAAATTTAGCTTTCCGGCTAATTTCTCGGCCTTGTCTTTAGTTCGGTTGATTAAAGTAATATGCTCATTTTTAGTATGTTTTACAAGATTTTCGCAAGTGTTTCTTCCTATTTTTCCTGTTCCGAAAAGCAAAATGTTTTTATTACTGATATCTTCTACATTTTTAAGAATGTATTGTACGGATGCAAAAGAAACCGAAGTAGCTCCTGAACTGATTTCGGTATCTGTTTTGATTTTTTTGCTGGCCTGAATCACGGCATTCACCAGTCTCTCTAGAAAAGTATTGGCTAAACCCATTGATTTTGAATGGGCAAAACTCGTTTTGATTTGAGAAATTATCTCAAAATCACCTAAGATCTGACTGTCTAAACCAGTTCCTACGCGAAACATATGATTAATAGCTTCTTGATTTTTATAAACGAACCCCACTTTTTGAAAAGAGTCAACAGATCCGTTGCTGTTATCGCAAATAAGTTTGATTAATTGAAAAGGGTGTTCAGCAAAACCGTAAATCTCGGTCCTGTTGCAGGTAGAAGTTACTATTAAACTTTCTATTCCTTCTTCTTTAGCCTGTTCCAGCAAACGCGTTTTCGCAACTGCATCCAGACTAAATTTACCTCTTACCTCAGCATCCGCTTTTTTATAACTCAGACCAACTGAGTAAAAATAGAGATGTTTCGGTATGTTATTGTTTTCCATAAGGCACTTTAATAAAAGTGCAACAAAATTATCATTATAGAGTTTATAAAAGTAACGCTCAAAGTACTTTTTGTATCGCTATGTGTTTTTTTGTTTCTAATCGTCTGTTTTTATGCAAAAAGCATTATTTTTGTAGCAAAATCAAGTTGTTTGAAATGATTTGTTTAGAGTGATTCTAAATAGCATTCCTGATAATCTATGATTTTCGTTTTAAAAAAATATCGCTATGGGTTCTCAGGAAATTATAAAAATTGAAGACGACTTTACGCTGATTCGTTTTCAAAACGACAGTTCAGAACCGTTTTCTGCACAACGTGAAATAGGTAGTGGCTTGATACAGTTTCACTTTGGAATAAAAGGCAATGCTAAATTTTTATTCAATCAGGGTAATTATGCTTTAGAGTTGAAGGAAGAAAAATCGTTGCTTTTATATAATCCGCAAAAAGAGTTACCACTGAATTTAGAACTCGCCCCAAATTCCTGGGTCATCTCTGTTATTGTATCGATTAAAAAATTTCACGCGTTGTTTTCTGCCGAAGCCGATTATATTACTTTTCTAAGTCCTGATAATAAGGACAAAAAATATTATAACGAAGGAAATATCAGTCCGTCGATGGCAATTGTGTTGAGTCAGTTGTTTCATTACAGCCTTCATCCATCAATAAAAAACCTGTATTATAAAGGAAAAGGATACGAATTACTGAGTTTGTACTTTAACAGAACCGAAGACCCTAATGCAGAACAATGTCCGTTTTTGATTGATGAAGACAACGTTCTAAAAATCAGAAAGGCCAAAGAAATCATCATTGCAAATATGGCTGAACCTCCAGGATTGCAGGAGTTAGCAGACGAAATTGGTTTGACTTTGAAAAAGTTAAAAATGGGTTTCAAACAAATTTACGGTGATACGGTTTATGGTTTTCTGTTTGATTATAAAATGGATTTCGCCAGAAAGCTATTGGACAGTGGATCGTATAACGTAAACGAAGTAGGGTTGAAAATAGGCTACAGCACCGGAAGTCACTTTATAGCGGCGTTTAAAAAGAAATTTGCCACAACTCCTAAAAAGTATTTGATGTCGATTAATACGAATGTTTAAGTTTTTACTACGAAGTAGCGACAATTAAAAATCTGCAAGATCTGCGTGCAACTTTTAAATTATATATCAGAATCAATTTTATATATTCTACAATAAATAAAGAATAACATTTATCATATTTCCAGAAAGTAGAGTATTCTACTTTTGACGAAAATTTAAACAACAAAAAGCTTAAAGCCTAAAGCTTAAAGCCTAAAGCAAAAAATCATAATGAAAGGCGTATTATTAGTAAATCTGGGATCACCCGAAAGTCCAACACCAAAAGATGTAAAACCATATTTAGACGAATTTTTAATGGATAAATACGTAATCGACGTTCCGTATTTATTGAGGGCATTATTGGTTCGTGGTATTATTTTACGAAAAAGACCAGAAGAATCTGCGCACGCTTATGCGAAAATTTGGTGGGAAGAAGGTTCTCCATTAGTTGTTTTGTCTGAAAGAATGCAGAAAAAAGTACAGCCTTTAGTAAGTGTTCCGGTTGTATTAGCAATGCGCTACGGAAGCATGACAATTGAAAAAGGACTTCAGGAATTGCACGATAAAGGAGTGACTGAAGTATTACTTTTTCCACTATATCCACAATATGCCATGGCCTCTACTTTGACTATCTTAGTAAAAGCAGAAGAAATCCGTAAAAAGAAATTCCCAAATATGACCTTTACCGATGTTCCGGCATTTTACAACAAACCGGATTACATCAAAAATCTGGCAGATTCAATTCAGAAACATTTAACGGGATTTGAATACGATCATTTGTTGTTTTCATATCATGGAATTCCGGAGCGTCATATCCGCAAAACTGATATAACCAAATCGCATTGTAAAATTGATGGTTCCTGTTGCAGCACACCGTCTCCGACACATGATTTCTGTTACCGTCATCAATGTTACGAAACTACAAGACAAGTCGTAAAATTATTAGGACTTCCTGAAGATAAATACAGTCTGACTTTCCAATCCCGTTTGGCAGGTGACAAATGGCTGGAACCTTACACCGATGTTGAAATTGATAAAATGCCGGGAAAAGGAATCAGGAATTTAGCAGTAGTAACACCCGCTTTTGTGTCTGATTGTTTAGAAACTCTCGAAGAAATCGCCATGCGTGCCAAAGAAGATTTTGAGAAAAATGGAGGAGAGAATTTCTTAGCAATTCCGTGTTTGAACGATGATGATGAGTGGTGCAGGACGGTTGGAAATTGGATTAATGATTGGGCAAAATAGTGAAGAAAGAGGATTCTAAATAATAAGCACAAATTAACACAAAATTCAAATTTAAAGATTCATCTAAAATTTGCGGAAATTTGTGTAATTCGTGGTAAAAACTAAACCACTCCTATGAACATAAAGTCCATAGATTTGGTTGGCAGACAGAAATGCTACAAGGTTATAACACTATTTATTAGACACAAATTAGCACAAATTAATTCGAGTAATTTGTGGTTAATATTTTTTAGAAGCTAAAGCAAAATTCAAAGGACATAGTGTTAAACTATAGCTGAGACCAATAAAAGAGAAACAATTTTTATAAAAATGGACACAAGCTGTGACCAAAAAAACAGAGATGATAAATAATGGAATATTATAATTACCTAAAATCGCTGCATCTTATCTTTGTAATCACTTGGTTCGCAGGTTTGTTTTACATTGTGCGTTTATTTGTCTATCAAATTGAAGCCAATGACAAACCATCTCCGGAAAAGGAAATCCTGCAGGAGCAATTCAAAATAATGAGCTACCGTTTATGGTATATTATTACATGGCCATCAGCAATTTTGGCCAGTATTTTTGCTTTTTGGATGCTGTTTTTTACCGATTTAGGAAATGCATGGCTTAAAATGCCATGGATGCACGTAAAATTGTGTTTTGTGTTTTTATTATATTTATATCATTTAAGATGTCATCAAATTTTCAGGCAACTGCAAAACGATGAGGTAAAATATTCCAGCAATTATATGCGTTTATGGAATGAAGGAGCCACCATTATACTTTTTGCTATAGTCTTTTTGGTGGTTTTAAAAAGTGCCGTTAACTGGATTTTCGGTGTAATCGGAATTATTTTATTTTCAGTTTTGATTATGCTGGGATTCCGATTTTATAAGAGAATTCGAGAGAAGAAATAGAATTCAGTCACAGTTTTCAGTCACAGTTTCCGCTCTGACACTGAAAACTGTGACTGCGACTGAAAACTAAAATTATGCTAAACTTCAAAATGTCAATGCTTTCACTCCGTATCAGGATTTTCCTGTCGATGATTGTATTGATTGTTGTGGCATCTTTTTTATTAGCTTCTATTTCTATTATTCAGTTTAAAAACGAAGCCAAAGAATATCATCAGGAACGTCTGGAACGAAAAGAAAATGCTGTAAAAGAACATATCAACTATGTTCTGGCAACGACTACTTATCCTTTAAAAACGGCTAATTTGGATTTGATTTTTAAAGATAAAATCCACGAATTAGCCCAAATTCACAAAATAGAAATTAATATTTTCAGCCTTAACGGAAAATTGTTAAAATCATCCAAAGAATCTTTTGCTGTTGATAAAGTTGCTCCGCCGATTCCCGAATATATTCTGAAATTAGTGCGTTCTTCTATCGAAAAACGTTTTGTAGACATTAAAACTATCGATGGTGTAAAAAACAGATCCTCATATAGTTTAATTAAAGACGAAAAATTTAAACCATTGGGCATATTAAACCTTCCCTATCTGGAAGACGATGGTTATTATGATAATGAGCTTAATACTTTTTTAATTCGACTGAGCCAGGTATATTCTTTTATGCTGATTGTGGCTTTTGCACTAGCCTATTTCCTTTCGACTTACATTACAAAATCATTAAAAACAATTTCGGATAAACTGGAAGAAACCAATTTAGATCAGAAAAACGAGAAAATTGTATTAGAAGCGAACAGTAAAGAAGTCAACTTCCTGATAAAAGCGTATAACGGAATGGTAGACAAACTCGAAAGCAGTGCTATAAAATTAGCCCAAAGCGAACGTGAAGAAGCGTGGCGGGAAATGGCAAAACAAGTAGCACACGAGATAAAAAATCCGCTTACGCCGATGAGATTGACCGTTCAGAGTTTCCAGCGAAAATTTAATCCTAATGATCCTGATGTGAAGCAGAAAATGAATGATTACTCGGAAACATTAATTCAGCAGATTGATACGATGACAGCAGTGGCTTCGGCATTTTCTAATTTTGCTTCGATGCCGGCTCAACAAAATGAAACCTTAAATGTTGTTGAGGTTGTGGAGTTGGCTTTGGATATTTTTAATGAAGATTATATTGTTTTTGAAAGTCAGGAAAAGGAAATCATCTCAAAAATGGACCGTACCCAACTAATCCGTGTTATTACCAATCTGGTTAAAAATGCAACACAGGCGATTCCGGAAAGCCAGTTTCACAAATCAATTTTAGTGACTGTAAAACGCATCAATAATCATGTCGAAATTGATGTAAAAGACAACGGAATTGGAATCCAGAAGCAAGACAGCGGACGTGTTTTTGAGCCAAAATTTACCACTAAAACCAGCGGAATGGGATTGGGGCTCGGAATTATAAAAAACATCATCGAAAATTACAAAGGAACAATTACCTTTGATTCAACTTACGGAAAAGGAACTACATTCAGGGTTTCCCTACCTATCACCAACTCTTAAAATAAGCGTTATGAACTACAAAAATCTTTTAATTTCTATTGAAGAAAAAATGGCAACAGTAACCATTAATCGACCTGCGAAATTAAACGCTTTAAACAAAGCAACAATCAGCGATTTGAGTAAAGCAATCAAATTACTAGGCAAAAATGATGATGTTCGCGTTATTATTTTAACAGGAAGTGGCGAAAAAGCTTTTGTGGCCGGAGCCGATATTTCAGAATTTGCCAATTATACCATTGTTGAAGGTGCCCAATTGGCAGCCGAAGGCCAGGAATCGTTATTTGATTTTATTGAAAATTTAAAGAAACCAGTCATAGCAGCTATTAATGGTTTTGCATTAGGCGGCGGATTAGAATTAGCAATGGCGTGTCATTTTAGAATTGCTTCGGATAATGCCAAAATGGGATTGCCGGAAGTAAGCTTAGGATTGATTCCTGGGTATGGAGGAACACAGCGCTTACCACAATTAGTGGGTAAAGGCCGGGCCATGGAAATGATCATGACCGCCGGGATGATTTCTGCGGAGGAGGCCAAACAATATGGTTTAGTTAATTATGTAGTTCCTCAGGCGGAACTTTTATCATTTACGAATGGAATTGCTCATAAAATCATAAAAAATGCTCCGTTTGCGATCAATAAAGCGATCAAAGCTGTCAATGCAAACTATAAAGATGGAAAAGATGGTTTTGAAACCGAAATAAAATCTTTCGGAAAATGCTTCGGAACTCAGGATTTTAAAGAAGGTACAACTGCATTCTTAGAGAAAAGAAAAGCTGAATTTACAGGAAAATAAGTTATTCCACAAAGTGACAACAAGATTTCACGGAGATTCACAAAGAAAGATTTTTACAGCTTTGTGTAACTTTGCGAAATCTTTGTGCAACTTTGCGGTAAAATCATTCAACATAATTAGTATGTACCAACCTATATTTGCCCTTTTTTGCGAACGCGTGAAAGAAAGCATTCAAAGCGGCACATTTGCCAAACTTACTTTAGCCAAAACCATTGGCGACACCGAAATCAAAAACATCTATTTCAGATTGGTTCTGAATGAGGACAACACGTTTTCAATCTCGTTAACAACCCGGTACAAAACCGAAGAAATCGAAAGTATTCACACTTTAGACGAAGCTTTGTTGGTTTTGGGAACTTACATCAAAAATCCGTTTTTGACGGCTTTGTTATTTACAACAGATAATGATGTGACTTTTAAAGTCAACAAGAAAAACGCAGGAAGTATTATAGAACAACCCGCAACCTTTAAAAATGCTTCGCCGGTCATGCTCGAAATGATAGAGAAGGGGGTTGTTTAATTTAAGAAAATATGGATGGAGTTTTTAAAGAGTTATTATGGAAGCAATTTGGAGCAACAATTGATATGCTGGAAGATTCTATAGTAGTTTGTCCTGAAACCTGTTGGGATAAAATTTGGTATTCTGCTTATCATACAATATTCTGGTTGGACTATTACTCTTCTCAGAATCCTGATACGTTTTCACCTCCTCAACCTTTTACTTTGTCAGAATTTGACCCTGAAGGAATTTTGCCTGAAAGGATTTACAATAAAAAAGAATTACTTGAATATCTGGAATTTTCACGTAAAAAAATCTTTTTATTAATTGATGGCTTAAACGAAAAAACTGCTCAGGAAAGGTTTGTCACCAAAAAGAAAGATTACAACAGGATCGAGATGATTATATACAATATGAGGCACGTTCAGCATCATATTGGACAGTTAAATTTATTATTAAGACAAAATGCAGATCTTGCAGGAAAATGGTTTTCTCAAACAAGTAAAAAATATTAGTTAGTCAGCTTCACAAACAAATTTGAGGCGATTTTATTTGAAATAGACAATTCTCTGCCATCAATCTTTATTCGTACCGATAAATCGAAAGTTTCCTTTGATGAAAATTCGATTCGTGATCCTAATGCAATTTCCTGTTTGTCCAGATATTTCAGAAACTCAGAAGAAGTATCTTTAACGCCCACACAAATACCGATTTGATTTTCTGATAATTCAGAAAGCAAATGCTTTTCGATCTTGATAATGCGCCCATTCTCATCCGGAATGGGATCTCCATGCGGATCTTCCGTCGGATTTCCAAGAAAATCATCCAGACGATTGATCAGTTGCTCAGATTTGATGTGTTCAAGCTGTTCCGCAATATCGTGAACCTCATCCCAGCTGAAATTTAGTTTTTCCACTAAAAAAACTTCCCATAAGCGGTGTTTTCTAACAATCATTTTTGCGGATAGCTTTCCGTTTTCTGTCAATGAAACTCCCTGGTATTTTTTATAATGCACCAAATCTTTTTCCGATAGCTTTTTAAGCATATCCGTAACAGATGAAGCTTTGGTTTCCATCATTTCGGCAATGGCATTCGTGCTCACTTCAGTTTCTAATGAAGCCGTAAGGTGGTATATTGCTTTAAGGTAGTTTTCTTCTGAAAAAGTCATTTTTTTTATTTTTGAGGTTCAAAGTTGCAAAGGTACAGAGGTTCATAATTTTTAAACCTCTGCACCTTTGTGCCTCTGGTCCTTTACACCTGTTTTTTAACAATCAACAAAGGTATCGAAATTTTATGTCTCAATTTATCAACGGTTGTACCAAATAAAATATCTTTTAAACCTGTATGGCCATGGGTTCCCATTACCAGAATGTCAAAATTTCCCTTGTTAATAATCTTTGGAATCACGCTGTTGGGTTTTCCAAAACCAAGTTCTGTTTCTATTCTGAAGCCTTTCTGCGAAAGCATCTCTTTATAATCCAATAATAATTTTTCGTCTATAGTGGTTTCATGATCGTCAACATGGCCTCCGTATATTAAGGCACCAACGGTTTCAACTACATGAATTAAGGTGTATTGCGCATCGATTCCGCCTAATTCGAAGGCATTATTAAGTGCAGCTTCATCGGCTTTTGAAAAATCGACAGAAATCGCTATGTTTTTCTTACTGTAACTTTGCTTTGGAGTATACTCTAATTTTAAATGATGAGGTGAATGATTTTCGATCGATTTTGCTCTTGCGATAAAAGGTTTTATTACAATGTAAAGCAACAAACCCAAAAATCCAAAAGCTAGCGGAACAACTGTAAACCATAGAAGCATTGGGTTATTGGAATTTTCCAGCCATGATGTGATTTCATCATAAACCAGCTTCGCATTTAATGAAACAATGATTAAAGCAATAATCCAGGCGGCAATTTGAGTTGTTTTTGAAATATGAAAACCTTTCATTTTGGTTTTATCACTCACAAAATGAATTAGTGGAATAATCGCAAACCCCAATTGTAAACTCAAAATAACCTGACTTAGGATCAAAAGCTTTCCGGTTACGCTTTCGCCATAAATTAAAATTACAATAACCGCCGGAACAATAGCAATCAGGCGTGTTATAATGCGTCGGACCCAAGGCTGAATACGTAAATTAAGATATCCTTCCATTACAATCTGACCCGCTAATGTTCCTGTTATAGTAGAACTTTGTCCTGCTGCAATTAAGGCTACGGCAAATAAAATAGGGGCCCATTTGGTTCCCAATAGAGGCTCTAAAAACTGATGTGCATCCTGAATCTCGGCGACTTCAAACATCCCGTTTTTATAAAACGTGGCTGCAGCCAGAATTAAAATGGCCGCATTTACAAAAAAGGCAAGGTTTAATGCTATTGTAGAATCTATAAAATTATATTTCAAGGCTTGTTTAATACCAGTTGGAGTTCTGTCGAATTTACGGGTTTGTACCAATGAAGAATGTAAATATAAGTTGTGTGGCATCACTGTTGCGCCAATAATTCCGATAGCAATATATAAAGCTGCAGAATTTGGCATTGAAGGAATTAGCCCGTAAAGTACCTTATCAAGCTCCGGTTCTGCAAAGATCATTTCAAAAATAAAAGAGAAACCAATAATCGCAACCAAAACAATAATAAAAGCTTCCATTTTTCGGATTCCTTTATTGATTAGGAACAAAAGTAAAAAAGTATCTAAAACGGTGATTAAAACACCTTCGATCAGTGGAATATCAAAAAGCAGATTAATACCGATTGCCATTCCCAAAACTTCAGCGAGATCACATGCTGCTATCGCAATTTCGGCTAAAAAGTATAAAATGTAATTAATAAATTTTGAATAGGTTTCTCTTGATGCCTGAGCCAAATCACGTTGGGTGACGATTCCGAGCCGGGCGCTTAAACTTTGAAGCAACAAAGCCATTAAGTTACTCATTAGCAAAACCCAAAGCAATGAATATCCAAACTGACTTCCACCAGCGATATCTGTTGCCCAGTTGCCAGGATCCATATAGCCGACACTTACAAGATAAGCCGGACCCAAAAAGGCTAATATTTTTCTGAATCCTGTTTTTTTATGTTCTGTAGCAACCGATTGGTTTACCTCATCTAAAGATCTCGTCATTATAAAAATGTTGTTTGAACAAATATATATAAAAATAGTATTTGTATAACAATTTTTTTAGGCAAGTCTAAATATTAAATATTGGTATTTAAACAATTGGGACACAATCCTGACAATGTAAAGTTTATCTCCTTCACTTTATAGTTGTGTGGCATAATATAACTAGGCTTAACATTTTCGAGACACGTAATTTCATTGCAGTTTTCACAACTGAAATGAGCATGGTTATGTATGTGTACACGTTGATGGGAATGATTGCATTTTGCATATTTTACTGTTCCGTCAAGATTCGAAATTTTATGTATTATATCATCATTAACCAGACGATCTAAGATTCTGTAAATCGTAACGCGATCGCATACGTCGTTCAGCTTTTTTTGAATTTCGGTATGCGAAAGCGCCGTTTTTGATTTCTCAAAAACCTCTAAAACGGCTGTTTTTGCTGTAGTATTGCGTGTTGTTTTCATTATTTATAATATTAAAAAAATTATTGCAACATTGTTGCAATTGAATAAAAAACGTATATTTGCAACATAATTGCATTAAGTAAATTTACAATAAATGAAGAAAACATCCACATCCTTTTACGATATTTTAGGCATTTCAAGTGCAACGATTTGTCTGGTGCATTGTTTGATTTTTCCACTCTTAACGATCCTGCCTTTAGGATTAAGTCACAATCCGGTTATCGATTTACTTTTTGCTACAATTGGTTTATTTGCAATTGTCAAAATTATGAAAAAATCTTCACTTTTAGTGTCTGTTATTCTGGTTGTTTCAATTGGATTGATTTGGATTAGTATATTGAGTGAACTCATTTTAGAATTTCATCTGAATCTGATTTATTTAGGTGGAATTGGAATGATAATAGGGCATTTATTGAATTATTTAGTACATAAAAAACAAAATCATTAAACATATAATTATGAAACAAAAGAATTTTGAAGTAATAATAATCGGTGGAAGTTATAGCGGATTATCAGCTGCAATGAGTTTAGGCCGTTCGTTGCGTCAGGTTTTGATCATTGACAGTGGCTTGCCTTGCAACAGGCAAACACCGCATTCACATAATTTTATAACACAAGATGGTGAGAGGCCCGGTGTTATTTCGGCGAAAGCCAAATTACAGGTAGAACTTTATAAAACAGTTCATTTTTATAATGGACTTGCCACAAAAGCTATAAGAAATGAGGAAGGATTTGAAATAACAACAAAATCCGGGGAGGTTTTCACCTCAGGGAAACTCCTGTTCGCAACAGGCGTAAAAGATTTACTTCCGGAAATTAAAGGTTTTGCGGATTGTTGGGGAATTTCTATCCTACATTGTCCGTATTGTCATGGATATGAAGTCAAAAATAAAAAGACTGCAATTATTGCCAATGGTGAAATGGGTTTTGAATATGCCAAATTGATTTCGAACTGGACAAAAGATTTGAGATTATGCACCAACGGAGAATCGACCTTGACTTTGGAACAAACCGAAACATTAAAGAAACACGATGTTGAAATTTTAGAAGCAGAAATAGAATCTTTTGAACATAAAAACGGGGACATTGAACAGATAATCTTTAAAAATCAGAAAAAAATTGAGGTGAAAGCCATTTATACAAGACCGCCGTTTGAACAGCATTGCCCTTTACCTGAAAATTTGGGATGCGAGGTAAATGAACAAGGCCTGATAACTGTTGATTTCATGCAAAAGACCAATATTGCCGGAGTTTATGCCAGCGGCGATTGTACAACCCAAATGCGATCTGTGGCAATTGCAGTTTCTACAGGTTCTTTCGCTGGTGCATCAATGAACAGAGGGCTTATTGAGGAATATTTTTTTAATAATTAATCTTTTAAATTACAGTGAATAAATCAATTTTAAAGATTTTTGCTTTAGAATCGTTATTTATCAAATTTAATTTTTAGTTTTGTCTAAATTTAATTTTATAATAATGAAAAACTCAATTTGGATATTGATATTATTTAATTTACAATGTTCTTTTGCTCAGGAAATCAATAAAATATCTGGTTTTGTATCTGGTGAAGGAAGAAAATTGCGAGCCGTAAATGTGCAATTACTAGGGACAAGCCAAAAAACAGTTACAGATAGTTTAGGTTATTTTGTTTTTGAAAATGTTGAAATTGAAAGTGGCAGAATCCAAGTGACTTCGACTGGATTCAAACCAGTGACCCAAAGGTTTTCAATTGTAAAAGGTCAGGTTGTAAACCTTGATTTTGAGTTAGAGGATAACAAAAATCAGCTTAATGAAGTCGTGGTTTCAGGAACTTTAAAAGCCGTGAAACGTTTAGAGAGTGCTGTTCCGGTTGAGGTTTATTCTCCGGTTTTCTTCAAAAAGAATCCAACTCCAAGCATATATGAAGCGTTACAAAACATAAACGGCGTTCGGCCACAGCTCAATTGCGGTGTGTGCAATACAGGAGATATTCATATAAACGGTTTAGAAGGGCCGTATACTTTGGTATTAATTGACGGAATGCCAATTGTTAGCAGTCTTTCAACAGTTTACGGTTTGTCCGGAATTCCGAATTCTTTGGTCGAACGAATCGAAATTGTAAAAGGACCGGCTTCGTCTCTTTATGGAAGTGAAGCCGTTGGTGGTTTAATCAATATTATTACCAAAAACCCAACTAATGCTCCGGTTTTTTCTGCGGATTATTTTACAACTACTTATTTTGAAAGCAATCTCGATTTGGGAATGAAGTTTAATGCCGGGAAAAAAGCGACTTCGATTTTAGGCGTTAATTACTTCAATTACGATCAGACAATAGACAAAGACAAGGATAATTTTACCGATGTCACGCTTTCTGAAAGGGTTTCGGTTTTCAATAAATGGAGTTTTCAGCGAAATAATAATCGTTTGTTTACCATTGCAGCACGCGGAATGTATGAAGATCGCTGGGGTGGAGATGTGCGTTGGGAGAAAAAATATCGTGGAGGTGACGAAATTTACGGTGAAAGTATTTATACTAAAAGAGGAGAGTTAATTGGGAGTTATCAATTACCTTTTGAAGAAAAACTGATGCTTTCCTTCTCTGGAAATGTACACTATCAGGACAGCCGTTACGGAACGACATCCTATATCGCGAACCAAAAAATTGGTTTTTTGCAATTGACCTGGGATAAAAAGACCGGCAGAAATGATTTACTTGCCGGAATCGCCAATCGATATACGTATTATGATGACAATACGCCCGCAACAAACCAGGCCGAAAGTACCTGGCTGCCGGGAATTTTTGTTCAGGATGAAATTACATTCTCACCAAAAAGTCAGGTTTTATTAGGAGCACGATATGATTACAACTCGATTCATGGGTCTATTTTTACTCCGAGACTGGCGTATCGCTTCAAGGCGAATGATAATGCAATTTTTAGATTAAACGCCGGAACTGGATTTAGGGTAGTGAATTTATTTACCGAAGATCACGCGGCACTTACAGGCTCGCGGGATGTTGTGATTGAGAATGATTTGAAACCGGAACAATCAGTCAACGTGAATCTGAATTATATTCAGAAAATAAACTTTACAAACGGAACTTTTATCGGGATTGAAACTACGGCTTTTTATACCCGATTCAGTAATAAAATCATTTCAGATTATGAAACAGATCCCAATAAAATTATTTATGATAACATCAATGGTTATGCCATTAGCCAGGGAATCAGCACGAATGTTGATCTGAACTTTACAAACGGATTAAAATTCATTTTGGGCGCTACAGTTTTAGATAATAAAAATGTAGAAAACGGAATTTCGGAAAGACCATTTTTAACCGAGAATTTTACCGGGACCTGGAGCATTTCGTATAAAGTAGAACCTCTAAATTTATTACTGGATTATACGGGGAATCTTTATAGTCCGATGAACTTACCTTTACTGAGCGATTTAGACCCAAGAAGTCCGAAGTCGCCCTGGTACAGTATTCAGAATATTCAGTTTACGTATTCGGGCTGGAAAGATTTTGAAATATACGGAGGCGTTAAAAATTTGTTGAACTTTACGCCAAAGCAAAATAATCCGTTTTTGATTTCAAGGGCCAATGATCCTTTTGATAAAAATGTGCAATATGATTCGGCTGGAAAAGTATTGGCGACACCGGATAATCCGTATGGTTTAACTTTTGATACGACTTATGTTTACGGGCAAAATCAGACCATTCGAGGATTTTTTGGATTGCGATATAATTTTAGATAAATGTTTAGATACCTGGTTGATATTTGTCAGGCTGAGCAGAGTCGAAGCCGCTTTAATTCACTAGCCTTCAACTCCGCTCAGGGTGACAATCGGATAAAAAAACTAACAAATGAAAAAGCTAGCCATAATTATCTTCTTTTTTGGAATTACCTCAACTGGATTCTGCCAGCTTAAAAACAGAACCTTTGAAGCAATTGATAGTTTACAGCAAATTCAAAAGCGAAAAATAATCGTTTTCATCCATACCGATTGGTGTCAGTTTTGCCAGAGAATGAAAAGCACGACCTTCAAAAATCAGGAAATTATCGAAAAACTGAATTCCGATTTCTATTTTATTGAATTGAATGCCGAGGAGAGACGAGATATCACCTTTAATAATCAGACATTTAAATACAAACCATCGGGAAATAATGTTGGCGTTCATGAATTGGCTTTACAGCTCGGAACAATCAATAATCAAATTGTTTATCCGGTTTTATGCGTTTTGAATGACAGAAACGAAATTATTCTTCAACATAACAATTCTCTTAATGCAAAAGATTTTAAACTGCTTTTAGAAAAATTGAAAGAATAAAATTTCTTATTTTTGAGAATGAATTCTTCGCAAATCCAACACTTCGATTACATTTTTACAGGGACAGGTTTGTCTGCCTTGATGACCGTTTACAAAATGGTTTTGTCTGGAAAGTTCACAGACAAAACCATTTTGTTATTAGATGAAGATGCGAAGAAAACTAATGACAGAACCTGGTGTTTTTGGGATAAAAATCAAACAATATGGGATTCGGTTATCTCAAAAAAATGGGATTCGGCATTATTTGCCAATGAAAATTTCCGAAGAGATTTATATTTGAAACCGTATCGCTACAATCAAATTCGGGGAATAGATTTCTACAATTTTGTTTTTGAGACACTTTCAAAACAGTCAAACATTACTTTTCTAAACGAAAAAGTAACCGATATCAACGAACTCGAAACTCATGTTTTTGTTGGTACGGAAGCTGGAAGATATACGTGTACTTATTTATTCAACAGCATTTATACTAAGGCTTTGGTTTTAAGCCAAACTAAATATCCGGTTTTGCAGCAGCATTTTGTGGGCTGGTTTGTAAAAAGTAATAATGAAATCTTCAATCCTGAACAAGCCACATTCATGGATTTTTCGATAGAACAAAGAGGAAATACAAGGTTTATGTATGTTTTACCGACTTCCAAAACCAAAGCTTTAGTAGAATATACGTTGTTTTCAGAAAACCTTCTTCTGAAAGAAGAATATGAAAATGAGATTCAAATTTATCTTAAGAATTTAGGAGCGGATCAATTTGAAATTACAGAAAAGGAACAGGGAAGTATCCCAATGACCTGTTATCCATTTTGGAAAAAAAACACAAAAAGAGTTCTCAATATTGGCACTGCAGGCGGCTGGACGAAAGCAAGTACGGGATATACTTTTAAAAATTCAGATAAAAAATCATCGAAATTGGTTGCCTTTCTTCAAAATGAAAACACAAAAATGTCTTCCTTTCATAAAAAAAGTAAATTTTGGTTTTACGATTTATTGCTTTTGGATATTCTGCATCGCCATAATGAATTGGGAAGTGCTATTTTTTCTTCCTTATTCAAAAAAGGAGATTCTGCATTAATTTTTAAATTTTTGGATGAGGAAACGAATTTGATTGAAGATGTTAAAGTTATTTTAAAGTGCCCAAAAATTCCGTTTATAAAGTCTTTATTTAGAGTAATCTTTCTTTAAAATAAATTTAACCAAAAAAAGTAACCTTTGAAAAATATTACTTTAGGAATTACTATCTTTTTTACCCTTTTATCATTTGGACAAGTCTCAACAAATAAAGTACACGATGCAATAATAGAAGAATTTCTGATAAACTGTGCTGAAAAATATAATTATACTTTTGAAATGACCGAATGGCAAGATTGTCTTGACACGGGACTGAAAAAAGACAGCACCGTTGCTTATTTATGGCAGCAAAAATCAATGCCATATTTCAAATGCAAAAAATATGAAGTGGGAATGCAGTATTTGGATAAAGCTGTCTACTACAAAAAAGAGCGTTGGTTGTCATATCGCGCATTTATAAAATGCATTTTTACCCGTGCCTACAAAGAGGCTATTGTAGACTTTGACGAAGCCATAAAATTATATGGAGATAGTTACGTTATGGATCATTCCTTCAATTTCTACAAAGGAATTTGTTATCTGCAGCTAAATGAATATGAAAAAGCAGAAAAGCTTTTTGATGATTATGTTAATGATATTTATAAAAACAGACAACAATTAGAACATGCTACAGCCTATTTTTATCAGGGAATTGCCAAGTATGAATTGAAAAAATGGGATGAAGCAATTGCCATTTTTGATAAAGCGTTGAGAGTCTATCCTGAATTTTCAGATGTAAAGTATTATAAAGCAATTTGTTGGCTCAAACAAGGAAAATCACGGGAAGAAGTTGTCGCTTTGGTGGGTATTGCAAGAGAAGATGCTGCCAAGGGATATACAATTAATGAAGATAATACCGTTTACGAGACGTATCCGTATCAAATCAAGTTTAGCAAATAATAATTAAGGATCGATTTTACCTCTTGGTTTTGGCTTTCGACATTATGGTTTTCAAACTTTCGACTTTCTCAATCCAACTATAACAAAACTTTATACTTCAAATTAACTAGTTGCAACTAAACTTTGTAACTTTGCAGAATCAAAAGTAAATTTAAAAAATAAAAATATGTATCCAGAAGAAATGGTAAAACCAATGCAGGCTGAATTAACATCTGCAGGTTTTCAAGATTTACATAGTGCTGACGCCGTAGATAACGCTATTAAGTCCGAAGGCACCACTTTAGTAGTTGTAAATTCTGTTTGCGGTTGTGCTGCTAGAAATGCACGCCCGGGAGCAAAGATGAGTTTAGAAGGTGCTAAAAAACCAGATCACCTAATTACAGTTTTTGCAGGTGTTGATAAAGAAGCGGTTGATGCTGCAAGACAACACATGTTTCCTTTTCCTCCATCATCGCCATCTATGGCTTTGTTCAAAAACGGAGAATTGGTTCACATGTTAGAGCGTCACCACATCGAAGGCCGCCCGGCTGAATTAATCGCTGAGAATTTGCAGGACGCGTTCAACGAATTTTGTTAATTTTTGAGGGACAAAGACTCAAAAAGGTACAGAGGAACAAAGATTTAAAGCACTATTTTACATAGTGCTTTTTGCTTTTTAGTAAACACCTTTTAAAACCTTTGAACCTTTGTGACTCTGTACCTTTGAACCTCATCAAAGCCTTTGCAACTTTGCACCTTTTTCCTTAACTTCGCACTTTCAAAACAATATTTTCTAAACTTAAAACTGTTTATAGCATGCAACTGTACAACACTTTGAGCGCAGAAGAAAGAGCCATCATGATCGATGATGCCGGTAAACAACGACTAACGTTGTCTTTCTATGCGTATGCCAAAATTCAAGATCCCAAAAAATTTCGCGATGATTTATTTGTAGCCTGGAATAAGCTCGATGCTTTAGGCCGAATTTACGTAGCCAACGAAGGAATAAACGCTCAAATGAGTATTCCGGAAGAAAATCTCGAAGGTTTTAGAGCAACTCTTGAGGTTTACGATTTCATGAAAGGCATCCGTTTGAATGAAGCGGTGGAGCATGATGACCATTCCTTTTTAAAATTAACCATCAAAGTGCGTGACAAAATTGTTGCCGACGGTTTAAACGACGAAACTTTTGATGTAACCGATATCGGTGTACACCTGAAAGCCAGGGAATTCAACGAAATTCTGGATGATCCAAATACAATAGTAGTAGATTTTAGAAATCATTACGAAAGTGAAGTGGGACATTTTAAAAACGCCATTACTCCGGATGTTGAGACATTCAGAGAGAGTTTGCCAATCATCAACGAGCAGCTTCAAAATCATAAAGAAGATAAAAACCTGGTGATGTATTGCACGGGCGGAATTCGTTGCGAAAAAGCCAGTGCTTATTTCAAACATAAGGGTTTTAAAAATGTTTTTCAATTAGAGGGCGGAATCATCAATTACGCCAAACAAATTGAAGAAGAAGGTTTAGAAAGCAAGTTCATCGGAAAAAACTTTGTGTTCGATAATCGTCTTGGCGAAAGAATCACAGATGATATTATTTCGCAATGCCACCAATGCGGAAAACCTTGCGACAATCATACTAATTGTGAAAATGATGGCTGCCATTTGTTGTTTATTCAATGTGATGAATGTAAAGCTGCAATGGAAAACTGCTGTTCTGTTGAATGTCTCGACATTATACATTTGCCTTTAGTAGATCAGGTAAGATTGAGAACCGGAAAACAAGTGGGAAATAAAGTATTCAGAAAAGGAAAATCGGAAAATTTAAAATTCAAACACTCAGGAGAACTAGCAGATACAGCTTTGGCTACAGCAAATACACAAGTCGGAGCCGAAAGGAGCGGAGCTAAACCAGCCGATATCCGTCAAAAAGTAAAAGTAAAAAAAGTATTGCTTGGAAAAGCAGAGCATTATTATGTAAAAGCACAGGTTGGACAATTTACTATGGAAAACCAGGAATTAAACAGTGGCGATAAAATCCTAATCTCAGGACCAACAACTGGTAATCAGGAATTGACTTTAGAAAAACTGATTGTCAACGGAGTTGAAACCGAAAAAGCTAAAATTGGTGATAAAGTTACTTTTGAGGTTCCTTTCAGAATCAGATTATCAGATAAAATATATAAAGTTTTTGGGTAAATTTATTCTAAAAAGTCAGTTTAAAAAACCTATTTTGTTCCCAACAGAATAGGTTTTTTTAGTATACAATAGCTACATTTGTTAAAATACCCACGTAGAAGTTATGGATGGAGATTTAAAAAAATTTGTATTATACACAGCACCAAGCGGAGAAATACGCGTTGATGTCTTGTTGCAAAATGAATCAGTATGGCTTTCACAAAAAGCAATGGCATTATTGTTCAACTGCACTACTGACAATGTTTCATTACACTTAAAAAATATTTTTGAAAGTAATGAATTAGAAGAAAATTCAGTTACCGAGGTTTTCTCGACAACTGCATCAGACGGTAAAAATTATAAAGTAAAACATTATAGTCTCGACGCTATAATTTCGGTTGGCTATAGGGTAAACTCCACTAAAGCCACACAATTTCGCATTTGGGCTACACAAACTTTGAGAGAATATATCATAAAGGGTTTTGTTTTAGATGACAATCGCTTAAAACAAGGTCAGGCTATTTTTGGTAAGGATTATTTCAAAGAATTACTGCAAAGAGTTCGTTCAATCCGGGCGAGTGAAAGAAGAATTTACCAGCAAGTAACTGATATTTTTGCAGAATGCAGTATTGATTATGACAGCAATGCCGATATCACTAAAAATTTCTATGCCATAGTTCAGAATAAATTTCATTTTGCGATTACTGGAAAAACGGCTGCCGAAATCATTTTCAAAACGGCTGATGCCAAAAAAGAAAATATGGGATTGACTACCTGGAAAAACGGTCCAAACGGGAGAGTCCTGAAATCGGATGTGATTGTTGCCAAAAATTATTTACAGGAAAAGGAAATTAAACAATTGGAGCGTACCGTAACAGGATATTTTGATTACATCGAAGGGTTAATAGAGCGGCAGAATACTTTTACGATGGCACAATTGGCAGCAAGCGTGAATAAATTTTTGTCTTTTAATGATTATAAAATAATGGAAGGAAAAGGAAAAATGACAAAACTACGTGCAGACAAAAAAGCAATTGCAGCTTATGAAGACTTCAATAAAACCCAAAAAATAATTTCTGACTTTGATAAGGAAATAAAAAAACTAAAATAAAAGATTTTAAATCCAAAACCAATTATTGAACCGTTGGTTATTGTTAAATCGTAAGTTATTATTTTGGAATGTTCGTAAAAAAGCAAAATTTCCTTTTAGCCCCGATTGCAGTGAATCCTTTTGTGCCGGGGTTCGGCACAAAAGATTGCAACGTAAAGCGGGAACATGCGTGCTGGAAATACTTAATTTTTCTGCTTCAAAAAATTAATAATCAATTCAGGTTTTAAATAACTAAAAACCTATTTTGCATCAATCAAAATAGGTTTTTTTATTTAACAAGGCTTTAGTTTTAATCGATAAAACGCAAACTAAAAAAAATACTATCTTTACCGTTCAAACGTTTATGAACTTAAGTTGCACTTTTGCAACACTACATATATAATTATGGCATGTACAAGTTGTTCAACCTCAGATGGCGGCGCACCAAAGGGTTGTAAAAATAATGGGACTTGCGGCACCGACAGCTGCAATAAATTAACGGTTTTTGACTGGCTTTCGAACATGAGTCCATCCAATGGAGAGGCGATTTTTGACTGTGTTGAGGTTCGTTTTAAAAACGGGCGCAAGGAATTTTTTAGAAATACAGAGAAATTAACGTTAAGTATTGGTGATATTGTAGCAACTGTTGCTTCACCGGGACATGATATTGGGATTGTTACTTTGACAGGAGAATTGGTTAAAATTCAAATGAAGAAAAAAGGAGTCAATCACGAAAGTAATGAAGTGCCAAAAATTTACCGAAAAGCATCCCAAAAAGATATTGATATTTGGTCTGTAGCTCGTGATCGCGAGGAACCTATGAAAGTTCGAGCCCGTGAATTGGCTATTTCGCACAAACTTGAAATGAAAATTTCAGACATCGAATTTCAGGGAGACGGATCAAAAGCTACATTTTACTACACCGCAAATGACAGGGTCGATTTCCGGCTTTTAATTAAAGATTTTGCGAAAGAATTCAGCACCAGAGTCGAAATGAAGCAAGTTGGTTTCCGTCAGGAAGCAGCTCGTTTGGGCGGAATTGGTTCTTGCGGGCGTGAACTTTGCTGTTCAACCTGGCTAACCGATTTCAGGAGTGTCAATACATCAGCGGCGCGTTACCAGCAACTTTCGTTAAATCCACAAAAATTAGCCGGACAATGTGGAAAACTGAAATGCTGTCTAAACTATGAGTTGGATACCTACATGGACGCATTAAAAGATTTTCCGGATTACGACACTAAATTAGTGACCGAAAAAGGTGATGCAATCTGTCAGAAACAAGATATTTTTAAAGGATTAATGTGGTTTGCTTACACTAATAATTTCGCAAACTGGCATGTTTTAAAAATCGATCAGGTAAAAGAAATTATTGCCGAAAACAAATCAAAAAACAAAGTTTCTTCATTAGAGGATTTTGCAATAGAAATTACTGTTGAGCCTGAAAAAGACTTCAATAATGCAATGGGCCAGGAAAGTTTAACCCGTTTTGACCAGCCAAAAAAGAAGAAAAAGCCAAATCGCAAACGTAAACCAGGAGAAAGTGCGGTTGTTTCTAATGCCATTGTTCCTAATGCAAACAAAATACAAACCAATAAACCGCAGGAACCAAACAATAATAAACCGGCCGGAAATCAAAACAGGCCCAATAAGCAAAATCAAACGAACAAACCAAACAATTCGAATGATAAAAAGCCTGCTGAACCCAGAAAACCTATAATTATTACTAAAAATGAGAATAAAAAATAGCGGAATCCTGCTTATAGTAGCGATCCTTCTTTTTTCATGTGATAAAAAAAGGGTGTTTGATGAGTACAAATCTGTTGGTAGTGCCTGGCACAAAGACAGTATCGTAACCTTCGATATACCCGTTTTAGATTCCACAAAACGTTACGATCTATTTGTAAATTTAAGGAACAACAACAATTATCCTTTTAATAATCTGTTCTTAATTGTAGCAATAGAAATGCCAAACGGATTTACGAAGGTGGATACGCTCGAATACCAAATGGCAAATCCTGATGGGACGCTGTTAGGAAATGGTTTTTCAGATATTAAAGAAAGTAAACTGTACTTAAAAGAAGGTGTAAAATTTAGAGGAAAATACAAAGTACACATTAAGCAAGCCGTTAGGGAATCAGGTAAAATTCCAGGTGTCCAGGAATTAGAAGGTATTACAGATGTAGGTTTTAGAATAGAACAAAAAGATTTAAAATAGTTATGGCTACCAAAAAAAACAATCAATCAAATAGCACAAAAGATGTTAAATACTATCAAAATAAGTTTTGGAGGATTTTTGCATACGCTTTACTCAGTATTTTAGCGTTCTTTTTATTTGCTTCATGGGGGCTTTTTGGCTCAATGCCTTCTTTTGAAGATTTAGAAAATCCGGATTCTAATCTGGCTACCGAAATTATTTCTTCAGACGGAGTTGTGATTGGTAAGTATTTCAAAACCAACAGATCACAGCTTAAATATTCTGATTTACCAAAAAATTTGGTTGAAGCTTTGGTGGCTACCGAAGATGCCCGTTTTTATGAACATTCAGGAATTGACGGACGCGGAACTTTAAGAGCTGTTTTTACTTTAGGAACTAATGGTGGTGCGAGTACCTTAACACAACAATTAGCGAAACAATTATTCCACGGTGAAGGATCAAGATTTTTACCTTTTAGAATTGTACAAAAAATAAAAGAATGGATTATCGCCATTCGTCTGGAACGACAATACACCAAAAACGAAATTTTGGCCATGTATTGCAACGTGTATGACTTCGGAAATTATTCTGTTGGAGTAAGTTCTGCGGCACAAACCTATTTTTCTAAGGAGCCAAAAGATTTAACTGTAGATGAATCGGCTATTTTGGTCGGAATGTTCAAGAATTCAGGATTATATAATCCGATTCGTAATCCCGAAGGTGTAAAAAACCGTCGTAACGTTGTGCTTTCACAAATGGCAAAAGCCAAAATGATTACGGATGCTGAAAAAGAAAAATACCAGGATTTACCCATCTCTTTAAAATTTAAATTAGAAAGCCATCGTGAAGGAACAGCAACTTATTTCAGGGAATATCTGCGTGATTACATGAAAAAATGGGTTGCGGAGAATAAAAAACCGGACGGATCTGATTATGACATTTATAAAGATGGTTTAAAAATTTACACCACTATCGATTCAAGAATGCAGGCGTATGCAGAAGAAGCCGTTTCTGAACACATGAAAAATCTTCAGAAGCAGTTTTTTATTGAAATGAAAACCAATAAAAATGCACCTTTCGTAAATATTACCAAAGCAGAAACAGATAGAATCATAATGCAGGCCATGAAAAATTCTACGCGCTGGGCGGTTATGAAAAATATGGATAAAAGTGAGGACGAAATCATCAATTCATTCAAGGTAAAAACACAAATGCGCATTTTTACCTGGAAAGGAGAACGTGATACGATAATGACTCCTTTGGATTCTATTCGTTATTATAAACACTTTTTGCAGTCAGGTTTGATGGCGATGGAGCCTCAAACTGGAAATATCAAAGCATGGGTTGGCGGAATCAATTATAAATATTTTCAATACGATCACGTAGGGCAGGGGGCAAGACAGGTGGGGTCTACTTTTAAACCGTTTGTTTATGCAACAGCAATCGAACAATTAAATATGTCACCGTGTGATTCAATTCTTGACGGGCCATTTGTAATTCGCAAAGGCCGCCATCATGTAACTGCAGATTGGGAGCCAAGAAACTCTGATAATAGATACCGCGGAATGGTAACTTTAAAACAAGGTCTGGCAAGTTCCATCAATACAGTTTCAGCAAAATTAATAGACAGAACCGGTCCGGAAGCCGTTGTAGAGCTAACACAAAAATTAGGGGTTAAAACGGAGATTCCGGTGCAGCCTTCAATCGCATTAGGTGCCGTTGATATTACTGTTGAAGATATGGTCGCTGCTTACAGCACATTTGCCAATCAGGGTGTGTATGTAAAACCACAATTTTTAAGCCGAATAGAAAACAAAAGCGGAGAGGTAATTTACGAGCCAATCCCGGAATCTCATGATGTTTTAAATAAAGATATTGCTTTTGCAGTAATCAAATTACTTCAGGGTGTTACAGAAACCGGATCAGGTGCACGTTTACGCACACAGGGCGGCGGAAGCGGAGATAATCGTTGGACAGGTTATCCGTACATGTTCAAAAATCCTATTGCGGGTAAAACCGGAACAACACAAAACCAGTCTGATGGTTGGTTTATGGGCATGGTGCCCAACTTAGTAACCGGAGTCTGGGTAGGCTGCGAGGATCGTTCAGCACGTTTCAAAAGCCTGACTTACGGACAGGGAGCAACAGCAGCTTTGCCAGTTTGGGGTTATTTTATGAAACTTTGTTATGCTGATCCGGGACTTCAGGTTTCCAAAGCAGAGTTCGAACGACCTGCCAATCTTTCTATAAAAGTAGATTGCTACACCCGACCAGCTGTTGTAAAAGACACTACACAAACAGAACAGAATACAGACGAATTCGAACTGTAATTTAAGTTGTTCTCTTTTTTGTATAAAAAACATCCTTTTGTGGCTTCTGAAATTCGGAAGTATACAAAAGGATATTTTTTTTAGAATAGATTTAGTTTATTTTTTACGAAATCGTTATAAATTAATCTAAAAATGGTATTTTTATCAAAAGAATACAGTAATAAAGACACTTTGTTATGATAACAAAAAAAGTAAATAATGTTCACGATGCTATTGAAGGAATAGAAAGCAGCATGACGATTATGTTTGGCGGATTTGGTTTATGCGGAATTCCTGAAAACACCATTGCAGCCTTAGTCAACACACCGATATCAGATTTAACCTGTATCTCAAATAACGCAGGTGTGGATAATTTTGGATTAGGACTACTCCTTCAAAAAAGGCAAATCAAAAAAATGATTTCTTCGTACGTTGGTGAAAATGTTGAATTCGAACGCCAGATGCTTTCAGGAGAATTGGAAGTTGAACTCACTCCACAAGGTACTTTAGCCGAACGCTGTCGTGCCGCACAAGCCGGAATTCCTGCTTTTTTTACGCCGGCTGGTTACGGAACCGAAGTAGCAGAAGGAAAAGAAGTCCGTGAATTCAGCGGGAAAATGCACATCATGGAACACGCTTTCAAAGCCGATTTTGCCATTGTAAAAGCCTGGAAAGGTGATGAAGCCGGAAACCTGATCTTTAAAGGAACTGCCAGAAACTTCAATGCCTGTATGGCTGGCGCTGCAAAAATCACCATTGCCGAAGTCGAAGAATTGGTTCCGGTTGGAACTTTAGATCCCAATCAAATTCATATTCCGGGAATTATGGTACAGCGTATTTTTCAGGGAGAAAAGTTTGAGAAACGTATTGAACAACGTACAGTTCGAGCTAAGAATTAGATAATTAGATAATGCGATAATTAGATAATGAATTAGATTGCGAAAGTAAGGCATTATCTAATTATCTAATTTCCAAATTGACACATTAGAAAATATGTTAACAAAAGAAGATATTGCAAAACGAATTGCCAAAGAAGTAAAAGATCGCTATTTTGTCAATCTTGGAATCGGGATTCCGACTTTGGTTGCGAATTATGTTCGGGAAGATATTTCTGTTGAATTTCAAAGCGAAAACGGTGTTTTGGGCATGGGGCCATTTCCTTTTGAGGGAGAAGAAGATGCAGATATTATCAACGCAGGAAAGCAAACGATTACAACGCTTCCGGGAGCGAGCTTTTTTGATTCGGCTTTTAGTTTCGGAATGATCCGCAGCCAGAAAGTAGATTTGACAATCCTGGGTGCGATGGAAGTTTCTGAAAACGGAGATATTGCCAACTGGAAAATTCCGGGTAAAATGGTAAAAGGTATGGGCGGTGCAATGGATTTGGTAGCTTCTGCAGAAAATATCATCGTTGCCATGATGCATGTCAACAAAGCAGGTGAATCAAAAATCCTCAAAAAATGCAGTTTGCCATTAACCGGTGTAGGATGCGTTAAAAAGATCGTAACTGAATTGGCAGTTCTCGAAGTAACTCCAAAAGGCTTTAAGCTCTTAGAACGCGCGCCAGGCATTTCTGTTGAGCATATTATTGCTTCAACTGAAGCTGATTTGATTGTTGAAGGCGAAATTCCGGAAATGGATATAAGATAATTATTTTTTATAAAACCTATCAAGGGCCGGCTTTAAAAAGCTGGCCTTTTTTGTAGGGTAAATTTAACAGATATTCTGTTTTTAGTTTTTAAAGAGTTACGAAGGTCTGTTTTCAGTGCATTGTGATTCAATAATATGTTAATTTTCGTATGTATTTTTGTAAAATCCTTATAATTTGTTAAATAAAAGTGTATTTAAGACAAAAGTTGTTGTATTTAATCGATTAAAAGCAAATTTAATCGATTAAATAACAAAATTAAAATACTTTTGCCTTAAATTAAAGTATTTACTTACATTAGATATTTTGGTTTTTAATCCATTACCAATTTTAAACCCCTTTTATTATGGAAAAAAAATTACCAAAAATTGTCACTACGACAGTTGTTATGCTCACATTTTCTTTAACTGCATTTTCGCAAGTAACAGACAAACGCGTAAGTCAGAAAAATGTATCCGAAAACGGATTACCAAGTTCAATTATCTTTAGCGAAAGTGCTACCTACAAAGATTCAGATTCAAGAAAGGTCTTTCAGGATCAATTAGGGCTAAAAGAAAACCAGTCTTTTGCCAAAATCAGAACCGAAACAGATAAAGATGGATATACGCATGAAAAATTCCAATTGTATGATCAGGGAATTAAAGTAGAGTTTGCCAACTACAGCCTGCATTATAAAAACGGAAAATTAGTTTCTATGAATGGTGAATATTACAATCTTGAGAATGTAAAAATAATACCAAAACTTTCAGAGGAAGAAGCTTTTAACAAAGCAACAAGTCACATCGGTGCAAAGCAATATCTATGGGAAACCCCACTTGATGCGAAAGAAATGAGTTATGAAAAACCCAAAGGAGAATTGGTCTTATTGCCCGCCATGGAAGATCAGGGGCAAAAAAGAACCAGTGATAATGTTCGTTTAGCTTATAAATTTGATATCTACGCAACAAATCCCGTAAGTCGTGGCGATTTATACATAGATGCTATTAACGGACAAGTTTTATTTTACAATGCAACTATAAAACACCTCGGAGAATATAGCCACGGAAGGTCAAAAACTGCTGGTGTAACCGGATCAAAAGAATCTTCCAATTCTAATATTGCTATCGTAGCAGCCAATGCAGCTACACGTTATAGCGGAACACAGGTAATACAAACTACTTTAAGCGGATCATCATATAGATTAGCAGATGCAACCAGAGGTTTAGGTATAAATACCTTTAATATGCAAAAAGGAACCAGTTATACAGCAGCAGTAAATTTTACAGATGCAGATAATAACTGGACCGCAGCTGAGTATGCAAATGCAAACAAAGACAATGGTGCATTGGATGCGCATTGGGGAGCCGAAAAAACTTATGATTACTGGTCTACTGTACATGGCAGAAACAGCTTTGATAATGCAGGCACTATCATAAAAAGTTATGTACACTACAGTAATGCATACGATAATGCTTACTGGAACGGAAGTGTAATGACTTACGGAGACGGAAGTGGAACATATTTTGACATTTTAACATCTCTTGATGTTGCCGGTCATGAAATTGGTCATGCTATTTGTACCTATACAGCAAACTTAGCGTATCAAAAAGAATCAGGAGCAATGAACGAGGGCTTTTCTGATATTTGGGGGGCGTGTATTGAATATTTCGCTGCTCCAACAAAATCTATCTGGTTAATTGGAGAGGATATAGAAAGAAGATCAGGGCATGCAGCTTTACGATCAATGAGTGATCCAAATTCTGAGGGACAACCAGATACTTATGGGGGAACTTATTGGGTAAATGTAAACTGTACACCAACAAGCAATAATGATTATTGTGGAGTACATACTAACTCCGGGGTATTAAATCATTGGTTTTATATTCTGGCAGTAGGTAAGACAGGAACAAACGACATTGGAAATGCATATAATGTTTCCGGAATTACAATTGATAAGGCTGCAAAAATAGCTTTTCGTTTAGAAAGTGTTTATTTAACTGCTAATTCAACTTTTGCTAATGCTAGAACCTCTGGAATACAATCGGCAATTGATTTATACGGTGCAGGATCAGCAGAGGTTATTGCAACAACAAATGCATTTTATGCTGTTGGTGTTGGAGCTGCCTACACAGGCTCTGCAGATACAACTGTACCAACTGCACCAACTGCTCTTGCGGCTTCAGGTACAACAAGTACAACAACCAATTTATCATGGACAGCTTCAACAGATAATGTAGCAGTAACGGGATATGATATTTACCAGGGAACAGTTTTAAAAGGCTCGTCTGCCACTACGACTTATGCTGTTACTGGATTAACCGCTTCAACAGCGTATAGTTTTACTGTAAAAGCTAAAGACGCTGCAGGAAATGTATCAGCGGCAAGCAGCGCAGTAAATGTTACCACCCTTGCAGCTGCTATTACTTATTGCACATCATCCGGAAACAGTTCTGCAGATGAAAGAATTGGCAAAGTTGTTTTTGGAACGATTAACAATACCTCAACAGCTACAACAGGTTATGAAAATTATACCGCTGTTTCTACAAATGCTGCGAGAGGAACTTCCTATACTATTACCATAACACCATCCTGGACATCAACAATTTATAATGAAGGGTATGCAGTATTCATTGATTACAACCAAGACGGTGATTTTGCCGATTCAGGTGAAACTGTCTGGACAAAAGCAGCATCAAAAACTACTCCGGTAACAGGAACAATTACAATTCCGGCTACTGCAACTCTTGGAACTACAAGAATGAGAGTTTCAATGAAATACAATGGAATTCCAACTTCGTGCGAAGCTTTTTCATATGGGCAAGTTGAAGACTATTCTATAAATATTACGGCTTCGGGAGCAGTTGTTGTTCAGGAAACTATTAACGGATTGGCAGAAACTACTGAAACTTCCGATTTTGTATTATATCCAATCCCTGTAGACAATGAATTAAATATTTCGCTATCAAAAAATAATGGATCTGTTTTCAAAATTACAAATACTTTAGGACAGCAAATTAGTTCAGGAGAACTATCCGGAAGTCCTATAGATGTAAGTAAATTAACTACAGGAATTTATTTTATAGAATTAAATAACGGTGAAAAAAGAGTTGTTAAAAAATTTATTAAAAAGTAATGGAGTGAAAATATGATTAATAAAAAGTAAAATATTTTATTCTAAAAAAAGAAAACCGCCAGAAGGCGGTTTTTTGTTTATGAGTTTTAAACTTCTATAGAAATATACAATCTTGGGGTATTTTTTCAAATAAGTTTTATAAATTCTCAAAGAAATCATTCCCTTTATCATCAGTAATAATAAAAGCCGGGAAATCTTTAACGGTAATTTTACGAACCGCCTCCATTCCTAATTCTTCAAAATCGACAACTTCCACTTTCAGGATATTGTCCTGTGCTAAAATAGCCGCAGGACCTCCGATAGAACCTAAATAGAATCCACCATATTTGTTGCAGGCGTCTGTAACTTGTTTGGTCCGGTTTCCTTTTGCCAGCATAATCATGCTTCCGCCATGTTTTTGGAATTCATCTACATACACGTCCATACGTCCTGCTGTTGTTGGTCCAAAACTTCCAGAAGCCATTCCTTCCGGAGTTTTTGCTGGTCCTGCATAATAAACAGGATGATTTTTAAAATATTCCGGCATTGGCTGACCTGCCTCCAGCATTTCCATGATTTTAGCATGTGCGATATCACGGGCTACAATTACGGTTCCGTTCAATTTTAAGCGGGTTTTGATTGGATATTGAGTCAGTTTTGCCAGCATATCTACCATTGGCATATTCAAATCGATTTCAACCGGAGCTTCTAAATGTGGAGCTGTTTCTGGTAAAAATTGTTTCGGATTAACTTCTAATTGTTCCACGAAGATTCCGTCTTTCGTGATTTTTCCTTTTATATTTCTATCAGCAGAACACGAAACTCCCAATCCAACCGGACAGGAAGCAGCGTGACGAGGCAAACGGATTACCCGTACGTCATGCGTAAAATATTTCCCACCAAACTGAGCTCCAATGGCACTTTCCTGGCAAATTTGCTGTACTTTTTGTTCCCATTCGATATCACGAAATGCCTGACCCGACATGTTCCCGGTAGTTGGTAAATGATCGTAATATCCGGCAGAAGCCTTTTTAACAGCACTTAAATTTGCTTCAGCAGAAGTTCCTCCAATTACCAAAGCCAAATGGTAAGGCGGACAAGCGGAAGTTCCCAGATCTTTTATTTTCGCGCGAACAAAAGCATCCATTGATTTTTCGTTCAGTAATGATTTTGTTTGTTGGTATAAGTAAGTTTTGTTTGCAGATCCTCCGCCTTTTGCCATGAATAAAAATTCATACGAAGTTCCTTTTTTAGCATAAATATCAATTTGCGCCGGAAGATTCGATCCTGAATTTTTTTCTTCAAACATCGAAATCGGAACAATCTGCGAATAACGTAAATTACGTTTTTGGTAGGTATTGAAAATTCCTCTGCTTAACCATTCAGCATCATCAACTCCTGTAAAAATGCTTTCGCCTTTTTTCGCCATAACAATAGCCGTTCCGGTATCCTGACAGCTTGGTAACTGTCCTTCGGCAGCAACCGAAGCATTCTGAAGTAAATTGTAAGCTACAAAACGATCATTATCCGTGGCTTCCGGATCGTCAAGAATTTTTCTTAGTTTTTGCAAATGCGATGTTCTCAACATGAACGAAACATCTGTTAAGGCTTCTTCAGCCAATAATTCTAAACCTTTTGGGTCAACGGTTAAAACTTCGCGTTCTCCAAATTGTTCTACTTTTACAAAATCAGAAGTAATTTTGCGGTATTGTGTATCATCCTTTAAAATAGGATAAGGATCCTGGTATATAAAATCAATCATTTCTTAGGTTTTTGGCAAAGTTAAAAATTATTTACCTAAGAAAGAATTTGAATTATAAGTCTTGGGAAGTTTATTGTTGGTTATGAAACTCATTAAAACTCATCTTTTTCTCGAAATATGGTTTCTCTTTTGCCGAAAGTAATTTCTTTTTCCATTGATTTCCTTTTAATGAAAACGAAGTGGAATCTGAATATTTTAAAATGCCCGAATCTTCAGAATTATCATCTCCGGGCTCAAACGAAACAGTTTTACAATAGAAAATTTTAGAATCTGTTTTAGAATCATTACTTATAAATTCTGTCCAAGTTCCCCAACCGCTGTCTGACATGGATTGCCATTGATGAACAAGTTGTAAGTCATTGTTTTTTAAATAATATAAATAATTATCAAATGCATAGCCACAGGCAGGATATCCGAAATCAATTTTTATGAAAGGACTGTTCTTTTCAGAATCATAATTTAAACCATACGATCCGGACCATTCTGAACCTTTTTCGTATCCTTTGATAGATACTTTTGAAGTCGCTATTTTATTTTTATTCTGGTAAAAATCAAGCCTGAATTTTGATATGATAATGCTGTCTTTATCCGCTTTTTGTTCTGTGAGATGAGCCAAAATATGAGTAACGGCAGCTTTTTTATCTTCAGAAAGTAGAATGGTATCTGTTTTTAATGAAATTTCTTCTGTTTCATTTTTGTTTGCAGCAACGGCTTTTGGAACTTCAATATTATTAAAACTGGTAGTCTGAGCTATTTTTTGCTCTTTCTGACAACCCGCAAGGATTAATAAAATAAGGAGATGTTTTATTTTCATGGAATTATAGTAAGGTTTCAAATATATATCTTTCATCATATTGAACATTGAATTTGTTTAAAAAAGATATGTATTCATCATAAAAAGTTTATTTTTTATGATGTTCTTCTTGATTTGCAATGTATTTATAAACAGCTTCAATTTGCGATTGACCGTAGGAAAAAGCTCCATAGCTTTCTTGCCATTCAAATTTTGAATCCGTTTATATAAAAAGAGCCATCGGCTCGACCTATATTGTAGGGCTGGATTTTAATCCAGTTTAATTAAAATATTAAAAAAACCAGGTTGCCACAAAAATTGCCGTAATCACACAAATAAGATCCACCAAAAGCATTGTGCCTAAAGCATAACGCGTATTTTTGATGTTAACAGAACCAAAATAAACGGCAATTACATAAAAAGTACTTTCAGCGCTGCATTGGAAAATACTGCTCAATCTGGCAGTTAGGGAATCTGCACCAAACGTATTCATAGAATCAATCAAAAATCCACGGGATCCTGCAGAACTAAAAGGACGAAGCATAGCTACAGGTAATGCGTTGGTGATTTCTTTACTTACTCCCATGTTTGAAAAGACAAACGCGATTCCGTCACTGATAATTTCGAATAAACCACTGTTCCTGAATAAAGAAATAGCGACTAACATTCCTAATACATAAGGAAAAATAGTAACACCGGTTTTAACGCCGTTATTTGCGCCTACTACAAATGTGTCAAAAGGGGTAGTATCGGCATCAATGAATTTCTGTTCGTTTTTAAATGCAAAAATTAAGGTAAAAGCAATAATGGCAATCAATATTAAGCCAGACAGGTTAGAAGTGAAGTAATTTTTTCCAATTATATCCAAATGATTTACGTACATCAGCAGACCAACAATACCAGCAATTAGTCCCATTAAGGCAAGAAGGAGAGAAGCGCTTTTAAAATTGATTTTTTGTTTGACTCCCACTATTAAAAAAGCGGCAATAGTACCAATGAAAGAGGTAATAATACAAGGCAGCATAACATCTGCCGGATTAGTTGCATTGGCAGCAGCGCGATATCCAATAATTGAAGTTGCAATTAAGGTTAATCCTGAGGCATGAAGACACATAAACATGATTTGGGCATCGCTGGCCTTGTCTTTATCGGGATTTATTTCCTGTAAACTTTCCATGGCTTTAAGTCCAAAAGGAGTAGCGGCCGAATCTAATCCAAGGAAATTAGCGGCAAAGTTTAAAGTCATGTAGGATATAGAAGGATGATTTTTAGGAATACTTGGGAAAACCTTTACAAATACCGGACTTAATACTTTAGCTAATTTTCCGGATGCCCCTGAAACAATTAAAAGTTCCATTAATCCACAGAAAAAGGCTAGATAAGCAATAAGAGGAAGAATTAAATCGACTAAAGTACTTTTACAAGTTGGCAGTAAACCATCAGACTTTTGAAAACCGCTATAAATTTTTACAGTTTTATTTTTGTAAACATAAGTAGTATCAGAATTAAGAGTATCACGATTGATAATCATACTTTGATTTGGAGCATTTTTAATACTGTCCTTTATGAAAACAGGAAGTTCTTCAATGTATTTTTCAGAGACTAAAATGGGATCGTCTTTCTTTCCATTCAAAACAGAATCAATAGTATAAGTGTTGGCAGTAAATAAACTGACTACAATAAAGACAATCGAAGAAATAAAAATGACTAACCAAAATCTACTTAATACCATAACGATGTTTTTTTTGTAAATGTAATTATTTAGCGATAAAATGCACAAAGAATTTAGTACTGAAAACAGAAGAGTTTATTAGAAATGGCACTGTTTTAGTAAAAATTCGATTTATTCTATGACAATTTTAGTTTCCAGATAGTTTTCGAATGATTTAAGACCTTTGAACAGAATGGTTTTTTTATGATTTTCTGTTTCATTAAAAAACTGTGTTTCTATTTTGGCGTGATCTTTTTTGAGGGTTCTTTTCCAGATTCCGATGACTTTTCCGTTTTCCAGAATTATTGGTTTAAAGATTCCGTTATTGGTAAAAGCTTTCGGCTGATGTTCCAGTGAAATGGAAGTTTCACGTGTTTTGTACGAAATTAGGATTTCATCAAATGCCGGAAGAAAGTGGACGCTTTCGCGGAAGTTGTTTTCAGTAGAATAATCAGTTCCAAACCAATATGTCTGATTGTTAATTTCTACCGAATTCAGTACAGATTCAATTGAATGAATAACAGTTTTACAAATTGTGGGAGAAAAACCGGGCCACCACGAAAAATCCAGCAATGTTGCCGGACCATGACTTTCAAAATAGCGTTTGGCTAATTTTGCCAGACCTTCTTCCCGGGTTAACCTGGTTGCAGGTTTTTTAACCCGTTCTTCCAGTAAGGCGTAAGTTGTTTGTTTGCCTTTCATTTTTCCGTTGCAGACTAAACCATCTAATTCTGCATACATCATAATAAGAACAGGGCTTAAATAATAGTCACCGGCAACCTTTTTAATATCAAGTTCCTGAATAATTTCATCCCGTGTTAAGTGATTGTTTCCGGCTAGTATTTTTTCAATATTCAAATTAATCTTCTCGAGCTCCTTTTCATCATAACCCTGTTTTTTGGTTTCGGAAAGAATAATACGTTTGACTTGTGGTCCAGAAACATCCAGCATCCAATGGATATCATCGGCAGCAACAAAATGCCAGGTTGGGCGTAGAATATGAGTGCGTATGATTTGTGCCGAATTTATAGCTTCTTCAATTTCTTTTTCTGTAGAATCACAACGGGAACCAACAGCCCATTTTGCCATTGCATAATCCTGAGCCTGCATGGCGCCTAAATGATGCACAATTTCTTGTGGCGAATTTGGGCTTGTTTTATATAGCTTTTGAGAAACAAGACGATGATGTGAAATTTCCTGAAATGTCATTTTTTAAAACATTTAAATCCGATAAGTTTAAACTTTGAACCTTAGCCTTTGCAACTTTGTACCTTTAAAAAAAAACTAAACATGAATAATCTCCTCATCAATTAACAAATCTTCTCTTCGTAACCTTAGGAAAATCTGAGCAACGGCAATGGTGTCTTTTTCGCAATACGTTACAATTCGGTCAATATCTTTCTCCACATAAAAAACATGTGCGACCTGACTGCCGTCGATATCACCTTTTGGAGATGGAACTCCGAGGATTTTGGTCAATAATTTTAAAGAAGTAAAGTGCTTGTAATCGCCAAACTTCCATAACTCTAAAGTATCCAAATGCGGAATCTCCCAAGGTTTTTTACCAAATAAATTTAGTTTGTCCGGAATTGCAATTTGGTTGATAATCATTCGGCGTGCGAGAAACGGAATGTCAAATTCTTTGGCATTATGTCCGCATAAAAGATGCTGTGGCTGATTAAAATGATTACTCAACAGATTATTAAAGTCACGAAGAATTTTTTTCTCTTCCCCAAAAAACGAAGTAACCCTGAAATTTCGAATATCACCTTTGATGGTAAAATATCCAACCGAAATACAGATAATCTTCCCGAACTCAGCCCAGATTCCGGCGCGGTCATAAAATTCTTCAGGTGTAAAATCATCTTTTCGCTGGTATTGCGTTTTTAAGTCCCAAAGCGATTGCATTTCTGCGTCAAGGGAATTGAAATTCTCTTCTTCGGGAACGGTTTCTATATCAAGGAAAAGGATATTGTTGAGGTTTATTTTTTCAATCATAATTTTAGTTTAAACACGAATTGCGTGAATTAACACAAATTGTTTTGGGCAAAAACAATTCACGGAATTCACTTTTGTAAATATAAAACTATAATTTTAATTTATGTAAATCAGTGTAATTGGCGTTTAATTTTTAAAAAAGACTCTGCTGTGTATTCGGGTTTTCGTGTTCTAAAAGCCATTTCTTACGGGATAAACCTCCGGCGTAACCAGTTAAAGACCCATTTGTGCCTATAACCCGATGACACGGAACGACAATCCATAACGGATTTTTTCCATTGGCCGATGCAACGGCACGAATTGCTTTTATATCGCCCAGTTTTTTAGTTTGATCCATGTAACTTACCGTTTTTCCGTATGGAATTTTCAATAAGGATTTCCAGACTCTTTGTTGAAAATCTGTGCCTTGTGGATTTAGTTTTAAATCGAAGACAGTTCTTTTTCCTTCAAAATATTCCTGAAGCTGTGTAACGGTTTCTTTTAAAACTTCTGGAATTGTCTGCGAAACTTCATTTGTGCCAACATCTGAAACAGAAATTACCGAAATACCTCCTTCATCACCAATGATTTTGGTAATTCCCAAAGGCGAATTTATATAAGCTGTTTCCATAAATTTTGGTTTAACCGTAAAGTTCGCAAAGTTTTTTTTTAAAACCATATAAGCGATATAAGTAATTTAAGCGTTTTTTTTGTAATGTAAAGATTTTGAGTGCTCTACGTAATTTTATATAAGTGATTTAAATGAACTTAAATCACTTATATGGTTTAATAATCGTCTAACTTAAACTTGTAGTTTAGAATTTTTTCAGTTTTCTCGCTTGAAACAATCTTTTTGATATTCGATTTTTCAGAATTGAATTTCGGTAATAGCAGGTTTTGCTCCCTGGCTTTTTGTGTGTAATATTCTTCCCTGGAAGGATGAAAAGGGGCAACGGCATTGAAAACCTCATTCCATTTTGATTGGCGAATGATTGCTTCAATGATACTAATGCAGTCATTTTGATGAATTAAATTTACCGGAGCATCTGCATTGGCGAGATTTTCTTTTCCTGATAACGAAGTGACCGGATGACGATCTTCGCCAATCAATCCGCCAAAGCGAAGGATTGTAGTTTCAAAGTTTTTATTCTTTTGTAAAACAGCTTCGGCTACAAGCAATTGTTTACCGCTTTCCGTTTCCGGATTCGGAATAGTTTCTTCGGTAATTAGTTCATTTATATCTCCATAAACAGATGTTGAACTTACAAAAAGTACTTTTTTTACAGATGATCTCTCTATAAACGGAATCAGGATTTCTATTTTTTCTACAAAAACCTTTCGGGATGAATCTGCAATAACGGCGTTGTTTCCACGTAATTTTGGTGGAATATCAATAATTAGAATTTCACTTTTCGCTAAAAAAGTATTTATTGATTCTGAATCACTTTCGCCTTCAAGCACAACCAAAAAAGGGTGTATTCGCGCTTCTTTCAATGTCGGAAGTTTGGCTTCAGAAGTTGTAGATCCGTTCAGAGAATATCCTTTTTCGATTAACCTTTTCGCTAAAGGCAACCCCAGCCAGCCACATCCTAAAATGCTAATTTGTGTCATTTTTTATTAGGTACAAAGTTTCAAAGGCGCAAAGTTAAAACTTATGAAAGACTTTTTCTTTGTGCCTTCGCGAGATTAAATTATATGGGGGGATTGGCGTAAGTAATAAATATTACAACTTTAAAGTAAAACGAACTTTATCTTTTCCTTTTCCACCAATTCTGTGATAGAATTTTATAGCTCTTTCGTTAAATTGAGGTGTCTGCCATTGTATGTTGATGCAATTCTTTTCAGTTCCGATTTCCCTTAGCCTGTCAATTAAAACTTCACCAATTCCAAAACTTCTTGCTTTTTCTTCCAAAAACAAACAATCCATATACATAAATGTTGTGGCATCCCATGTCGAATAATCAAATGTATACGAAACATAACCAACAATGTCTTTATCAGTAGCGACGACCAAACAATATAATTTTGGTTGTTCATCAAATAAGGCTTTTTTTAAACCTTCTTGTTTTCCTTCCGAAGAAAAGTGAGCTTTCTCAAATTCTGCATGTTTCTGACACAGAACTACAAGTTTAGGCAAATCTGATATTTCGCAATTCCTTATTGAATATTCCATTGAAGATTGATTTCGTTTTGTAAATAAGTAATGAAATGATGAAAATAATCCGGATAAATTTGGTTCTCCCGAATTGCGATAAAATGCTTTCTTTTTAAACCATTCTTTCCAATTTTAATGGCTTTTATGGGATTGTTTTTTAAATGTGGCTGCAACGCCCATTTTGCCATGGACATAACGCCCATATCAGCTTTTACCATTTCCAGAGAAGCTTCTGTTAGAGGTAAAGGCGTTATTTTTCTGGGGGTTACTTTGGCTGGAGCCAAAACAAACTGATGAATTGTAACGGTTTCCATCGGAAGAGAATGAATTAGTAAGTGTTCGTTTACGAAATCTTCGGCAACGACATATTTTTTATTCGTCCAGGAATGGTTTTCAGAAACAACCATCACAACTTCATCCTGAAAAAGCTCAGTATATTTGATGTTGTTATCTTTTATCTGATCGCTTACAATAGCAATGTCAATTATGTTTTCTAATAATTTTTGCAATGGAATATGAGTTGCTTCGGTTACAATTTTCAATTCTACATTGGGATACAAAAGATGAAATTGTTTTAAAACCGAAGGCAGCCAATGATAACTCGAAAAACATTCTGTACTAATCCTGATTTCGCCATATTCTCCATAAACCATTTGTTTGATTTGTGATTGTGTTTGCGAAAGCTTGTCCAGTATGTCATTGGCAAGGTCATACATTTTTTCACCGGCTTTGGTTAAAACCAGTTTTTTATTCATTCTCAAAAAAATGGGTGTACCTAACTGATATTCGGCTTCTTTAAGTTGGTGGCTCAAAGCCGATTGTGTCAAATGAAGCTTGTCAATTGCTTTGGTGATACTTCCTTCTTCAACAATCGCCTTAATTAAGCGTAAATGACGTATTTCCATTTTTTGAAAGTTAGCATACAAAGGAACAAAATTTTAGTTTGGTTTTGTATGAAAAAAAGTAATGAAATTGATGAATTCTTTTCGTTTTTATGGGAAGTAAACTTAAAATACTTTTGAAAAAGTAAATCACTAAAATGGAATAAGATGGAAGAACAAATTAAACATTATGAAAACAAATTAGCATACGAAATGGATCCATCAGATTTGTTTGACGCTTTGAATAAAGGAGAAAAAGTGATTGCTTTGGATACAAGGAAAACTTTTGGATTTGAAGCAGAACATATTCCGACAGCGATTAATATTCCGCATCGTGAAATGACCGTTGAAAGTACCAAACATTTAGACAAAGACGCTTTGTATGTTACCTATTGTGATGGAATTGGATGTAACGCTTCGACTAAAGGCGCCTTGAATATGGCAAAACTAGGTTTTAAAGTAAAAGAATTAATTGGCGGAATCGAGTGGTGGAAAATTGATGGTTACGCTACCGAAGGTACAAAAGGGAAACAATCCGGGTTAAAGATTGAATGTGCTTGTTAAAGAAAAGGGCAAATTTCTATTTGAAACTTGCCCTTTTGTTATGCTTTAAAAAAGAATTATTCAATTGTAATATTGTTTTCTGCTGCAATTTTTTTGAAAACGTCTTCTTTATTTTCTTTCGTCATTTTTTGATAAATAGCTCCCATTAAATTTTCAGTATCTTTTATATAGTCGGATTCATCAGTAGTATATATTCTATGAGCTTTAAAAATTTGATCTAATGCTTTTTCGTCATTATTTAAGGCTAAATAGCTTTTTCCTGCTCCAAAATAACCTTCGGCATTGTTAGGGTCATATTTTATCAGTTTTTCATAATAAGTAAGAGCGGTTTTATAATCTGTTTTTAAAGTGTAAACGACGCCAATATTTACTAAAGCAAAATCACCTTCGGGATAAATTTCGAGTGATTTTTTATAATATTTTATGGCATTTTCATATTCATTTAGCTGTTTGTAACACATTGCAATGTCATCCAAAGCCAAAACAAACTTTGGATCTTTTTTTAGAGCCATCTGAAGACTTTCAATCGCTGGTTTATAATTCTGGGCATGCATAAGGTCTTTAGCAATTATATACAAATTTTGAGCTTGTTCATTTTTTGATTCCGAATAAAAGGGGCTACTTTTACTTTCAGCTTTAGCATCATTTTTAGAAACTTTATCGCAGGTTTTGCTCAAAACAGCATTTGATTTTTCAAGAAGACTTTGAATCCCTTCCACTGTATTTATAGATTCTCTTACTTTTATATCGTTATCTTTTAAAACTACATCAGCCAATGCATTGCTTAAACAAGAAGTATAAATTTCTTCTGTTATTATATCATTTTTATGTAAGCATTCACAAGCTTGTTTTGCAATGTTTTCTTCAACGTTTTGGGAAAATCCAACGCTAAATACTAAAGTAGTTAATGTAACCAGAAATATTTTTTTCATTAAATTGGTTTTAGAAATGATTATCTAATTAAAACTTCTTTTTTAATTTTCATAGTAGGCTCTAATCTGTCCTTTGCAATATTCAAATTGTCTTCGACCACAGGTACAATTGGTTTTAAAACTTCAGCATTTCTTTTTATTTTTTGCTGAATCAAAATAGCATCATTCAATACAAAAGGAGTCGGCATCATCCAGTCACTTCTTGGTGTTATTTTGAATAATGAATTCGTCATTAAATCGAAAGAACTTTCAATCAAATCCATATCAAAAACGGATGATTTTTTTAAATAGAATTCCATAATAAGAGGTTCGTTGTCTACAACATAGTAGCAAAGTATTTTCATTCCTTTTACTTTCAACTTATTTCCTTTCTCTCCTGAAGTTGAAACGCCGTTGGCTTTGAAATTGTAAAATTCCATTTTAGGGTCTGCAAAGATGTCGTAGCGGTTAACTTTTCGATTTGGTGTAATTTTGATTTTAAGATACCTGTTATCACCAATTACACTGTCTTTTAAGAAATTTACAGTAGGTTTCGGTAAATCTATTTTTCGTGCTGAAGCGCTGTAAGTAAAAGCCGAATTGTATTTACTGAACATTGGTAGTTTATTCAGTTCAAACTCTTTTTGTGGCGTATTGCCCAGATAATTTTTGGTCCAATAATCTAAGTTAACATCATAAGTTGCCCAGACTGCTGCATCAGTATCAGCATTATAAACATACAACAAACTGTTTGATTTTGCCTTCCCATGCTCGTATCCGGAATTTACACCGGCATATACAAAACATCCGATAGCAATAAAAAAGAATAGCATTGTCCAGACTCCTTTTCGGTAAAACGATCCAAAAACCGGCAATAATAGTCCAAAAGTGAGTACGGTAAGAATGGCACTTCCGTAAAGAATTTTTAATCCTAATCCAACAGGGAACATTTGTATAAACGGAGCAACAATAATTAGGGCAGGAATGCTGAAAATTAAATTGAGCCCTAAACTAAAACCTTGTGTCAGTACAAAAATGCCAAACAATATGATTCCGAAATAAACCGGGATAATCAAAAATCCTGCACCGGTTAAACTATTGGCTAAAAAGGCATTAATGACGATCCAAAGTAATAATGGAGCGACATAATGATTCATGGTCAATTTCGTATCAGAAAAATGATGGTAAAATGCAAAACAAATTGCGATGCTTAATGCTACAAATCCGCCAATGTAGGCGTGACCGTTGTAAGTGAATCCGTTTAATAAATCATCGTATTGCGGATAGACGCCCAAAAAGATTTTCCATCCCAAAAAGGTAACCAATCCTGAAATAATCACAGAACCTAAAAGAGGTACAAAGCCTTTCGCAATTTCCCTGAAAGTAATAATACGTTTGACTTTTCCAATAAAAATAAAAAGGACTAAGAATCCTAAAGCTATAAGTGTCATTGGAAAAACCCATGAAAACGGATAGGTGATGAATGAAAACGGAATATTGAAATAAACATTGTCTTCTGAAGACTGAGTCTGGTTCAGATCAATATTCGAAAAATATTTTAATAAAGGCATTAGATACCTTCCCTGATGTTTTAAGGTAGTTTTGTTTAAATGCTCAACATCATCCTGTTGGGTGTGATAATTGTAATGACCATCAATAAAAGCAAAATTAAATCCCTGAATATTACCTTGTTCCCTGAAAACAGTTAAATCGGTATCATTAGGAAGCATTTTATAGATGCTGTACATCAAGGAGTTGGAAACTGGATATTTGGGTTTGGCATTAGCAAATTCTTTTATAAGCGCCTGATTCCCTTTGTTAGTTTCCATCAGCATATAGCTTGGACCTGAAGAACCTCTTGCTTCAAAATTTAAAACCAGTCCTACATCCTTTGCCCACGGATGTTGATTGACAAAAAGTGCAGCTCCGTTTAAGCCCAATTCCTCAGCATCTGAAAAAAGAATAATAATATCGTTTTTATGAGGCTGTTTGGCATATAAAAAAGCACGTATTCCTTCTAAAATGGTTGCTACTCCGGACGCATCGTCACTGGCACCTTTTGAGGATGAGTGTGGGGCACTATCGTAATGTGACAGCAAAAGCAAGGCTTTAGAATTATTAGTTCCTTTTATTCGGGCTAAAATATTCTTTGATTTTACCAAAAGCCCTTTATCATTTAGGGTAAACCCTTCCTGAATACTGGTTTCCAGACCAATTTTATTCAGTTCCAGTATAAGATAATTAGCCACCAGCTCATGATTTTCTGAGCCAACGTAATGCGGTTTTTTCGCTATAATCCGAACCTGATCCAGCGCTCTTTCAGTAGAAAATTCAGCCAGGGCTTCTTCATCCTGGGTAATTCGTTGCGGCATCATTGTCGCATAAATAAAGCCGAGGATTAGTAGGATGCCTAATGTGGCTAAAACGGAATTGTATTTTTTTTTCATAGTAGGTTTGGGGAGCTAAATTTCTTTTTTTACGAGCATAAAATAATCATTGTCCAGAGACCGATATCCCTGATCGTACAGGAAATAGTAAGTGTTTCCTGTTTTTGTTTGCAGAATATTGGTAAAAAAATCAAAATCGAAACCTTTATTGATCATTTTATCACGTGTTGCTTTTGATTTTCCTTCAGTATTCAGCTCCGCTAATATGCGATAATTTTTGCGGAGTTTGTTGTTTACATTCCGCATAAAATTGGTACTGTCTTTATTTATTTTGTTATTGTAGGCATTTCGACAACTGTCTGAGCAGAACTTCTTGTCTTCCCGACCTACAATTTTTTCGGAGCATTCCAGGCATGTCTTCATTTATTTATCATTTAAGTTGAAAATACGGCAACTTTATTTGTTTTATTCCTGAGCGAATGAATGTTTTGTATTGTGACATCCATTCCTGCTTTCGCCTTTATCTCTTCATTGTGTTACGAGGATATCGGCTTAAACAGGGCTATTTATTAGGCATCGTTCTTTTAATTTCATCGTCAGTTCGAGTGATTTTATGAAATAGCGATAGCATTTTTATAAATCGTATCGAGAGCCATTATGTAAGCTAAAACTTCTCAATACAATTTTGGCCATTCAACCTTTGTTTTCAAAATAACTCCAGGAGCCAAAAACACTCGAAGTGACGTTTATTCGTGTTTTTTTGCCTGAAGTTCTCGAATTAATTTATTTTCATCAAGGATTTATTTTCCTAATCTCATATAAATCATCACGTCTGTCTTTTAAAATCCGAACACTTCCGTGTTCATGAAGTTGTTTCAGTAAATTCAGATCTACATCAACAATCAAAGTCATTTCAGTATTGGGAGTCGCTTCGGCTTTGATACCGTTACTTGGAAAAGCAAAATCTGAAGGCGTAAATACAGAAGCCTGCGCATATTGGATATCCATATTATTTACTTTTGGTAAATTTCCAACACATCCTGCAATCGCCACATAACATTCATTTTCAATAGCACGTGCCTGTGAACAGTGTTTTACACGTGTATAGGCATTTTGAGTATCGGTTAAAAATGGAACAAATAAAATATTCATGCCTTCATTGGCCATAATTCTTGAAAGTTCCGGGAATTCCACATCATAACAAATCAGAATTCCAATTTTTCCACAATCGGTATCAAAGGTCTGAAAATGTGATCCTCCCTTCATTCCCCAATGCTGTACTTCGTTTGGCGTTACGTGAATTTTAGTATACATTTCAGAGGTTCCGTCCCGTTTGCATAAAAAACCAACATTAAACAAATTACCATTCTCTAAATACGGCATACTTCCGGTAATAATATTGATGTTGTAAGAAATGGCAAACTCCTGAAAGCGTTTTCTGATGGGATCAGAATATCTTGCCAGTTCCCGAATTGCCTCAGCTTCTGATAAATGATTATAATCGGCCATTAGTGGCGCGATAAAAAGTTCCGGAAATAAAGCAAAATCAGCTCCATAACCGGAAACGACATCAATAAAAAATTCCGATTGCTCGAAAAATTCTTCAAGATTGTTCAATTGACGCATTTGCCATTGGATCAATCCTAAACGGATCACGCTTTTTTCAAGATTAATCAGTTTTGGGCTTTCATCATAATAAACGTTATTCCATTCTAAAAGAACCGCAAACTCTTTAGACTCTTCATCTCCTTCGAGGTAATTCTTGATAATTCGCAAAACGTGAAAGTCGTTGCTGAGCTGAAACGAAAGTACAGGATCATGTAATTCCTTATGTTTTACCTTGTCAATATAGTTTTTTGGCGTCATTTTTTTAGAATGTTGCGCATAATTCGGAATTCGGCCTGCAAAAACAATTGCTTTCAAATTTAGTTGCTCGCACAACTCTTTTCGTGCATCATACAAACGACGGCCTAAACGTAAGCCGCGATAATTGGGATGGATGAAAACATCGATTCCGTATAAAATTTCTCCATTTGCGTTATGGGTAGAAAAACTATAATCACCAACAACTTGTCTGTAATTGTGTCTTTTATCCACTAATTTTTCATCAACAATCAGGGATAATGCAGAACCAACCACTTTGCCATCAACTAAAATTACCAATTGGCCTTCGGGAAATATAGAAAGCAATCTCTCAATATCATCAGCTCTCCAATAGGAATTAGCCATCTCCGGATAGGATTCTACCATCGAATTTTTTAGCTGTTTGTAGTCTTCGAATTCTAAATTCCGTAATTCAACCTTGTTGATCTGTGTTTGCATATAGTGCGATTTCTCTCAAATATAGTAAAATATTTCCCATTTACAAACGGTTACAAATAGTTACAACCGAAAGTAAATAGTTTGCAACCGAATAAATTTTTTGAACCATCGCATCTTTGCCTTGTTGAATTTGACGAACGAATTCAATTTTATATAAACCTTTAAATAATATACGCCATGAACGCAATGAAAAACAGAGTACAATTAATTGGAAACGCTGGGAATGATCCAGAAATCAAAACATTAGAAAACGGAAAAAAATTAGCCTATTTAAGTATCGCTACTAATGACAAATATACCAATGATAAAGGAGAAAAAATTGAACACACCGAATGGCATCGTGTTGCAGCCTGGGGGAAAACGGCTGAAATTATCGAAAAATATGTGACAAAAGGAAAAGAAGTAGCCGTTGAGGGAAAACTGACACACAGAAGCTACGATGATAAAAATGGAGAAAAAAGATATGTTACCGAAGTTATTGTCAATGAGATTTTGCTGTTAAGTAAATAATCGCAAAATAAATTTGATATTCAAACCCGACAGGTTCAAAAATCTGTCGGGTTTTTTGCGTTTTAAATTATAAAACAGAAGCGCCATTTAGATCTGTTGTAAGTACTTCGCTCATATAATCAAAAAAAGGCCTCATGTTTTTGCAGGTGTCTAAAGCCTGTTCTAAAAAATGTGAACTTAATACTTCCTCATCAGTAAAACGTTTAATGATCAAAAACTGTTTGTAGCGGAGCAAATCAATCGCAGGATGATTGACATCAAAACCTTTTGGTGCTGTTTTAAGCTGCTCGCCCTGTAAAGTCCCAAAAGTGCTCACAAAAGATTCTGACTGCAATATTTTTTGCATTGGTTTGGCATCATGGGCAAATTCGGTTCTTATCCGTTTTAAATCTGCAGCATTAGGTCCCCAAAATCCACCGGCAAAAAAACTATTTCCTTTTTCTAAATGAAAATAATAACCGCCACGCCTTTCCTTTGTTGCTCGGGTATAGCTGCCTCCCCAAAAAGTTTTAAAAGGAGTTTTATCTTTAGAGAAACGAATATCACGATAAATTCGGTAAACGCTTTTTTTACCTGAAGATGTTTCTAAAACATCAGTTTTAGAGAGTTCCTGAAGCAAAGCATCTGCAAAATTTTCAATATGATTTAATTCTTTTAAGTAGTTTGGTTTATTTGACTCGAACCAGGGTTTATTATTATTTTCTTTAAGCTGAAGCAAAAAATCGAGACTGGATTGGGGTATAAGAATTTGGTTTTTCATAAAATGTTAGTCATTATAAATCAGAAGAAGATTGTATTTTAACTAAAAACCCACCAAATTTCTTGGTGGGTTTTGTATAATTTGTTAAGCAGTTTTTTTGAATAAGTCAAACATAGGACAACGGGAACAACGTTTCTTCTCGCTTTTTTTGAATTTTTCACAGCAAGAAGACTTGCAGTTTTCAAGCTTCTTAATGTTTTCAAGGATATCCTTATTCTTTTTTTTCTTTTTATCCTTTTTCTTGTCCTTAACTTTATCTTTCTTGCTCAATTTGTGTCTGAATTATAAAACTGAGACAAATATAAAAGAAAAATGTTATTTTTATGTATTCTAAATAAACTTTAACTTTTTTATTTTGGGTTGATAGCGATTGAACTTGTAACCGTTAATTGCTGAATATCACGATCAAACAAGTAAAGTCCGCCTTTATCATCACCAATTAAGTTGATTTTGTCAAGAATGGATTTGGCTGTAGCTTCTTCTTCAATTTGTTCTGCAACATACCATTGTAGGAAATTATGTGTTGCATAATCTTTTTCCTCAAAAGTAATGTGTACTAATTCGTTAATAGATTCTGAAACAAAAATTTCGTGGTTATAAAGCGCTTCAAACATTTCTTTAAAAGTTGAATAACTTGTTTTTGGTGCTTTAAGGTCGGTAACCTGTGCATGTCCGCCACGCTCATTAATATATTTAACCAGTTTAAGCATGTGTGCACGCTCTTCATCTGATTGGGTGTACATAAACTGGGCAATTCCCTCTAATCCGTGTACTTCAGCCCAACAAGCCATTGAAAGGTAAGTTTGTGAAGATTCCGCCTCTATGCGGATTTGCTTATTTAAAGCGGCTTCAATATTTTTTGATAACATAATTTGTGTCTTTTTTGTAAAGTTAAAAAAAATAATTCAACCGTTTTTTTGAAACCTTCAAAACATAGTACATTTGGATTAATTCTCAATAAATTTAATTTTACCAAATGAGAAGGGTTTTGAAAATTGCGCCTTATTCATAATTGGATTTCCATTATCTTCAATCATAAAACCATCCGTAAATTTACGCATGATGAATTGTTTTAAATTCGGGTCATAATAACTTAAAATGTAATAATCTTTTAGTTTAAGAATATTTTGCAGCGAAACATTTTTATTGATGCTTAGATAATAAAAAATATTGTCAAAAGCCAAAGGTTCTGATTGTTTGTTGTTTACAAATTCAAAATCTGAATTGAGCATAGAATCAAAGAAAACCATTTTGTTCCCATATTCTGAATACGTAGCAAAGTCATTATTAAAATCCCCAAAAAAACTGTTCAGCCCGTAGCTGTAATTTGAAGCCTCATATTGTGCAAATCCACCCACTGATATAAAAGTGTCCTTCATGTTTTTAAAAGCAGATATTCCGGCGTTTAAAGCCGATAACTGTTTTAAGAATTTGCTTGTAGTTTTTATTTTCTGAGGTTTTTTTTCGTTTATCTGTAAAAACAAAGGAGAGTTTTTAAACTGAATTGTGTCATTTTTTGAAACAGCAACACTTTTAAGGGGTTTACCTGAATCAAAATCTTTGATGTCAAACAAAAGTTCTTCGTTACTTGCCTTGATTTGTAATAATTTATTTTCGTAAAAAAAAGAATTTGAAGTTTTTGATGGTGTTTTAGAGATCGGCTGATTAAAGATTTTCTCGGTAACACCTGGCGTTTCCAGGTTAAGACTTAAAACCTGTGTCTTTTTTAAACTGTGATCGAATGTCAAAAGAATCTGATTGTCGAGTACATACATCTTGCTTTTGTTTGTCGTTTTGTCTAACGCATTAAAATTGTCAGTATCCATTTTTTCAATTGGATAATATTGAATAATGGTGTTAAAAGCCAGATTTTGTCCTTTTTCATTTTGAAATAGTATTGTTGATAAATCAAACATTTTTATCTCGCATTTTCCATTGTTAAATTCATAAAGTAATAAATGCTTTTGGTTTGTTTCTTTCGATAAAATATAAAAAACATTGTTTTTTTGGAAAGAAGTTATGATGTATTCATTGTTTGGAGGTAAATCGAAATTTAATACCTTTGTAGCCTTTGTTTCCAGATAATATTTAATAATTCTTATGTTTTTTAAATTTTCTGTTGCCCAATAAAGGATGGGATTTCCGTCATCGCTAATACTATGCCCAATCAGGAATCTGTTTTCTGCACTTTTTATAAAATCAGTATATTGATTTGTAAGGAAAAGAGATTTATTGTATTTTAAGATATTGATATATTTATTATCAGCTGCAAAAACATAGATATCATTGGTTTTTACATCTTCGATATTTAGGATTTGACCGTTTTCTAGAGGTCTGTTTAGGTTTAATGAAAAAGAATTTAATACCGTCTGACTTAGTGAGACAGAATTATAAAAGACGCAGAAAAGAAGAAATAATTTTTTCATGTGTTTTTACTCTCAAATATTGTTCCGTTTATCTTTTTTATTGATTCATTATTTCCTGAAAAAGATCTGCAAATTGACCTACATGCAATCCGTCCATTAAGCCATGATGAACATGTACAGACATTGCCATAGTTTTTCTTCCGTTTTCTAAGATAATCATTTTTCCAAAAGAAATTTTAGGGCAACTGTCTGGAAAAGAATAACTGCGCGCATGCGAAAGCGAAGTAAAATTCAGCCATGGAATTGCCGAGAAATGAATCAGGTTATCATCATCAAATGATCTTGTAAAAAGACCCGTTGTGTTTTGGATACGTTCAGTTTCTGCCAAAACTGTTTTTTCGAAAATGCTTAAATCAGGATGGTATTCAATTAATGAAAACCCAAAAGTGCCATCTTCACGGCCAATTGTTGCCGAAGCATCGATGCGATCATTGATATAAATTTTCTCTCCGGAAATTCGATATTTAAAATTTTTAATGGCATTTACGGCAATCAGTGTTTTATGTAAATAGTAAATAAAAAAGGAAGTATTCAGGCTTTTTGCCTTTTGATAGGCTTTGGTACAATCAATTTCAACTGTCGCACCAAAAAAAGGTTCGTCCATTTGACTGAAATGTGCAAAATGCTCTTTCCTGTTCCAGTTTTCTAAATCTAAAAGTGTTTTCATTATAATAAGTTATGAACGACTTCAGTAATTTTTTCAAATGAACTAAAATGTTTATGTTCTACTTTATGGTTGATTTTTTCGTGCTCCCAGGTTGTGTGAAACGGAATATGAACGGCATAACCGCCAATTCCTAAAACGGGCAGTACATCTGATTTTAAAGAATTGCCGATCATCAAAAATTCATGCGCCTGAATATCCAAACGACCTAATAATTTCTGGTAATCGATTTCCTGTTTGTCTGACATCACTTCAATATGGTGAAAATAATGACCTAAACCGGAACGATGTAATTTGCTGTGTTGGTCTTTTAAATCTCCTTTTGTAGCTACCACTAATCTGTATTTTCCGTGCAAAGCCTGCAACGTTTCTTCAATTCCGTCTAATAACTCAATTGGTTTTTCAAGTAATTCTTTTCCGTATTGGATAATTTTTCCGATAACCTCAATCGGAATTGTATTGTTCGAAATGTTCATCGCCGCTTCAATCATCGACAAAATATAACCTTTGATTCCGTATCCGTATAAAGGCAGATTCTCAATTTCGACTTTGAATAATTCCTGCGAAATGCCCTGATGCGAAAGATAATCTTCCATCAAAGCGCAAAACTTATGCTCGGTTTCCTGAAAATAAGGTTCATTAACGAATAGGGTATCATCAGCATCAAATGCAATAACTTTTAAATTTGGTATTTTGTTTTTATGCAACATAAAATGTTTTGTTTCAAGTTTTGTTTGTTTCAGGTTTTAGGTTCCTTCGCCACGACCCGAGCGATAGCGGACAGGCAAAGCAATTACACGATTTTACCGAATTTTTTTTAGCCATTCCCGATAGCTATCGGGATAAAAGAGTTTCCAAAAAATCTGCAAAATCTGCGTGAAAACTTTTTTGCCACAGATTAAAATGTTTAAAAAAACAATCCGCATAATCCTGTTTAAACCCGTCATATCTGTGGGCTAATTTCTCAATCCTTACTCTAAGAAAAAAATCTTTTAAGCGATATTGTTTTATCGTAAAAAGTAATTCTTATTCCGAAAAGCAAAATGATGCCGCCAAAAACCATTTGTAAAGTTATTTGTTCTTCTAAAAACAACCAAGCTAATATGGAAGTAATTACAGCCTGACTCAATAAACTTAAGGAAACTCTTGTGGCACGCATGTGTTGTGTGGCATAACTGATCGAAAGCCAGGCGCATAATTGGCAAATAACAGCTTGCAGAACCAAAACAAACCAGCCCGTGTCAGAAAATCCGGTAAAAGGTTCGTTCAAACAATAACAAAGTATTCCTAGATAAATGCTGGAAGCAATTAAACTGATGGTCATAAAAGATAAAACATCTATTTCTGAAAGTACATTTTTACTGACCAAAAGATAAATCGAATATAGTATTCCGGATAAAACGGCAAACAGAAATGCCTGATCAAAATTCAATTCCATAAAAAAACCGAATCCTACCAAAGTCACCATTCCGAATAATGAAACCACGGTGCCGATCCAGAAATTGGTTGCTGGTTTTGATTTCAAAAACAAAAAAGACCCAATTCCGACCCAAAGCGGTGATAAATTTGTCAATAATGAAGCCTGAGTGGCACTTGAATCCTGAATCGCGATATTCCAAACGGCAACATCTGATGAAAACAAAACACCGCAAAGTCCTGCCAAAAATATCATTTTTGGTTTTGGAAGTCTAAAATTTTTGCTCAAAAGCACATAAGGCAAAAGTAAAATCACTGCAAATGTCATTCGGTAAAAAGCCGAAATTAATCCCGGAGCTAATTTCAATTTAATCAATATCGGGAAAATAGAAATACAAAGTATCCCGCAGATTAAGGCTAATCTTGGTTTAGTGAGTTTCATTTTAAGTGTTTCGTGCTTACTTTGAAATATTGTAAGGGTGTATAAATCCTTTTTAAAGCAAAATTGCGTGAAACAAAGTTCACGCAATTTATAAAATATATAATCAGTTGATTGTTATTCTTCTTTTTGTGGTGTTTCAATTGTTGTAGGAACTTCCGGAGTGTCTTCGCCCTTTAAGTAAGATGGCAAATTAAGCCCTGCCATATTAAATAAATCATTCAATGGAGGAACAGTTTTCATCATTCCGGACACAAAGTTTGCAGTTGATGAGTTACCGCCTTCACCTTGCCCATTACCAGAATCCCAAACAGTAATTTTATCAATTTTGATGTTTTTGACAGCCTCAACCTGAGTTCTAACCAATTCAGGAAGTTTCTCTAATAACAATAATTGGAAAGCTTTGCTTGGATCTCCGCCTGCAGCCGCAACAACCTCTTTATAACCTTCAGCTTGTTTTGTCAATATTTCAAAAAGACCTTTTGCTTCAGCTTCCATTTTTGCAAAAATTGCATCTGCTTCTCCTTTTGCATTTTCTCTTATGGTTTCTGCGGCAGCCTGTGCTTCAATAATAGCTCTTTGTTTGGCTATTTCGGCAGGAATTACAATATTGGCAATTTGTGTAGAACGCTCTCTTTCAGAACGGGCTAACTCGGCTTTTTGTTCCGCAACATACGATTCTTCTAATGCTTTTGCTTGTTGCACTTTCTCTGCTGTTATTGCAATACGCAAAGATTCTGCTTCTTTTTCTCTACGAAGTGCTTCAGAATTTGCAATTGCAATTTTAGCCTCGTTTTCTCCCTGAATAGCAATCGCATTTGCCTCAGAAGTTTTTACCCTTGTATCTCTTGCAGCTTCTGCTTTTCCAATAGTTTCATCTTTAGACGCTGTTGCAATGCTGATTTCTCTGTCTTTTTGCGTAATGGCGATTTTAACATCCCGGTCTCTGTGTGTTTCGGCTATCTGAGTGTCTTTTTCTCTATCCGCAAGAGCTTTACCGGTTTCTCCAATTTTTTCTTGTTCTGCAACGCTAATTTTAGCTTCATTGATTGCTTTTGCAGCAGCTTCTTTTCCTAAAGCTTCAATATAGCCGGATTCATCTTTGATATCGGTAACGTTTACGTTGATTAGTTTTAACCCTATTTTCTTTAATTCGCTGTCAACGTTTTTCGAGATGTTGTCAAGAAATTTATCACGGTCAGAATTGATTTCTTCAATAGTCATGGTTGCAATTACTAAACGTAACTGACCAAACAAAATGTCTTTTGCCAATTCCTGAATTTGTTCTGATGACAATCCTAAAAGTCTTTCTGCCGCTGTATTCATGCTGTCAGATTCTGTAGAAATAGCAATTGTAAATCTACACGGAACATCAACTCGAATGTTTTGTCTGCTCAGGGCATTTGTTAAATTCGCCTCGATAGAGAGTGGTTTTAAATCTAAAAAAGCATAATCCTGAATTACTGGCCAGATAAAAGCGCCACCACCGTGAACACATTTTGCAGATGTACCACCAGTTCGTCCATAGATGACTAAAATTTTATCAGACGGACAACGTTTGTACCTTGATATTAATGCCGAAATTGTTACGAATAAAACGATTGCCGCAACTGCAATTAAAATAATTGGGTTCATGCTTGATTATGTTAAATGGATTCTACTATTAAAATATTATTGTTCTCTATTTTTATTACTTTAACGATTGCTCCTGATTGAATCTTTTCATTCTCAGTCATGGCTTCTAATTCATGAAAAGCACCGTTTACGCTAATCATAATTTTTCCTTTTCCTTTTTTGTTTTCCGGAATGGTCAAATAAACTTCAGCAGTTTTATTTAAAGTATTAGCAATTTTAAAAGAATTGTCTTCTGCTAATTTTTGTACCTGTTTGATAACTAAGAAAAACAAAACAACAAATAAAACCCCAACAACAAATGAAGTGATGATAAGAAATATTGGCTTGTCACCAATTGTTGTATAAAAAGAAATTCCCGTCCAGCTAAACCCTAATAAAAAATTGATTAGGTTTCTTAATGAAAAAAGTTGAAAGTCTGCATCACCGCCATGTATATCGCTGTCAAAACCTTCAGCTGTATCCAGACCTGAAAAGGTAACAATGGTTTGAATAATAAAAATTATACTTGTTGGGATAGCGATATACCAAAAAGATTTAAGTAAGGTGGGTAAACTATCCAGTAACTCCATAATTTTAGGTTTTTTCAGAATAAATTTTAAGCGCTAATATCTTACTTTTTATATAAGAAAACTAATTTCAATAAAATTATAATTAGGAAAGGTAGTGTATAACTAAAGTTAAAGCCGGTTTATCTACTGAATATTGCGCCAATTAAGGCTAATCTTGGTTTGGTGAGTTTTATTTTAGCTGGAAATTGCAATTTTTTTTAATCTGCGAATTTTCTAATTGTAAATTGTTTTGCTTCTTTATCGTAATAGCCTAAATAATAAAGTCCATCTACTTTAAATAAGTTTTGCACATTAGTTTTTTTGTTTTCTTGAAGAAAGGTACTGATTTTATCATAAGCCAAAGGTTGTAAATCTCCTTTAACGTGATTACCATCTTTATCAAACAAGCTAAAGATTGTTACGGCTTTACGACCAGAATACGAATTGAAACTTTCCATGAACGGACTGTAAACAGCAACAGAAATTATAGCACCAATAAGCCCAAATTGATTTAAAACGGCTTGCGTTCCTCCAGAATTCTCACTAGAAACACTTCCTGTTGTAAGTATAATATTTTCTCCTGTTTGATAACAAGAAATACCGGAATTTTGCCCATTTAATTTCCTGATAAACTGAGATGAGGTTTCTAATGTTCGTTCACCACCTGCAAAATTACCACCTTGTTGGCTAATCGCTGAATTTTTAAACTCAATTGGATTGTTGCCATTTGCTACATATTCTTTTACCAAATTACCATTCGAATCTTTTATGGTTAAGTAAAATTTATCCGATGATGATTTAATTTGATACAAATTACCATTCATAAAAAAGGAATTATAGGTTAAATTGCTTGTGCCAAAATTCTTGAAAGGAGTTTGAAGTACATTTTTTGAACTTACGTTATAATTTTCTAAATCGATATGGATTATTTGCGTATAATTCTGGTTTGAATCAATGGTAATTACAATTTGATTGTCTATCAAATAACATTTTCTTTTTGCAGCTGTTTTTAATAGTGAATTTGGATATTCTGAATCGATCTTTACTAATGAAAAAGATCTTTCAAAAGGCATAAAATCTTCCTCGAATGTGTCGTATAAATTAGTACGGTGATAGAATCTGATACCACTCAAGTCAAGATCTTTAATTTTTAAATTTCCTTGATTATCAATAATGTATAGTTTAAAAATATTACTTTTTTTCAATAAAGTTAAGATCACGAATTTATTAGGAGCCGAAAACTCTTGTAAATAAACTTCATTTTTAAATTCCAAATCAAAAGCTTTGTCAGAAATTTTCTTGTTTTTGGAATTAAAAGACTGTGAAAGAATTTTTTTTTGGTTTGATGTTGTCCAAAATAATGTGGTTATATTACCGGAAGTAATATTACCGATCATTTTAGAATAACTTTTTTCTGGTCTTTGGGAAGATAAAGAATCTATAAATTTCATTTTATCATCAAGACGAATTGTTTTAATTCGGTTTTCATCCGCTATAAACATAGTGGTTTGTTTAGCAGAATCGTTAACAACCTGAAAAATCTGTACATCCTTTTTTAATTCGATTGCTGTAGAACTTACAATTTCCTGTGAAAAAGAGATCAAACTATTCAAAAATAAAGAGGCAAGGAGTATTTTTTTTAGCATTATTACAGTTTATTAATTTTTGGCGAATGTCTTATTTTTTTAGAAATAAAAATATATTTAAATTGAAAATTAAAATCAAAAAGCGTGAATCAATTAACATTTTAATCGATTCACGCAATTCTATAAATTTATAAAACTTTAGCTTACCGTCTCACCATTAGGCGCATCAGCATCCGGATTTATAAAGACTAATTTCCCTTCAGCGTTTGTAGTCATCAGAATCATTCCCTGACTTTCAACGCCACGTAATGCTCTTGGTGCTAAGTTTGCTAAAACAGAAACACGTTTTCCGATTATTTCTTCAGGAGAAAAGCTTTCGGCAATTCCCGAAACAATGGTACGAACGTCAATTCCCGTATCTACTTTAAGAACTAAAAGCTTGTTTGCCTTTGGCATTTTTTCTGCTTCAAGAATTGTCCCAACGCGAATGTCCATTTTGGCAAAATCTTCAAACTGAATTAACTCTTTTTGAGGTTCTGCTTTTTTGTTTTCGGCAATATTAGCCGTTTTTGTAGCTTCCAATTTATCTATTTGTTTTTGAATTTCTTCATCTTCGATTTTAGCGAATAATAATTCAGCTTCTCCAATTTGGTGTCCGTCCGGAATCAATTCTGAATTTTCAGTAACGTCATTCCATTTCAGTTTTCCTTCATTTTTCAATATTATTGACAATTTCGCAGCAGTAAAAGGCAAAAACGGCTCTGCTAAAACGCTCAAAGCAGCAGCAATTTGCAAGGCCACATACATTTGGGTTTTTACACGCTCAGGATTGTCTTTCATCACTTTCCAGGGCTCTTCGTCTGCCAGATATTTATTTCCTAAACGCGCCACATTCATCAATTCGCCTAAAGCCTCACGGAATCTGTAACGCTCAACCGAACTTGAAATCACAGCCGGATACGCTTTTAATTCCGTTAAAACTTGATTATCATAATCCGAAAAATTTGGAATTCCCCCTTCGGGGGTTAGGGGGCTTGGAGCTGGGACAAAACCATCGTAATATTTATTGGTTAAAACCACCACACGATTAATGAAATTTCCAAAAATGGCAACCAGTTCATTGTTATTTCTCGCCTGAAAATCTTTCCATGTAAAATCATTATCCTTTGTTTCAGGAGCGTTGGATGTCAATGCATAACGTAAAACATCTTGTTTCTCCGGAAATTCTTCTAAATATTCATGTAACCAAACCGCCCAGTTTTTAGAAGTCGAAAGTTTATTTCCTTCCAGATTCAAAAACTCATTTGCGGGAACGTTATCCGGCAAAATATAGCTTCCTTCGGCTTTTAGCATAGCAGGGAAAATGATACAGTGAAAAACAATATTGTCTTTCCCGATAAAATGAACCAGTTTTGTATCTTCATCTTTCCAGTATGGTTCCCAGTCTTTTCCTTCGCGGGCAGCCCATTCTTTCGTAGACGAAATATAGCCGATAGGCGCATCAAACCAAACGTATAATTTTTTTCCTTCGGCACCTTCAACCGGAACATCTATTCCCCAATCCAGGTCACGTGTTACAGCGCGAGGTTCCAATCCGCCATCAACCCATGATTTTACCTGTCCGTAAACATTCGGTTTCCAGTCGTTTTTATGTCCGATTAAAATCCATTCAGTAAGGAAATCAGTATATCTGTCCAAAGGTAAAAACCAGTGTTTTGTTGATTTTAAAATTGGTGTTTCTCCGGTAATTGTCGATTTTGGGTTAATCAAATCCGTCGCATTTAGAGTCGATCCGCATTTTTCACACTGATCACCATAAGCTTCTTCATTGCCACATTTCGGGCAGGTTCCCACCACAAAACGATCCGCTAAAAACTGGTTCGCTTTGGCATCGTACAATTGTTCCGTCACTTCTTCAATAAAATCGCCTTTATCATACAAAGTCCTAAAGAATTCCTGAGCCGTATCATGATGAATCTTAGCCGAAGTACGGGAATAATTATCAAACGAAATTCCGAAATCAGCGAATGATTTTCGAATAATTCCGTCATATTTGTCAATAACTTCCTGTGGTGTAATTCCTTCTTTTTTGGCTTTCATCGAAATAGCAACGCCATGCTCATCGCTTCCGCAAATAAACGCAACGTCTTTTCCCTGCAAGCGCAAGTATCTCGAATAAATATCTGCAGGCACGTAAACCCCCGCCAAATGCCCAATATGAATAGGTCCGTTGGTGTAAGGCAAAGCCGCCGTAATAGTATATCTTTTAGGATTCTGTATCATGATTCTATTTTATTGAGTGCAAAAATAAGCAATAGAATTATTATTTGAAGCTATTTCCCGCTATCCATTGCAATCTTTTGCTTTTTAAAGGAAAAAGCAAAAGGATTTTCACTGCTATCGGGGCTAGGGCAGTCGTTTTCAAAAGAATATTTTTGTCTTGTTTATGCTTTTTTCAACGGATTAAAATCCGTTGCTACAAAATAAATTGTTCCTCCGGAACTTTGAAAAGAGCCTTAGGCTCGAAATATATTGTAGGGACGGATTTTAATCCGTCCAAATAATCGTAGCGCTTTTCTTTGCGGATCTGTGTGAAATAACCACAACAAAATAGAACCAGTTTAAACTAGCGATTCACACATAAAAACTATTAAAATATGCAATATATTTTGCAACCTTTGCCCAAAAAACTAAGACAAAAACATTATGAGCAAGACAAAACTTATCATCAATAAAAACGGGTCTATAAAAATTGAAGGCGATTTCGAAATAATGGATTCAGAAGGAACTGTTTACGGACTTCAGGGAAGAGCAGCACTAGGTCTTTGCCGTTGCGGATTATCTGCAAACAAACCATTTTGCGATGGAGGACACCGTAATAATTTCGAACACGATTCTGTAGCGTTCGATTTACCGCCAATGAAAACGAATTAAGATTCTGTTTTTTAGAATATAAAAGCTGCATTTTCAGGAATGCAGCTTTTTTTATGGGGTAAGTTTATGTACGAAATAAAATTTAAGAATAATAAGGTAATTCCTTAAAAAAACAGTATTATATTTGGAAAAATTTTTAAAAATATAGAGAATGAAAAAGGTAACCATTTTATTTCTGCTTTTAAATCTTGTTTTCGCTCAGGCACAAACACAAAAGACCATTTCGAGTGATTGGACCGCTTTCAATCAAACGATAGATATTCAGACTGCTGTAAAGAAAAAATTTAAAGTAATTGCTTCTGTAAAAGTAGAAACTGAAGAACCGCTTGCCTGGGCTGGAGTTTGGGCACGAGTAGATACCAAAAACGAGGAGGAAGGTTTTTTTGACAATATGGGTGACAGACCTATAAAAGCTAAAAACTGGCAATCGTATACGGTTGAAGGTACAATTGATGCCAACACCAAATCTTTAAGTTTTGGAGGGTTGTGCCTGTACAATGGAAAATTTTACTTTGATAAATTTGAATTGCTGATTGAAAATGAAAAAGGAGTTTTTGAGCCTTTAACTATTTTAAATTCAAGTTTTGAAACAGTTGTAAAGAATGGAGAAATTCCGAAATGGAGTTTAGGAATTAAAAAAAATTCAAATGTTAAGGTAAAAGAATATAAAATTACTTCGGATAAATCTAATGCAGATGGAAACTACGGATTATTGATAGAAGGCAGTGGTATAAAAGCAAAAGAAACCGGAAGAATTGGAAATGTTGAAGGGGCAACTCCCCAGATAGCAGCCATGATTTCGATGTTGGAAGACCTTAAAGACCGTGTTGAAAGAACGGTGAAAAACATGAGCAAGTATGAAATTGATTATCTGCATGATGAACAGGCTAACCGAATTGGGTCATTAATTATGCATTTGGCTGCCGCTGAAAAATATTATCAGGTTTTTACTTTTGAGGGCAGGGAGTTTAATGAAGAGGAAAAGAAAAAATGGGAAACAGCACTCAATTTAGATCAGGGAGGACGAGATAATTTTAAAGGTCATGAGATACAATATTATTTGGATATTTATAATGAAGTGCGGGCCAAAACCATTTCAGAATTAAAGAAAAGGGATGATGCCTGGTTTGCTGAAGTTCAAAAAAAATATAATATGAGTAATCAATATTGCTGGTTTCATGTTATGGAACATCAGTCAAGTCATTTAGGACAAATTTTGTTTTTGAAAAAACGAATCCCGCCGGAAAAGAAAATCATTTTGGAACAAGAGATAAAAAACTAAATCCGTTTTCTGGTTATGATAAAAAAGTTGCATTCGTGAAATGCAGCTTTTTTTGTTTGCATTATTTATGCTTTTTGCAGGACTTTCTCAATAATCAAAAGACGTTTGATATACTCGTCTTTATGTTCCCAGCAATCATTAAGTTTTGTCCATATTTTTTGTCTGTTTATAGCGACCTGAACAAAATATTTATAATCTTCTTCAATAAATCCTTCATCAACTAATTGCCCTAAAGCAGTTGCTATAATTGAGGTGTCGAGGGTGTAAATATAATGTTGATCATCAAAATCCGGATTGTCTATTTGCTCTTTGATAAGTTTTTTATTTACAAGATTTTCTTCGTTGTAATCATCATAATCCTTAATTTGTCCTACGGAATTGATGATCCATGCAATGCAATATCCCACCTCAATTTCAGGATTTTCTTTTCGCCATTGCCTGAATTCACGTAAAGCCATATCTCCTTCATCAGATCCAAAAGGCGATAACTCATCTACTCTGTCCCAAAAAAAATCTTGTTTTAATAATTTCAGAGCATTTGGATGTGCTTTGTTTTTATCAATTCCTTCAAAAGGATCTTCTATTTTCATAATTTATCGATGATTTAGTTTACACAAAAACAAGATTTTCTTAACAATTAAATTTTTTTATCTTCCAGATTGGTATTCAGTATGTGATTTTTACTTTATTGGGAAATCTCTAGCTTTTTCAAAGCTTAAAATTGAAAGATAAAAAACTTTTTCTAAAAATAAATCGCTTAATACTTTCATTTGCTTTTGTACTAAATTAACCTTTTTTTATTTCAAAAATAATCCCACGAAACTTATATCTGTAATGAAAACGAATGCGTTAGGGATAGAGACGGTATCCTTTTGCGAGCGAAGCAAGGCAAAAGATAAAGCCGAAAGCCCGGCCCGGAGGGAAACGCAAAAAAAATATTATCGATTATATTATTATTTCCACGAAATTTGCAAAACAAATTAAGAAGAGAGTGAATCATGGCAAAAGGACCTGAAAAAAACACCAAAAACAAAGCTTTACATACCAAATTGCTCAATCAAAAAAAGGCCAAAGTTCAGGAGGAGAAAAAAGCAAAAGCCTTACGCTTGAAAGCTTTAGTTGCAAAAATGAATAAAAAAAAGAGTAATGACGGATTTGATGTCATATAAATCAGATTGTATTTCTTTTCTGTTTTAATTTAACTGAAATTTGCAAATCAATCTCAAAACAAATCAGAATGGAGGAATTCGGCAGAATACTAGTTTCAGAAACAGCAATGAACAGTGAAAATCCTCAGGATGTGATTCACTCCAATATTTCGGTAATCAATTTAATGCGTGAGGAAGGCGTTGATGATGAATTTATCCACGAAGATGCATTAATGAGTTATTATCTCGATTATTACTGGTCACAATATGCTGAAGGAAATTTTTCGCAGTTTGTTTATAAATCAGGATGGAATAAAGAATTGAATGAATTAATCGAAGAAGGTCTTGCCTTAATTGGTGCAGAACAACATTTGGAATTATTTCAGCAGCAAGCCAAAAAAGTGAAACTGATGAGCAGTGTTAAGCTGGCCAAATTTTTAAAGGGAAAATTAGAAGGCGTAAACCCAATTCGGGATTCGTTGAACAACGATGCTTTCTATGAACTGGAAGAAAACCTGATTACGCTGAATGTTGATTTCTTAAAAAACCACCCCGATTTCGAAGTGCTTTCAGTTGACGATATGTTTGCGGTTTTGGAGGAATTTGTGGGACATGAGATTAAACGCGCTTAGAGCCTGTTTAAATTTTATATAAATACAAAGTATATAATTCTTTGTTTTATTTCCCAAAAAACTTTGAAGTCGCTAATGAGTTTAAACGCTTGCGACTTCAAAGTTATAAAAGGCAATTAAAAATTTTACAATCGGTTTATTTTCAAGTCCTTATTTTACAACTGTAGCTTCTAATTCTATTTTTAAGGTTTCAAAAAGTGTACTAACTTCCAGGACAGTGCTGGCTTGTTTAATTCCATGTTTAGTTATCCAGTTTTGAAGAATACCAAAATTCGCAAATAACTCTGCCGAAGAAGTGGTATAGATGTTTAATCGGACGATGTTTTTGTTCTCGTAGCCAGCTTCGGTAATTACTTTTTCTAAATTTTTTATGGTTTCCGTTAGTTGCGATTCCATATTGGCAGTACTCGATTTTCCGTCTGAATCTATCGCTGTTTGTCCTGAAACATAAAGTGTGCCTTCGGTATTTTTTACTTCTACTGCCTGTACGTAATTACGTTCGTCCTGCCATTGCCATGGATTGATTACTCGTTTTTCCATTTGTTTTTCTTTTTTACTTTGTGCGGAAACATTTAGGATACTTATAAATGTTACAGTCAAAAGGGTTACTAATTTTTTTATGTCTTTGTTTAAAACTGACACTGCAAAATTGTAGCTAAAAAAGCAAAAAGAGCTGTGATATTTATCACAATTACAGGGCAATAGTATTGCGTTAAGAAGATAACCGGCTCAGCGTTTCTCTCGAAACACCAAGATAAGCTGCCAGTTGGGTTTTAGATACTCTTTGAAAAAGTGTAGGGTGTAATTGAAGTAACTGTTCATAACGTTCTTTGGCATTGGTAGTAATCAAAGACAGAATACGTTGTTGTGCGGCAATAAACCCCAAATTTGATTTTTTAAGTAAGAAACTTTGCATCTTCTGAAAATCAGTACACAGTTTTTGGTAATTTTCAAATGACAAACAATATACCTCGGTATCTTCCAGACATTGCAAAGACATAGTCGCTTTTGTCTGATTGAAATAAGCCGGAAAATCACTCTCCCACCAGTCTTCCATTGCAAAAGAAACAATATGGTGTTTGCCTGAATTATCCATAAAGGTTAGTTTCAAAAGTCCTGATAATACAAAATAAGCCTGTGTTACTGATTTCCCTTCCCGGATTAGGAATTCTTTCTTTTTAAATTTTGCGGTTGTAAAAAAACCATGTATAATGGAGAACTCGTCATCGGTCAGGGATATTATTTTTTCAATATGAGTTCTTAGTTTTTCTTGCATTACAGAGAAATAAATTCATCTGCAATTTACTGAATGTTCTAGTTTTTTGGACATCCATTTTGAAAGATTCTCAGGTAAGCAAGCTGTAACAATCCGGAATTCTTTTAAAAGTTTTCTACAAACTCTTTGGCTTCTTAGTAAAATGCCTTTTCCTGTAAAACTTTGTCATAATCTTAGGAAACATTTCCTTAAATTTGCTTCCGTTATAAAAACACAATAGTTATAAAAATCAAGCTATGTTACAGATCGCATTTATTAGAGAGAATCAGGAGAAAGTAATCAAGGCTTTAGCAAAACGAAATATCGATGCTAAAAGTGTTGTTGAAGAAGTGGTGCAATTAGATGAAAACCGTCGTGCAACTCAGTTAGAGTTGGACAATATTTTATCTGAATCTAATAAATTGTCCAAAGATATTGGCGAATTGATGAAAGCAGGAGAGAAATCGAAAGCCGCAATCCTAAAAGAAAAAACTGTTTCATTAAAGGAAAAAAGCAAGGAATTAGGGGTAAAAGCAGAAGTTTTGGCTGAAGAATTATTGCAAAAACTATACACTTTGCCTAATCTTCCGGCTGATATTGTTCCTGAAGGAAAAACGCCGGAAGAAAACCTAAACGTTTTTGAAGAAGGGGATATTCCTGTTTTACATGAAGGAGCACAACCACACTGGGAACTGGTAAAAAAATACGACATCATCGATTTTGAATTGGGTGTAAAAATTGCAGGTGCAGGATTTCCGGTTTACAAAGGAAAAGGAGCCCGTTTGCAACGTGCACTGATCAATTATTTTTTAGATAAAAATACAGCTGCAGGATACAATGAAGTTCAGGTGCCACATTTGGTAAACGAAGCTTCTGGTTATGGGACAGGACAATTGCCGGATAAGGAAGGACAAATGTATCACTCAACGATTGATGATTTGTATTTGATTCCAACCGCTGAGGTTCCGGTTACGAATTTGTTCCGCGATGTCATTTTAAACGAAAACGAATTACCGGTTTTACATACAGCTTACACGCCTTGTTTCCGTCGTGAAGCAGGTTCTTACGGAGCACACGTTCGTGGATTAAACCGCTTACATCAGTTTGATAAAGTAGAAATTGTGCGTGTAGAGCATCCTGACAAATCTTATGAAGCATTGGACGGAATGGTAGAGCACGTAAAAAATATTTTGCAGGAATTAAAATTACCATACAGAATTTTACGTTTGTGTGGTGGCGATATGGGTTTTACAGCCGCTTTGACGTATGATTTTGAAGTGTTTTCTACTGCTCAGGATCGTTGGCTGGAAATTAGTTCAGTTTCTAACTTTGAAACATTTCAGGCGAATCGCTTGAAATTGCGTTTCAAAGACAAAGAGGGGAAAAACCAATTGGCACATACACTTAACGGAAGTTCATTGGCATTACCAAGGGTTTTGGCCGGAATATTGGAAAATTACCAAACTCCTGAAGGAATCGTTATCCCGGAAGTGTTACGCCCTTATTGTGGATTTGATATTATAAATTAAGAGAAAGTTTATAGTCGCAGTTTACAGTTTGTGCCGAGACTGAGAGCTGCGACTGAAAACCAAGACTGAAAACCAAAAAAAATGAGTGGAATAGTAAACTGGAATGTTGATCCTGTTATTTTCCGGATTACAGATACTTTTCCTTTAAAATATTACGGAGCATTTTTTGCTACCGGACTCCTGCTTGGATTTTATCTGGTTAGAAATATTTATAAAAAAGAAAATGCCTCTCTGGAAAGTCTGGATAATTTGCTTATCTATGTAATTGTTGGAACTGTTTTTGGGGCAAGATTAGGGCATTGTTTTTTTTATGAACCGGGTTATTTTTTTCAGCATCCAATAGAAATTCTTTTACCTATTCAAAAGATTAATGGTGCATATCAATTTGTTGGATTTCAGGGTTTGGCAAGTCACGGAGGTACTATTGGTGTTTTGATTGCGATACTTTTATATTGCAGAAAATATAAAGTTAAGCTGCTCTGGATTTTAGACAGATTGGCTGTTGCGGTTCCAATTACTGCTGCTTTCATCAGGTTAGGTAATTTTATGAATTCAGAAATTTATGGAAAACCAACCAACGGAAACTGGGGTGTTGTGTTTGAAAGAGATGATTTGATTCCGAGACATCCTACCCAATTATACGAAGCGTTTTCCTATTTGCTGATTTTCGGAATTTTGTTTATCATGTTTAAATCTGAAAAAATAAAACAAAGAAACGGACTCATTTTTGGCTGTTTCCTGACATTATTGTTTCTGGCGAGATTTATAATTGAATTCTTTAAGGAAAACCAGGAAAGTTTTGAAAACAATATGATTATTAATATGGGACAGATTTTAAGTATTCCCTTTATTTTAATTGGGTTAACTTTGATAATCCGGAAATCGAAGAAGATCGCTGGAATTTAGTTTGCAGTCCCAGTCTCAATTTGGATTGCACTGAAAACTGAAAATTGCAACGGAGACCGAAAATTAAGACTGTATACTAAAAAAAGGACTAAAAAAAAAACTGAAATATGAAAAACATCCTTATCTATATCGTTTTGTTGTGGTCCTGTCTTGGATTCTCTCAAAACGAGCAGCTTGCTCAGTATTACTATGATAAAGGCGATTTTGAGAAAGCAAAAATCAGTTACGAACAGCTTTTAAATAGTTCTCCCTCCAATACCCAGTATTTTTTAAGAACAGTCGAAAGCTATCAGCAATTACAGCAATTTGATATGGCTCAAAAGTTGATTCAGGAGCGATATAACCGATACAAGCAAGGTGTTTTTTTAGTGGAATTAGGCTATAATTTTCAGTTGCAGAAAAATGGAGCTAAGACCAAAATCTACTACGACCAGGCTATCGAAAAAATCAAAACGAATCCCAATGATGTTTACGGAGTCGGGAATTCCTTCGAGAAAAAAGTATTGCTGGAATATGCTTTGAAAGCATACCAAACAGCCATGCAGGTTCAGCCAAATTACAATTTTAATTTCCAGATTGGAATGTTGTACGGGCAATTGGGAAAAACCGATATGATGATCGATCTTTTGTTGACAGAATCATTCCAAAACCCGCAAAATGCAAACTTGATTCAGACACAGTTATCACGTTTCATGAACGGAGAAACTGATAATACCGCTTTTAAAGATGCCATGCGAAAAGCATTAATCCTTAAAACGCAAAAAGACCAGGATGTGTTCTGGAATCATTATCTGAGTTGGTTTTATGTACAGCAAAAAGAATTTGGAAAAGCTTTTATCCAGGAAAAAGCTATTTACAAGCGGGAACCGGAATCACTTATCAGTATTGTCAACCTTAGTCAGTTTGCTTTGAATGAAGATGATACCGATACGGCTTCTGAAATTTTGAATTTTATTTTATTGAATACCAAAGATTTGGATTTGCTGATTCAGACGAATGCGCAATTAATGCAAATTAAAATAGATAAAGCAAACGAAAAAGACTATCAGGCAATCAATACAGAGTTAGAACATTTGCTTGCCACCTATGAAATAACTCCTTTTACCTTATCTTTGCAAATAATTCAGGCGCATTTCCTGGCTTTTAATTTAAAAAAGACAGAAGAAGCCAAAACGATTGTAAAAAAAGCATTAGAACTTAATTTGAATGAATACCAAAAAGCAGATGCCAAAATGGAATTGGCGGATATTCTGCTTTTAGAAGAAAAATTCAATCAGGCATTGATTTATTATTCGCAGATTCAATTGGATTTAAAGAATGATGTCATGTCGCATGAAGCAAGTTTAAAAGCGGCCAAAACAAGCTATTTTAAAACCGATTTTGAATGGGCCTTAAAACAATTTAAAGAATTAAAGTCGGCTAATACACAATTAATTGCCAACGATGCCCTTGAATATTTTTTACTGATTAATGACAATACCGTTGCCGATTCGACACAAACAGCATTGAAACAGTTTGCAAAAGGCGATTTTCTGATTTATCAAAATAGAAAAACAGAAGCTATTGCTCAGTTTCAGAGTGTTTTGAAGAGTTTCAAAGGGCAGGAAATTGAAGCTGTAACAATGTTGCGTTTAGGTAAAATCTATGAAAGTCTGAAAGATTATAATTCGGCTTTAAGCCAATACCAGCAGATCATTGATAATCATAGCGATGGAATTTATATGGATGAAGCGCTGTTTTTTTCAGCAGAAATTTACAATGACGAATTGAAAGAGACAGAAAAGGCAAAATCTTTATATGAGAAGGTAATTTTTAACCATCAGGATAGTATTTACTTTGTAGATGCGAGAAAAAAATACCGGGAGTTAAGAGGAGATAGAAATTTATAGTTAGGTTTAATCGTTTGTTCGATTAACCGTTTAACCGAATAAACGATTAAACAAAAAGATGATAATATACAACGTTACCACCAATATACACGAGAGCGTTCATGACCAATGGTTAAAATGGATGCAGGAAAAGCACATACCGGAAATTCTGGCTACCAATAAGTTTTCTTCGGCACGAATTGTAAAAGTTCTGATTGAAGAAGAAATGGGCGGAATTACGTATTCAGTACAATATTTTACGGATAGTAAAGCAACTTTAGAGCAATATTATCTGGAAGATGCGCCAAAATTTCGTCAGGAAGCTTTAGAGTTATTCGCAGATAAGATGCTTTCTTTCAGAACAGAATTAGAAGTGATTTCAGAACATTAATTTTTTAGTGTTTAGTTTAAAATAGGATAGGATATTCAATAAATAAGTGATTATGGAAATTCGATTTCAAACCAAAGAAGAAAGTAACAGGCAACAACAAGAAGATTTTTTGAAGTTGTCTAAAGTAGAGAGAATTTATAGTTTTCTTCGTTTAATGGAGCGCGTGAGTCAATTTCCTGTCAAGAATAAAGTGAATAAAAATAAAGACAATTTTCTGATTGTTATAAAATCAAAATGATATGTCAAAAATGTGGGATCAAAACATTGATGAGTTCATTGCTTTAGCCAATAAATATCAGGTTAGAATGCTTATGGTTGGTGGAGGAGCTGTTAATTTTCATGGTTATCAAAGACATTCTGCCGATGTTGATTTTTGGATAGAAACCACAGAAGATAATTTTAGAAAATTGGCTTTGGCTTTTAATGAAATGGGTTATGAGATTAGTGATTTTCCTGAGAATGTTAAAAAACAAGAACAGAATATATCGATAAAGTTCTCGCCGGCAGATTTAGATTTAGAGTTAATTACTAAATTTTCAGTAAATAAAACTTTTGATGAAGCTTATAAAGATAGTGAAGAAGTAACTGTTAATGATAAGACTTTTTTAAAATGGAATGTTCTGTCTTTAGAAGATTTGATTACAAGTAAAGTTAAAGCTAACCGTGCAAAAGATTTGTTAGATATTCAGCAGTTACGGGAAATAAATAAAAAATAGGTTTTTGGATGGTTCGATATTTCGAAAATCTAACGATCTGAGATCTAAAAAATAAAATGGAAAAAGTAAAAGCAAAAAAACATTTAGGACAACATTTCCTTAAAGATGAAAGCATCGCAAAAGCAATTGCAGATACTTTGAGCTTAAAAGGATACGATGAGGTTTTAGAAATAGGACCGGGGATGGGTGTGTTGACTAAGTATTTGCTTGACAAGCCTATAAATACTCACGTGATTGAAATTGATAACGAATCTGTGGTGTATCTGGGTGAAAATTATCCAAAACTTAAAGATAAGATTATCTCTCGGGATTTTCTGAAATACAATATTAACGAGGTTTACGAAAACAAGCAATTCGCCATTATTGGAAACTTTCCTTATAATATTTCAACTCAGATCGTTTTCAGGACTTTAGAATTGAAACATCAGATTCCTGAGTTTTCGGGGATGTTTCAAAAAGAAGTGGCTGAACGAATTTGCGAGAAAAAAGGTTCTAAAGCTTACGGAATTCTATCTGTTTTAGCTCAGGCTTTCTATGATACCGAGTATCTGTTTACTGTTGACGAAAATGTTTTTATTCCTCCGCCCAAGGTCAAATCGGGTGTGATGAAAATGACCCGAAAGGAAGATTATAGTCTTCCATGTGGTGAAAAGTTGTTTTTTACGGTCGTGAAAACCGCTTTTCAGCAGAGACGAAAAACATTACGTAACAGTTTGAAAACATTAAATTTATCAGATAGTTTGAGAGAAGATACTATCTTTAACCTTCGTCCTGAACAACTTAGCGTTGATGAATTTATTGTTTTGACTCAAAAAATAGAAGCCGATGGAGTTCAAAGTAAGTAAAGATTTAATACATCAGTTAGAGGAGCATATCGTTAATAAAAACGATAGGGAACTTGAAGCGTTACTTAATGACCTGCACCATGCTGATATAGCCGAAATCCTGGATGAACTGGATTTTGACGAAGCAACCTATATTTTTAAGGTTTTAGATAGTGATAAAACGGCAGAGATTCTTCTTGAATTAGAGGATGATTTGCGTGAAAATATCTTAAGCCGACTTTCACCAAAAGAAATTGCTGAAGAGCTTGATGAGCTTGAAACGAATGATGCGGCAGATATCATCGGAGAACTTTCGAAAGAGAAAAAAGCCGAAGTTATATCAGAGTTACAAGATGTTGAACACGCCAAGGACATTGTCGATTTGTTGCGTTATGATGAAGATACTGCGGGTGGAATCATGCACAAGGAGCTGGTAAAAGTCAACGAAAACTGGAATGTTCTTACTTGTGTTAAAGAGATGCGTATTCAGGCCGAAAATATCTCCAGAGTACATTCTATATATGTCGTTGATGATGAAGACCGATTGAAAGGAAGACTGTCTTTGAAAGATTTACTGACCACATCAACCAGAACAAACATTAGTGATGTATATATTAGAAAGCTGAATTCTGTTGCCGTGGATACCGAAGATGTGGAGGTTGCCAGAATCATGCAGAAATACGATTTAGAAGCCATTCCTGTTGTGGATGAATTGGGACGTTTGGTGGGCAGGATCACCATTGATGATATTATTGACGTAATCAAGGACGAAGCTGATAAGGATTACCAATTAGCGGCGGGTATTTCTCAAGATGTTGAAGCAGATGACAGCATCTTGCAATTGACAAAGGCACGTTTGCCTTGGCTGGTATTAGCGCTTTTGGGTGGCTTTATTACCGTAAAAGTTCTCGGGTTATTCGAAGGAGCCATGCTTGAACACGGGAAGCTGTTTTTCTTTACCCCGCTTATTGCTGCAATGGCAGGGAATGTAGGAGTGCAGTCATCGGCAATTATTGTTCAGGGTTTGGCTAACGATACCTTGAGCGGATCCCTTTTTAACCGATTGATAAAGGAAGTTTCATTAAGTTTATTAAACGGACTCATATTAGCTTTGATTTTATTTCTGGGCAGTCATTTTCTGCTCAATGTTGAGATAATTATAGGGGTTATTGTAACCATTGCGCTGGTTTCTGTAATTATTATAGCTTCGCTTATAGGTACTTTTGTTCCTTTATTGCTCAATAAATTTGGTATAGATCCCGCATTGGCAACAGGCCCGTTTATTACAACAAGTAATGATATCTGCGGAATACTTATCTATTTTTCTATTGCCAAACTAATCCTTGGATTTTAACTCAAACTCATAATTAGAAAATAACAAATTACCCCAATTTCTTTAGATTTTAAAATACTAAATTCGGGATAATTCGTGTACTTTGAGGTTCCATTTTTTCAGGATTCAACTTACTATTATAAAGAATAAACTAATCACAATGAAAGTACATATCATAGGAGGAGGAAACCTTGGCGTTTCTATTGCTCTGGGAATCGCAAAGTTCTCGCAAAGTCATCAGGTTACCGTAACCAGAAGAAATACCGCCAGTATTCAATATTTAACCGAATTGGGAATTGCGGTTTCTTCAGATAACAAGCATAATATCCAGGAAGCTGATGTAATAATCTTAACCATAAAGCCGTATCAGGTTGATACCGTTTTGGCAGAAATCTTACCGGCTATCCAGGGAAAAACAATCGCATCAGCAGTAAGCGGATTATCTCTTGAAACGCTACAGGCAAAAACAAATAATGAATATCCGGTAATTCGGATCATGCCAAATATTGCAGCACAATTTGGAGAATCGGCGACTTGTATTTCTTTCCCTGAAAAGTATAAAGAAAAAGCATTGCCAATTGTTGATTTATTTCAGGATTTGGGAACTGCTCCCGTTATTGATGAAAAATTAATGGATGCAGCAACAGTTTTGGGTGCTTGCGGCACAGCTTATGCCCTGCGGTATATTCGTGCTTCTATGCAGGCCGGAATCGAAATTGGATTTGATTCGCAAACCGCATTGGCAATTGCTGCACAAACTGTAAAAGGAGCTGCAAAAATGTTATTGGAAGAAAAAGTGCACCCTGAACAATTAATAGACCGTGTAACAACGCCTCAGGGCTGTACAATTGTAGGTTTGAACGAAATGGAACACAATGGTTTCAGTTCATCATTAATTAAAGGAATTAAGACTTCTTTGAAACAAATTAAAGGATAGTTTTAAATAAATAACAATAATTTAAATTCCAAATTGCAGCTTTAAGAAACTGGAGTTTGGAATTTTATTGGTTTCAGCTATAGTTTAAAAACGAGGTAGTTTAGTAGATTTTGCTTTAGCTTCTAAAAAAGACAAAGTGTTACAATCTTGCAGACTTTCAGTCCAGGGTTTAGTTTTTAATCAATTGGATGTATTTAGCACCACATTCGCCAAGTTTTGTGTAATAATTCATGCTATTTCCATAGTTTTGAATTGTTAGCGTATCCTTATTGTAAAGAAAATCAATTCCAGTTGGAATTTCTATTTCTTTAGTTATAATGTCTTCTTCATTGCTAGTGCCTCCTTCATATTCATCCCACGCTATATCTTTTAAAACAATATATTGTTCACCTGATTGACTGGTAAGAAAGTTAGCTTTACCTTTTACGTTTCTTGAGGTTGTTTTTAGTGAATAGCTATAGCCATCTACGTTCTTATTTATTTGAAGTGTAAGTTTGCAGTCATCAGGATTATTCGAGTCCATTAAAGCGGTATAAAAACCTTCAATAGAATCCTCATCTTTATTTATTGGTAGTTTAATGGAAGTTTTAGGTTCTTCTTTTAAAATAATGGTTTCTTTCTTTTTACTGTTGCAGGCAGAGAAAAAGAGGATTACAGTAATTAGAGTCAATATCTTCATAAAATTATGTTGATGCAATTTGGAAAAAATAGTTTCGATATCATTAAAGCTAAAATAACGATAAAAACAGAGATTGTAAAACCAATTCCGCCTAACATTTCTGCGGACAATATTAGGTATACAATTTGTCTTTTTTGGAAATGAACAAATGCCGAATATCCAAAAATTAGAAAAAGAATAATAAACTGTATTTTTGTGTCATTAAATAAATATTTATGAGTATTAAAATTCTTCATATCGACGGCAATCACCCTGTTCTTTGGGAACAGTTAGAACAGGCAGGCTTTGAAAATCATGCCGACTTTACATCTTCAAAAGAAGAAATTGAAGCCAGAATTCAGGATTATAACGGAATTGTAATTCGGAGCCGTTTCAAAATCGACAAGCAATTTATAGATAAAGCTACCAGTTTGCAGTTTATTGCAAGGGTAGGAGCTGGTCTTGAAAGCATTGACTGTGAGTACGCATTGTCTAAGGATATTCATTTAATTGCTGCACCGGAAGGTAATTGCAACGCTGTTGCAGAACATACATTAGGAATGATTTTGTCTCTTTTTAACAAACTAAATCAGGCCGATAGCGAAATCCGTTCAGGAGAATGGAACAGGGAAAGCAATCGCGGTTACGAACTCGATGGAAAAACAGTTGGGATTATTGGATATGGCAATATGGGAAAAGCTTTTGCTAAAAAATTACGCGGTTTTGATGTCGAAGTTTTGTGTTATGATATTTTGGATAATATGGGAGATGAAAACGCAAAACAAGTTTCATTACAGGAATTACAGCAAAAAACAGATGTTTTGAGCCTGCATATTCCGTGGACACCGGAAACAGATAAGATGATAGACCTGAATTTTATTAATGCATTTGCAAAACCGTTTTGGATTATCAATACATCACGCGGTAAAAATATTGTAACGGCTGATTTGGTTGCTGCTATGCAGTCAGGTAAAATATTAGGGGCAGGTCTGGATGTACTGGAATATGAAAAACTATCTTTTGAAACCCTTTTTCAGGATAAAAACACACCTGAAGCTTTTCAGTATTTATTAGACGGTAAAAAAGTCATACTTACACCTCATATAGCAGGATGGACATTTGAAAGCCATGAGCGTCTGGCTCAGGTAATTGCAGATAAAATTAAGGCAGTATATTCATAATTAGCCCAATTTAGGCAGGCTTTCGCAGATTCTTGATTCTTAAACATGTCCTTTGGTTTTTTATAACAGGTTTTTTCTGTAAAAGGAATATCCAAAAATTAGTTTTTAAAGTTATTTTTTTTTAATATTGTTCTGAAATTTAACAAAATTTTAAATTGAGGAGTAACCGAAAATCCGAAAAGAGTAGGAATTAACTAACTAAATTTTATTAATTATGATTGAATGGTACAAAAAAGTAGTTTTTGAGAACTATGCAAATTTTAGTGGACGTGCAAGAAGAAAAGAATATTGGATGTTCTTCTTAGCAAATATTATTATCAGTTTTGTTTTAGGTTTCATTATGGGGTTAATTTTTGCATTTATATCACCTAGCTTGGCACCTTTAGCAAATATTTACAGTTTAGCTGTTTTTGTACCATCAATTGCAGTAGCAATTAGAAGGATGCACGATATTGGAAAAAGTGGATGGTATATCCTTATCCCAATATACAATATAATATTGTTGGCTACAGAAGGAGAAAAAGGGGCAAATGAATATGGCCCGGATCCTAAAAATGATTTTGATGAAATCAATGAAATAGGAAGTATTGAAGCATAATTAAAAGTTTATAAAATGGAGACTACAAGACCAACTGAACACTGGAATAATCCTCCAGTTCGTAGAGAAGAAAACAAAAAAGTTTTAGCTGGAGTTTTAGGAATTCTTTTTGGTTATCTAGGAATTCATAAGTTTATTTTAGGCTATACCAAGGAAGGAATAATTCAGATATTGCTTAATCTTTTATGTGGGTTAGGGGGTTTAATTGGATTAATAGAAGGAATCATCTATTTAACAAAAACGGACGAAGATTTCTATCAAACATACCAAGTGGGTAGAAAACCCTGGTTCTAAACATAAAAAATCCCAATTGCTACAGCGATTGGGATTTTTTTTTTATAATTTTTTCTTTTTAACCAATATCTTCTTTCTCGGATAATTTGCGCTCCAATTCTATTTGAAACTCTTCTATAACCGGTTTCATGGTGCTTTCAGGGATATCCGCAATCCTAATGTACATTAAGCCATCTATCGCATTATTAAACAAAGGATCAACGTTAAAAGCTACTACACGTGCATTTTGCTTGATATACTTTTTAATTAAAACAGGCAAACGTAAATTTCCAGGTTCCAGTTCGTCAATAATCTTATCAAATTTATTCAGGTCTGATTCGGCTTCATCAAAAATAAAGTCTTTATCAGCATCTTTCAGTTTTACTTTATACGCTTTTTTAGGGTGAATATATTGCGCAATATAAGGATCGTAATAATTTGACTTCATAAACTCAATCATCAGTGATTTTGAGAAGTCAGAAAATTGATTGCTGATACTCACGCCGCCCAATAAATATTTATGTTCCGGATAACGAAGGGTGGTATGAATAATTCCTTTCCATAACAAGAACAAAGGCATTGGTTTTTGTTGGTATTCCTTAATGATAAAGGCACGGCCCATTTCGATCGATTTGTGCATCATATCATGTAACTCAGGTTCAAATCGAAAAAGATCATTCAGATAAAAACCTTCGAGGCCATATTTAGTATAAATTTCTGAACCCAATCCCATGCGATATGCACCTGCAATTTTTTTGGTTTCTTCATCCCATAAAAACATGTGATGGTAATATTGGTCAAATTTGTCTAAATCGATAGATTCGTTAGTTCCTTCGCCTACTTCACGAAAAGTAATCTCACGCAAACGTCCAATCTCGTGCAAAATATTCGGAATTGTTTTGGCTCTTGCAAAAAACACTTCGTAATTTTTACTTTGCAATAAGCGGCAATCACTGTTTCTTAAAGCATCAACCTCAGCAATCATATTGAATTCATTGGCTGGTGTCACTATTTTTTTAGGGGCTTTCGGAATTTTTAAATTAGACGGATCCAGCAATTTATGATCCTTTTCAAAAGGATTTGCCAGCATATAGGTTTTCTTTCTTAAAAATTCTGAATACTCTTCAAATGATTTGATTTCGTTTTGTTCGTTTACGGAAATAGGTTTTCCGATACGAACTTTAATCACCCGATCCTTTTGTGTCAGTAATTCAGAAGGCAATTTTGCTGTACGCAAAGTATCATCAATTTTAGAAAGCCAGTAGAATAATCTGCTGTTTTTGGCATGAAAATAAATGGGAACAACCGGAACTTTAGCTTTTCTGATTAATTTCAAAGCACCTTCTTCCCAAGGTTTATCCACGACTAATTTTCCGTCTCTGTAAGTTGAAACTTCACCTGCAGGAAAAATCCCTAAAGGCTTTCCGTCACTTAAATGACGCAAGGTTTCTTTGATTCCCACTACGCTCGATTTAGCATCCTTATGATTTTCAAAAGGATTCACGGGCATGATGTATTTTTTAAGCGGAACAATTCGGTGTAATAAAAAATTGGCGATAATCTTGAAATTAGGTTCTCTTTCTAACATTAATTTCAATAATAATATACCGTCAATTCCTCCAAGAGGATGATTGGAAATCGTAATATAGGCACCTTCTTTAGGCAAACGTTTTAAGTCTTCTTCCGGAATTTCGAATTTAATTTGTAATTCGTCCAACACGCCGTTTAAAAACGTAACGTCCTCTAAATGTTTATTATGGTCATAAATTTTATTGAGGGTTGATATCTTAAGAACCTTCATAAGAATCCAGCCGGAAAAAGTACCAAAAACTCCGTACTTCTCCACATTTATTGCTTTTGCAACTTCTTTCGCGGTAACTAAACCCATGTACAATTTTTAATTTATTAGAGCAGCGAACAAAGATAACAAAAAACTCTACTTTTCGTTCTTTCAAATACAAACTTTCCTCTTTTTTATTACATTTGAAAATCAAAAAAAAAGGTGAATGAAAATTATTTCTTATAATGTAAACGGAATACGTGCCGCCATTGCTAAAGGCTTTATCAATTGGCTGGAACAAGCTAATCCGGACGTAATTTGTCTTCAGGAAATCAAGGCTACACAAGAGCAAATTCCGACAGAAGATATAACAAAAGCAGGTTATCCGTATCAATACTATTATCCTGCAACCAAAAAAGGCTACAGTGGTGTGGCTATCTTATCTAAAATAAAACCCAATAATGTCGTTTTCGGAACCGGAATTCATCACATGGATTTCGAAGGCCGTAATCTTCGTGCCGATTTTGATGATTGCTCCGTAATGAGCCTTTATTTACCTTCGGGTACTAACATCGATCGTTTAGACCATAAATTTATGTTTATGGATGATTTTCAAACGTATATCAACGAACTGAAAATTACGATTCCAAACCTTATTATTTGTGGTGATTACAATATTTGCCATGAAGCAATAGATATTCATGATCCTGTTCGCAACAAAACAGTTTCAGGATTCCTCCCTGCTGAGCGGGCGTGGCTTGATGGTTTTATGAAAACCGGTTTCGTTGATAGCTTTCGTCATTTCAACAAAGATCCCCATCATTATTCGTGGTGGAGTTATCGTGCCGGAGCGAGAGGAAATAATAAAGGCTGGCGTATCGATTATAATCTGGTCAGCAATACTTTGCAGCACAGGTTAAAACGTGCCGTTATTTTGCCAGATGCGATACATTCAGACCATTGTCCGGTTTTAGTCGAAATCGGGTAAAACTGGTATTGTTATTGTGAAGTAAACAGTAATTTTTTCAGGAGCTTATTCCTGCTGTACGCTAAATCTTTTTATACGCAAAAAAAGCATATAAAAAGGATACCGCTTCCATCAGGGCTGGGGCTTTACGATAAAAAGGAATTTTATAAGAATTGATAACCTAAATTATTAAATACCATAAGCAAAAATGATTAAAAAAGCCTCAATCGGACTATTAGTATTAGCCTTATCCGCTTCATCATGTGTGTCCAAGAAAATTTACAACGATCTGGAATCAAAATATTCAGATTTAAAAAAAGAAAACCGCTCAATTGCTGATGAAAATGCCGAACTGCAAAAAGCAAAAAATCAGTTAGAATTGAATCGTGACGCTTTAACCAAGGATCTGAACAGTACAAAAGCAGAACTTGAAAAACAAAAAGCCGATTTAGCTGCTGAGCAAAAAAAATACAAAGTATTGCAGGATTCATACAATGCATTAGAGAAGAACAGTAATGATGCCCTGGAAAAAAACATGAACAAAAATCGTGAATTGTTGGCGCAATTAGAAGCAAAATCAAAAGCTCTGGCCGAAGAACAAGCACGTCTTGATAAAACAGCAAATCGTCTGAATGAACTGGAAGCCATGATTGCTGCCAAAGAAGCAGCTATGAGAACACTTAAGGAAACATTGTCTAAAGCCTTAAATGGTTTTGAAGGAAAAGGGTTGACTGTAGAACAAAAAAATGGAAAAGTATATGTTTCCATGGAAAACAAACTGCTTTTCAATTCAGGAAGCTGGGCAGTAGGAACTGAAGGTAAAAGAGCAGTTGTAGAATTAGGAAAAGTTTTAGGTGACAATCCGGATCTTTCCGTTTTAATAGAAGGTCATACAGATGACGATCCGTACGGAGGTTCTGGTCCAATAGCCAATAACTGGGATTTATCTACTAAAAGAGCGACAGCAATTGTGGCTATTTTAAGTGAAAACACCAGAATCAACAAACAAAAATTAACTGCAGCAGGACGCAGTGAGTTTTCGCCTTTGGCAAGTAACACAACTGCAGAGGGAAAAGCTAAAAACCGTAGAATTGAAATTATCCTGACACCAAATTTAGATGAAATAGCAGAAATGCTTAATAGTATTAATTAAGGTTCATAGGTACAAAGGTACAAAGGCTCAGAGTTTTAAAACTTTGAGCCTTTTTTATTGATATTCTTAGTTCGTCCTAAAATCAATTTTATACCATTTAGAAATATAAAATAATCCGATTTTTTTTACTCCTTCTCCTTTGAAGAGGGCTGGAGTAAGGAAAACAAAAGACTGTTTTATATTTCTAAATGGTATTATATGAATCGTTCCTCTGGAACTTTTTTAAATTTATCATTGCATATTATCAACGGATTTAATCCGTTGATAACAAAGCATGACAAAAGGATTTTCGCAGGAACGATTCATATTTATGCTTTTTCGATTAAAATACTTACGGCATTGCCTCCAAAACCAACAGCATTAATCAAGACTTTTTGTATGCTTTTTGTTTGATTTTGTGTTTTAGCAAATGGAACATTGATAAACGTATCATACTGCATCATTAAAAGAGCTAATTCCAGACTTAACATTCCAGATGCACCGAAAGTGTGGCCTATTTTCCATTTATTTGTTGTTAAGAGCGGGATATTTTCTCCAAATACTTTTTCAATAGCCCGCAATTCCGTCAAATCACCTTTTATGGTTCCGGGTGCATGCATGACAATAACATCTACATCTTCCGGATTTTCATTTTTTAAGGCCATTTTCATCGACTTCTGAAAACAGTCCGCTTCGGCTGAAATGGAAATGTTATGTTCTAAAATTTCAGTTGCATAACCTACTCCTGTTACATAAGCTATTGCGTTTTCTTTTTCACCCGTTTCCAGACAACAAACACCGGAACCTTCTCCCAAAATCATGGTGTTTTGTGTTTTTTCAAAGTCAAAAGCGAGATTGGGCCACAATTCTTCTTTTTGGTTAATGCGGGAATATATTTTCAGGGCACGCATCTGGGCTATTGTAAAATCGGTCAGCGGAGCTTCACTACCTCCAACCAAAAATTTGTCAGCCATTCCAGATTTTAGCCAGGCAACTCCATTTAAAAGAGCATGAAGTGCGGTAGAGCACGTAATAGAATGTGAAATTTCTGGACCCACACTTTGTAAATCGTGTGCAATCCAGGAGGAAATATTTCCTAAAGTAGTGGTTGGAGAGGCTAAGGTTTGCGCTTTTCCTGTATCAAGATATTCCTTATAGTGTTTTTCGAATAAATCAGTTGCACCCCGGGAAGACCCTATATTGATTCCGAAAATATCATTTTTATTCCAGCCTGCCTGATTAATAGCCTTTCGTGAAGCAGCCAAAGCAAACAAAACCGAATCGTCCAGAAACTTATATTTGATATCAGATTCCCGAACTTTGGCAATAATTTTCTTGGAGTCAGCTTCTAAAACTGCAATTGAAGTTTCCTGCTGATCAAGAAATTGTGTTGTAAAACAATGTTGGTTGTTAAGATACTTTTTCCAAATTTTCTCAGGATTGTTTCCTAAAGGAGAAATCGAAGAAAAAGCAGTTATGGAGATTTTTGGTGAATTCAAAGTAATTAATTTAACCGCAAAGTTCGCAAAAGTTTATGCAATATTAACCATATAAGTGATATAAGTTCATATTATAGAATACAAGTCACGCTACTTATTTGAACTTATATAGTTTAAAAAAATTAAACCATTTCAATCGCTTCTTCAATTGTAGAGTATACTTTTAAAAGTTGCTCATCGGTCATGATATAGGGAGGAAGAATATACACGATATTGCCCACAGGTCTCAAAATAACTCCTTTGTCAATAAAGAAATTGTATAATTTGTTACGCATGGAGCCGTAATAACTTTCTTTAGAAGAGGATTTTATTTCTAAGGCAAAAATAACACCCAGCGTTCTGGCTGTAATTACTTTTGGATGATTTTCAATTTTCTTCTGAAATTCCAAATGTTTCTTATTGATTCTTTCAATATTAGCTTGCATTTCATCAGTTAGCAATAAATCAATACTGGCTAAAGCAGCTGCACAACCCGTTGGATTTGCCGTAAACGTGTGACCATGAAATAAGGCTTTGTTAATATCGTCATCATAAAAAGCATCAAAAACGTCTTGGGTAAAAGTCGTAATCGACATTGGGATTGTTCCTCCCGTTAACGCTTTTGATAAACAAATCATATCTGGTTCTTCAGAAACATAATCCATGGCAAAATTTCTTCCTGTTTTACCAAAACCGGTCATGACTTCATCTGCAATGGTTAAAATATCATTTTCTTTGCAGACTTTAATTAATTTTGCCAAAGCTTCCGACTCATACATTACCATTCCGGCTGCACCCTGAACCAAAGGTTCAAAAATAAACCCCGCGCAATTATGACTTTGAATTACATTTTTCAAAGCATCAAAACTAGCTTGTTCGTGTCCTTTTACAGGAACCGGAATCCGAACGACATCAATAAACATTCCCTGAAATGCCTGAGTATAAAATGAAATTCCGCTTGCTGCCATTGCGGCAAAAGTATCGCCGTGAAAAGCATTTTCAAAAGCAATTATAGTGGTTCGTTTCTCATTTTTATTAAAAAAATACTGTAACGCCACTTTAATAGCTACTTCAACAGCGGTTGATCCATTATCCGAAAAGAATATTTTTTGTTGGTTTTTAGGTAAAATTTCCATCAGTTTTTCTGCCACTTTTATTGCCGGTTCATGAGTAAAACCTCCAAATAAAACATGTTCCAGAGTAGTCAGTTGTTTATAAATGGCATCAGCAATGTATTTGTTGCTGTGCCCAAACGGATTTACCCACCAGGAGGCAATGGCATCAATATATTCTTTATTGTTTTCGTCCCAAAGTAAAGCTCCTTCACCTCTTGAAATGACAATTGGGATCTGTGATGTTTTATGTTGAGTATAAGGATGCCAAAGGTATTGGCTGTCTTTTTCTGTTAAAGTCATTTTTTAAGAATATAGAAAATAGAGTATAGAATAAAGACTACACGCTATAATTTTCGACAAAGATAAGAAAGTCTATTCTCTTTGTTCTTTTTTCTATTCCCTATAAATTTAAAAGATTCTCCCGAAATAAATCAGCGTATTCACGAACTACATTTTGGTCAAAATAGGGCTCTTCGTCAATTCTTCCAATGCATTTTATTCCTGTTTTGTTCAAAATTATGCTTTCTGTTGATTTGTTTTCGCTTCCGCTGAAGATAATTCCGGAGACTTTCAAACCTCTATTTTGGATGACTTCGATAGTCAACAAGGTATGATTAATACTTCCCAAATAATGTCTTGAAACTACAATTACTTTATAATCTGGTTGTATTAAATCGATAATAGTATCTTTTTCGTTTAACGGGACAAAGATCCCGCCAGCTCCTTCAATAACCAAGTGATTATCAGTTTTCGGTTCTTTAATTTCAGATAAATTAATAACAATTCCATCAATTTCTGCCGCCAGATGAGGACTCGCTGGGGTGTTTAATTGATAGGAATTAGGGAAGACTTTTGATTTTTGATTTTTGATTTTTGACTTTACTTTATGACTATCGGAATTTTTCAGATCTCCTGCCTGAATTGGTTTCCAATAATCGGCTTGTAAAGCTTCAACAATTATAGAAGAGGCAATTGTTTTGCCCACGTCTGTAGAAATCCCGGTTATAAATATTTTCATAGGCGTTTGTTTCACAGAGATTTGCAAAGAAAAAAAAGATTCACAAAATCTTAGTGCAACTTTGTGACTCTCCCAGTGAATCTCTGTGTAATAATTTCTTTCTTCAAAAATACCAATAAAAACAACAAACCCATCATTACGATGGGCTATGTTTATTATTCTTCTTTTAATTCGTCGATTACTTTTCTTATTTCTTTGGCATATTTACCGTAAAAATGATGTACCCACCATTCTAAAGCTAATCCCATAAACAAAATTGAAAAGGTTACAGCAGAAAAAATCCCGGCCAGTTGAATATTATTTAAAGTATCAATTGTCATGTTTTGCGTTTGAGGAAACTGGTAATATGCATGTCCAATCAAAAACAAAATCACAAAAGGTGTTAAGGCAAATCCGAATGTTTTGTATAATTCCATATTCAAACGCACATCAAAATAGGTTTCGTACAAACTGTCTTTTGTTTTTAAAGTGATATTGTTTAGTCTTTTGTAAAACAAATAGAGCTTTACTAAATAATAGATACTAACTGCCACAAATATGCTAAAAAGCAAATAAAAAGGTGTTATGGATTTCTCCGGAAACTGAAATATAATTGGTGAAAATCCGATTAATATCATTGAAATGATTTGGTAGAAAAACTCATTTTTAAGGTTTTTTCTAATTTTATCCAAAGGTGTGTTGGCCGATTGTATTTTTTTTAAATTATCAGGAACAACAACATTATCTGTCTTTTCGTTATTCCATGCGTTTTGTATGTCGTTAAAATCCATATCCTTGATTTTTAATTATTTCTTTTAATTTTTCTTTTGCCCTGTTTAATTTTACTCGGGCATTTCCTTCAGAGATTCCAAGATTTTCTCCAATTTCCTTATGTGAGAAGCCTTCAAGCTGATAGAAAATAATCGCTTTGTCAATTTTTTGCAGTTTCTGAACTGCTTTGTAAAAATGCTCTAGCTGACTTTCTTTTACGTGAGAATCGCCTTCATCGTCTTTAATGTTTTCTGAAGCAATTTCATACTTGTCTACTTTTCGTTTTTCTTTTTTCAAAAAAACGATAGCCGTATTAACTGCCACACGGTACATCCAGGTCGAAAACTGACTTTCATTTCTAAATGTATCATACGATTTCCAAAGCTGACAGACAATCTCCTGAAACAAATCCTGTTGATCATCATAATTGTCCATGTACATCTTCGAAACTTTGTACAAAATTCCTTTATGGCTTTCTATCCGGTTTAAAAATTCTTGTTCTTTCTCTTTCAAAACAGCACTATTTCATTACTGGTTTAACCGTGTATCCCACTTTTCTTAACAAATTGATGACTCCTGATTCGCCCGCTAAATGCGCTGATCCTACTGCAAAAAAGAGGCTTTCGTTTTTCATTAGTTCAGGCATTTGTTTAACCCAATTTTCATTTCTGTTATCCAGTATGCTTTTTCTTGTTATCTCGCTTGTGAATTTTATATCAGTAGTAATGTCGTATAATGCGGTTATGTTTTCCACTTTGTATTGGGCTGTTAATTTTGCTGTTTCCTCTTTACTGGATTCTTCCAGCATAGCGATCATTTCTGTATCTGAATACCCTTTTCTAAATGCTTCCATTTGATCTTTCACCGTTTCAAGTCCACTAATTGGAATATTTCTTTGTTTGGCTGTTTCTATAAAATTCATTTCATAAAATTTCAAGTCATTACAACCAAAAGTTTTCATTGAAATTAAGCTCATAACCGTAAATAAACTAAAACTGTCTACTTGCTGAATGGTCATTCCTGTCTTTTTTTGGAGGATGTTGTCTAATTTTTGTAAATCCTGAGCACTTAGTGTTTTGCTAAGAGGCTCTTTTCCCATTGCCATTTGTTGCATATCTGTTATTTCTTTTGGATCAGACAAATCAATTTCCAATACTAATTTAGTTGAGGAATCGAATGCTTTTTTTGCTTTTTCCGTCAGAAAATAATCTGCTGAGCAAATCATGTGGATGGTTCCATACAAATAAGAAGGTTTTGATAATCCGTTCCCTGAAACTTCCCATAAAAGGGAATTTTCTAGTTTTGGAGATTTCGTTTGGGCTTGAATTACGGTACTAAAAATAATTGCGATTGCTACTACTGCTGATTTGAATAAATTTTTCATTTTTGCTGATTGATTAAGGTTGATGATTGAAACGCTATATAAATTTCCGATTTGATTACGACTCGTAAGTAATTAAACAATCAAAACGTTACAAAAAATTTTAAACTTTTTATGAAAGTTGAGTAAATACAGGCTTTAGGCGAATATATTTTTTTATAAAATTCTAAATTTTGCAGCGATTCACAAAAGGAAAAACGCAAAGAGCCACAAAACTAACTTGTGACTCTTTGCGAAAATTTCAAGAATCCCTGTGGAATAATGTTAAAATATAAAATCCCTTAATAGTTCCAGAACATGATTGATTTCTTCTTCTGAATTGTAACTATGGATACAAAAACGCAGACGCTCCTGTCCTTCCGGAACGGTAGGGGAAAGGATAGGTTTTACATCAAACCCTTTGTCCTGGAGTTGTTGGGCTATTCGCTTAGTATTTTCATTCCCTGGAATAATAGCAGACTGAATGGCTGATTTGCTTCGGACAAACATAGGTTTTAGGCCTAATAAGTTTTTTTGCTGATTGAAATACACGATATTTTGGCGCAACTTTTCAATGGTTGCCGTGTCTGTTTCTAATTGTTGATAGGAAGTTAAGATTGTAGCAATAGAATGTGGAGATAATCCTGTTGTATAAATAAAGCTGCGGGCAAAGTTAACTAAGTACTCCATAAGTTCAGCACTTCCTAATACAACCGCTCCGTGACAGCCTAAACCTTTTCCGAAAGTCATGATTCGTGCAAAAATTCTGTCCTGAAGTTGCAGATATTGTGTTAATCCTTCGCCTTTTTCTCCAAAAACACCTAAAGTATGCGCTTCATCAACAACTAAATAGCAATTGTGTTTTTCAGAAAGCTGTACTAATTCTTCAAGATTTGGGCTGTCACCATCCATCGAAAAAACGGTTTCCGTAACAATATAGATGTTCGTATCCCGGAATTTCTGAATGAGGTGTTCTAAATCTTCAAAATCATTATGGTTGAATTTATATGATTTAGCGTTTGACATTGTAATTCCGTCCCGAATAGAAGCATGGCTTAATTCATCATACAGAATAACATCATTTCGTTGTGGTACAGCGCTGAAAAAGCCAACATTGGCATCATAGCCCGAATTAAAAATTAAAGCCGATTCAGCACCATGAAATTGAGAAATAAAATGCTCTGCAATTTGATAAATAAAATGGTTGCCGGAAATTAATCTTGAACCAGTTGCCCCATTCTGAATAATATCATTTTCGATCAGATAATGGTGTGCGAGTTTAAATATAGATTCAGATTTCGAAAATCCTATGTAATCGTTGGAAGAGAAATCGACAAGATTATTAAAACTTGGCAATCTTCTTAAAGAATTGTTTTGCTTTCGGTTTTCGAGTTTCTGAAGAAGGTTTTTCGGTAATTGCATAAAACAAAGTTATGAATTTCAGATTAAACTTCTTTTAATTCTGATCCTTAACCCAAATGGAAACAGGGTCCTTGTTACCTTCTTTAGACAGGTAAATAGATACTGACTGACACGAGTGAAGCGAATCGACGAAGCAGTTAGCTCTGAAAACAAAAAGCCAAATTTTAAAGTTGGCATTAACTGATCTGTAAGTCTTCTTTCTCAATCCATTTAAAATTTCCTTTTTCAGTTGCATCGAGTAGGTCAATATTTAGTTTATTGGAAAGATTTAAACAAAATTGATAAGCCGATTCTTTATTTTTAAAATCACACATTTTATAATGCCTGTTTTTTACATACCAAAGATTAGTTCCATATTCACCCCATTTGTTTTGAAAAAAAGAAACATATTCAAACTCTGTTACTTTTGATTTTACATCATATGAAAATGGTCCGACAACAAATCTTGTTATGATAATACACTCACTAACATTTATAATGATATCTTTTGTCGCAGAAAAGTTTAATCCATAGACAAAACAGAAACCTCCAACAGAAATAAATGAAGCAATAAGCTTAATGCAAGGTACAAGAGATATGCCTAAATAAATCACATAAATCATTATACCAAACAAATAGATAAAAACACTAAAAAAAACAGCAGCTAATACTAATTCATACCAACTTCTTTTTTTTTCTAATATTGAAATTTCAGATTTATTGCTGTTTTTCATATTTCAAAAATAAAAAAAAAGCCAAACATTGCTGCTTGGCTTATAATTATTTATTGAATTGCCTTAGTCGGCTAAAACAATTATTTTATTGTCTTTCATTTCGATAGTACCTGACTCAATTTCTAATGTGTAGGTCTGGTCATTTACTTTTGTGAATTTTCCCGCTACTTCTTTTGAGAAATTAAAGCTTGTGGCTGTAATTTTTATGGTTCCTTTTTCTAAAATAGAAACAATAGGAGCGTGGTGGTTCAATATTTGAAAGCTTCCATCAACTCCTGGTAATGTAACTGAAGTTACTTCTCCTGAAAATAATTTTGCTTCTGGTGATACTATTTCTAAAATCATCTTTTTTTGGGTTAGAAGTTATTTGTTAAAGGTTAGAAGTTGCGAACAAACGTTTAACTTCTAACCTCTAACTTTTAACTTATATATTATGCTTCAGCCAACATTTTTTCTCCAGCTTCGATAGCATCCTGAATAGAACCTTTCAAGTTGAAAGCTGATTCCGGAAGGTGATCTAATTCACCGTCAATAATCATGTTGAATCCTTTGATAGTATCTTTAATGTCAACCAATACTCCTGGAATACCCGTAAATTGTTCCGCTACGTGGAAAGGTTGGGATAAGAAACGTTGAACACGACGTGCTCTTGATACTGATAGTTTATCTTCTTCAGATAATTCTTCCATACCTAAGATCGCAATAATATCCTGCAATTGTTTGTATTTTTGAAGAATTTCTTTTACTCTTTGTGCACAGTCATAATGCTCATCTCCTAAAATTTGAGGAGTTAAAATTCTTGAAGTAGAATCTAACGGGTCAACCGCTGGATAAATACCCAGCTCAGCAATTTTACGAGACAATACAGTTGTGGCATCTAAGTGAGCAAACGTTGTTGCCGGTGCCGGGTCAGTTAAGTCATCCGCAGGAACGTAAACCGCTTGTACAGATGTAATAGATCCTTTGTTTGTAGATGTAATACGCTCTTGCATAGCTCCCATCTCTGTTGCCAAAGTTGGTTGGTACCCTACAGCAGAAGGCATACGTCCTAAAAGTGCTGATACTTCAGAACCTGCTTGTGTAAAACGGAAGATGTTATCAACGAAGAACAATACGTCTTTACCCTGATCCGTTCCTGCTCCATCACGGAAATACTCTGCAATAGATAATCCTGAAAGTGCCACACGAGCACGAGCTCCAGGAGGCTCATTCATTTGTCCGAAAACGAAAGTAGCTTTAGACTCTCTCATTCCTGGCATATCTACTTTAGATAAATCCCATCCTCCATTTTCCATAGAGTGCATGAAATCATCACCATATTTAATAATTCCTGACTCTAACATCTCACGAAGCAAGTCATTTCCTTCACGTGTTCTTTCTCCAACTCCTGCGAATACAGAAAGTCCACCGTGACCTTTTGCGATATTGTTGATCAACTCCTGAATCAAAACTGTTTTACCAACACCGGCACCACCAAACAATCCAATTTTACCTCCTTTTGCATAAGGCTCAATTAAATCTATTACTTTGATTCCTGTGAATAAAACTTCAGATGAAGTTGATAAATCTTCAAACCTGGGTGCTTGTCTGTGAATAGATAAACCGTTTTCTCCTGTTTTTGGCAAGTTTCCTAAACCGTCAATTGCATCTCCAATTACATTGAATAATCTTCCGTATACATCCGGACCGATTGGCATTTGGATTGGATTACCAGTTCCAACTACTTCATATCCTCTCGATAATCCGTCTGTTGAGTCCATAGAAATGGTACGAACAGTGTTTTCACCAATGTGAGATTGTACTTCAAGAACTAATAATGTTCCGTCTTTTTTAGTGATTTCTAGTGAATCATAAATTTTTGGAAGTTCAACATCTTTACCGTTAAAAACGACATCAACTACTGGTCCAATGATTTGGGCAACTTTTCCTATTACTTTTGACATTACTTATGTGTTTATTAAATAGCTATTTAGGTTTAACGAAAATACCTCTTTTTTCAGAGCGCAAAGATAATTTTTTAATATATAAAATCAATATTTTTTTTATAAAAAATACTATGTTTTTGTTTGATTCATAAAAGCCTGGCCTATAAATATCCAAAGTGGTATTTTTTTGTGTAAATAAAAAAGCCACTACATTTTGGAAACGAGTGACTTTCTTAGAAAAAATGGTTTTTTTTATAATGATGCAGGATATTGAATTGGATACGAACCTAAATCCACATGACGTAGGGTTGAATCGTATTTTTCATTAATTGCATCAATAAATATATTGGCAATTAAGCCATATCCCCTTGAGCTTGGATGAACACCATCTAATGAAAACGCACCACCTGTTACATAAGTAGAAGACATTGTATAATTCCCAAATCTATATCCTCCACTTGACAATTGAGTCATTATTGCTCTTGTATCAACAAAAGCTAAACCTTTTTCTTTTGCAACGGCTGCAATTGTTTCATTATAAGCATCTGTTGCTTTTTTAACTTCTGCAGCTTCGTCTTTAGTTAACACCCAATTATCTGCCAATGGTACTGAAAGCCCATTTACTTTAGTAGGGTCTCCTCCTACAGTTGTACCAATAAATGTTCTTGCAGATAAAATCACTAAATCATCTTTGGTAGCTTGTCTGTAAGACGGAAGTCCCACAGCAGAAAGATTTGTTAAATAGCTATCTACAATTACTACTGCATTGTTACCAGCTTTAAATATGATTTTTCTTCTTGCCGCCTCCTCTGCTGAAAGCATTTGGGCTGCAACTAATTGGTCGAGACCTCCATTATAAACAGCATAACCGGCATTTAACTGTGTTGCCAAAGCCTCTGAAAGAGGAACAGGATTGTAAGGAACAGTTGTGAAATAAGGCAAAGCGGTAATGTATGGCAAATTAGCGACAACTCCTTTTGCTCCATTAGTCGTTAAAGCTGTTACTAAGTTTGAATATACACTTGCAAAAACGGTTGGATCTGTAATGTCATTACTGCCGTATGTTGCAGGATTCATATTCCCGGTTTGGTCTTTTCCAATTCCACCAGAAGTTGCGTAACTTAAAACATCATTTCCCCCAATGAATAAAGAGAAAAAAGTAGGGGACTGCGAAACCGCATCAGCCAAAATTGTCGTTGAAGGTGTACTTGCAAATCTGGCAAAATAAGGATTTGCAGCTCCTGATGCAACTCCGGCAACATTACCATAACCAGCAGCTAGCAAGTGAAAACTTTTGGCTCCAGGGACACCCAGGTTGTTAAATGAACCTGTAAGATGAGTTGTTACTTCGGTGGTTGGTGTACCGGTCACATTAACGGGACCTGCCCCATTGAAATATAAACGTGTTCCAGCAACGACATTTCCTCCTAAAAGCAAACCGCCAATATTATCATTCATAAGGGGAGTTGTAAAAGTTCCTCCTCCTGCAGCAACAAATTGCTGTGCTAAAATATTTGTATAGGCTCCTTCCTGACCTCTTTTAAAAAGGGCATTATCACTATATCCGGCAGCAAAAGAATCTCCAAGTGCTACATACTTTGTAAACACTGCCGATCCTGGGGTAACAGGAACTTCAGCCGGACTGTCATTATCATCATTATTACATGCCATAAAGGTTAAGGAAACCAATAACAGCCATTTTATATTTTTTTTCATGATTTTTTAGTTTGAAATTAATAGTTCAATAGAGATAACTACAAATTATGGATTGATAGTTAATGATGCAAACCATTGTTGACCAATAGCTCCTGCTCCAATAACCTGAAGGTAATCATCTCCAAAAAGATTCGTAGCACCAATTTTAAGAACTGATTTTAATTTTGGGAATGCATAATTTATCTGGGCATCCAAAACGGTGTTTTCAGGAATCATACCATCTCCAAAAGAAGATTGCCATATGTATTCTGTGTTCCATCTTACATTCACATTAAAGCCTAAATTTTTTGTTAGTTTAGAATTTCCTAGTGATCCTTTAATTCTGTGTTTTGGAGTGTTAAATCCTGCAACAAAACTTGGGTCGTCAGATTGATCAAAGTCAAATTGAGCATAGTTGTAGTTGACTCCCAATTCAAAATTTTTATATACTTTTTTACTCAGGCCAGCTCCAAATCCTAGAGAGGTAATCTGAGCTGTAGTGTTTGTGTATACCTGATACACTCTTCTGTCTCCAAATGCTAGTGCCTGATAGGTTTGCTGTACTGCAGGATTAGAAGAATCTGTTCCTACTGTTCCGTAATAAGGAGATATTACTCTGGCAGTATTCATGAAATCGTTATAAATATTATAATAAGCATTCAAATCAATTGACAAGTCATTTTGAACTACTGAACGATATCCTGCTTCAAAAGCCTGAACTTGTTCTGGTTTTACCAGTCCTATATTAGCTACCTGAAGGTCTCCCGGATTTGATGAAGCAGCGAATGCCTGAACAGAGGTTAGAGTATAAGCATTGCCATATGCGTTTTGGCCAGACATATTTATAGTAGCGGGCTGACCTGCTACAGTTTGACCTGCCGCACTTACATTTACAACCTCTTGAAAGCGGTCTAAATTTTCAGGAGCAGAACCAATTAATGCAAATGGTCCTAAATCTAAGCCAATATATTGATCCTGAGTTGTTGGATTACGGAAACCTGTTTGATAAGACAATCTGAAGTTATGTCTTTTAGACTCTCCGGCAGAGTATACAAAAGAAACTCTAGGAGAAATATTGCCATCAAAATTTTGACTTTTATCATAGCGCATAGATCCTGTAAATTTCAATCTGTCGTCCATGAATTTTTTAGTTAATTGACCATAAGCTCCATATTCCTTGTAGTCAATTGGTCCGTCATAATCTGTAAAAATAGTTCCCTGTGAATCCATTATATATTTTCTCCATGATCCGCCTACCTGGATTTCAGCAAATTTTATAATGTCTTTGAAGTTATAATTAACATCCGAATGATATAATTTTGACTGATCAATAAACTTGGCTCCCTGGGTTAAATCAGGATTTGCAGTTACAGTCTTAAGAGCTTGATTGAATTGCGCGGAGCCCGGTTCGAATCTTGGTTGTCCAGTTGGTGCCGTTGTAAATTGAGGAAGCGGCGCCAAAGCAGCTGGTAATTGGTTATAGTCAGCATAATTTCTGGCAATTAGAGCCGATTCATTTGCATTTGTTCCCATAACTGCTCCTGATAACTGATAAGCTGTTGCGTAATTTGTAAACCATTCAGTATCTGATTTGGCTGCTCTGTTTATGTTCCAGGCTGCAAACCTCATATCGTATGAATTTCCTGCATCTTCATCTGTTGCATAAAATCTTGCAAAAAAGTTCTTGCCTTTTACCTCAATTTTTCCTTGTTGCATCATGAAATCCTTTAAGGCATATCTGTTTGCTCCCTGGTAAATAGTACTTCCTAAGCCAATTTTATATTGTAAAATGATTTCTGTTTCATCTGCCCAGGGTTTAATATGTGCAGAAAAATCTGTTTTGATATTTTTAACTTTGTTATCTGTCAAATCCTGCTCACGATAACCTGTTCTGCTTACCTGTCCAACATTTGGAATAAATGTAGTAACCTCGTCTCCATAAAGATTTAGTCCATCGTAATTTTGGTTTGTTGCATGTCCGATAGCGCCACCTGTCATGCTTCTGGTGTCGGCAGCAATCCATTCTGTTGCTTCCATGTAAGTAAAGTTTGCTTTAAAAGCAAAATGTTTTGTAAACGCTTTGGCTGCTCTAATTCCAAAATCATTATAATCATTTGTTCCTGCTGCATTCTGGCTTGTTTGCCCGTATTTGTAATAAACGCTGATTCCTTCATTTGTGAAAGGACTTTTGCTATTCATGAATAAAATACCATTAAATGCATTTGCCCCATAAAGGGCAGAAGAAGCTCCCGGTAAAAGTTCTACGTTGGCAACGTCCAAATCAGAAATCCCAATTAAATTTCCTAAAACAAAGTTTAGAGCAGGCGATGAATTATCCATCCCGTCAACCAATTGCATAAAACGTGTATTAGCTACGGTAGCAAAACCACGCGTATTGATAGATTTAAATGAAATACTGCTTGTGTTAAAGTTTACTTCTTTTAGGTTCTCCAAACCATCATAAAATGTTGGAGCTGTTGTGTTTTTAATTTCCTGAATTCCCATTCTCTCAATAGTAACAGGGGATTCTATAACACGTTCTGGTGTCCTTGAAGCTGAGACTACTATTTCCTCCAGTTTGTTTTCTTCATCTTTTAATATTACATCGACTTTTTGATTTGCAGATGTAATGTTGATGGTTTTAGATTCATACCCTACAGCAGTAACCTTTATTGTAAAGGGTAGTTTGGCTGAAGTATTTAATTTAAATGAACCGTCAAAATCAGTTGACGTTCCGGATTGATCGCCTACTATAGTAACGTTAGCGCCAGGAATAGATTCTTTGTTACTGTCAGTAACTGAACCACTAATTGTATTTTGCGAAAAGGAAATTCCGCAGGAAAACAACATAATTAGCAAATACACTCTCATTGGAATTGGTTTTGTTAGTTTATGTAGCCAAATTACAAATATTTTTGTTATTATTAAAAAAACGTTAAATAAATTTAATATTTCATATAAATATATAGATTATTTTAACTATTTAATAGGTTAGTTTATTGGATTAACATCAAGAAACGGTGTTTAAAAAACACAAATACTATGCATACATATAAATTTTAAGAAAAATTTTAAGGATAATATAAAAATACTACTAAAATTAAAATTTATTGTAAATAGAAAAAGCGGGACTAAAATCCCGCTTTGAAATATAAAAATTATGTATTTATTCTACTGTAACAGATTTGGCCAAGTTACGAGGCTGGTCAACATTACATCCTCTCATTACGGCAATATGGTAGGATAAAAGCTGTAAAGGTATAGTAGTAATAAGAGGTGATAATGCATCTGAAGTTTCCGGAATTTCAATAACATAATCTGCTAAATCACGTACTTGTGTATCTCCTTTGGTAACAACGGCAATAATTTTACCACTTCTGGATTTTATTTCCTGAATATTACTTACAATTTTATCATAATGCCCCTGCTTAGGTGCAATCACAATAACAGGCATGTGCTCATCAATTAGAGCAATAGGGCCATGTTTCATTTCAGCGGCAGGATAGCCTTCAGCGTGAATATAAGATATTTCTTTCAGCTTTAATGCTCCTTCCAATGCTACAGGAAAGTTATAACCACGTCCTAAATAAAGGCAGTTGGGTGCATCTTTAAAAGCGGCAGCAATTTCTTTTGCTTTATCATTTGTTTCTAAAGCTTCTGCGACTTTTTCAGGAATTATTTCTAATTCTTGTAAATAAGTATGAAAGTCAGTATTGGATAAAGTTCCTTTGGCTTTGCCTAAACGTAGCGCAATCATGGCCAAAACAGTAATCTGAGTTGTAAAGGCCTTAGTTGATGCTACTCCAATTTCCGGGCCTGCATGGGTATAAGCTCCTGCGTGACTTTCTCTTGAAATAGAAGATCCAACAACATTGCAAACGCCAAAAACAAATGCGCCATTTTCTTTTGCCAACTTTATAGCAGCCATAGTATCAGCAGTTTCGCCAGACTGGGAAATTGCAATTACGATATCATTTTTGTTAATAATAGGATTTCTGTATCTAAATTCAGAAGCATATTCAACTTCTACGGGAATACGGGTGAATTCTTCAAAAATGTATTCAGCCACTAAACCTGCATGCCATGAGGTTCCACAGGCAACAATAATAATTCTGTTGGCATTTAGGAATTTCGCAAGATTATCTTCAATCCCGGCCATCTGAACAATTCCTTGATTTGCATGAAGCCTGCCTCGGTAAGTATCTTTGATAACGTTTGGCTGCTCGTAGATCTCTTTAAGCATGAAATGATCATACCCCCCTTTTTCAATTTGCTCCAAATTCATTTGAAGTTCTTGTATGTAGGGATCTACCGAAGAATCATCTTTTATTTTTCTGATTTTAAGAGGCTTGTGTAATCGGATATTAGCCATTTCGCCATCTTCTAAATATATTGCATTTGAAGTATATTCAATAAATGGGGATGCATCAGAAGCGATAAAATATTCTCCTTCTCCTACACCAATTGCCAATGGACTGCCTAATCTTGCTGCTACTATTTCATTAGGGTTTTTTTTATCAAAAACAGCAATAGCATAAGCTCCTACCACTTGATTAAGGGCAATTTGAACTGCTTTTCCTAATTTTATTTTTTCTTTTTTCTGGATTTCTTCAATTAAGTTTACCAAAACTTCTGTATCAGTATCTGAATGGAAAATATATCCTCTTTTTTTTAATTCTTCTTTCAAAGGAGCGTAATTTTCTATAATACCATTATGGATTATAGCCAAATCTCCTGAATTTGAAAGATGAGGATGTGAGTTTACATCGTTAGGGACACCATGTGTTGCCCAACGGGTATGCCCAATTCCTATAGTACCGTTTGAGGTAAAATTTGTTTTTGCTTTTTCTTCCAGATCTGAAACCTTGCCTTTTGTTTTGCAAAGTTTAATGCCTGATTTGCTGTCGTATAACATTACACCAGCACTATCGTATCCTCTGTATTCGAGTCGTTTTAATCCTTTTATTACTATAGGATAAGCTTCTCTATAGCCAATATATCCAACAATTCCACACATATTATATTAATTTATTTTCGTGTAATATACTTGAAGTTTAACTCTTTTATCTCCTGATGCAGCTGTTCCTCCAAATAAAACTGTTCCTAATGGGCTCATTACAGATGCTGTAGGGATTTCTTTAAAACTATTGCTGTTTACACTTTTAGGATCTAATTTATTAGAAGTGCTAATAGCAATGCTTTCTGTTACCACTAACCCCAGTTTTACATTTTCTGCACTATCGTTTTTCAAAATATTACGGATGTGGTCAGTTATTCTGATTTTATATATTTTTGAAGTAGTATTGTTTTCAGTTATTTTTTGAATCATTCCATCAAAAATATACCTGTTTTTTTTAGGCACACCACTAAAGGTACTTGCATCGGTTAAATAGTCCCGCAAAGGGGTATTGTTTGTGGCATTGTACAAATAAACTCTTTCTGGGGCGACAACTCCTTCCTTGTTCATTTCACTTTCATCTACATAAAAAATCAAATTGGCTTCATTAACGATCCATTTTTTATCAGCAACATTTTTTCGGATTTCTGTCAATTGGTTTTCAAAATCAGAAAGTTCAATAATTGCCATTGAGCCCTGACCTCCTTTTATATACAATTTTTCATCTTCAATTTGATCCGTTGCATTTGAACTTGCAGTTGCATATTTTTCAACAGGATTGCTTTCCTGAAGCAGGCTTGTTGTGTTCCCCTGAAGGTTAATTACAAGTGTTTTTGATTCTCTTTCAGTTTCGGCATCTGTAGTAATGGCGGTTTTTGCCCTGTAAAAAATATTTATTTTTCCTTCACTAAAATTAAGCATAGCCATTGTACCTGGTGTGGTTCCTGAATTTTCTACTTTAAAATACAGCCCCTTAAAATAATTCTTAAAAACGTCATCAGCAGCTAATTTTGATGCCGGAGCGTTGAAGATTTTATCTCTAAAAAATATAGTATCCAAATGCAAACGCATTTCTGGTTTTATTTTTTTAATGACTTCAGCTGCAGTTTCTGTTTCTTTAGTCGTTTCTATTATTTCATTGGAATTGAAATAGAAACCATCATTTTCAGAATCATCAGCAAATTCTTCAAAAGTCCCATCTGGTTTTTTTCTTTTTTTTAGTGTTCTATTGTTTAGCCTTGTTCCTAAAGACTCAGATTGTGTCTGAAATTCACCATTTTTATCCGTATAATAAAAATTACTTGCATTTACATCATTAACTTTATAGTTGTTCATGAAAATACCCGATTCGTAAACACTCAATTTGATTTTTCCATTAGGAGGGCCGTAGATAGAATCTAATTCATAAGTTGTCAATCCATTTATAGTTTTAATAGTGCTGAAATAGGGTATATGTAAAGTAATACTGTCGATAATGACACCTTCTCCAAATACTGGACTGTAAGTTGTCATTGAAACCTGTGTATTAAAATTTGCTGTTGTAACACCAAAGGCTGGATTATCATATATTCCTAGTGCATTTATGCTCAAATTGTTTGCAATTACCGGGGTAACCTTCTGATTATATGCTTTTACGTCATACAGTTCCGGCTCTAAACCAAAATGATTATCACCAATTATATCATCGCCAATGGTGTTAAAATCTTTATCGCAAGAGTATAAAAGAACAAGCGTTGCTACTAATAGAGTTTTCTTAATGAAAGAAGTATTGTACATGTTTAATAATAAAGTTAATTTAAAGCCCCATACTTTTGTAGAAATTTGTATACGCTTCTGCGAATGCATCTTTCGTGGCGAAAGGTAAAAAAGGTTTTCCTGAAGATTCTATAAATTTTGTTAAACTTGGAGATACATTTTCTGAAGCAATGATTACTGCATCAGAATGTAAGATGCTGGCTTTAAGTATGTTTTCATAATTAGGTGTTTCTAAATCTGTAATTGCTTCATGAGGAACACCATCAAATTTTACTTTGTTTATCATTTCTAAATCTAAATTTTCGTCAAAAGACTGTCCGTAAACAGAAGTTACAATTTTAGTTTCAGAAAATAAAGCTTCGTTTTTATAATAATGTTTCATGTAAATTGGCAGCATAGAAGCCAACCAGCCATGAACATGTATAATGTCGGGTACCCAATTCAGTTTTTTTACTGTTTCAACAACACCTTTTGCAAAAAAAATAGCCCTTTCATCATTATCTGGATATAAAATTCCTTCTTCATCGGCAAAAGTTGCTTTTCTTTTAAAGTATTCGTCGTTATCGATAAAATATACCTGAATTCTTTCTTTTGGAATAGATGCTACCTTGATAATCAATGGCATATCTAAGTCATTCACTACCAAATTCATCCCTGAAAGTCTGATTACCTCGTGTAATTGATGTCTTCTTTCGTTGATATTTCCATACCTTGGCATGAAAATTCTTATCTGTCCACCCTGATCATTTATCATTTTAGGCACATCATAAGACATTAAAGAAACCTCATTTTCAGCCAAATAAGGCACGACTTCAGATGATACATATAATATCCTCTTATCTTTCATAATAGTAATTTACTTAAATTTTGGTAATAAAAACGTTGCAAAATTACAAAAATTTATGCAGTTATTAACTAATATATTATGTTTGCACTAAATTTTAATAATACCACCATGCATATTTTTTACGGTAAAGTGGCTCTGATAGGATATTTAAAAACTATCAAAACTGCAAATTCAACTATTGGGTTTGTGCCAACTATGGGGGCTTTACATAAAGGTCATTTGGCTTTAATGCAACGTTCGATTAAAGAAAATGACGATACTGTTGTGAGTATTTTTGTCAATCCAACCCAATTTAACAATCCGGAAGATTTAGATAAATATCCAAGAACCCTTGAAGAAGATGTAAAAAAAATGCGTGGTCTAAGCGATAAGATTATTTTATATGCGCCAAGTGTTGACGATATTTATGAAGGGAATACTGTTTCTCAGTCCTTTGATTTTGACGGACTTGAAAATCAGATGGAAGGGAAGTTCAGACCTGGACATTTTAATGGTGTTGGTACAATTGTAAAACGCTTATTTGAAATTGTATGCCCAACGAATGCTTATTTTGGTGAAAAAGATTTTCAGCAGCTGCAGATTGTTAAAAAAATGGTCGAAAAAAATCATTTACCTGTAAATGTTGTGGGTTGTCCTATTTTTAGAGAAGATAACCAATTGGCAATGAGCTCCAGAAATGAGCGTTTAACTATCGAAGAACGAAAAGAAGCTGCTATTATTTATAAAACCTTAACCGAAGCAAAAGAAATATTTCAGACAAAAAGCCCGGAAGAAACAATTGAATTTGTAGAGAACTCTTTTAAGGGGAACGACAGATTTGAACTGGAATATTTTGTAATTGCTGACGAATCCACATTATTACCTGTCGATTTTAAAAGTATAGACAAAAAATACCGTGCGTTTATAGCGGTATTTGTTAATTCTATAAGGTTGATTGATACGATTTCATTAAATTAATTTACCTTTGCAAAATGCAAATTCAAGTTATAAAATCAAAAATACACCGTGTTAAAGTAACCGGAGCCGATTTAAATTATATTGGCAGTATTACTATTGACGAAACTTTACTGGAAGCCTCCAATATTATTGAAGGTGAAAAAGTATCTATTGTTAACATAAATAATGGAGAACGTTTTGAAACTTATGCTATCAAAGGCGAGAAAAATTCGGGCGAAATTACACTGAATGGACCCGCTGCCAGAAAAGTTCAAAAAGACGATATTATTATTATTATATCCTATGCTACCCTTGATTTTGAAGAAGCAAAATCTTTCAAGCCATGGATAGTTTTCCCAAATGAGAACGATAATTCGTTGACTTAGAAAATCAATATTACATTTAGTTTATCTACAATTGGTCAATTTTTTTGAGCAAATCAGTTTTTTTTGCCTAAAATTAAACTCGCTTTTTACATCTAAATTGTACTGCTTTTTTACAAATTCATTTCCACAAAAAAGCAAATAAAGTATTATATTGCTACACTATTTTAATTTATTGTAACGCTAAAACCATGAAAAAAGTTTTCCTTTTATTTGTTCTAATTTCTTTTTCTGCTTTTTCACAAAAAAAATTCGACAATATTCAGTCAGAAAAAATGGGTGAAGAAAGAAGAATAACCATTGGGCTTCCTGATTCCTATGATGCGAATCCTAATAAAAAATACCCTGTTTTGTATTTATTGGATGGGGATTATCTTTTTGATCCTTTTTCCGGAGCTGCGAAGTATGGTTCATACTGGGATGATTTGCCTGAAATGATAATTATAGGCATTCATCAAAACAAAGACGGAGAACGCTATGAGGATACTACAATTGATCAAAACACCGGGCTGCCATTTGAAAAAGGGGCAGAATTTTTTGAGTTTATCGGGGCAGAACTTATTCCGTATATTGAAAAAAAATACCGTACAACTCCTTTTAGAATTATTGGCGGGCACGATACGACAGCGAGCTTTATCAATTTTTATTTGTATAAAGAAAAGCCTCTTTTTAAGGCATATATCTGTTTAAGTCCTGAACTGGCCCCAAAAATGGAAGTGCGTATTCCAGAGCAGATCGCTAAAATAAAAGAACCTTTTTTTTATTATCTGTCGGTTGCGGATGGTGATATCAAAAAAATCAAGGAACCTGTTGAAAAGCTGGATAGTAATATAAAAATCGCCAATAACCCGCTAGTGAATTATAAATATGATTTGTTTAAAGGGACTACACATTATACAGAAGTTTTACATTCGGTTCCAAGCGCATTATACCATATTTTTGAAGCTTACAGACCCATTAATTCTGTTGAATATAAAGACAAAATTGCTGTGCTTCAATCTGGTTATGCTGATTATTTAGAAAATAAATATGCTATGATGTCAACGGTTTTAGGTGTTCAGATTCCGGTACGAATGAGTGATTTTAAGGTTGTAGAAAATCTGATACTAAAAAACAAAGCTTACGATGAATTGGGCAAAATGGCTGAAATTGCCAATGTACAATATCCAAAAGCCATGTTGGGCGAATATGAATTGGGATTAATGTATGAAAAAATGGGAGATCCTAAACGAGCTTCCAAAAAATATCAAAATGCTTCACAAATGGAACCAATAGGTGATTTGGATAAGGACATGATGTATGAAAAAATAGATGAGATGAATACGCTGGCCAAACAAAGTAAATAATGTCAAAAGTTAAAACTTCTTTTTTTTGCCAGAATTGCGGAACCCAATATGCCAAATGGCAGGGACAATGCAATGCGTGCAAAGAATGGAATACTATTGCGGAAGAAATTATTCAGAAGCAGGAAAAAGTGGCATGGAAAAGTGAACCAACCTCAACAAGCAAAGCACCACGCCCATTAAAAATAAACGAAATTGATTCGGCTCAGGAAATTCGGATGGATACGACCGATGGTGAATTAAATCGTGTTTTGGGTGGAGGAATTGTTCCGGGATCTTTAACACTTTTGGGTGGAGAGCCCGGAATAGGAAAAAGCACACTTTTACTTCAAATTTCATTAAAGCTACCTTATAAAACGCTATATGTTTCCGGCGAAGAAAGCCAGAAACAGATAAAAATGCGTGCCGAAAGAATTACGCCCAACAGCGATAATTGTTATATTCTGACGGAAACCAAAACGCAGAACATCTTTAAACAGATTGAAGCTATTCAGCCTGAAATTGTTATTATAGACTCGATTCAGACTTTACATACTGATTATATTGAATCAACAGCAGGAAGTATTTCTCAAATTAGGGAAACGACTGCAGAACTGATAAAATTTGCCAAGGAAACCAATATCCCCGTTATTTTAATTGGGCATATTACCAAAGATGGAAATATCGCCGGACCAAAGATTCTGGAACATATGGTGGATACCGTTTTACAATTTGAAGGCGACCGAAATCATGTATACCGAATTTTACGTTCGCTAAAAAACCGTTTTGGCTCGACAGCAGAATTAGGAATTTATGAAATGCTTGGAAGCGGTTTACGAGAAGTTAGCAATCCGTCAGAAATTTTGATTTCACACAAAGACGAAGAAATGTCAGGTACTGCGATTGCCACAACAATGGAAGGTATGCGTCCGCTGATGATCGAAATACAGTCGCTTGTAAGTACTGCAGTTTACGGAACGCCTCAACGAAGCACTACTGGCTACAACGCTAAAAGACTGAATATGATTTTAGCTGTTTTAGAAAAAAGAGCGGGGTTTCGTTTGGGTGCAAAAGATGTTTTTCTAAATGTTACCGGCGGAATTTCTGTCGATGATCCTGCGATTGACTTGGCAGTTGTGGCTGCGATTTTATCATCCAACGAAGATATTCCGGTTACTAAAGGATTTTGTTTTGCGGGCGAAGTCGGGCTTTCCGGCGAAATTCGTCCTGTAAATCGTGTAGACCAGCGTATTCAGGAAGCCGAAAAATTAGGATTCAATACTATTTTTGTGTCTAAATACAACAAAATTGCTTTAAAAAATACAGGAATCAAAATAGAACTCGTGGCAAAAATCGAAGATGTAGCCAGTATTCTTTTTGGTTAATTTTTATAACCTACTTTATGAAATTTCCAAAACAAAAAATAATCAAAGCACTAACAATACTTGCCCTGGTATTAATGGTGCTTTTTTTAGGTTTTTACTTTTTTCGCGATTCGCTTTTAAAACAGGCTATTGCAAAAGTAACCCTGAAAATGAATACCGAATATAATAGTAAATTTTCTGTAAAATCAGCTTCTTTTGTTGGATTGTCAGGTATTAAATTAACTGATGTTATACTTGTTCCTAAAAACGCTGATACCCTTTGTCACATTCAACAAATAGAAACCAGTATTAGTTTATCTAATTTATTAGTTGGCGATGTTCAGGTTGGGACATTAAAAATCGATAATGGCTATATTCAATTGGTCAAAAAAGGAAAGGTTCGTAATTTTGATGCTTTCCTGAAAAAAGACAAAGCTGATACTGATAAAAATGAAAAGCGCAAATACGCCACTTTTGCCTATCGAATTATTTCAAAATTATTGAATTTGGTTCCGACTGATATGAATTTGGAAAAGTTGAAATTCAAAATTGACGATAACGGCAAAAAAGCTACAATTGCGATCAATAAACTGGTTTTGAACAACAAACAACTCGAAACCAATCTTCACGTTCAAAGCAAGAATTTTGACCAGAAGTGGAACATTAAAGGATTTGCTGACCCAAGAAATAAAAAAGCCGATATTCGATTTTTTAATCTTGATACCGGAGCTATTCGTGTTCCATATCTTGACGAACGCTATAACTTAAAAGCAAGTTTCGATTCAATTCGTTTAAATGTTGCAAACATTGACAAAGACGGAAGCGAATTACATATCGATGGTTACACTTCTATTGCCAATTTAAAAATCAACCATCCAAAGATAGCCAGTAAAGATGTTGTGATTAAAAATGCCCGTTTTGATTATCGATTTTTATTGGGTAACGATTTTATTTCAATTGACAGTACTTCAACTATGCAATTGAACAAAATAAAAGTGAAACCTTACGTTTCGTATAATGCGGAAAAGGATACGGTTTATACTTTGAAAGTTAATATTCCAAAAATGCAGGCACAGGATTTTATCGTTTCATTGCCTGATGGGTTGTTTACGAATTTTCAGGGAATGGAAGCCACAGGAAGTTTCGATTATAAACTGGATTTCAAATTCAATAAAAACAGACCAAATACATTAGTTTTTGATAGTAAACTGAACAAAGAGAACCTAAAAATCACCAAATACGGAGAAGCGAATTTAAATAAACTAAATGGTGAGTTCGTGTATCGGGCCATTATTCAGAATGTATTGCAGCGCCCGGTTTTGGTCGGAAATGCCAATCCAAATTACGCACCTTTAGAACAGATTTCACCTTATTTACGAAAATCCGTTTTAACGACTGAAGATCCGTCTTTCTTCTCACATCGCGGATTTATCAATGAAGCTTTTAAACAATCTATTTTAAAGAATATCAAAACCAAAAAATTCTCTCGTGGTGCCAGTACGATTAGCATGCAATTGATTAAAAACGTTTTTTTGACACGCGAAAAAACACTTTCACGTAAACTGGAAGAAATTTTATTAGTTTATATATTAGAAAACAACCGTGTGGCAAGTAAAGAGAGAATGCTGGAGGTTTATTTTAACATCATTGAATGGGGACCAAATGTATACGGAATAGGTGAGGCGAGTCGTTTTTATTTCCAGAAAAGCCCATCAGACCTGAGCTTGGATGAATGTTTGTTTCTGGCAACGATTATTCCGAAGCCAAGAAAATTCATGTATCAGTTTAATGATCAGGGTAATTTGAGGGATTACGCTATACAAAACCAAAAATTCCTTAGCAACTTAATGTTACGACGTGGCGTTTTGGTTTCTGAAGATACTATTGGAAGGTTTCCGGTGTATGTTTCCGGAAATGCGCGTTCGTTACTGCGAATTAAAGCTTCTGATTCAACAGCGATTCCGTTAGATTCATTATCGATGGAAGATGAATTTGATTTGTAGAATTTAGCGAACATAATGACAATATTGCGTTTAAAATGATGTTTTTGCTTGAAGGAGCAACATCATTTAAAATTCTTAAGAAATTCTTCTTTGTAAGTTGGAGAAACTTCGATTTCGGCTCCGTCGTTTAAAGTGACAATTCCGCCTTTATTATACGATTTTACACAATTCATATTGATGATATGCGATTTATGGACACGAATAAAAGGTAATGGCAAAATTTCTGAAAAGTGTTTTAAAAATCGACAAACCATTTTCTTTTTCCCGTTGCTTAAATATAAATCGGTAAAATTTCCGTTTCCGCGAAGGCGCACGATTTCTTCCATCTTTACGACTTCAAAGCCTTCAAGCGTTGGCAATATAACCTGTTGTTTTTCAGGTTTGGATTCATGGAAATTCTCGACAATGATTTTATTTCTGTTAAAGATTTCATGATTCATAATTTGATGATGAACCTTGTTTACAGCAACAATTAACTCTTCGATAGAAATGGGTTTCAGCAAATAATAGGCAGCACTTTGATTTAAAGCTTTTAAGGAATATTCAGAAAAAGCAGTTACAAATATGGTTTCGAATTGCAAATTTTTACAGGCTTCCAAAACATCAAAAGCATTTCCGAAAGGCATTTCCACATCCAGAAAAACCAATTGCGGCTGTAATTCATGCAACAAAGGGACGGCTTCTTTTATATTTTGTGCTTCCCCAACAACTTCAACCTGCGGACAATATTTACTCAAATAATTTTTGAGTACTTCCCGCGCTGCCAGCTCATCTTCGACAATTACACTTTTTATCTTTTGAAAAGTCATCATATTGTATCAATTAAAGGGAATATAATTTCAACTATTGTTCCTGATTCCGGCAATTCTTTCTCCGTGATAGCAAAAGAAATATTCTTTTTATACAATTCATTCAGCAAACCAATTCGTTCCTTTGTATTATTCATTCCTCTGGATTCATGTACTTTCTGATTACTTGTTTTAAGTTCCTGGCTTTTGGTTAAACCAATTCCGTTATCTTCAATAATTACAATTACTTTTCCGTTATTTAACTGAAATTGAAGATGTAATAATCCTTTTTTGTCGAGATAACGCAAGCCGTGCCAAATCGCATTTTCCAGATGTGGCTGAATAATCATATTGGGTACAAAAACACTTTCAGTGTCAAGATCTTTGTCAACCGTAATTTCAAAATCAAATTTATCCTGAAAACGCAAATGTTCTAAGTCCAGATATTTTTTTAATTGCTCCACTTCCTTGTCCAATATAATGAAATCCTTGTTGGAATTTTCCATCATATCGCGCATCAGGGTCGAATAGGAGGTCAGATATTTATTGGCTTCGAGTTCTTTGTTCTCAGAAATAAACTGATTGACGCTATTTAAACTATTAAAAATAAAATGCGGATTCATTTCACGGCGCAAAGACTGCAAAGCAATTTCCTTGTTCTTTGTTTTGATGGAAAAAAGTGATTTTACAATAAAAATAAACAAAAGCAAAAGCAATATAACCGATCCGATAAGAAAATAATTGAATGTGTTTTTCTTTGTAATCAATTCGTCTTTAAGTGATTTTTCTTTTTCGAGCTGACGAATTTTACCTTCTGTAATCTGGAACTTCTTAGTATTAATCAAGGTCGTGTCAGATTGAATTAACTGATCAAAATTTTGTAGAAATTCTTCATAAAGCGCCATGCTTTCCTTGTCATTACCTTCGGCTTTATAATATTTTACCAATTCTGATAACGTTTTTTTCGCTTCCGCTGAATTTCCTTTTCGGGAAGCCAAACCGTACGCCTCTTTTAATGATAAAAGTGCTTTATTAGGCTCTTCTTTTTTAAAATAAAGAGAGGCCAGTGATTGTAATTGTTTTATCTGGGTATTAAAATCCTGTTTGGTTACAGCTTCCGCCAAAAGCTTTTCGTTAATGTTAATTGCTTTTTCAAACTGATTGTCTGATGCATAAACGTTGGCTATTTCATTCTTTATTTTGATGATGGCTTCCGGTTTATCTTTTGCATAAGCAATGGCATTTTTATAGCTTTCAATTGCAACATCTTTATCCTTTAGTTGTAAGGAATTTTGCGCTTTCTGAACATACGCCTCGGAAACTTCTTCGGATTTTTTTTCTTTTTTAAGCAATTCAATATTCGAATCTACATAATTAGACTGACTCGCAGGATTCGCGTTATTACGTAAACGATTGGCATCATTTAAATTAATTTTTTCATCGGCTGCCGTTTCTGCTATTGAACCTGCAGCTTCATAATTTTTAATCGCCGAGCCGAAGTTTTTCTGATTTTCCTGTACTTTGGCAATGCTTCTCGTAACCCGGGTTTTATCGTCTGTAAGTTTAAGTTTCGTATAACTGGTCAGTGCTTTTTTATAATATTCTTCTGCTTTTGCATTATCACCTTTGTTCAGGAACTCATTGGCTAATTTTTCATAATTCAGAGCAATTTTTGATTCATCATTTTCATCAAATGAATTGGATAAATCTTCAGCTGCTTTGCTTATTTTGGCCTTATTACTTTTTTCGATTTTCTGTACAGGAGTTGCCTGGGCTATTATTCGCTGTGGAAACAATAGCACTAAAAAAAGCAGACTAAAACTAATTGACAAATGACGCTTCACAAATAAGTTATTTTGAAAGTGTAAAGTAACCTAATTTCAAATTCCTATCCTATATTTTTCACCAAGTCAAAAGACCTGTTGACCCATTCTGTCAAAAATACTTTTTTTTCGATCAATATATTTGCTGCCTAATCTTAAAATGATAATCATGAAAAAACTATTCTTCACATTTTTAATATTACTATTTTGTCAATTTATAATTGGACAGGTTTCAGGAAATGTCAATTATCAGAATCAGCAGCCTTATATCAGTAATACTATCAACATAAACTTTCCTGTAAATACTGATATTCTTGTAAATGTAAAAGGGCTGGCAAATGTAAAAGCAGATGCTTACACAGCAATTTTCAGCACAACTCAAACAGGTAAAACTGCTAAGGAAGTAAATGAATTAACTGACCAAAGAATTGCACGGTCACTGAATGAAATCAAACTTAAAAAAGGGGTCGAGATTTTTGTTGACATGATTTCATTTGTTCCTGTTTATGAGTATGAGGCAGAAAAAAAGGTTTTTAATCGTAAAACTTATAATGAAGTGCCAGCAGGATTTGAAGTAAAGAAAAACATTCATATAAAATACTCTGATCCCAATCAGCTGAATGAATTTATTTCGATTTTAGCTAATAATGAAATATACGATCTGGTAAGGGTTGATTATTTCTCGAATGCATTAGAAATAATTAAGAAAGAAATGATGAACAAAGCAAAGCTTCTGATTCAGGAAAAAATAAAAAACTATGAGGCTCTGCTTGGAGAGACATTTACGAATGCTGAAAAAAAAATTGTGGATGATTATATCATAAACTTACCAGTAGAAATGTATAAATCTTATGAAGCTTATAATACTTCTTCTTTAAACTTAAAAAAAGCAGCAAACATTAATCAGCTTAATAAATCTACTACACTTTATTATCAGCCTGTATTTAAAAAAGAGTTTGATTTTGTAATTAATCCGACTGTATCAGAACCTGTTATTCAAATACAATATGAAGTTAAAATAGCCATTAACAGAGAAAAGAAACAGGTTTCAAAAGCAGATAAGGAATTTATTCTGGTTACTCCAAATGGTGACTTAAAACCCCTGAATATGAATGCAGCCAGGCAAACCTATTAATCTTACAGGAATGTTTTACCAAGTCAAAATACCGTTTCACCATTTGTTCAAAAAACGAGGATTTTAAGTTTATAAGTTTGATCTGTAATCACCCAATTAAAACTTATAGTTATGAAATCAAACTTATTTATCTCGGCACTTTTGGCAACTGCAATCAGTTTTGCAAGCTGCAATTCATCCAATGCAAATCCAAAAAAGAAGACTAAAATTGAAAAGCCACTTGCAACAGAAAATACAAAAATACAAGTCGCTCTTTTATTGGACACTTCCAGCAGTATGGACGGACTAATCGATCAGGCAAAATCAAGGCTTTGGAACATTGTCAACACATTAACGACATTAAAATATGAGGGAAAAACTCCGGATATTGAAATTGCTTTGTATGAATATGGAAATGACGGACTATCGAAACAATCCAATTACATTCGACAAATAACGCCGCTTTCTACAGATTTGGATTTAATATCAGAAAAACTATTTGCTTTAAGTACGAACGGTGGTAAAGAATATTGCGGAGCTGTAATTCAGGATGCCACGAAACAATTAAAATGGGCGAAAGAAAGCCGTAACATGAAACTTATTTACATTGCAGGAAATGAAGATTTTAATCAGGGCGGAATAAATTATAAAGAAGCAATCAGCGATGCACTAAAGAATGATATTTATGTAAATACTATTTTTTGCGGAGATAAAACCGAAGGGATCAACACGCATTGGAAAGAGGGAGCCGATTACGGAAAAGGAAAATATTTTAACATTGATTCTAATGAATCCGTAAGATATGTTGCAACTCCTTATGATGATCAAATTACAAAATGCAACGAAAAAATAAACACGACTTATATTGGTTATGGCACTAAAGGTTCTGCTAAAAAAATGAATCAGGAAATGCAGGATAAAAATGCTCAGGGTGTTTCTGCTGCGAATTATGCTGAACGTGCCGTGAGTAAATCAAAAGCTGTTTATAAAAATGAAAGTTGGGATTTAATCGATAAAGTAAAAGATGACGCTACAGCTATTTCGAAAATTAAAAAGGAAGAATTGCCTGCAGAACTTCAGAACAAATCAACTGAAGAGTTAAAAACAATTGTCGCTCAGAAATCAAAGGAGAGAGAAAAGATTCAAAAAGAAATTGGCGAACTGGCCAAAAAGCGTCAGGAATTTATTGATAATGAAACAAAAAAGAGCAAACAGCAGGATGATTTGGGTAATGCTATCAATACATCGATAGTAAGTTTTGCAAAGGTGAAAGGCTATACGGTTGAAAAATAAATTGTGTCCTGAAATCTGTAAAACATGAAAAAGAATATTTTCATTCTGCTTTTGATTGGAATTTTTGGCGTGAGTTTTGCATGCAGAAACAAAAACGAAAAGCCATCAACAGTTATAAATTCAAAACCGGTTTATTCCTATGACGAGAAATTAAAGAGTGAGATAACTGAGATTCGGAGATTTTTGGGGAAATTTCCGAAATACAATTCAGAGGTTGCCTTCTTTTTAGATATGAAGATAGAATCAGGAAAAAACCGGTTTTTTATTTACGATTTAAAACACAATAAATTAATCAACAAAGGTTTGGTGGGCCACGGAACCGGATCTGAAACTGGAATTCCCGGAGAGCTAAAATTTAGTAATGTAAAGGATTCTCATTCTACTTCATTAGGCAAATATGCTATTGGCAACTCTTATGTGGGTATGTTTGGAAAAGCTTATAAATTGTATGGATTAGATAAAACAAACAGTAATGCCTTTGACAGAAATGTAGTTTTGCATAAATATACAGATGTTCCATTTGAAGAGCAGGAAAATCCAATTTGTAACAGCTATGGATGCCCAATGGTCAATGAAAAATTTTTTGGCGTAGTTGAAAAAATAGTGGACAACTCCAAAAAGAAAATAATTCTCGTTATTTACTATTAAACAAAACATAAAATCCCGATAACCATTAGTTATCGGGATTTTATGTTTTAATCAAATTCTAATTTACGGAGCAGGATCCGGAATAATAGTCTGAACGGCGTCAATTTCGGTTAAAATTTCTTTTGAAAGTGTGATGTCTATTGTGGCTATGTTTTCTTTTAATTGTTCCATTGATGTTGCGCCAATAATAGCACTTGTTACAAATGGCTGCTGCAACACAAAACCTAAAGCCAATTCGGTTAAAGTTAAGCCATGTTTATGAGCGATTTCCTGATATAAGCGAGTCGCTTTTGTGCTTTCATCGCTGTTGTAGCGTTTGTATTGCGGAAAAAGATTGATTCTGGCGTTAGGAAGAGGCTCTCCGGTTAAAAACTTGCCGGTTAAAACGCCAAAGGCTAAAGGAGAATACGCCAGTAATCCCACGTTTTCATGAATCGAAACCTCGGAAGAACCTACTTCAAAAAGGCGATTCAATAAATTATACGGATTTTGAACCGTTTTAATTTTTGGTAAATTCTGGTATTTGCTTTCTTCAAGGAAACGCATCATTCCCCAGGCATTTTCGTTGGAAACCCCAAGATGTTTTATTTTTCCTTCCTTGATTAGCCCATCAAAAGTTTCCAAAACTTCTCTGAAATTATCTTCCCAGGCATCATCATAACCATTAAAAGCCCTTTGTCCGAAATTATTCGTTTTGCGTTCCGGCCAATGCAGCTGATACAAATCGATATAGTCTGTCTGAAGGCGTTTTAGGCTGTTTTCTAAAGCATATTTTACACTGGCTGGTGAGAAGTCGCCTTTTTCACGCATGTAAGTGAAATTTGGATTTGATCCTGCAATTTTTGAAGCCAGAACTACTTTGTCCCGATTACCCGATTTTTTGAACCAGGTTCCAATAATTTTCTCTGTGCTTCCATAAGTTTCTTCCCGCGCAGGAACCGAATACATTTCGGCAGTATCAAAAAAGTTGACGCCTTTTTCAAGTGCATAATCCATTTGTTGGTGACCTTCTGCTTCTGAGTTTTGTTCTCCAAAAGTCATAGTGCCCAGACAAATTTTACTCACTTTTATGTCGGTATTGGGTAAAGTAGTGTATTTCATTTTTAAGTTTCTAAGATGCTGAAGAGCCAGGATTCTGAGTTTTCAGCTTTGACTATTATAAAAACCAAAGATACAAAGGTCTTTTTCAAATGGAAAAGGTTTGGAAGTTAAAAAAAGCTAAAGCTTTTTCTGAAATTTTGAAAATAGTCTTAAAAAAAATTAACTCTTCTGAATTCTTTTATAAAAAGGCAGAGTAATTAAAATTGATCGTTTTAACTTCTGATTTGTATTCATTTATTGGTTTAAAATCCTCTTTTATTGTAGGAGAATGTTTCTCTTTCTTACATTTTTGATTTCGAAATATGCCACTTATCGACTAATAATGCTTTTCATCTAAAACCTGTGAAATTTCATATTAAACCTGAGTTTACAAACTAATTTTGCTAAACCTTTCAAGTGAAAAATTGATGAAAATTCAAACCTTAAACAGGTGTTTTTACGTAGGGTAGAAAAACACAAAATCTAAAAAACAGATTTGGTGATTTTAAGGATATTGGAATACTATTAAAAATACTGAAATGAACAAATTGAACTATTCACCCAATTAACAAATATTTTTATGAAAAGAATTTTACTTGTTTTGTTTTTATTGCCTTTTTTGGGATTAGCACAGGTTATGCCGGCAGGAGATTATGTTATTTCTAGTGCATATGCAACAGATGCTTATCCGAATTTTAAGAATTTAACAACAGCTGTCACTTATTTAAACTTACATGGAATTGGTGGAGATGTTAGATTTTTATTAGATAATGATCAAACTACTACTACACAAATTACAATTAATGCTTTTAGTAATGCTAACAATAACACCGTTACTATAAAGCCTAATGCAGGCAAAAACATTATTATAAACAGTAATATGCAAAATGCATCTACTGGTTTACCGGCTGTTTTTTTATTTAACGGAGCTAGAAATGTAATAATCGACGGAAGTAATTCTATAGCAAATACAAAAAACCTAACATTGGTAAATACGGATAATCTTAGTTACACTCCAAGATCTGTAATTTGGGTTGCAAGTAATGGAACAACGGCTTCCACAAATATTACAGTAAAAAACAGTATTTTGAAATTTTCAAATCGTAATCAGCAAATAACTTTGCTTTCAGGGGTTTACTCTGGCACCAACGAAATTGGAGGTAATAATTCAATTAATGTACAGCAGTCTACGGCATCTAATTCTAATATAGTCATTGCAAATAATGAGATGATTAATGTTAAAGATGGAATTTATATCAATGGTAGCAACACTTCCTCTTTATCGCCTGCAGACTGGAAAATAGAAGGCAATAAAATTGGGAGCGATGTTGAGGCTGAAAAGCCAATAAGAGGAATGTATATTTCTAATGCTTTAAATTATGAAATTTCCGGCAACACAATATCTGGGATAAAAAATACCGAAAATCAAGGTAATGATGCAGCCGGGATTATTCTTCTGGGCAATAGTTCTGGTGCAATATCCGGTAATACTATTAACAATATTGCTAATACAATTTACAATAATGGAACATCTACAGCAGGGATTTTAATTAAATCTACGGGTGTTGCCAATATAAATAATAATATCATAAGTAATGTTTATAATACAACAGCTGACCCAAACAATTACAATTACCAGAATAAAGGACATGGTATATTTGTTACATCTGGCAGTGCAATAAATATTTATTATAATACTATTGTCATGCAAGATTCTCCAAGTGGTACTGCATACTCTTCTTGTTTATATACGACAGGCGGATCTAACATAAATATTAAAAACAATATTTTTATTAATTCGCAGCCTGACAGACATTATGCTTTATTTAATAATGGAGGAACAATAGCATCAATAAGTAATAACAATTATTATGCTACCAACTCTACTAACACATTTTCAAATAGAAATGGTTCAGATGAATACATAGGGACAACAGGATTTTCTGGTTGGAACATAGCTGTTTCTGATTCTAATTCACAAATTATTTTACCAGCATTTGTTTCAACAACCGATTTTCATTTACAAAATGTGACAGCTAATAATAGTTTATCAGGCGTTTCAATTTCAGGAATTACTACTGACATTGACGGAGAAAATCGCGAAAAACCGTACATGGGCGCTGATGAAGTTGCTGCATGCACGACAACTGAAACACCGGGCAATAATTACTGGAAGGGTTATGTGTACACTTATACGGAAACGCCAGCCGCTACAACGTATGCAGGTTCTGTAGCAGAGAAGCCGAATTTTGACAGAAATATAGATGCTGGAGCAATAACAGGAGACACATCTGTTGAGGCTAATGATTTTTGTGGTACAGCCCCTGATGATTATTTTTTTGTTAGATATTTAATGGATGTTACACTTGCAGAAGCAGGAGATTATAACATAACTGTTGGTGCTGATGATGGGTATCGTCTGTATATTGATAATGTTTTAGTTAATGGATTAAATGATTGGGGAGATCATGGTTACTCTTCTGCCTTTGTTAAGCAAACATTAAGCGCAGGAAGTCATCAATTTAAATTAGAGTATTATGAAAACGGAGGCTCTGCCAGAGTCAGTTTTTCTTACGGATTACCAAAAGGAGATGCTAATTTGCCTTTTGGAGATAATGTCTGGAATGTTTACGGGTTTGCAAAATCAAATCTGGATTTTGATAACACCGAATTAAGAGACAGTTATGCAGGCTATTATATTGATCCAAATATAAATATCAATTCACAAACTTTTTGGAATAAAGGCCAATCACCATCTGTAAATAATGGTGCCTGGAATGGTGCCCCAATTCAGGCAGATAATTTCACACTTACCTATAAGCGTAAAGGATTTCCTTGCGGTCGGTACCAAATTCAATTAGTAGATTGTGATGATGTTGTTCAGGTTTATATAAATGGAAGTTTAATTTTTACCCAGTCCTATACTTTTGCAGGAGGCATAATTAATAATGGGACTTATTATACATTAAATAAAGATTCAGAAATTGAGATACGACTTAGAGAAGATGGAGGAGATGCTAATGTTGCTTTTGATTTTATAGAAATTCCGTTTGTTTATGATGGTTCTGCTGCCCCTCCGGCCGGAAGTTCAATAACAGTGAACCAGGATACAAGTTTAACTAACAATCTGGAGGTTTGCTCTTGTTATATTGATGCTGGAAAAACTTTAACAGTACCAGCAGATGTTATATTGACTGTAAATGAAAACATTGTTGTTAATGCAGAGGGCAAATTAGTTATAAAAAATAATGGCTCGCTTTTACAGGATAGTAATGGGACCTATAGTGGTGCAGCAAATTCGTTTATAATGGAACGTATTTCTTCCCCCATGAAGAATTTCGATTTTAGCTACTGGTCCTCTCCGGTGTCAGGTCAGACTTTATTGAATTTATCACCCAATACTTTGTCTGATAAGTACATGTCATATTCTGGTACAGGCTGGAAACA
>NZ_JAVDWQ010000010.1:0-198301 GCF_031457575.1 Flavobacterium piscis | reverse complement strand
GTATTCGGTTTTTTAAATGAACTGGTTGTTTTCTCATTAACAACTTAAGTTCTTGTTCACTTTCTTTTACCAGTATAAGTTTTGCTTTTGCCATAGTCAAATATATAATTTATATTTATAAATAAGCCTAATTTAAAACAAAAAAATAGCTTGATTTAATCAGGCTATTTTACAATCATAATTGGTATTAGATATATTGTATACAAAAAATGGTTGTTGAATATTTATATTCAACAACCATTTAGTTTAAGGGAAGGGGGATTCTAACTAAAATTACTTAGTCAAAGGCTGTTTATCGTAAGTTTCAATTTCGAATACTAAAGTTGAATTTGGTGGAATTACACTACCAGCTCCATTTTCGCCATAAGCTAAATTAGGAGGAAGGAAAAAAATTGCTTTTTCTCCGTCTGACATCATATTTAAAGCTTCTAAAAAACCTGGAATCATACCGTCTTTTTTACCGGCTACAAACGGAAATGCCTGATATCCTTTTTGAGCATCCCTATTAGCATCGTACTTTCCGTAAGTTTTTGCTACTTCGCTCATACTGCTGTCAAAAAGAGTTCCGTCTTCAAAATAACCTGCATAATGAAAATAGAAAGTGGTTCCTTCAGCCGGTTTTATTCCGGTTCCTTTTTTTGTAATTACATATTTTAAACCTGATTCTGTTGTTGCTGCAGCAGTTTTAGTACTTGTGAAATAAGCAGCTTTTTCGATAACTACTTTTTGACTTTCTGCTTTTTTAGCTTCTTCTTTTTTTGCATCATCAGCTATAACTTTTACAGCATCAAATTTTTTTGCTGCTGTACCTTTGCGTGTTATAGTGATTTTTGTCATGAGATCATCCTGTACAATTTTATTAACTATATCCATTCCAGAAACTACATGACCAAAAATAGTATGTTTTCCGTTTAACCAAGGCGTGTCTTTATGTGTAATAAAAAATTGACTCCCATTTGTAGCGGGACCAGAATTAGCCATTGCTAATATACCGCCTTTGTCAAATTTTAAATTGTCTACAAATTCATCTTTAAATGAAAATCCAGGACCTCCTGAACCATTTCCGTCTGGATCTCCACCCTGAATCATAAAATCATTGATAACTCTGTGAAATTTTAATCCGTCATAAAATGGTTTTCCTTTTAAATTCTCCACTTTTAGGTTAGGATTTTTACCTTCTGCCAAAGAAATAAAATTAGCAACAGTTACCGGTACTTTTATGTATTCTAATGTTAAAACAATATCGCCTTTAGTGGTAGAGATTGTTGCGAAAATACCTTCATTAGGATTCGTAGTAATAACGGTTGTGTTATCAGACTTTGTTGTGGCTGCTTTTTTTACAGCTGTTTTTTTTGTCGTTTGTGCTTGCATATTAATAAATGCAAAGCAAAATAAAAATAGAAATTTAAATTTCATCGTAATTTTAATTTAAGTCTGTGATAATATTTTAAAAATAAGATTATTAAAGTTTTTCTAGTAATTGTATTTCAAAAATGATATTAGCATTTGGAGGGATAACTGCACCTGCACCGGTTTCTCCATAAGCTAAGTGAGATGGAATAAAAAGAACAGCTTTATCTCCAAAAGAAAGTTTTTCAATTCCTTCAATAAATCCGGGAATCATTCCGTCTTTACGTCCGGCTTGAAATGGGATAGGCTGATATCCTTTCGCTTCACCTCTTGCAGCATCATATTTTCCAAAAGCTTTATTAACCTCTTCCAGACTTGAATCAAATAAGGTACCGTCTTCCAAAAATCCTGCATAATGAATATATAATTGTGTTCCTGCTGAAGGTTTTTTACCAGTTCCTTTTTCAGTAATTACATATTCTAAACCCGTAGCAGATTTTGTAGCTTTTGGTTTTAAAGAGGCGTAGTAGGCCGCTTTTTCTTTTTGAACACCGATATATTTACTTCTTTCTTTTGCTATTTCAGAAAAATAATCATGAAACACTTTTACAGCGTCAAATTTCTTAGCAGCATCACCATTTCTGATAATCTTTATAGAAATTAGTTGATCATCTTGTTTAACCTGATTTACCACTTCCTGACCCTTATTTACTACATGACCAAAAATTGTATGCTTTCCGTCTAACCACGGAGTTTCAACGTGGGTAATGAAAAATTGACTGCTATTGGTCCCGGGACCGTTATTAGCCATAGCCAAGACTCCTGCTTTATCAAATTTTAAATCAGTAAATTCATCTTTAAATTTATATCCTGTATCTCCGGAACCTGTTCCTAAAGGATCTCCTGTCTGTATCATGAAACCTTCAATAACTCTATGGAATTTGAGTCCATCAAAAAAAGGTTTCTTTTTGAGATTTTCATCGATTATAAATTCATTTTTACCTTCAGCTAAGGTTATAAAATTAGCAACAGTAATGGGGGCTTTTTTATAATCTAATTCAACAATAATGCTTCCTTTATTAGTTTCAATTTCAGCATATAAACCATCAGGTAAATTGCTATGTTCGTCTTTACAAGAATAGAATGAGGAAACGGCTAATAGTAATAATAAAATACTTTTTTTCATTTTTTTGGATGTTATTTTTATAGTGTTAATGTATCTTTTTTGGTTTCAATTGCAGATTTAGGAGCAGCAGGTTTTGGTGTTTGTGACTTTGTTACAGAAGTTTTAGGAACTTCTTCGGGAACAAAATTCCGAAGTGTAACCGTGCATATTAATGATTGATTAGTCCCAATTTTTTTATTGTCGCCATGGTATCCATACGCAATATGGGATGGAAACAAGAAAGTTACGGTTTCATTTTTGTGCATTAATTTGATACCATCCCGCAATCCCATCATGATATCTTGTTTGTCAACATAATAGGTTTGTGGGCCAAGTTCGGCTTCAGAGTAAATGATTTTACCATTTATATCTTTTACTTCTAAATTAAAATAAGCAATATCACCTTTTTTTGGAGTCGAAGAATCTGTTAAATTTCGTTCTTCGTAATACAACCAATATCCTTTTCTTGTAGCGAAATATTTTATTTTAGGATTACTTTTGATTATTTTTTTGATAACATCCTCTTCGTTGGCTACTAACTTTTTATTTCGATCAGCCGATTTTTTCATAAAAGTACCCGAAGTTTGAGAAATAGGTCTTCTAGCTTGTTCATGCTGTTTGCAGCTAAACAATAAAATGGCAAAGAGCAAGGTGCAAATGCTAAGTTTTAAGTAGTTCATATTTGGATTATATTTTTAGTTTTGTGACTAAAGCTTCGAATTTTTTTAATGTTTCTTCCATTGAAAGGTCTGATTTTCCGCCAGCTGCATTAGTATGACCTCCACCATTAAAATGATCTCTGGCAAATTGATTTACATCAAATCCGCCTTGTGAACGGAAGGAAATCTTAATGATATTCTCGTCTTTATTTTCTATAAAAATAGCAGTAAAAACGATATCTTTTATACTTAATCCATAATTAACAATACCTTCTGTATCCCCTTTTACATAATTAAAGGAATCGAGCTCTTCTTGTGTCAAAGAAGTATAGGAAGTTTTATGTTCTTCAAGAATTTTCATATTCTGCAAAGCGCATCCTAATAATTGTAAACGGCTGTATGAACTATTATCGAATAACAAAACTGGAATTTCAGTATTTTCTGCACCTAAATCTATCAGTTCAGCAACAATACGATGTGTATTTCCTGTTGTTTTCGGAAAACGAAATGAACCAGAATCTGTCAATATTCCGGTATAAAGACAAGTTGCAATAGTTTTATCGAGATCTTGTTTTTTATCTAAAAATGAAATGAAGTTATAAACCATCTCGCAAGTCGATCCAAAAGAAGTATCAGAATAAGTGTAAGCTGCATAGTCATCAGGTTTTTGATGATGATCAATCATGATAAATGGTGCTTTTAGTTTTGCTAAAGTGTGCTCCATTTCGCCAGTACGATGAAAAGCATTAAAATCAAGAGTAAAAATCAACTCTGCTTCTTCTAGTATTTTAGTACAGTTTTGAGTGTCTTTTTCAAATATTTTTACTGTTTCAGATCCCGGTAACCAGGCTAAAAAATCAGGAAAATCATTAGGGGCAATCACCGTTGGCTGGTGATTGTTTTTTAGTAAAAAATGATATAATCCTAAAGTTGACCCCATAGCGTCACCATCTGGGCCTCTATGCGGAATTATGGCAATTTTCTTTGGGGTTGCGAGTAATAATCGTATCGCTTGAATATCTTGTATTTTCATAGTGTGCGAATTTACATTTTTTTAATGTAATGTTGAAATCATTTTAGAGATTAACACACTTTTAGGGATTACAAATTCTCCAGTTCTTTTTTATGAAATTTTTGATACAATTTGTATTTCGCCCCTTTTACGATCTGCGATTTATAAATACCAACAGAGCCTGATGAAAAATAGGCAATCGTACACGCAATAGCAATGAAGATTCCAGGTTGAATTCCAAATAATTCCATCCCCATCACAGTACAGGCGATAGGAGTATGAGTTGCACCAGAAAATACGGCTACAAAGCCTATCCCTGCTAAAAGTGCAATTGGCATTGGAATAACGAGTGATAATGCACTTCCTAAAGTAGCGCCAACAAAAAATAAAGGTGTTACTTCACCTCCTTTAAAACCTGCCCCTAAAGTAAATCCGGTAAATAAAATTTTAAGTAAAAAATCATACCAAGGATTGGCATTTGAGAATGAATCAACAATAACGGGAACACCTAATCCTGAAAATTTTGTAAATCCAAGACCAGCAATTGCAATGGCTAAAATAATTCCTCCAATAAAAGGACGCAATGGTGGGTATTTTATGTTTTTTGAAAAAAGAGATCCCCAAAGATGAGTGCTTCTTGAAAATAATAAAGCAGCAAAACCAGATAAAACTCCGACTATAATGGTATAAAATAAATTAATCGGGCTAATTTCCGGAACAAAAGGGATACTGTAGTGAGTGTGTTTGATATGCCAGAATTCTACAGTAAAATAAGCCGCATAAGCTACTAAAAAGGAAAAAATAATACTTTTGAAATTGATTTTACTAAAGTAAAGAACCTCTAAAGCAAAAATAGCACCTGCTAAAGGAGTTCCAAAAACAGAAGCAAAACCACCACTTATTCCGAGGATAATCAAGATTTTTCTTTCGGAATTATCTAAATTAAAAAATTTGGTAAACTGATCGGCAATGGCACCACCCATCTGTACTGCTGTTCCTTCGCGACCAGCCGAGCCTCCAAATAAATGAGTAATTAAAGTTCCTAAAAGTACTAAGGGAGCCATTTTAAACGGAATTACTTTCTGGGGATTTTCGTATTCTTCCAATAATAAGTTATTGCCTTTTACGACAGATTCTCCCCAATAATAATAGCTTAAACCAACCAGTAATCCTCCAAAAGGCAAAAACCAGACAATCCAGTCGTGCTCAAGCCTAAATTGCGTAACCCATTCTAAAGACACTAAAAAAAAGGCTGATGCCGATCCTGAAAAAAGGCCTGTCAACCCACAAATGAGAATCCATTTGAGTATTGTCAGCAGTATTTCTTTAAATTTTTGAAAAGCCATTAATAATTTGAGATAGGAATTTAATTAGCCACAAATTAAAAGTTTTTTTTTAATACTTCAATCCGTGGCTATTATTTTTTATCCCTGAATAACAGCAGTGAATTCAATTTCAACCAAATATTCAGGAGCAACAAGCTTGCTGATTTCATAAAAACCGGTAGTAGGTTTTACATCTTTAAAAAAGGCAGCATGCGCTCTGGCAACTTCTTCAAAAGTACTAATATCAGTAGTGAAAATTCGGGTTCTGATTACATCTTTCATTCCAACATTTAAATCTTCCAATACTTTTTCAACACGTTCTAAAATATTATATGTCTGAGCATAAGCATCATCGGTTTTTACTTTTTCGCCATCTACAATAGCTACAGTTCCTGAAACTTCGATAATATTTCCTATACGTACAGCACGACAATAACCCATTTTGTCTTCCCATGGTGATCCTGTCAAGATGTTTTCTCTTTTCATTTTTTATGTTTTTTTGAATTGTTTTACATTAATTTTAAAACAGATCCTGATTAGTTAATACCGTTGCAATTTATAAAATATGTAGTTGAAAAGAACTCAATTTGTTTGGAAATCATTCTGAAAAATATTCTTTTTTGTGATATTTTGATCTAAAACTCAGAATCATATTCATTCTGTTGCTGCTCATAAAGGCGAAGTTTATTTTGAGCAACGGTTAGATTTTGTTGTAAAACCTCAATTTTATTCAGTAAATGATAAATAGCATCAATTCCTTCAAAATTAATTTTGAGATCATAATGCAATCGTATCATTTTTTCTATGACAGGTAATTGTTCAGGATGTAAATATTGGTCTTCTTCCTGAATAATAATTTCAACTAAACCATAATTATTCAACTTCGTAATAAAGGTGTTTTCAATTTCGTGATAAATACAAAATTGTTTTATGTGTATTAAATTTTCACTATTCATGATTTCTTATTTTAGATAATTCCTGGAATAATTCTTTTTCTTTTTCTGATAATTTTGTTGGTACTTTTAAATTATAAGTAATGTATAAATCCCCAAACTGATTATCTTTTTTGTAAACAGGAAACCCTTTTCCTTTTAATTTAACTTTAGTTCCGGTTTGCGTTTCGGGAGATACTTTTATTTTTACTTTTCCATCAAAAGTATTCACGAAAATTTCACCTCCTAAAATTGCCGTATACAAATCAAGATCAACATCTGAATAAAGATTATTGCCATCTCGTTTAAAAGCGGAATTGTTAGAAATTATAAAAGTAATATACAAATCACCATTTGGCCCGCCGTTTGCTCCAGGTCCGCCATGCCCCGGAATTTTTATAATCTGTCCGTTTTCTACACCGGCTGGAATAGTAATTCGGATATTTTTTCCGTTTACAGCTAAATTTTGTTTGTTATTTGTATAAGCCGAAGCCAAATCTAACTCCAGTTCGGCATTAAAATCCTGACCTCTGTATTTAGATTGACTTCTTGTGTTTCCTGTATTTCCATACATGGAATTAAAAAAATCAGAAAAATCGCTTCCTGAGAAATTACCTTGACCAAAATCAGCATAATCCTGATTGTTTTGTTGTTGTGAACGTTGTTGCTGATTCGGGTTAAAACCTGCTTTTTCAAATTCATCAGCATGTCTCCAGTCTTTCCCGTATTTATCGTATTTTTTCCGATTTTCGGGATTACTCAAAACCTCATTTGCTTCATTTAATTCTTTGAATTTTTTTTCCGCTTCTTTATCATTCGGATTCAGATCGGGATGATATTTTCGGGCAAGTTTTCGATATGCCTTTTTGATTTCGGCTTCAGTAGCTGATTTCGTAATACCCAATATTTTATAATAATCGATATAATCCATTTTATTTTTTTAAATAAAGGTAAAGTAAAATATTCAAGTTAGGAATAAGTTGTTAATTATCAAAATGATGTGTTTTTAAAAACAAAAAACAACGTATTATCTTTTATTTCAACGATGGATTTATTTACCTGTGATAAATATAATTTTGAATTTTGTTATTGGGATTTGTTTTTTGCAAAAAGACAATTTTTGGCAGGTTTTTTGTCTCCCAAAATTAGCCTAATATAGTGTTATAAAAGTCTTAAAGTTGCAGAGCCTAACTAAATTATACTATTTTTGCGATGGTATACTTTTGATTTTATAAAATTTTAAAAGCCGATTCGATAAAATTTTTTCAATGAAGTACATTTTATTTTTCATATTATTTTTTATTGCTGTAACTGTATCAGCTCAAACAGAATTTAATTCTGGTTTTAAATCTATTCCTGCACCAAAGTTTAGTGCTAAAAAAATACCAGCTCCGGAAGTTAAAAACCCTCATTCAGAAAATACAGATATTCCTAATATTAAAACGCCAAATGTTTTTGATAATACCAGTATAACCCCAAAATCTAAATTTCAAATTGGAGAAGAAAAAAGCAAGTTTACGATGTCTACAGAAACTGATTTTGCAAATCCTGGAGATCGATATGTGCCTAAAATGGAAAAAGATCTGGATAAAGCTTTAAGAGATGCTGGTTTAAAAGAAGGCAGGGGTGAATTGATTAAGAAAAACATCTCTTTAGGGGAATTTAAAACAAAATCAGCTTATTTTATTGTAAAACTTAGGGATTTTGGAGCCATAGATGGCGATTTAGTCAAAATTTCTTCGAATGATCAAATAATACAGGGCCAATTATTTTTGGAGAGTAATTACAAGCAAGTCAAAATTATACTTTCAGATGGTTTTAACAAACTTGATTTTGAAGCATTAAACATAGGTTCTTTAGGAGGAAATACTGCCGAAATCCAGGTTTTTGATGATAAAGGGGCATTGATTACCAATGATTATTGGAACAATCTTGCAGCTGGTTTTAAAGCCTCAATTATTGTTACAAAAGAGTAGATTCAAGGTTTAAGCAATTAGAAACAAAGGATAAAATTTACCAAGTTTGTAAATTACCTTTGAACCTTTGTGGCTCTGAACCTTTGTCCCTAAAATCGGAATGATGAAAAAATATTTATTTTTTCATCATTCCGATTTTTCATTTTGGAATATAAAAAGTATTTTTGCGCATGCAACACAACGTACTTATTTTAGATTTCGGATCGCAATATACACAGCTTATTGCGCGTAGAGTTCGCGAATTAAATATATTCTGCGAAATTTTCCCTTACAATCACTTTCCTAGTGACTTATCACCTTATAAAGCCGTAATTTTGGGTGGAAGCCCATTTTCTGTTCGTGCAGAAGATGCTCCACATCCTGATTTATCTCAAATTCGAGGCAGGCTTCCCATGTTGGCAGTTTGTTACGGAGCGCAATATTTAGCCCATTTTAGCGGAGGAGAAGTAGCCGCTTCGAACACCAGAGAATATGGCAGAGCTAATTTGTCTTATATTAAAGAGAATGAAGTTTTCTTTAATGGAGTTTCAGAAAATAGTCAGGTTTGGATGAGCCATAGCGATAGTATCAAGGCTTTACCAACAAATGCAGTAAAATTAGCCAGCACGCATGATGTAGAATATGCCGCTTATAAAATTGAAGGTGAAACTACTTATGCTATTCAGTATCACCCGGAAGTTTTCCATTCTACTGACGGATCAAAAATACTGGAAAACTTTTTAGTAAATATAGCCGAAGTACCTCAAAACTTTACACCAAACGCTTTTGTAGAAGAAATGGTGGGAGAATTAAAAGAAAAATTAGGTAATGATAAAGTGGTTTTAGGATTGTCAGGTGGAGTAGATTCTACTGTAGCAGCAGTTTTATTACACCAGGCCATTGGCAAAAACTTATATTGTATTTTCGTAAATAATGGTTTGCTTCGAAAAAACGAATTCCAAAATGTATTAGATCAATACAAAGGAATGGGTTTGAATGTAAAAGGGGTAGACGCAGGAGATCGTTTTCTTGGTGAATTAGCCGGAATCAGCGATCCGGAAACCAAACGTAAAACTATTGGGCGTGTATTTATCGAAGTTTTTGATGATGAATCGCACTTAATCGAAGATGTAAAATGGCTGGCACAAGGAACTATATATCCTGACGTAATCGAGTCGGTTTCTGTAAAAGGACCATCGGCAACGATTAAATCGCACCATAACGTTGGCGGATTACCAGATTATATGAAATTAAAAATCGTAGAACCACTTAGAATGTTGTTTAAAGACGAAGTTCGTAGAGTGGGAGCTACTTTAGGAATAGATCCGGAATTATTGGGAAGACATCCTTTTCCGGGGCCGGGATTATCAATCAGAATTTTAGGAGATATTACTCCTGAGAAAGTTCAAATTTTGCAAGATGTAGATGCTGTTTTTATCGACGGATTAAAATCCTGGGGATTGTATGACAAAGTTTGGCAGGCCGGAGCAATTTTACTTCCTGTAAATAGTGTTGGTGTAATGGGGGATGAGCGGACTTATGAAAAAGTTGTAGCACTTAGAGCCGTTGAATCGACAGATGGAATGACTGCAGACTGGGTTCATTTACCTTACGACTTCTTAATGAAAGTATCAAATGACATCATAAATAAGGTAAAAGGCGTGAATCGTGTGGTTTACGATATAAGTTCAAAACCACCTGCAACAATTGAGTGGGAATAGTACCATTTTTCAAATTAAGGCGTTACATTTGTAATGCCTTAATTTTTTAAACCTACTATTTATGAGAGAACTTTTAACGATTTCTCTTGTGTTTATTTTGTCTTTTAACAAAATAACTGCACAAGATTCAATTATTGAGCATAAAATTCAAAAAGGAGAAACCGCTTATTTCATTGCCCAACAATATCAGGTTTCTGTAGATGAGATTTACAAACTCAACCCCGAATCGCAAAGTGGAATCAAGGATAATCAAATTATTAAAATTCCTGTTCATTCCGCAAAAAAACAAAATTCAAACCATCAAATTACTCATGTTGTTGGTGCAAAAGAAACTCTCTTTGGTTTATCAAAACAATATAATGTTTCTGTTGAAGCGATTCAGAATGCAAACTCCACAATTCTTGCTAACGGACTTCAGATTGGCCAGGAATTAATTATTCCGCAAAATGATGCGAATCTTCCAAAAACTGAAATTGCAACTTCTTCCAAAATAATGCATCATGTAGTTGCTAAAGAATCGTTGTTTGGTATTGCCAGACAATATAATGTTTCGGTACAAGATTTAGAAAATCTAAATAAAGACTTGCTTCTTGGCGGATTGCAAATTGGTCAGACCATAGCAATTCCAAACAAAAGAAAAACACTTGACGGGAGAGTTCGTGTAATTAATCAGGAAACTGTTTTTCATATTGTTGAGCCTAAAGAAACTAAGTTTTCGATTGCTAAAAAGTACGGAATTTCAATAGACCAATTAGAATCTCAAAACCCTGAAATTGTAAACGGATTGGTTATTGGGAATAAATTAGCCATCAATACAAAGGAAATAAAACCAACTAACGAAAGCGAAGAATTGATGTTGGCTTTAGCAGAAAAACAAGTCGTGGTTGAAAAAACAAAAGCAAAAACTGTTGAACTGGAAGATTTAAAAGACAGGCTTGTTGTTCAGAAAGAAATGAATCAGAAAATTATAAAAATTAATGATTTGAAATTGAATCTGAATGATCTGAATGGTTCAAAAGAAAATTCGGTTGAAAAATTACGCTTGGTTTTAGAAGCTAATAAAAATGTGCAGGATATTTTAATGACTAAATTAGATTCGTTAGTCAATACAATGAAAACCGATTTAGCAGAACTGAAAAGAATGGATGTTCTGAATGTTGATGAGTCAAAAAGACTGGAAAAACAATCGTATGAAGGCATTGGAAAAACCAGTGAATTGTCTTCTCAATTAAAAAAAGAATTGGCTGAAAACCGAAAAGCTTACGCCGGATTAATGAATAAAGTAGAGCGAATTGCTGTTGAGGAAAATCAGGAATACAAGAAGAAAATCCGTGAAAACGAGAAAAATAAAAATATTACTTCAATACAACAAAGACTTTCTGTTGAAGAGATTAAGCGTTATAAAATAGAACAGGAGCAAGGCGATGCGCAAAACCAGCAGTTAATTGCAAAAATTGATTCTCTTGACACCCAGAAAAAAATTGAGGTAAAACGTCATATCAGCAAAGCTTCTTATTATAGCATGGAAGCCAGGAAGTATGATGATAAACTCGCTTTATTAAAATTGAAAAAATATCAGGACGAAGCGATTAAAAATCAAAATAAAACCAAATCGGCAGAATCTTCAAAAACTGTTTCGTTAGAAGAAATGAAACGTGAACTAAAAGAAAATCCATTTAAAAATGAAAAAAATATAAAGATTGAGGTTTTTGATAATCTAAAAGAAGTTTCTAATGGGTATTATTTGGTTTTAGGTACATTTACAGAAACCATAGCCAGAGACAAACTGATAATGATGCTAATTGATTCAGGAGATTTCAATGCAAGTTTTTTCTTTAATATTAATAGTCTTTCGTATTATGTATACTGTAATAAATTTATTAATATGGAAGAAGCTTTATATAAATGCAAGCAAAATGAAGAAGATGAGTTGTATAAAAATATTATTATTGCAAAAGTTGAGATTGACCTGAGATAATAATTCGCAAAGAATTAACTACTGGACCGATTTTTGTTTTTAAAGAGAAATTAGTATCTTGTTCGCATTAAAGAATTAATTGTTTTAACACCTATTTATGAAATATTTTTTCACCATATATTCTCTGGTTTTTTTTATTACGTGTTCTGCATTTTCTCAGGAAAAAATAGTTAAATACACTGTTTTAAATGGAGAAACAATCAATCAGATTGCTCAAAAATTCAAGGTTACTCCTTATGATATTTACCAGTTAAATCCAGATGCAAGAACCTCTTTGAAACCAAATACAGTTTTATTGATCCCTAATATGAATAGTAAAACCAGCCCTGATAAAAAAGAAGATGCTGTAGTAAAAAGTTCAGGTTCTGTAAAAGAAATTATACATGAAGTGCAACCTAAAGAAACGCTGTTTGGAATAGAAAAAAGATATGGCGTTACTGATGAAGCTTTGAAAGCAGCCAATCCTTTTTTGATTGAAAACGGTTTGCAAATTGGACAGACATTAGTTATTCCTGTAAAAGGAACTCCATCAATAACTAACAAATCAATTAAAGAAAAAACACAAGAAAAATATATCTATCATGATGTTTTGGCAAAAGAAACTAAATATTCGATTGCAAAACAGTATAATACAACTGTTGAGGATTTGGAAAAGCGTAATCCTGAAATTGTTGCCAATCTTCCAATTGGATACAGATTAACTATAAAAGGAACAGCACCTAGATCTGAGAGTGCAGCAAGTATTACTAAAACTGCTGAGACTAAAAAACAGTCTGAAACTTCCAAAAAAGCAACATCTTATATGGATTATCAGGTAAAACCAAAAGAAACATTTTATAGTTTGTCAAGAACTTTTCATTTGACTCAGGAGGAATTAACAGAATTGAATCCAGCTCTTTCTGAAGGCGTAAAAGAAGGGATGGTTTTAAAAGTTCCGACAGGATATTTGGCACCAGCTCCAATTATTGCACAACTGCCTGCTGAAAAAGCAACTGAGAAATTTATTGAAAGACCAACGGAAAATACAGCAGGTATTAAAATTGTTGAAAAAGTAAAATCAGAAACCGTTTCTGCTAATTCGGAAGTAATTGAATTGACTAAAAAAAGAGGACAAAATGATCGTAAAAAATTAGTTTTATTATTGCCTTTTAATTTGGCTAAGATTCAAAACGATACAGCAAACGCGGCTAATCAAATAAAAAACGACAAATTTCTGAATATGACCCTTGATTTTTATTCAGGAGCTTTAATGGCAATTGATTCGGCAAAAATATTAAAATTACCAATTGATATATCGATTTATGATTCACAGGAAACAAAAAACGCATCGAATGTAACAAGTTTGATTTCTCAGAACAAATTACAGGATGCCAATGCAGTTATTGGTCCCTTTTATCAAACTAATGCAGAAGCAACCGCTAATTTCTTACGTTTATATAATGTACCGGTGATTTCACCATTGTCAAAAGACAGTGCAAATCCAATTGATAATTTGTATCAGTCAATACCAACAAATGATATTGTCAGAAATTCGGTTTTTGATTATATGCGTTCTAAAAACGGAAATATTGTAGCTGTTGTAGACAAGAAAAAAGAATCAGTAGTTAATTATATCAAGCAAAACCAAAAAGGTGTCATTTTTGCTTCCCTAACTGCGACAGGAGGTTTGGATGCCGCTAATTTGAAAAGTTTATTATTGCCAAACAGACTTAATTATGTTGTAATGGAAACCAGTAATACAGCAATGGTCAAGGCTACTATAAAAGCTCTGGTCGAAGCACAGAGAACATGCCAGGTACAATTGGTGATTTTAGAACCAAACAGCACTTTGGATACTGACGAAATCAATTTTGAAAATCTTGTAAAATTAAAATTAATGTATCCGTCAGTTGCCCGTGAAAGTGACGAAGCCAGGGTGTTGATTTTTGAAAAAGAATACAGGCTAAAGAATAAAATAAATCCTAATACATATGCTACCCGTGGATTTGATGTAACTTTTGATACGATGATGCGTCTGATTCAGGGCAAAACCTATCAGGAAACTGCTGATTTGATTACAACTGAACAAGTTGATAATAAATTTCAATATTATAAAAAAGAAGATGGAGGACACGCTAACAAAGGTGTTTATATTTTATATTACGACTCAGACTTAACTTTAAAAGTAGCAAATTAATGACATCAAAAGTAACCTATTTAGGCGATTTAAGAACAAGATCAATACATGTTCAATCAGGAAGCGAAATCATTTCTGATGCTCCGTTGGATAATAATGGAAAAGGGGAAGCTTTTTCTCCAACAGATACAGTTGCTAACGCTTTGGCGAGCTGTATGATGACAATTATGGGAATTAAAGCACGTGATATAAACGTAAATATTGACGATTCTACTGCAGAAGTAACTAAGATTATGAATGCTGAGCCAAGAAGAATTGGTGCTATCGAAATTGTTTTTGAAATGAAAGGGGAAGCAGACGAAAAAAATAAAACTATTTTAGAGCGTGCTGCTATGACTTGTCCTGTGTTTTTAAGTTTAAATTCTGATATCGAAAAAAGAATTACTTTCAACTGGAAATAGAATATATTAATTATTTAACGATAAAAAGCAAGAAAAAAGAATATATTATATCTTTTTTCTTGCTTCTCTTTTTAAATGGAACAAGACAAAAAACAGCTTATAAAATTAGCACATACCAAAATGCCCTTTGGTAAATATGAAGGCTGGTTTCTTATTGATATTCCTGAATATTATATTGTTTGGTATCACAATAAAGGTTTTCCAAAAGGGGAATTAGGACAACAATTGGCACTCATTTACGAAATAAAACTAAATGGATTGGAAGAGTTAATCCGAAATATTAAAAAGCAATATCCGAAACCTATGTCTTAGGCATCTTAAGATTATTGGATTTTTAGGTTATTAGATAAAATTTTCATTATAATAACTTGAAATATAGCAATGAATATAAATAATATAATACATCAAAGAGTTTGTTTTTGATTTGAAAAAAAATAAACTCTGTTTTAATTCCAGCAATCCAAAAATCTAAAAATCTAAGAAGTCTAAAATTCTAATTATCCAATTAAATTTGTACTTTTGCCAAGTTTTTTACACAACTACAATACAAACAACAACAGAATGAATCAAACAAAATATATTTTTGTTACTGGCGGTGTGACTTCTTCATTAGGAAAAGGAATTATCGCAGCATCTTTAGCAAAATTGTTACAAGGAAGAGGATATCGTACGACTATTCAAAAATTTGATCCGTATATAAATGTGGATCCAGGTACGCTGAATCCATATGAACACGGAGAATGTTACGTAACAGATGATGGTGCTGAAACGGATTTGGATTTAGGTCACTACGAGCGTTTTCTGAATGTCCCTACTTCTCAGGCAAATAATGTTACTACAGGAAGAGTATATCTTTCGGTTATTGAAAAAGAAAGAAGAGGGGAATTTTTAGGAAAAACGGTTCAGGTTGTCCCTCATATTACAAATGAAATCAAAGACAGAATGCAATTGTTGGGTAAATCTGGCGATTTTGATATTGTCATTACTGAAATTGGAGGAACTGTTGGTGATATTGAATCACTTCCTTATATCGAGTCTGTTCGTCAGTTGGTTTGGGAATTAGGTGAAAACAACGGAATTGTTATTCATTTAACTTTAGTTCCTTATTTGGCTGCTGCAGGAGAGTTAAAAACTAAACCGACACAGCACTCTGTTAAAACGTTAATGGAAAGCGGTATTAAAGCTGATATTTTGGTTTGTAGAACTGAACATGAGCTTTCTGATGAATTGCGTAATAAATTAGCGTTGTTTTGTAATGTAAAAAGAGAAGCAGTAATTCAATCTATTGATGCTTCGACAATATACGAAGTTCCAAATTTAATGCTTGAAGAAGGATTGGATGTTGTTGCTTTGAAAAAGTTAGATTTACCTAAAAAAGCGGCACCGGATTTAAAAAACTGGAATACTTTTTTACGCAGATTAAAAAACCCAAAACATACTGTAAATATTGGTTTGATTGGAAAGTATGTAGAAATGCAGGATTGTTACAAATCTATTTTAGAAGCTTTTATTCATGCAGGTGCTGCAAATGAGACAAAAGTTAATGTAATTTCGATACATTCAGAACATATCAATATTGATAATGTTGCAGAAAAATTAGGAGTTTTGGATGGTGTTTTAGTAGCCCCAGGATTTGGAGAAAGAGGTATTGAAGGAAAAATTGAGGCGGTCCGTTTTGCACGTGAAAATAATATTCCGTTTTTTGGAATTTGTTTAGGAATGCAAATGGCTGTTATTGAATATTCCAGAAATATTTTAGGCTACGCTGAAGCGAATTCTACTGAGATGAATGAGAACACAAAACACCCGGTTGTGAATTTGATGGAAGAGCAAAAAACAATTACTGATAAAGGAGGAACGATGCGTCTTGGTGCCTGGAAATGCGATATTAAGCCAAATACTTTAGCGCACAGAATATACGGAGAAAAAACTATTTCGGAGCGTCACCGTCACCGTTATGAATACAATAATAAATATAAAGATGAATTGCAGAAAGCAGGATTAATTGCTTCTGGAATTAATCCCGATACAGGATTGGTAGAAATCATAGAACTTGAAAACCATCCGTTTTTCATTGGAGTACAATACCATCCTGAATATAAAAGTACAGTTGCCAATCCACATCCAATTTTCGTGAATTTTGTGGCTGCCGCAGTAAATGCACATAAAAATAATAATTAATATTCAAGAGGATGTAACTTTTGAGCGAAACTCATAACTAATAGCCTTTAACGAATAACTTTTTTAAATTATAATGGAAGAAAAAAAAATTGATCTTAATTCAATCATTGGTTTTGTATTGATATTTGGAATTTTAATTTGGATTATGTACCAAAATCAGCCTTCTGACAAAGAAATTGCTGCTGAAAAAGCCAAGAAAGAATTAGTAGCTAAACAAGAAGCAGAGATAAAAACTGACAAAACTAAAGCAGCTGTTTTGCCAGTTGTTGCTGTAACTCCAGGGGATACTGCTCAGTTGGCGCAATTGCAAAAAACATTAGGAGGTTTTGCTTATTCTGCCACACTTCCTTCAGCAAAAGAGTCTTTTACTACTATTGAAAACGAAAAGATTAAACTTAAAATAGCTAATAAAGGTGGTTATATAGTTGAAGCTATACTTAAAGAATTCGAAAAATTTGAAAAAGGTTCAGGTGAATTAGTTGAATTGATTAAAGATAACAATGCTAATTTGAATATTCAGTTACAAACAACTGATAACAGAACTTTAAACTCTAAAGATTTATTTTTTGAGCCGACGCTGACTAAAATTGGCACTGATCAAATTTTGACAATGCGTTTAAAAGCAGGGGCAAATGAATTTTTAGAATACAAATATATACTGAAACCAAATGAATATTTAGTTGGTTTTGATATTCGTTCCCAAGGTTTAAATAAACTTATAAATTCTGCTAAACCATTAGATTTACAATGGGATTTAAAAACGTACCGTACAGAAAAAAGTATTGCTATTGAAAATAGATTTACTGAAATTTATTTTGAATATGAAGAAGGAAAAAAGGATTATGTAGGTGATGGGAATAATAAGGAAGAAACCCCAAATGAAGTAAGTTTTATAGCTTTTAAGCAACATTTTTTTAGTGCTATTTTATCAACTAATACTCCTTTTGCCAAATCTAGTTTAAAGTCAAATAAGGTGGTGGTAGACGAAGCTGTTGACACTACTTATATAAAGCAGTTTAACGCAACAGTTCCTCTAGCTTTCTCTAACGGAGAGATTGATTATAAAATGAACTGGTACTTTGGGCCTTCGGATTATAAAGTGTTAAAATCATACGATAAAAATTTTGAAAAAATAATTCCATTAGGCTGGGGCATTTTCGGCTGGATTAATAAATGGATTTTTATTCCATTATTCGGATTTTTGAGTGATTATATTGCTTACGGAATTGCAATTATCATCTTTACTATTATTATAAAATTGGCCATGTCGCCAATTACCTATAAGTCGTTTTTATCTCAGGCAAAAATGAAAGTTTTGCGTCCTGAAATTACTGAATTGGGAGAAAAATTCAAAAAAGACCCAATGAAGAAACAACAGGAAACAATGAAGTTGTATAATAAAGCGGGAGTAAATCCAATGGCAGGATGTATTCCGGCATTGATTCAGCTTCCTTTTATGTATGCATCGTTCCAGTTCTTCCCATCCGCTTTTGAGTTGAGGCAAAAAAGTTTCCTATGGGCAGATGACTTGTCATCATTTGATTCTATTTACCAATTGCCATTTAATATTCCTTTATATGGAAGCCATATTAGTTTGTTTCCAATATTGGCAGCAATTGCAATTTTCTTCTATATGAAAATGACTTCTGGTGATCAGCAAATGGCTGCGCCTCAACAAGAAGGTATGCCGGACATGGCAAAAATGATGAAAATCATGATTTACGTTTCGCCATTAATGATGTTAATTTTCTTCAATAGTTATGGTGCCGGTTTGAGTTTGTATAACTTTATTTCAAACTTAATTACAATCGGAATTATGTTTGTAATCAAAAATTATATCGTTGATACGGATAAAATTCATGCTCAAATTCAAGAAAATAAATTGAAAGAACCTAAAAAACAGGGTAAATTTCAACAGCGTCTTCAGGAAGTAATGGAGCAGCAAGAGGCTGCAAAAAAACAAAATAAAAAGAAATAAGTATTTCTAATTGATATAAAAAAGGCTAAAATTAATCTTAATTTTAGCCTTTTTTTGTGTTTTATGGGAGAAGATTTTTAGAATAAATCTATTATATCTTTATTTTTAGTTTACTTCTATTAATTCCCTGCGATATGTTTTTCGCTGACAATGAATTTTTGGGTCAAAGTTTTTCCACAATAAATGAATCGCATTATTTTCTAATAACTCAGGGGTTCTGATGCAATTTTGAATTCCTTTTTCGGAGAAAGTTTTATAATACTCATCAAAAATAATAGCAGTAACGCCTTTATTTTGATAATCCGGATGAACTCCAATAAGATAAAAGACAACATCTTTACTATGTTTTTTCGCTTTTAATAAGTGCAGAAATCCAAATGGAAAAAGTTTTCCTTTTGCTTTTTGTAAAGCTTCTGTAAAGCTAGGCATTACAATACTGAAAGCAACTAACTTATCATCTTTATCAACGACAAACTTGATATATTCAGGATTAATAAAGCTAATATATTTCTTTTTAAAATATTCTTTCTGAACATCTGAAATTGCAACAAATGAAGCCAGTTTTTCGTAAGATTCATTAAACAAATCGAACATTTTGTCTACATGGGGCATAATGTCTTTTGTTTTGGTAAAAGTTAAAGATCTTAAACCATATCTTTTTTTGATAAGTTCCTGGGCTTTCAGGAAGAATTCAGGTTTTACATTTGAAAACGGAAAAATACTTTCGATATACTCCTTTTCAATCTTAAAACCAAGTTGTTCAAAATGGGTTACATAATAAGGGTTATTATACCAGGTAATCATGGTTCCTATTTGGTCATAACCTTCTGTAAGAACTCCTACTTTGTCTAAATTAGAAAAACCCATTGGGCCTTCAACATGGTCAAGATTGTTCTTTTTTCCTAATTCGTAAACTTTTTCCAGTAAGGCTTTGGTTACTTCAACATCGTCAATAACATCAAACCATCCAAAACGAACTTTCTTTTTATGTTGATTGTTAACTTCTGCCCAGTTGATGATAGCAGTAATTCTCCCCACTATTTCATTGTTTTTATAAGCTAAATAAAAATAAGCTTCTGCGTTTTCAAAAGCAGGGTTTTTAGTTTTATCGAATGATTCTAATTCATCAGAAATAATAGGAGGTACCCAATATGGATTGTCTTTGTATAGAGAAAAAGGAAATTTGATATATTCTGTTAATTCCTTTTTGGTTTTCGCTTCTTTAATTGTAATCATTTAAACTAGTTTTTATTTTAAAATCCCCTAATTTTAAGAGATTGGAAAAGTATTTATTATGTTGGATTATTCGTATTTAGCTTTTCTTTTTCTTTCCTGCTCCTGATAATCAATTTCTTTCTGGTTCTTTTCTTCTTTTATTTTGTCCTCTTTTGACTTCTTGCTTTTTGATTTTCTTTGTTTGCCAAACTCCATCTGCTGTTCTTTATATTTAGCATCATAACGCCAGGAAAAACCAATACCGCCATATAAAACTGAAGGAGTGTTTTTAAAATTAGTACTAATTGAAGCATCAATTTGCATGTTTCCAGCAAGTAGATAAGCAGCACCACCCCGAAGAATAGCATCACTGTATAAATCACTTTTGTATCCTTGGTTTTCGATAAATCCTGACCAGGTATGGTTAAAACCTCTTGTTAAGGTTAAAACATATCCGTAACCGGAATAATCGGTAGTAATATAATCTGCAATGATATTGGATACTAAAACCCATCTGCCATCACCAAAATGGTTTTGTGTAATCAGCATTACTTTTGGTGAAATACCGGACTCTGTAGACGCAAAATTTAGAGTGTTAGAACCATATGCGTAAGGATTGTTCTCAAAAACAAAATTTGCACCTGCAAATATGGAAACTGCGGGAATTAATTGATGCCAGTCGAATTGTTTATTGGCTTTATAACTGTAGATATTGACATTTTTTTTATAGTTTTTAAATGGATCATAAATCAAATATTTAGCTCCTATTACTGTTTGTTTAAAATCATTTTTCTTAAAACTGGTAAAAGGTGTTGTGAATTCCTGGCTTTGATATTGTATATCTGCAATAAGTTCCAGTTTTTCAAGAAAAAGGCCCCATCTTAGCGTTAAATCAGTTCCAAAACCACTGGCCTGATAATTTTGTAAATCATGTTTTTCATTAATTCCGTAAAAACCAATTTCCGCCTGAATAACGGATTTTCCAACGGAGAATGCCGACATGGTTTCGCCTGGTCGGTTTGAATTGATGTCATCAGTATATTGGGCAAAAAAAAGTTGTGGTATAAAAAAAAGACCAGTTATAAAAATGTTTTTAATTTTGAACATACATGTATTTTTTGATTAAAAAGTTATAACGCATTTCAAATGTACTATATTTTATTATTTATTTAAGATTGATATTTTAATTTTCAGTAATGGTTTTATTAATTTTGAAAAAAAATATATAATTATGCAAGAAGCATCTTTTACAGGTTTGATGAAAGCTATTTTTTATATGATAGCGTTTTATTATATTTTTAAATTTTTAGCCAGAATCTTTTTACCGGTATTGGTTAAAAAAGCGGTTGAAAAGGCAGGAGAGAATTTTCAGAGACAACAACAATACAGCCAGGATAATTCATGGCAAAAAAAACGTACAAACAATGATGAGATAATCATTGATACCGCTAATGCAAAAAATCCCCGCGAAACCAAAAAGGTGGGAGATTATGTCGATTACGAAGAAATAGATTAAGTTTGTAGTCCAAACAATTATTTTATCGTTTAACCAAACCAGCCAAAATTGAAAATAGTAAATAAGTTTTATCCGCATGCTCTTGTAATACTGGGTTTTATTCTCGTTTCTTTAATTTATTTTTATCCTGTTTTACAAGGAAAGAAAATTTTTCAGTCCGATATAGCACAATATACCGGAATGGCTAAGGAACAAAATGATTTTAGAGCCACAGAACATTCAGAACCATATTGGACAAACTCTGCTTTTGGAGGTATGCCTACATATCAGTTAGGAGCTAATTATCCAAATGATTATGTAGGGAAATTAGATGACCTGTTACGCTTTCTGCCACGCCCTGCAGATTATCTGTTTTTATATTTCTTAGGTTTTTATGGACTTTTATTAGTTTTAAAAACAGATCCATTAAAAGCCTTTATTGGGGCACTTGCATTTGGTTTTTCAACTTATTTAATTATTATACTTGGCGTTGGTCATAATGCCAAAGCGCATGCGATTGCGTATATGCCTCTCGTTATTGCCGGATTCATTTTGGTTTTTCAAAAAAAATATATTTGGGGAGGTTTACTCACTATGTTTGCGGTTGCGTTAGAAATTAATGCAAACCACTTTCAAATGACCTATTATCTATTAATTTTTTTATTGATACTATCAGGTTATTTTGCTTTCAATTTTATTAAAGAAAAAGAATTCGCACCTCTTTTAACTTCTATTGGAATTTTGGCAGTAGCCGGAATTTTTGCCATTGGCGCAAATGCCACTAATTTAATGGCAACGAGTGAGTATGCTAAATTTAGTACGCGTAGTAACAGCGAATTGACTTTTAATCCTGACGGTTCTAAAAAAACAAATGAAAACGCTTTAAGCCGCGAATACATCACAGAATATAGTTATGGTATAGCAGAAAGTTTTAACTTGATTTCACCAAGGCTTTTTGGAGGTTCAAATCATGAAAACTTAGGCAAAGATAGTAGAATGTATTCTTTAGCTATTGAGAAAGGTGCAACTGAATCTCAAGCAGAAGAATTTGCTTCAGGAATACCTACTTATTGGGGAGATCAGCCTATTGTTGCGGCTCCAGCATACATTGGAGTTGTAGTTTTCTTTTTGGGAGTTTTGGCATTGTTTATTGATGATAGGAAAATAAAATATGTGTTTCTTTCGGGAGCATTAGTAGCATTAATCCTTTCATGGGGAAAAAACTTTGCATTACTAACGGACTTTTTTATTGATTATGTTCCAATGTATGATAAATTCAGAGCGGTTTCATCGATTCAGGTAATTCTTGAATTATGTTTTCCTGTTCTTGCTATAATGGGATTGCAATCGTTTTTTAAAGCTAAAGATAATGCTTTGTTACAGCAGAAAGCATTAAAACAAACAGGAGTTTTTGGTTTAGGAACTATATTAATTTTAGTATTTACTAAAAGTTTATTTCATTTTTCTGGAATGAACGATGAGTATTATCTACAAGTACAAGGACCAGAATTTGTTGATGCTTTAAAAGAAGACAGAATTAGCCTTTACTATGCAGATTTATTGCGTTCTGGCTTTTTTATTGTAGTGACTTTTGGAATTTTATGGTTGTTTATTAAAAATAAACTGGCTCAAAATACAACTTTAATTATCGTCGGTCTTATAATGATTTTCGATTTGTTTTTGGTAGATAAAAAATATGTTTCTGCTAAAGATTTTGTGAGTCCTGTGCAAGTTGCTGCACCTTTTCAGGAAACACCTTCTGATTCTGAGATTTTAAAAGATACAACTCATTACAGGGTTTTTGAAGTAAACGGAAATATGTCAAGTGCCCGTGCTTCGTATTTTCATAATTCATTAGGTGGTTATCACGCTGCAAAACCAAGAAGAATACAGCAGCTTTTTGACTATCAGATTGCAAAAAACAATATGGAGGTTTTGGATATGCTGAATGTAAAATATATTATTCAGACGGACAAGGAGGGAAAAGAATTTCCAACAATCAATCCGGAAGCTAATGGCAATGCCTGGTTTGTGAGCTCTGTAAGGCTGGTAAATAAACCTGATGATGTGATGAAGGCATTAGATAACATTGACACTAAAAGAGTAGCAGTCTTTAATGTTCATGATCATGAAGGTAAATTTAAAAGCGCTCGATTAAAGAAAAACTGGGATACAACAGGAAAAATTGAGGTTGTGGAATATAAACCCAACTACATTAAATATCAGTCTGACAATGGAAAAGATGGTTTAGCCGTTTTCTCTGAAATGTATTATAAAAATGGCTGGAACGCTTATATTGATGGACAGTTAACGGATCATTTTCCGGTAAATTATGTTTTAAGGGCGATGGAAGTACCCGGAGGAAAGCATACTATTGAGTTTAAATTTGAACCGGAAGTAGTAAAAACCGGAAGTATAATTGCTTTAGCAAGTTCAATTGGAATGTTATTGCTTTTGATTGGGGGTATTTATTTTGAAAGAAAAGAAGCAAGAAAATAGAAAGTAAAGAAAAAGTACTAAGTTTTTTAAATCGTATATTTGAATATGAAACCAAAAGACATAAATAAAAGTATTATTCAAAATAAAGAATTAAATTCTATAACTTCTGATTTGCAAAAGTTGTATTCTGAAAGAATAGAGCGTTTTATGGCATTGGTTGAACTTTCTTACACCTTAAAAACATCTCCCAGAATTATTCTGAAAAAATAATGCTTCAAGAAATTTTAAATATTTGGAAAATATTCAACGAAAATAATGTTCGTTATTTAACTATTGGGGTTAGCAGTAAATATTTATGGTTATATTCGAAATACATGTGACATTGATATTTTAATTGAGGATACTTTAAAAATAGAAAAGATCTACGATTGTCTTTTGCTTCAATTGGAATTGGTGATTTTCCTCAAATTGAAACAATGCAATTTGTTGCAGGTTTTACAGAATTACTATTTCTTATGATTTAAGATTAGACGTGATGACTTCGGTTAAAGGTTTAGAGAATGAAAACTTCGAGAATTTATTTCAAAATGTAACGATTGTAATTTTGCAGGAAGTACCCGTTTGTTTTTTAGATTATACTAGTTTGATTAAAACAAAAAAGGCGTGTAACAGACTAAAAGACCAATTGGATATTGAGGAATTGAATAAACTTAACGACAAAAAAGAATAAAAAAACCATACCCGACTTAAAATCTTAAACTTGAAATCAAAAAAAATATTAATCATTACCTATTATTTTCCACCAGCGGGAGGGCCAGGTGTACAGCGTTGGCTTAAATTTGTAAAATATTTACCGGATTTTGGCATTCAGCCTATTATTTATGTTCCTGAGAATCCTACGTATCCAATAATTGATGAAGGTTTGGTCACTGAAATCTCTGATCAGGTTATTGTTCTTAAAAATAAAATTTGGGAGCCTTATCAATTAGCATCTGTTTTTTCAAAAAATAAAACCAAGAAAATTAGCTCCGGAATTTTACCGCATAAAAAAAAGCAAACATTTTCAGATAAAATTTTTCTTTGGGTTCGTGGTAATCTTTTTATTCCGGATGCTCGTGTTTTATGGGTAAAACCTTCAGTATCTTATCTTGAAAAATATATTAAAGAAAATAATATAGATACGATTGTAACTTCCGGTCCTCCGCATAGTTTACATTTGATTGGATTAGAATTGAAACAAAAATTAAATATAAGATGGTTTACCGATTTCCGAGATCCATGGACTACAATTGGGTATCATAAAGCGTTACATTTGTCGAACTACGCAGCAAAAAGGCATAAAAAATTAGAATATAAAGTACTAAATACTGCCGATACTATTATTGTAACCAGTAAAACTACAAAAGCCGAATTTCAGACTATTACCAATAAGCCAATTTCGGTTATCACCAATGGCTATGATATCGAAAATATTGACAAGCAAACTTTGGATGCCAAATTTACTTTAGCACATATTGGATCATTTTTGTCTGACAGAAATCCGGAATTTTTATGGGAATGTCTGATTGAGCTACTTAATGAAATTCCTGATTTTAAATTTAATTTGGAAATTAAATTAATTGGTGCTGTGAGTCAGGAGGTTTTGGATTCTCTTAAAAAGTTTGATCTGAACAGCTATTTGAATCTTTTAGGATATGTTTCACATCATGAAGCCATAGCACATCAAAAAAAATCGCAGGTTTTGCTTCTTATCGAAATTAATTCAGAAGACACCAAAAGTATTATCCCGGGTAAATTATTCGAATATATGGTGTCAAATCGTCCTATAATTGCTATTGGTCCTCAGGGGTCTGATTTTGCTGATATTATAAAGGAAACAAATACGGGAGTATTTTTTGATTATTCTGAAAAACAGAAATTAAAAAGTGTAATTTTGGATTTTTATAATCAATTTCTGGAAGGAAAATTACAAGCTAATGGTGTTGGTTTGCAAAAATATTCAAGAAAAAACCTAACCAAACAATTAGTACAATTGATTAGTGAATAACAGCTTGCAATAATCAAAAATCTAAATTCATAAGTTCAAAAAATGGGTATTGTTTTAAATCAGTCCTTCAAGAATACTATAATAACTTACATAGGCTTTGGAATTGGGGCCATAAACACACTTTATTTATATCCCGTTTATTTAGGAGCTACCTATTATGCTTTAACAAATTATATCCTCTCTGCAGCAAATGTAATTATGCCTCTGTTTGCTATTGGGATGCAAAATACATTAGTCAAATTTTATTCTCAGTATGAGACCGAAGAAGAAAAAGAGCAATTTTTGTCTTTCACTGCTTTGTTTCCATTATTAATGTGTATTCCGCTGGGAATTATTGGAATATTTTTCTTTGATGATATAACAGCTTTTGTTTCTAAAGAGAATCCGGTAGTAAAAGAGTATATTCTTTTAATTCCGTTTATCGGAATTTGTATGGCGTATTTTGAGATTTTTTATGCCTGGGCCAGGGTTCATATGCATTCTGTTTTTGGTAATTTTATTAAAGAAGTTGGTTTACGTTTATTTTCATCTGCGGCTTTGATTGGACTTTATTTTCATTGGATAACATTAGTGCAATTTGTTTATTTAACAGCTGCTATTTATTTTATTGCGTTTTTGATTACGATGTTTTATGCTTTTTACATCAAAAAACCAAGATTTCAAATTACAATTCCAGAGAATGTGAAAAATGTAATGGAATATACTTTTTTTATTATTCTTTCGGGTAGTGTTGCTAATTTGCTTTTGGACGGAGATAAACTGATGCTGAATCAATACATGAAAATCGAGAATATTGCTTATTATTCTGTAGCGACTTATATCGCGTTGGTAATATCTGTTCCAAGTCGTGCCATGCACCAGATTGTATATCCAATTACAGCAAAATTAATGCATGAAAACAAGCAGGATGAATTGAACGAATTGTATAAAAAAACATCTATTAACTTGCAAATTGTGGGGGGATTTGTAATGTTGTGCATTTTTGTAAATATTAATCAGTTGTATGAAATAGTACCAGAGGAATACAGGGGCGGAATTCCGGTTGTTTTTATGATTGGGCTGTCTAAATATTTTGATTTGATTTTAGGTAATAATAATGCTATCATTTTTAATACGAAATATTACCGTATGGTTTTATATTTAGGATTGCTTTTAGTGTTTTTAACGGTTATTTTAAATATGATTTTTATTCCTATTTATGGTATTATTGGTTCTGCCTTCGCAACTTTATTATCTATTACATTATATAGTCTGGCAAAGTTGCTTTTTGTTGTAAAACGTTTGCATCTATATCCTTTTACTAAACAAACTCTCGAATCATTAATATTGACTTTTGTGCTTTTCCTATTATTTTATTTTTGGGAATTTCCATTTTACCCTCTTATTGGTATCATGTTAAAATCGATATTAGTAACAATTTTGTATGTTTATTTAAACTATAAATTTTCAATTTCCATTGAAATTAATCAGGTTATAAATAATATCCTGAAGAAAATTGGAATCAAAATTTGATTATTTTAGTGATAAATACAACATAGCAGGTTGAAATTCAGTCTTCTTTTATATTTATTAATGGAATTTATCCTTTCACAGATACGAAAAAAAGTATTTACGTTTTTGTTATAATACTGCACAAAATAATGAAGACTTTTTTAAATAATGAAAAATTTTAAATGTGACGAAAGTCAAGTACATTAAAAAAACAAATGCTACGAAATATCCTGTAAGTCCTTTAAAAGATGATTTTTAGAATACCAAATTAAAGTTTACACAAAAGGAATGAATTTATTTTTGATTTGCATCAATATTCAGGATTCTTTTAAACCACTCATATCGAAATTAAGTCTCCCCCCGATTACTACAAGATGACAATAAATCAACCCTATTTTGCTATTAATATATTGTCAAAAAACAGAATTAGCATAGGTTGAAATTTCATAAACAATTTTATAAATTATGTAAGGAATGGGATTGAATGAGATTCTAAATTCGTTAATTATCAATACTTCCTTTTTTTATGCCGAAAAATTACTTGAATATCACTAAAAGTGGGTATTGTTAAAAGAGTTCATATTTTTTAATTTTGTTAAATTAATTTTTCAGGAAAACCACACTGATTTATTTGAAACTAACAGTTATGATAAATAATCAATTTAATAACCAGGAGGAAGAAAACTTACAAGTATTCTCTAATATGATTTCTAAAAAGGTTCATAATGGATTTGTACTTGAAGAGCGAAATGATAAAATGCTTTTTGCCGTACTATCAAAAGGCGGAAAAGCAGTTGATCACGGATTTAATTTTGTTATTTTTTGTTTAACATTAGGCTTATGGTCTGTAGCATGGTTATACCTTACAGTTGAAGCCTCTAAACAAAAGAAGATCTTAGTTGCCATCGATGAAGATGGTGTTCCTTTTGAAGAAAGGTGTTTGGTTGCTTAGCAATTAAATGATTATAAAAATCTGGCCACGAATTATTTCTTATACGATTAGTAAAAAAGGAATAATTCGTGGCTAATTTATTTAATTAAGCTTTTCTTTTAAATAAATCCCAGTAATGGATTCTTTAATTTTTACAATATCCTCCGGAGTTCCCGTTGCCAATAAATGCCCGCCATTTTCTCCTCCTTCGGGACCCAGGTCAATAATCCAGTCAGCACATTTTATGAGATCCAGATTATGCTCAATTACAATAATAGAATGCCCTTTTTCTAGTAAAGCTTCAAATGAGGCGAGTAGTTTTTTAATGTCATGAAAATGCAAACCCGTTGTAGGTTCATCAAACACAAACAATGCTTTATCTTTGGTAGCTCCTTTAACTAAAAAAGAGGCTAATTTGATACGTTGCGCTTCACCGCCAGAAAGAGTTGAAGAAGATTGTCCTAATTGTACATAGCCTAAACCAACATCCTGAAGCGGTTGTAATTTTTGAGTGATTTTTGCCTGTTTATTTTTTTCGAAAAAAGCAATAGCATCATCTATAGTCATTGTCAGGATATCATTGATGTTTTTATCATCAAAAGTAATTTCTAAAACTTCCTTTTTGAATCGTTTGCCACCACAAGTTTCGCATGGTAATGATACATCGGCCATAAACACCATCTCTACATTTGTAGAGCCTTCTCCTTTACACGTTTCGCATCGGCCTCCATCAACATTAAAAGAAAAGTGTTTCGCCTGATAACCTCTTATTTTAGAGAGTTTTTCTTTGGCATACAAATCACGAATGTCATCATAAGCCTTAATGTAGGTTACGGGATTTGATCTTGAACTTCTGCCAATTGGATTTTGATCTACGTATTCAATATGTTTAATTTGTGAAAAAGAACCGTTTATTTCGCTAAACTGACCTGCTTTTTCAGCAGCATTCTCCAACTTCTTCTGCATAGCAGGGAATAAAATCTTTTTAATCAGTGTACTTTTTCCACTTCCTGAAACACCGGTAATCACTGTTAATACATCAAGTGGAAAAGTAACATTAATATTTTTTAAGTTATTTTCTCTTGCGCCAATAATTTCAATATAATTTTTGAATTTTCTTCTTTTCTTCGGAACAGAAATTTCTAAATCTCCGTTCAGATATTTCGCAGTCAGGGATTCTGATTTTAAAATTTCATCGTAAGTTCCCTGTGCTACCAAATTTCCTCCAAAAGTTCCTGCTTCCGGACCAATATCAATAATCATATCGGCCGCTTTCATGATATCTTCATCATGCTCAACTACAATAACCGTATTTCCTAAATCACGAAGAGATAATAAAACTTTTATCAGTCTTTCAGAATCTTTTGGATGCAGACCAATACTTGGCTCGTCTAAAATATACATAGAACCAACCAGACTGCTCCCAAGTGAAGTGGCAAGATTAATACGTTGCGATTCTCCTCCTGAAAGTGTTGCGGAATTCCTGTTTAGAGTAAGATAATCTAACCCGACTTCTGTCAGGAATGACAAACGATTATTGATTTCGACCATCAAACGTTTTGCAATTTGCTGTTCGTAAACATCTAAATCTATGTTTTTGAAAAAAGTAACCAAATGTTTAATCGGTAAATCGACTAAGTCAGAAACTGTTTTACTATTAATTTTGACGTAAGAAGCTTCTTCGCGTAAACGCTTTCCGCGACAGGCGTGGCATTTTGTTTTGCCACGGTAACGTGACAACATTACGCGATTTTGAATCTTGTAATTTTTTTCTTCCAGTTCTTTAAAGAATCCATTTAGACCCTGAAAATACTGATTCCCTTTCCATATTAAATCTTTTTGGTCTTCTGTAAGTTCGTAATAAGGTTTGTGAATCGGAAAATCAAATTTATAGGCATGTTTCACCAACTCCTCTTTGTACCAACTCATACTCTCGCCTCTCCATGGATAGATCGCACTTTCAAAAACCGATAAAGAAGTATTTGGAACAACCAGATCAGCATCAATGCCAATTATATTTCCATAACCTTCGCAAACAGGACAGGCGCCATAAGGATTGTTGAAACTGAATAAATGTACATTGGGTTCTAAAAACGTAATGCCATCCAACTCAAAATTATTTGAGTAAGTAAATCTTTTATCAGAATTTAATTCCTGTAAATAGCAGATTCCTTTTCCTTCAAAAAAAGCAGTTTGTACTGCATCGGCCAGACGGTTATAGAATTCTTCTTCCTCTTTAACAATAATTCTGTCAATAACCAATAAAATATCTTTATTGTCTAATTTATGAAGTTCTGTTGGTGTAAAATCATCCAAACGTACCATTTCGTTATCAACCAGAATACGGGCAAAACCTTGTTGTAAAAGCACTTTTAGTTTGCCTTCCAGTTGTCTTCCTTCTTCAAGATGAATAGGGGAAAGCAATAACCACTTACTGTCTAAGTCGAAACTTTTTACATCAGCTACAACGTCAGTAACTGTATTTTTTTTTACTTCCTGACCTGAAATAGGAGAATAGGTACGGCCAATTCTGGCGAATAGAAGCTTGATGTAGTCATAAATCTCAGTTGAAGTTCCAACAGTAGAACGTGCATTGGTTGTATTTACTTTTTGCTCAATGGCAATAGCAGGCGCTATACCTTTTATATATTCCACTTTTGGTTTGTCCAGACGTCCTAAAAACTGACGTGCATAAGAAGATAAACTTTCTACATAACGGCGTTGTCCTTCAGCGTATAAAGTATCAAAAGCCAAGCTTGATTTTCCGGATCCGGAAAGCCCCGTAATGACTACAAGTTTATTTCTTGGAATGGCAACATCTACATTTTTTAAATTATGTACTTGTGCGCCTTTAATGATTATATTATGTTTTGGGTCGAGTGTAGAAAGGTCGATTTGCATAAAAAATGTCAATTTCTACAAAAGTAATCAATTTTGAATTGAGTATTGTTAATGAACTCTATCTGAGTTTTAAAAAGCTGTTAAACATTTTCAGGTTTTTAAATATTTAACAGTTAGTTTTTTATAGCTGCCCATTTTATTTAAAATTAGGAATGTCAATAAAAAAAAAGTTAATTTAGAGCTGTTTTACGTTAATTAATACCACAATCAAAATTTGAAAACTAAATTCTTTTTGCTGTTTTTTTTGGTGAATCTCATGGCATTTTCTCAGGAGTTTCCGCCAATAATCAAATATTCTTCTTCTGTTTATGGAGCAGGAAATCAGAGTTGGATGATATCTCAGGATAATCAGAACTATTTATATTTTGCTAATAACGATGGACTTTTAGAATTTAATGGTACTAATTGGGAGTTGTACCACGCTCCTAATGAAACTATAGTAAGATCTGTAAAAGTAATAGACAATAAAATTTATACTGGCTGTTATATGAATTTTGGTTATTGGACAAGGCAATCCAATGGAAAATTAAAATATACTTCATTAAGTGATACTATTAAAAATAAAATTCTGGACGATGAACAGTTCTGGAATATTTTAAAATATGATCAGTGGATTTTGTTTCAGTCCCTAAATCGAATCTATATTTATGATACAAAAAGCAAAGTTTTTAAAATTATTGCACCAAAAAATGGTATTGTAAAATCATTTAATACCAAAAACTCTATTTATTTCCAAACCATAAAAGAAGGGCTTTTTGAAATTGAAAGTGGAAAAGTCAAATTGGTATCAGACAATCTTATTCTGAAAAAAAACACTATTGCCAATGTTTTTTCAACAGAAGACGGATTGTTGATTCAAACTCAATTAGATGGTTTTTACAAATTAACAGGAACAGATTTAACGCCTTTTATAACAGAAGCCGATGCCGAATTAAAAGCGGGCTTTGTTTATAGCAGTCAGCGTCTTGTTGATGGAAACTTTGCTTTAGGGACTGTTTCTAACGGGATTTTTATTTTATCTGATTCAGGTAAACTTAAATATCATATTTCGCAAAGTAAGGGTTTGAGTAACAATACAGCCTTATCACTTTTTGAGGATAACGATCAAAATTTATGGGTAGGTCTTGATAACGGAATTAATTGTATTAATGTTAAATCTTCTGTCCACAGTTTTACTGATGATACGGGGGTTTTAGGTACAGTTTATGCATCTGCGACTTATAAAGGAATGCTGTATGTGGGTACTAATCAGGGATTGTTTTGTAAAAAAAGTCAAAGCAATTCTGAATTTAGATTCATCAACGGAACAAAAGGACAGGTGTGGTCTTTGTTTGTATATGATGATACACTTTTTTGTGGACATGATTCAGGGACTTTTATAATTATAAAGGATTCGGCAAAAAACATATTTTCAGCATCAGGAACATGGAAATTTGAAGCGATCCCGAATATTAAAAATCAATTATTGCAAGGCAATTATTATGGGATTTCGATATTGGAAAAGGTGGATAACCAATGGAAATTCAGGAATAAAATTAAAGGATTTGATTATTCTTCACGATATTTTGAAATTACGAGCAATCATGATTTGTATGTAAGTCATGAATATAAAGGAATTTTTAGATTAAGACCAGATAAATTATTATTAAAAACAGGCTTTGCTGCTTACTCATCTCCATCAAAAGGAAAAAATGCAAGTCTGACAAAATTTAATAATACAATATATTATGCTTTTAAAGGGGGTATTTTTAAATTAAATGATACAACAAAACAGTTTGAAAAAGACAATTTGTTAAGTTCTGTTTTTGAGAAAGACGAATATACGTCGGGAAAAATGATTGTAGATGATTCTAATAAAATATGGTTGTTTTCTAAAAATTACATTCATTACTTTTCTGCAAGCAAACTAAGTAATCAGTTAAAACAAAATGTGATTCCAATTCCCTCATCGTTAACTAATTCAATGTTAGGTTTTGAAAATATCACACAGGTATCAAAATCAACTTATTTAATTGGAACCACAGATGGATATTATACATTGAATATTGATGATTTTAGTTTTAAAAATTATACTGTTTTAATTTCAGACATAGCAACAAACAAACTCAATCAGAATCAGCGAAATGTTGGGTTATCTGAAGAAGGAAAGTTTAGTTCCAATGAAAATAATATTACCTTCAATTATACTGTACCGGAATACAATAAATATATCAACTCAGAATATCAGTATTTATTAGAAGGTTTCCAGGATGAGTGGAGTGAATGGAGTACTAAAGCTACAGTAAATTTTAAAAACCTGCCACCCGGCAAATATACTTTTAAAGTTAGGGCCAAATATGCAAATAGTATTTTGCAAAATACGGCAAGTTATACTTTTATAATTTTAAAGCCTTGGTACTTAACTAACTTAGCCTGGTTTGTTTATTTTCTTTTAATTCTTGTAATTGCTTATTTTATAAATAAAGCCTACAGAAATTTTTATCAAAAGCAAAGAGAGAAATTAATAGAAGAAAATAACCTTTTGCTTGAAATAAAAGAGTTAGAAAATGAGCAACAATTAATGAGGGTTAGAAATGAACAGCTTTCCCAGGATGTTGATACTAAAAATCGTGAATTAGCAGTTTCTACAATGAGTTTAAATAGCAAGAACGAATTGTTAGCTTTTATAAAAGAGGATTTGAAAAAGACATCACAAGATGAGAATAAAAATATAAAATCGGTTATTAGTACAATTAATAAGAATATAACAGAAGAAGATTCATGGAAGGTTTTCAAAGAAGCCTTTGATAATGCCGACAAAGATTTTCTAAAGCGAATTAAACAGCTTCATCCGTTATTAACCCCTAATGATTTACGCCTTTGTGCATATTTAAGATTGAATCTTTCTTCAAAAGAAATTGCCCCATTATTTAATATATCTGTAAGAAGTGTTGAAATAAAAAGGTACCGTTTACGAAAAAAAATGGATTTACAGCACGAAAACGGTTTAGTAGAATACATTTTAGCTGTATAGTACAGTAAAGTCTAACAAAATAAAACTATACATTACCACAACATTTTACAATTGTTGTGGTTTTTTTATGCAAATGTTAAAAAATTTAACATTTTTGTTTGGGTGTGAAATATGGGTATTTTTTGAGTTATGTGTAATTTAATTGCATTTTTTTATGATGTATGTTTTTTGTTGAGGTAAATTTTAACGCATTGTTAATGATATCCGATAAATTTATCTTCAATTAAACTAACTAATTATGAAAACTAAATTATTGCAAATTGTATTGTTACTGTTTACATCTTTTGCATTTTCGCAGACTTTTGATGTAAACGGAACAGTACTAGATGGATCAGGTTTATCACTGCCTGGAGTAAATGTCAAGGTTAAAAGTTCATCACAAAGTACAACCACAGATTTTGACGGATCTTTTAAATTATCAGGTCTCTCTAATGGGACGATAATTGTTTTAAGTTATATTGGTTATCGAACTCAGGAAGTTGTGATTTCAAGTAACAAAATTACTGTCAAAATGAGTGATGATGCCAAATCACTAGAAGAAGTGGTCGTAATTGGTTACGGAAGCCAGAAAAAAAGAGAGGTAACAGGTGCTGTATCTTTTATAGACAGTAAAACACTTGATGTTTTAAAGCCAGCAAGAATTGAGCAGGCTTTGCAAGGGACGATTTCTGGTGTAAACGTAACAACCCAGTCAGGTGCTCCGGGAGCCCCATTGGATATTCGCATTCGTGGTGTAGCTACAAATGGAGAGAACAGGCCTACAACTATTATTGATGGATATGTGGGTGACTTAAATTTATTGAATCCTAATGACATCGAAACAATCACGGTTCTTAAAGATGCACAGGCAGCTATTTATGGTACTATTGGGGCCAATGGAGTTATCTTAGTTACCACAAAAATGGGCAAGAAGAATTCTAAAACAAGGTTTTCTTTTAATAGTTATACGGGATTTCAGGAAACATCCAGAACTTTACCAACTCTTAATGCAACGGAGTATGCTTTGTTATTAAACGAAAGCTATGCTAATGGCGGAAATTCAGTTCCTTATCCTAATGTTTCTGGTTTAGGTAATGGTACCAATTGGCAAAAGGAAATTTTTAATAAAGGTGTACCTCTTATCAATCATGATTTATCTATTTCTGGAGGTTCAGAAAAAATGACTTACTCTGTAAGTGGCTCGCATTTAGATCAGGAAGGAATCGTTGGCGGTGACAAATCGGGATTTTTAAGAAATACCGCAAGAGTTGGTTTAGCTGCAGATTTATCTGATAGATTGAAATTAAAAACAAACTTTATTTATACGTATTTTAATAGAAAAACATTAAACGAAAATGGCTTAGGGTCAGTTTTATTTAATGCTTTAAATGTCCCTGCTACTTTACGTCCTTATGATAGTAATGGCGATTTTGCTTTGGTACCAGGGACAACCGGATTAGGAACTGAAATCATCAATCCATTAGCACAAATAGATAATACTTATAATGATTACAATTATAAAAAAATAAACGGAAACTTTGGTTTGGATTATAAGCTTTTCCGTGGTTTTGTATTGTCTAGTGCAATTGGTTTTAATAGTTCAAATAGTGAGGAAAAAACCTTTGCAAAACAAATAAGTTATGGAGGAAAAGTTTTTGATGTACAAAGAAGTTCGGTTACTCAAAGAACGGTAAATGATAATAATTATTCTTTTGACCTTTTCGGAACTTATACAAAAAAAATTGCAGACAGTCATAATATAGCAGGAACTCTTGGAACAACTATTTTTAAAGAATGGGGCAATTCAGTTTCTGCCACAGGTTTTGATGTGCCAAATAATTCTTGGGAATTTGCGGATATTTCTTTAACAAAAGGAATTTCTGAGGCTTTAAATACAAGCGGATATGTTTATGATCAAAGGAGGCTTTCGTATTTTGGAAGAGTGCAGTATGATTATAAAGGAAAATATCTTTTGTCTGCTATGTTACGCCGTGATTCTTCGACAAAATTTGGACCGGGAAACAAAGTAGCTTATTTTCCTTCGTTTACAGGAGGTTGGGTTGTTTCTGACGAAGATTTTTTTGGAGAATCAAGAGCAATTAGTTTCTTGAAATTAAGAGCGAGTTACGGAACTTTAGGAAATGACCAAATTCCAAACTACGGATATTTAGGACTTTTGACAGGAGAAGCGACTTATGTTTTTGATGGTGCTTTGGTAAACGGAACAGCTACAGGACAAGTGCCAAATCCTGATTTGAAATGGGAAGAAGCAAGAAAGTTTGATGTTGGTTTGGATTTAAGATTATTCGATGATAAAGTATCTGTAGTAACTGATTATTTTATTGACACGCGAAACGATTTATTGATTCCTAATATTCCAGTTTCAGGAATAAATGGTACAGGAGCTCCAGGGGCGAGTGCTCCAACTCTGAATGCAGGTAGTGTGAGAAACTCAGGTTTTGAATTTGCTATCGATTACAAAGAAAAATTCTCTGATGATTTTACGATGAGTTTTGGGTACAATGTTACTTTTCTTAAAAACGAAGTATTAGAAGTTAATAACGGAATTGGTTTTATTGAAGGTGGTGCTTTTGGAGTAGGACAACCAGCTCCATCAAGAATGGAAATTGGAATGCCAATGGGATATTTTTATGGTTACAAAACCGATGGTATTTTTCAGAATCAAGCCGAAATCGATGCTCATCCTTCTCAATTAGCTTTAGGAGCAAATGCAGCACCTGGTGATATTCGCTATGTAGATGTAAACGGTGATGGGGCAATTGACACAAAAGACAGAACTGATTTAGGTAACCCAATTCCGGAGGCAACAATGGGGTTGAATATGCAGGTAAATTATAAAAATTTAGACTTTGCAGTTTACACTTTCGCTTCAATTGGTAACGATATGATCCGTAATTATGAGAGAACACTTTCTGATGCCAATCGATTAGATTATGTTTTAGACCGCTGGACAGGTGAAGGCACAAGCAATTCAGTCCCTAGAGTGACTACCGGTGCAACAGCAAACAATGTTTTTTCGGATTATTTTGTAGAAGATGCTTCTTATTTCAGAATTCAAAACATTCAATTAGGATATACTTTAAATTCTAATGTAGCTGCAAAAGCAGGTATGACAAAATTAAGACTTTATACAGGTGTAAATAATCTATACATGTTTACCAAATATAAAGGTTTTGATCCAGGTGCTTCAAATGGTGCTCCAATTGGAAGCGGAATTGACTATGGGTTTTATCCAGTGCCAAGAACCTATTTATTAGGGATTAACATTAATTTTTAATTTCAATTAAAATGAAAAAATATTTATTTACAACCATTATAATCCTAACTCTGTTCTCAACAATAAGTATTTCTTGTTCGGATGAGTTCGTAGATCCTAAGCCAGAATACTCAATAGATTCTGAGAATTATTTTAACTCTAAAGAAGATTATGATCAGGCTTTAATTGCTGCCTATGATTTGTTGCAGTCTTCCTATGTAAATGTTTTACTAGGCGAAATCGCTTCTGATAATACCTTTGCAGGAGGAGAAAGCCCAACTGATGTGGTAGGTTTTCAACAAATTGATGATATGATTCATACATCGGTAAACAGTAATTTAAAAGATATTTGGAATTGGATGTTTGCAGGTGTTCAAAGAGCTAACTACATACTTGAATTTAAAAATAAGACAGATTTTGAGGGTAAAACCCAACTTTTGGCCGAAACGCATTTTCTTAGAGCATACTATCAATTTGAATTAGTAAAATGGTTTGGTGGTATTCCTATGAAAGGAGATGCGAGGTTTAAAATTGGAGATGAAAAAACAATTCCGCGTTCATCAGTTGAAGAAGTTTATGCTTCTATTGAGGCTGATTTAAATTTTGCGGTTGCTAATTTATCTCCAATTGCTTCGCAAAAAGGAAGAGCAACAAAAGGAGCAGCACAGGCATTATTAGGAAAGGCTTATTTGTACCAAAACAAATTTTCGCAAGCAGCAACGACACTTCAGGGTTTAATAAATTCATCACCTTATTCTCTGGAAACAGATTATGATGCGATGTTTGAATTAGCTGGTGAAAACGGACCTGAATCTGTTTTTGAAATACAATATACAGATGTTGAGGGGGCTGGTTTTCCTTGTTTGCAATGTAGCGAAGGAAACGTAGCGGTTGGTTTTAGCGGAATACGAAATTATTCAGGACCTCTGTTCTCTTCAGGTTTTAGTTTTAATATTCCAACACCGGATGCAGTAAATGCTTTTGAGGCAGGAGATAAACGAAAAGATGTTGCTATTCTGGATATTGAAGCCTGGGCTGTTGCTAATGCCTCTTTTGATGGAGGAAATGGCATTAGTTTCGGAAAAGGTAATGAGGACACAGGATATTTCAACAGAAAATATTTACCAAGAAAAAGAAGTGATGTTGCAGCTGGGGATTTGAATTTGACTAATCCAAACAATTACAGAGCCATACGTTATGCAGATGTTTTATTAATGGCGGCTGAAGCGTATAATCGTGGAGGGATAGATGATGGTAAAGCAAGAGGATATTTAAATGAAGTAAGAAAACGTGCTTTTGGTGATACAAATCATAATATATCAGCTTCAGGAGCAGCTCTTACAGATTTTATTTTAGCGGAAAGAAGACTTGAACTTTTTGGTGAAGGACATCGTTTTTTCGATTTAGTGAGAACAGGAAAAGCAGTAGGAACAATACCTGGTTTTAAGGCTGATAAAAATGAATTATTTCCTTTGCCAATCGAAGAAATTCAATTTGCTAATGGAAACTGGAAACAAAATCCTGGATATTAAAAAACATTAATTATGAAAAAAATACATTTTATTATAAGTTTTTTCGTTTTTGCAATCCTTATGGGTTGTGCGAATGATAGCAGTGATATTGATTTAGATGGTATAAGTGCGCCTGAAAATATTTCGGCATTGACAACCGTAACCCAGGATAATTCTGGTAAAGTTACTTTTCTTCCTAAAGGAGAAGGGGCAACACAATACAAAATTAACTTTGGTGATGGCAGCGCTCAGTCCAATTATGTTTCTCCGGGAGCAACAATAACACACACGTATGCAGAGGGGGTTTACAAGGCAAAAATTATTGCAATGGGAATAAATGGCAAAACAACTGAAGTAGATCAGGATGTGGTTGTTTCTTTCAGAGCTCCGGAGAATTTAGAAGTAGTTATTACAAATGATGTGGCTGTGTCTAAAAAAGTAACCGTAAAAGCAACTGCTGATTTTGCATTGTTTTATGATGTGTATTTTGGTGAAGCCGGAAAACCGGATCCAATATCGGTTAACAATGGGGAATCTGTTTCATATGTTTATCAGGAAGCAGGAGTTTACACTATTCGTGTGGTTTCTAAGAGTGCGGCGGTTCAAACTACGGAGTTCACCAAAGAATTTACTGCAATACTAATTCTTAACCCAATTGCTTCAGCCCCTATACCGCCAAACAGACCAGCTGGTAATGTAATTTCTATTTATGGTTCAAAATATGCCAATGTTACAGAAACTAACTATTTTCCGGATTGGGGACAAGGAGGGCAAGGCAGTAGCTGGACTGAGTTTGATTTGAACGGGGACAAAATGCTGAATTACATTAATCTGAGTTATCAGGGAATTGCTCTGGCTGATGGTACATCTGTTGATGTTTCAGGAATGGATTATTTACACATGGATGTATGGACAGCAGATTTACAAAAAATTGAAACTTCTTTAATCAATGTAGGGCCTACAGAAAAACCAGTTACAAAAGATCTTGTTGCTAATCAATGGACGAGTATTGATATTCCAATTTCTGCCTTTACAAGTCAGGGAATGACTGTTTCTGAGATTTTTCAATTGAAATTAGTTGGTACTCCTTGGGCAGGAGGAAGCGTGTTTGTTGATAATATTTATTTTTATAAAGACGGAGAAGCATTAAATATTGCAGCACCAACACCAACAACGCCAGCAGGAGATGTTATATCATTATTTAGTAATGCTTACACTAATATTGGAATAAGTACCTGGCGTACTGACTGGTCGAGCGCAGTACTGGAAGAAACCGCTGTTGCAGGAAATGCTGTAAAAAAATATTCTGATTTAAATTTTGTTGGTATTGAGCCTGTCGCTCCTATTGATGCCTCCGGAATGACACACTTTCATGTAGATGTATGGTCTTCAGATTTTACAGAATTCAGAATAAAATTAGTTGATTTCGGACCTAATGGTGCTTATAATGGAGGTGATGATAAGGAACACGAACTTAAATTTACGACACCGGCAAAAGGAACGTGGGTGAGTTTAGATATTCCTTTAAGTGATTTTGCAGGATTGACAACACGAGCTCATATAGCCCAGCTAATTTATTCAGGAAACCCTAGCGGAACACATACAATATATATCGATAACGTATATTTTCATAAATAGAAAATAAAGTTATACAGATCATTTAAAATGAATTCACATTTTATAAAAAAATTAAAATGAAAAAATATAATAAATACTTAGTATTCCTTTTTGCATTACTATTCATGGTAAGCTGCCAAAAAGATGATTTCGCCTTTGGAGCTATAACTGCTCCATCCAATATTAAGATAACCGCTGAGATTGTTGGAAAAACAACTGATGCGCCTTATGGAGACGGATCAGGTATTGTTAAACTTGTTGCAACAGCAGATAATGCTATTTCGTATAAATATGCATTTAGTGATGGCACTTCTGTAAATTCGCCTGGTGGTCAGTTTGATAAGCGATTTACTAAAACAGGTGTAAATAAGTATACCGTTACAGCTATTGCGTATGGAAAAGGTGGCGTTGCTACTAATACAACAATTGAAGTTGAGGTTTTAAGTGACTTTAGCGATCCTGATGCAGTTAATTTTTTAACTAACGGAACTTCTAAAAAATGGTATTGGTCAGCTTCTGAACCGGGTCATTTAGGAGTTGGTCAAAATGATACGGATGCAACTAAAAATTATTATGCCAATTATTACCAGGCAGGCGTTTTTGAAAAAGCAGGATCGCAGGCCAGTAGTTGTTTATATGACAATGAATTGACGTTTTCTCTTGACGGAGAACTATTAAAATTTGAATTGAATAATGGAGGATCTACTTTCTTTAACGCAGCTTTTGCAAGTGTTGCAGGAGGAAGTTCGCCAGATGATGCCTGTCTGACTTATAATGCAGGTGGAGTGAAAATAGTTTCCCTTAGTCCATCAGAATCAGTTATAATGTCAAATCCTAATAATGCAACTCAAACCAGAGGTACAACGATGAATTTCTCTGATGGTGGTTTTATGGGGTATTACATTGGTCAGAGTTCTTATGAAATAATATCATTAACAGCCAACAGAATGGTTGTAAGGGCGGTAATGGGCGGTAATCCTGCATTAGCGTGGTACCATATATTTACTACAACCAAACCTTCGCAAGTTCCTGATACAAATGTAGATTATACTAATTTAGTATGGTCGGATGAGTTTAATACTGATGGTGCTCCTGATGCTACAAAATGGGGATATAATTTAGGAACCGGAGATAATGGATGGGGAAATAATGAAAAACAAAATTACACTAACTCCGCGACAAATGCTGTTGTAGAGGGCGGAAACCTTAAAATTACAGCTAAGAAAGAAACTTCGGGAGGGGAGGCTTATTCATCAGCAAGATTGGTGTCCGAAAATAAATTCGAATTCACTTATGGAAAAGTAGAAGTAAGAGCCAAGCTTCCAACAGGAGCGGGAACCTGGCCTGCTATTTGGATGTTAGGAGAAAATTATGCCACAAAACCTTGGCCTGCCTGCGGTGAAATTGATATTATGGAACATGTGGGCAATAATCAGAATGTTATTCATGGTACGCTTCATTATCCAGGCCGTTTCGGAGGAAGTGCAGATACTGGTTCAAAAACAATATCAAATGTTTCGACTGAATTTCACGTTTACAAAACGGTTTGGAGTCCGGCATCTGTAAAAATCTATGTTGACGAAACGCTGGTACATACTGTTGCCAATGCTGCTTCATTACCATTTAACAGTGACTTCTTTTTAATACTGAATGTTGCAATGGGAGGTAATTTGGGGGGAAATATTGATCCTGCCTTCACACAATCATCAATGGAAATTGATTATGTAAGGGTTTATCAATAAAATAAAGAAAAAAAAAAGTAAAATTAGGGAGTCAGTTTTTTTGACTGATTCTCTAATTTTTTTATGAATAAAATAAATTTATAAAATGAAAAAGATAGTATTATTGATGATAGCTAACTTTTGCCTGGCTCAACAAGCAGAAAGGAAACTAATTTGGGAAGAAAATTTTAATAAAAAAAAATTAAACGAATCGGTTTGGAATTACGATCTTGGTGATGGATGTCCCAATCTTTGCGGTTGGGGAAATAATGAGAGACAGGTTTACACAAAAAAAAATCACCAGATAAAATCCGGAGATTTGATTATTGAAGCCAAAAAAGAAGGAAATCAGTATACTTCAACAAAAATTACCACAAAAGGAAAAAAAGAATTTTTATATGGCCGAATTGAAGCCAGAGCAAAACTACCATTAGGTCATGGGTTATGGCCGGCTTTCTGGATGTTAGGTTCCAACATTGATGAGGTTAAATGGCCCAAAACGGGTGAAATAGATATTCTCGAATATATAGGAAGAGATCCGCACATGGTCTACACGACTTTGCATGCCCAGGATAGCCATGGCAACACGATTAATACCAAAAGAACTGAATTTCTTACTATAGAAGAAGGATATCATGTATATGCTATTGAATGGAGCAAGGATAAAATTGACTTTTTTGTTGATGACATTCTGGTCTATACTTTTAATCCTGAAGTTAAAAACGAAGATACATGGCCCTTTGATAAACCTTTTTATATCATCGTCAATTTAGCTATTGGAGGAAATTTTGGAGGACCAGATGTTGATGACAGTATTTTGCCACAAAAATTTCTAGTGGATTACATTCGGGTTTATCAATAATTAAAATTGTAAGATTAATAATACGTAAAAGTGTAGGGTATATTTAAAATGTCTGTTTTTGAATATTTTGCACTTTTTTAAATTCTAAAAAAGGATGGAGTTATTAAAGGTTTTAAAAGACTTTATTGCAAATGTTTGAGTTTTATCTTTTCTTTTTATGATTTTATTGTTAATTATCAGTCCATTCATTTGCATTTTAAAATAATTATTTGTTAAATTTGGAAGCAATATTAACATAACCTAAAAAGAAACAGCCTATACAATAAAATTACTTTTTTAAAAATTTTATATTTTAAATAGAAACAAAAAAGTAATATTATGGCTGATTTGCATATTCCTGACTCTCTATTGGTTAAAAATTATGTTGAAGGCAACGAAAATGCTTTGTCAACATTAATAAAAAGACATGAGTCTAAAATATATGGATTTATATACTCAAAAATTGCCGATAGGGATATTTCAAACGATATTTTTCAAGATACTTTTATTAAAGTAATTAAAACTTTAAAAAACAATTCCTATAACGAAGAAGGAAAGTTTTTACCATGGGTAATGCGAATTTCACATAATCTTATTGTTGATCATTTTCGCAAAACCAAGAAAATGCCCATGTACAGAGAAACAGAAGAATTTTCGATCTTTTCGATTATGTCGGATGATTCTTTGACTATCGAAAGCAAAATGATTTTAGATCAGGTAGAAATTGACTTAAAAAAGCTAATTCAGCAACTTCCGGATGATCAAAAAGAAGTTTTGGTAATGCGTATGTATCAGGATATGAGCTTCAAGGAAATTTCTGAAATTACAGGAGTTAGTATCAACACAGCATTGGGCAGAATGCGTTATGCTTTAATGAATCTGAGAAAAATCATCGATAAGCACCAAATTATTTTAACTAACTAAATACTATTTTGATACTTAGTTCGTTATACTACTATAAAAACATTTCACAGTATGGCGAAAATTTACTCTAAAAAGACATTAGTTACTAAAAACTTAAAACCAAAAAAAGAAGTTGTTTCTTTTTTATTAAATTATTCACAAGCGTTAACTATTGTGAAAATTGAGAACAAAAGGTTTGAGATTATAGCTAATTAAACAGCCCACTACTTTTGTCGGATGTTTATTTTGAAAGAAAGCCAAATGGTCGTTTTGGCTGAAAGCTCACTATTTGTATGTAAATACAGATAGTGAGTTTTTTTGTTCTGTTTAAGAATAATTAATTATCAGATTTAAGTTACGATTTATGTGGTTAATTTGTTAAAATTTATTGTTTTATTAGTTTATTTAATATTTTTCTTTAGTTTAGTTAAATAGTAATGCTCTTATTTGATTGAATTGACGGATTTAAATGTCTGTCTTAAAATGCATTGTAGGAATATGAATCACTAACTAATATTATTACTAATTAACCTAAGTATTATGAAGAAAAATTACACTACTTTATTCTGTTTGTTTGTTACACATCTTAATGTTTTGAAAAAAGGTTAGGCTATGGTAGGTGGATAGGTAACTTCAATTGTTGACAAAAGAAATTTTGCCCTGCATTTGAGTATTATGTCCCAACGTTTTGACGCAAAATTGTTGTATAGGTTTGCACCAAAAACTACTCATAAAAAACTATAAATCTATTGTTAACAATCAAATATAATTGAAATGAAAAAAAAACTTAAGATACTATCATTTCTTCTATTGATAAATATCGGGGCATTTGCTCAAAAAGATGAAATTAAAAATGCCCAGTCTTATTATGATAAAGGAAAAGTGCAGGAGGCATTAACTATTTTAAAAAAAATAGAATATCTCATCATCAACGCATCGGATGATATAAAATCCGATTTCTTTTACCTGAAAGGAAATGTATACAAAGAGTTAGCTATTAAAAACATTGATCCTGCTAATAATTTTTCTTTGGCAGCTGGAGCATATCAGGATGTTCTTTTATATGAAAATGATTCTCATAATTATAAATACGCATTTAAGGCAAATTTAGCTTTAAAGGAGCTGAAGTCTAAACTGGTAGATGGTGCTCATGCTGATTATAAAGCAGGAAAATTCAAAGAAAGCGCAGATAAAAGTTATGAAGTTTATTTGTTTGATAAAAAAGATACTTTAAACTTATTAAATGCTGCTGCTGCTGCTTTAACCGGGAAGGATTATATCTCTTCAATTAAATATTATGAGGAACTAAAAAAAATAAACTATTCCGGAAAGGCAGTTGTTTTTTATGCTACTAATAAAAAAACAAAAACAGAAGAAGCATTTAGTTCTATAAGTGCCAGAGATTCAAATATTAAAGAAGGTCTTTATGAAAAACCCAGAAATGTATTTCCACCTTCTAAAAAAGAAGATATTTTAATTGCTTTAGGGTTTTCTTACTTAGAGAGAAATGACTATGTTAATTCGGAAAAGTATTACCAGGAAGCCTTACAAATAAATCCCAGTTGCGTAAACTGTTGTATCAACCTTGTTTATATTAAAATGCAATTAAAAAACGCATTGGTTGATCAAATGGATACATTGGGAAATACTCCAAAGGAAATGAAAGAATATGATAAATTAAATATTCAAAAGGATGAAATCATAAAAAGTGCAATTCCGTATCTTAAGAAAGCATTGGTTATTGAGCCAAAAAATGAAGATGCTGTAAAATCTCTTTTGGGAATTTATAGGGCGCTGGATATGACAAATGAATATAATGCCCTAAAAAGTAGCAGATAAAAAGATATTTTCTAAAGAGCATTAAAAAAAAGGGTTTGACTAAAAAGTCAAACCCTTTTTTTTTAATATAGCAAATAACTAAAAAACGGTTGGATACATCTTTTTGTTATTTAGTACTACAAAATGACAAATTCAATTGGTTTTTTTTCAGCTTACACGGTTAGTAAGACAATATCTTTTTTATCAAATTAAGTTTTAATTTTTTTAACCTTATTTAAACAGATTGTCCATTCCCGGAATCATTGGCATATCCATTTTGGCAACGGCATCCAATTCTCTTTCATTTACGCTGGTTGCTTTTTCAATAGCTTTATTCAGGGTTACAATTAAGTAATCTTCCAATTGTTCCTTATCTTCAAGTAAAGAGTCGTCAATCGAAATTGATTTCACTTTTCTGTTTGCAGTTAATGTCACTTTTAGCAATCCGTCTGCACTTTGTTCGTCAATTAAAACCGTATCTAAACGTTTTTTTGTATCTTCAATTTTTTGTTGGGTTTCTTTAAGTTTTCCCATCATTCCCATTAAATCCATTTTATCAGTTTTTAAATTGTTTTCAACAAAATTAGTGTATTACGGTTTATAATTAAAGTAATATTTTATGAAAAAATTAATTCTGTTCTGTTTACTATATGGTATTTTTGCCTCGTCTTATAAAAATTAATGTCCAATCAATGCAAAACAATATTGTTGCTCCAAAAGCGAAAGTAATTCCAAAAGTATTAAAAAAACATAAAGTAACCCGAACCGACAATTATTTTTGGTTAAACGACAGGGAAAACCCCGAGGTCATTGATTATCTGAATCAGGAAAATGATTATTATAAAAGGATGACCGAACATACTAAGAATTTTCAGGGATTTTTATTTGAAGAAATGAAAAGCAGAATCAAGGAAGATGATTCTTCAGTTCCTTATTTTTATAATGGCTATTATTATATTACCCGTTTTGAAACAGGGCAGGACTATCCTATATTTTCAAGAAAAAAAGGAAGCCTTACTGCTAATGAGGAAATTATGTTTAATTGCAATGAAATGGCAAAAGGACATTCTTACTTTAAGCTTGGCGGAATGAGTGTGAGTCCGGATAACAAATATGTGAGTTTTGGTCTTGATATAGTAGGAAGGAGAATTTATACCATACAGATTAAGAATTTGGAAACAGGAGAAATTCTGGGGGATAAAATTGAAAATGTTACCGGAGGTTCTGTTTGGGCCAATGACAACAATACTCTTTTTTATACAAAGCAAGATGAGATAACCTTACGTTCCGATAAGGTTTTCAGACATAAACTAAACACAGATTCAACGAATGATATACTGGTTTACGATGAAATCGATGATACTTTTAATGTTTCGATAAGCAAAGAAAAGTCCAGAAAATATATTGTAATTGGTTCAGGGAGTACACTCACGACAGAATATCGAATTTTAAATTCGGATAATCCTGATGGTGAGTTTGTGGTTTTTCAGCCTCGTGTTCGTGGATTGGAATACAGTATTTCGCATTATGAAGATCATTTTTACATTTTAACCAATAAAGACAAGGCGACCAATTTTAAATTGATGAAAACGCCTGAAAATGCCACAGGAAAGAAAAATTGGATTGATGTTATTCCGCATCGTGAAGATGTTTTACTGGAAGATATTGAGATTTTTAGAAACTATCTGGTTGTAGAAGAGCGTTCTAACGGATTGAATCATATTCGCATTATACCGTGGAATGATGAACCGGATTATTATTTGCCTTTTGGGAGCGAAACGTATAGTGCCTACACTACCACCAATATCAATTTTGATACAGACATTTTACGTTACGGTTATCAGTCATTGGCAACGCCTTCATCTGTGATTGATTTTAATATGAAAACCAAAACCAAAGAAATCTTAAAAGAACAGCAGGTTTTGGGAGGGAAATTTAATAAAGATAATTACGTTGAAGAACGTCTTTGGGCAACAGCCAGAGATGGAGTTAAAGTCCCTGTTTCAATGGTGTATCGTAAAGGGATGGAAAAAAACGGTAAAAATCCATTATTGCTGTATGCTTATGGATCTTATGGAGCCACTATGGATGCTTATTTTTCATCTACAAGACTTTCGTTGTTAGATCGCGGTTTTGTATATGCAATTGCCCATATTCGGGGAGGTGAGGACTTGGGAAGACAATGGTATGAAGACGGAAAACTGTTAAAAAAGAAAAATACCTTTACAGATTTCATTGATTGCTCTAAATTTGTAATAGACGCGAAATATACTTCTGCAGAACATTTGTATGCAGAAGGTGGTTCAGCAGGAGGCCTTTTAATGGGAGTTATCGTAAACGAAGCGCCTGAATTATATAATGGAGTTATTGCCCAGGTTCCTTTTGTTGATGTAGTTACCACTATGTTAGATGATAGTATACCCCTGACAACAGGAGAGTATGACGAATGGGGAAATCCAAATAATAAAAAGTATTATGATTATATGTTGTCTTATTCACCATATGACAACGTAAAAGCACAAAAATATCCTAACATGTATGTTTCCACTGGATTACACGATTCACAGGTACAATATTGGGAGCCAGCGAAATGGGTAGCCAAACTGAGAAATCTAAAAACAAATGATAATTTTTTGTTTCTGGATACCAATATGGATGCCGGACATGGCGGAGCTTCAGGTCGTTTTGAAGCTTTAAAAGACTTAGCAAAGGAATTTAGTTTTTTATTAGATTTAGAAAAAATTAAAAGCTAATTAGAAATTTTTTGTTAAATTTGCAACCTATCGGGGTTATTTAAAAATACCTTTGATTAACTATTTTTTTATGAAAGAAGAAATAAATGCTTATAATAATGTTTTAGAGTTAATAGGTAATACCCCACTTATTAAACTAAATAAAGTCACCGAAGGTTTAGAAGGAAATTTCTACGCAAAGGTAGAAGCTTTTAATCCGGGACATTCGTCAAAAGATAGGATAGCATTGTATATTATTGAGGAAGCGGAGAAAAAAGGGATTTTATCTCCTGGTGATACCATAATAGAAACTACTTCAGGTAATACAGGTTTTAGTTTAGCGATGGTAAGCATTATAAAAGGCTATAATTGTATTTTGGCAGTAAGTTCAAAATCATCAAAGGATAAAATTGACATGTTGAGAAGTTTAGGTGCAAAAGTATATGTTTGCCCTGCTCACGTTTCTGCAGATGATGAACGATCCTACTACAATGTTGCAAAACGTTTACACGAAGAAACAAAAGGATCAGTTTACATCAATCAGTATTTTAATCAATTAAATATTGATGCCCATTACAACACTACAGGTCCTGAAATCTGGGCCCAGACTAAAGGAAAAATCACTCATCTTGTTGCTTGCAGCGGTACTGGAGGAACAATTTCCGGAACAGCAAAATTCTTAAAAGAGCAAAACCCAAATATCAGAATTTTAGGAGTTGATGCATTTGGTTCCGTTTTAAAGAAATATCACGAAACAAAAGAGTTTGATAACAAGGAAATTTATCCTTACCGAATTGAAGGTTTAGGAAAAAATTTAATTCCATCAGCGACAGATTTTGATATTATTGATAAATTCATCAAGGTTACAGACGAAGAAAGCGCACATACAGCAAGAGAAATTACCAGAAAAGAAGGTTTGTTCGTTGGTTATACTTCAGGGGCTGTAATGCAGGCAATTAAACAATATGCCGAAGAAGGAGAGTTTACCAGTGAAAGTAATATTATTGCTATTTTTCCTGATCATGGATCCCGATATATGAGCAAAGTATTTAGTGATGACTGGATGAACGAACAAGGTTTCTTTGATAGTGTAAATGAGGAAGAAGTTCAAAAAATTGAATTCGTAAAGTAAACTTACTAATTTATATAAAACAAAAAACTCCAGATGAAAATCTGGAGTTTTTTGTTTTTATTATTTTGCTTTCGCTAAAAGCTCTATTATTTTTGCTCTTAATTCAGGCCCTCTTAAATCCTGTGCAACAATTTTTCCTGATGCATCAAGTATAAAGGTAGCCGGAATAGATTCTACATTATATTGCTTTGCAATAGGCTCATCCCAAAATTTTAAGTTAGAAACATGTGTCCAGCTTAATTTGTCTTTTGCAATGGCTTCTTTCCAGGCGCCTGCTTCTTTGTCTAATGAAACCCCAATGATATTTAAACCTTTTGAATGTAGTTCATTATAAATAGCTACAACATTTGGGTTTTCTTTTCGACAGGGACCGCACCATGAAGCCCAAAAATCAACGATTGTTACTTTTCCTAAGCTTTCTTTAAGCGAAACTACTTTTCCCTCCGGATTTGGAGCAGAAAAATCTGCTCTTCAGTTAGGGCTGCCAACCGCAGGAGCTGTTGCGCCTACTGCAGGCATTTTTGCTTGACCTAATTTTGTTTTGATTTCTTTACCAGGAGCACTATTTTTTAAAGACTCATCTAAAGAATTGTATAAAGCCTCTGCTTTTTTAATATCTGTACTTGGATCTCCTAACATACCCTGAATGATCAATGCTGAAATAAAAGATTTTGGATGAGATTCAGCATACGTTAAATATTTCTTTTTAGAATTTGCCTGAACTTCAGTTTGAATTTCCATGTATTGTTTCATCAAACCATTGATAACTGCAGTATCCTGAGCTTGTTGAGCTTGTTGCATTTTTTGAGTATTGTTTTTTTGAAAGTCAACTAAACTCTTTTGAGTTTTTGTCAGGTCTTCATTAAATTTTACAAACTCATCATTATTGTAAGTTCCTGAAATTTTAGATTTATGAATGCTGTCTTTGTCAACTTCAATTTTAATTTCACCTGTTTCTAAGATAAAAGGCACTGGTCCTTGTAAATCCTGTATGATTAATGTATGAAAAGCCGGCTCAGTTACTTTTCCTTTTATTTCAAATTTTCCGTTTTCAACTTTTACTGTATCAAGGGCTACTGTCATTTTTGTAGTTGGATCCTGACCTTGAAGAATTATCGTTTTTCCGTTTTCAATTCCTTTTGCTGTTCCTGTAATAAGGTATTCTCCGTCTTTAACTTTACTGCATGAAATTATCGCTACTGAAGCGGTAAGTAAAAAAAATATTTTTTTCATTATTTAAATTAATTAGTTAATTGATTTGTGCAACAAAAGTATTTAAAAATATAAAACATAAACAATTTTGTAACCTAAAATTTTGTTATAGTTTATTTTGATTCAACTTGCTTATTGATAATGTGTTATCTCTTAAGGTTGAATCGAAAAAAGTTAATTGTTTTTTTATTCAGAATTAAAACGAGCAATTTAATACTTTTTAAGCAAAAAAAAAGCATCCTGATATGAGAAATGCTTTTATAAATATTATGGATATGAACTATTCCTGATTTGTTTTCTTTCTCCAGGTAAAAGAGTTTAAAACGTGTCTTTTTGCAAATCGTCCAGGTGAATCAGCATTTACCATTTTAACATAAGTTGCTTTAGGAACACTGATGTATTCGTAAACACTTCCGTTAGAAAAATCTATAATTAAGCGACCTTCAACAAATTTATAATCTGTAATTGTTGCAGTAGCGATAGTTTCAGTATATTCAGGTAAATTTGCTTTAATCGTTTCAGGATTAATACTTACCAAAAAGTGATAAGCTTCAATAATAGCTTTACTTTTTTCCTCTGCAGCTTTCAAACCAGCCTCATCACCTTGGAATTTGTCAGGATGAGATTCTTTCATCGCATTACGATAAATGGTTTTTAAATCTTTTAATTCAGCAGTTTTGTCTACGTTTAGTAACTTGCGGTATTCAACTATTTTTTTCATAAATAAGGTAACTACTTGTCTATTAGTTTGAAATTGATATTAATTGATCAAAAAGACAAATTTTTTGCAAAGGTACACTTTTTTTTAACTTTTTACTTTTGATAGAAAAAATATTCAGGAAATATCTAAAATGTAGTTTTTTAGGAGCTATTTCCCGCTATATGTTGCAATCTTTCATGCCAAACCCCGGCATAAAAGAATTTCTAGGAAACACTTTTAATGAACTTATAACTGATATGGTTTTATAAGATATCTTGAAAAGCTGAAACCTGAAACAAAAGAAACCTGAAACAAAAAACTTATTCCTGTTCCGGCTTATTATTTGCCTTTGCAAAGTTTTTAGATTTTTTAGGATATTTATTATAACTGATGTCACTCGGATTTTCGATTACAGATTTAATAGTAATTAATTCACCAAGAGTAAAGTTTGAATGTGCCATTTTATAATCTAAAAGATATTCACCACAAAAATAATTGTTGTTTTCATCTTTTTCCATGATGCCGGTGTAAACTCCTTTTTGCAACATTTTTTCTTGTGAACCTTTAGTCATGACCTCATTATTTTAAAATTGAAGCCACAAAGTTAATCAATATATCGTTTGTTTAGGCAGTTCTTTACAATCTGAGTATATTTGCACATGCAAAAAAACTTTAAGCCACATCCTAATTCTTTCAAAAATACATTTTGTGTTTTTAGAGAAGTTTTGCCAGAAGCAATTGAAGGATTGAAAATTCAGTTTGAAAGCAAAGCAGGAAGCACTTATTATTACACCGAAGCAGGAATGTACAGGGGTTCTAATCATTGGGGAAGATTAGCCAACAGCAAATGGCGATTAGTGGCAATGGAACCGGAAACCTCCTCGAAAATCAAAATAGGTTTTGCAGCGTGGAATGAATTCTACCCCGATAATGCTGAAGAAAAATTATATTATATTGAAGCAGATTACGATAAGAACACCGTAACTTATCAGCACAAAAAGAATCCGTTGTACGATAAAAAAGCGATTCTTAGAACCAGTTTTGAGACCACGAAACGGATCAAACAAATCAGAAATTTGCAACAACTCACATCCTGGGCAAAATATTTTGATTATGATGATATTGCCGATTTGAGAAAACATATCATTGAAGAATTGATTTATACAGAGAAAACTTTAGACGAAATTAAAAGAGAAATATAAAATGGGACGCAACAACGAAAGAAACATAAAAAAACACAATGATAAACTTCACAAAGCTCAGGATAAAGCCAAGCAGGCTGTCATTGCCCGTAAAGAAAGGCTGAAGGAAATCGTAAAAAAATTCAACGAAAACAAAACTGAAGAAGACAAATAAAAAGAAATACAATATGAATACTAAGTTTGAAAGTTTAAAAGCGAGCGTACAGGAAATTATAGATTTAATTGCAGCGGAAGATAACAGGGAAGCAAATAATAAATTACTTGATGTAAGTGATGTATTAGATGAGATGTTAGATTTTGCTGAAGAAGACGAAGAGCTAAGGGAAATAAGCAGATATCAGGTTCTGTTAAACCAGTTACATGTAAAACTTAACGGGGAAGAGAAAGTTGATGGTGAGTAACAAATGCTATTGCGATACTGGTTTGTTGTATGGAAATTGCTGTGGATTATATCTTGAAAACAATCAGAAAGCACCAACAGCCTTAACTTTAATGCGTTCCAGATATTCGGCATATGCAACTCACAATGCTGATTATCTTTTAGAAACGACTTATGTTTCTGAAAGGCAATATTATTCTAAAGCCCAAATTTTAAAATGGGCAACAACAAATAAATGGCAAAAACTGGAAATTCTAAATTTTACAGAAAACACAGTTGAATTCAAAGCTTATTTTTTAGATGAAAGCCAAAAACCACAAATGCATTACGAATTTTCGACCTTTAGATTCGAAAATGGAGCATGGTTTTACGTTGATGGAAAGTTTGAATAATTGACAGGATTAGGGACTGATTGAACTTTTATATACAAATACTTTAACTAAAAATTAATAGACGTTTCGTTTTTCATAATTCTAAAAAAACGTAATTTTAAAATTATGAAAAACGAATTTAAAAAAGGTTTTTATTTTAAGTCGTACGAAGCCCCGTTTCAGTCTCCGTTTGAAAAACTTTTTGGAATTTTCAAAGAGTTAATTACCCACACTTCGGGTGATTTTGATGAAGCTATAGACTGGCTTCGGGAGTTGGATAAAGAATATAAACTGACCGATGGCAACTACACAATCGATGATTTTATCGAAGATTTAAAAAAGAAAGGTTATATAAAAGATGAGGTTAAGGAAGATGGCACGGGAGGTTTTGGAATTACTGCTAAAACAGAACGTGCGATTCGACAACAGGCTTTAGATCAAATTTTTGGTAATTTGAAACGTTCCGGAAACGGAAATCATAAAACCAAATATGCCGGAAATGGAGATGAACATACCGGAGAATTCCGTGAATTTAATTTTGGCGATGGTTTAGAGCGTATTTCATTGACAGAAAGTCTTAGAAATGCCCAAATCAATAATGGTACTGAAAGTTTCATGCTGACAGAGAATGATTTGGTTGTAGAAGAAACACAGTTCAAGGCCCAAATGAGTACTGTTTTGATGATTGATATTAGTCATAGTATGATTCTATACGGCGAAGACCGAATCACGCCTGCCAAAAAAGTGGCGATGGCATTGGCTGAATTAATCACTACCCGATATCCAAAAGATACACTTGATATTTTGGTTTTCGGAAACGATGCCTGGACAATTCCGATAAAAGATTTACCTTATTTACAGGTTGGACCCTATCATACTAATACGGTTGCAGGATTGCAATTAGCAATGGATATCTTACGCAGAAAACGAAATACCAACAAACAAATTTTTATGATTACCGATGGGAAACCAAGCTGCGTGCGTGAACGAGACGGTTCGTATTATATGAACAGTAACGGACTCGATGAATATATCGTGGACAAATGTTATACGCAGGCACAGCAAGCCAGAAAATTACACATCCCGATTACCACTTTTATGATTGCAAACGATCCGTATTTACAACGTTTTGTCAATCATTTTACCGAGGCCAATCAGGGAAAAGCATTTTATACCGGACTAAAAGGTTTGGGCGAAATGATTTTTGAGGATTATGAAACGAATAGGAAAAAGAGAGTACGTTAATCAGGTTCAAAGTTGCAAAGGTTCAGAGGGACAAAGGTTTTACTGAGAAGCGCACAGCAGCGTTTAACATAATCCAAAATATAAAAAGTAAACAAATTGAATTTTAAATCATTTAATCTTTCAATTTTTAAATCATCAAAATGGAAATAAAAAATATAAATACACTCGGTCAATTAAAGGCTTCAGGATATAAAAGTATAAGCATCAAAGACGAATTGCGAAATAATCTTCGTGAGAAAATTAAATCGGGACAACCTGTTTTTGAAGGGGTGCACGGTTTCGAAAATACTGTGATCCCAGAATTAGAACGTGCTATTTTATCTCGACATAATATCAATTTATTAGGGCTTCGTGGTCAGGCAAAAACACGATTGGCGCGTAAAATGGTGGAATTACTGGATGAATATATCCCGTTTGTAACGGGTTCTGAAATTAATGACGATCCAATGAACCCAATTTCTCGTTTTGCCAAAGATTTAATTGCTGAAAGAGAGGATGAAACACCAATTTCGTGGTTGCACAGAAACGAACGTTTCTTCGAAAAATTAGCAACCCCGGATGTTACCGTAGCCGATTTAATTGGAGATGTAGACCCGATAAAAGCAGCCAATTTAAAACTATCGTACGCTGATGATCGTGTGATTCATTTCGGAATGATTCCGAGAGCTAACCGTTCTATATTTGTTATCAACGAATTACCTGACTTACAAGCGAGAATTCAGGTTGCTTTATTTAATATTCTGCAGGAAGGCGATATCCAGATTAGAGGTTTCAAATTAAGAATGCCTCTCGATATGCAATTTATTTTTACAGCTAATCCGGAAGATTATACCAATAGAGGGAGCATTGTTACACCATTAAAAGACAGAATCGGTTCTCAGATTCTAACACATTACCCTGAAAGTGTTGCCATTGCCAGAACCATTACAGAACAAGAAGCAAAATTAGACGAAACGCAAACCGATATTGTTTATGTTCCGGGTTTAGCCAAAGATATTTTGGAACAAATCAGTTTTGAAGCACGTGATAGCGAATACATCGATAACAAAAGCGGTGTGAGTGCCAGAATGAGTATTACGGCTTTTGAAAACTTGATAAGTACTGCTGAACGAAGAGCACTAAAAGCAGGAATTGAGCAAACAACATTACGTTTGTCAGATTTTATCGGAATTATTCCGGCAATTACAGGAAAAGTGGAATTAGTATATGAAGGAGAGCAGGAGGGAGCCGCTGTTGTTGCCCAGAATTTAATTGGTTCTGCAATCAGAACTTTATTTTCTGATTTCTTTCCTAAAATTGAAAAATTAGAAAAACCAGGTGAAAAAACGCCCTATTCTGATTTGATTGAATGGTTTTTTGCAGAAAGCGGTTTCGAATTATTAGATGATGCTTTGGATGCGGAATATCAACAAATTTTAGATGAAGTAACTCCTTTGGATGTTTTATTAAGAAAATACCAGCCTCAATTAAATAAAAAGGATCAGTATTTTATGAAAGAATTTATTTTGTGGGCATTGGTAGAATATAAAAAATTAAGCAAAGACCGTTTTGCAACTGGGCATCAGTTTAAAGATATGTACGGAAGTTATATTAGTAAATTGTAACAATAATTTTTATTTTATCAGGAACCCAACAAACTTAAAATTTGTTGGGTTCTATTTGTTTAAAAATAAAGCTATTACCAGTTTTATTTACTCTACCTTGCTTCGTTGACTGTATTTGCAGTTTTCCCCAATTAAAATGGAAGATGGTTTTGAAGATTTAATAGCAAGTTATATAGAAAATAAAGTAGGCATTTCAGAACATTTTTTAAGTGCAGAATTAGCTAATAATCTAAAACAAAATTTGTTGAATTTAAATGAAAATAGTTTCCTGTTAGCTGCAGGAATTGGCAACTCAGAGAAACTTTCTTACGATGGTGCTATTAGAAGCGATTCTATTTATTGGCTCGACAAAAAACATAACAGTGTTTTCGAAAATGAGTTTTTTGCTAAAATTGAGGCTTTCATTATATATTTAAACGAAAGTTGTTATGCCGGAATTACAAGTTATGAATTTCATTATTCCTTATATGAAAAAGGAGATTTTTATCTGAAACATTTAGATCAGTTTAAAAATAATTCAAGCCGGAAATATTCTATGATTAGCTATCTTAACAGCAATTGGCAGGAAGAAGACGGAGGGGAACTGATGATTTACCAAACAGACAGTAATCAAAAAATTGCGCCTACTCAAGGAAAAACAGTTTTCTTTAAAAGCAACGAATTGGTTCATGAAGTTCTGGTTACTCAAAATACCAGAATGAGTATTACGGGCTGGCTTAAAATTGATTAGTTGGTTTTTGGGAATCATTCCTGTGGTTATTTTTTCTTCATAATTAAATCATAATTCTTGCAGATGTAATTTGTATTATCAATCCAATTCTTATTTTTGTTGATAATACATTTATTATGAAACTACTCATAGTTGAAGATGAACCTAATCTTTTGTCCATTTTACGAAAAGGATTAGCAGAAAATAATAACGAGGTAAGTGTGGCTCTTGACGGAATAACTGCCTTGGAAATGCTTCAGGATTATACTTTTGATGTTGTGGTTTTGGATGTGATGCTCCCCGATATAAACGGTATTGAAATTTGCAGAAGATTGCGTGCAGGAAAGAATTTTGTCCCTGTTTTGCTTCTAACGGCTCTTGGAACTTCTGAAAATATTGTAACAGGACTTAACGCAGGAGCTGATGATTATCTGGTAAAACCTTTTAAATTTGGTGAACTTGAAGCAAGACTAAACGCTTTATACCGAAGAGCACATCAGGATGTAGAAAAAATAGACACCATCACAATCAGTGATTTAGAAATTAATGGACGGGCCAAAACTGTAAAAAGAGAAGATAAATCTATTGTTCTGACTGCCAAAGAGTTTAAGTTACTTTACTATTTGGCTAAAAATAGAGGGCATATAGTTTCTCGCGACCAGATTTTAGATAATGTATGGGATATTAATTTTGATATGAACACCAACGTAGTAGATGTTTATATTAACTATCTAAGAAAAAAAATTGACAAACCTTTTTCGACTAAACTTATCCATACAATCAAGGGATTAGGCTACGTTATAAAATCATAAAAATGAATATTAGAAAAAAAATTACATTCACTTATGTTGCTCTTTCCACATTTAGTACTTTACTTTTATGTATTATCGTTTTTATTTTATTTAGATCCAATAATCAATATTATTTTTTAAAACGTTTAGAGGACAGAGCTAAAATTGTAGCTTCAATTCATTTTCAAAAAGATCCTGAAAAAATCAGGTATTACAGAGAACTTAAAAAAAACGGACTTGAAGAGCTTATAGAGGAAGAAGAATTTGTTCTTAAAATAAAGAGTGCGAGTAGTTTTGAATATAATACGAACTTAAATTTGCCAAGCGAGTTTTATACAAAAATTCTAAGTACAGGAAAAAACTTTTTTGAAATTGATAATAAATATTATTTCGGGCAGGTTTTTGAGGAAAATAATCAAAAATATATTGTAATTATTGGAGCGAGGGACAGGAAAGGAAGTACCACTACAATTTATATTGTAAAAATCATGTTGTTTGGTGGTATTGGATTTGTCTTGTTGGCATTTTTTTTAGGGCGTCTTTTGGCAATAAGCGTTATCAACCCGGTATCAAGAATTACCAAAGAAGTAAATAGGATTAGTGCTTCTAATCTTCATAACAGATTGCCGGAACTTAAAAATTCAGATGAAATCTCAGATTTAACGGCAACTTTTAATGACATGTTAGATCGATTAGAAACTTCTTTTGAAATTCAGGCTAATTTTATTAATAATGCTTCTCATGAATTAAAAACTCCAATAACTACTATTATTGCCGAGTCTGAAATCATGCTTCTCAAGGAAAGGGAAGTGACGGAGTACATTCAGTCTCTGGAAAATATTTACAGTCAGGCTTCAAGATTAGGAAATTTAACTGAAAGTTTATTAAAATTGACTCAAACAGGTTACGATGGTAAAAAACAGGTTTTAGATATTGCCAGAATTGATGAATTGCTTTTAGATGTTAAATCGGATATCGATAAAATATTTCCTGATAACCGTGTAAGCGTCAAACTTAATTTTGCACCTAAAGATTCTAATTTACTTTTAATTCCGTGCAATAAACCTTTATTGGAACTGGCAATTAACAACATTATTACCAATGGTGTAAAATATTCAGATAACAATGAAGTTTTTGTAATGCTTACAGCCAATCAGGAATTAATTAAAATTTCTATAAATGATATAGGAATTGGCATTCCGCCTGAAGATATTCCACATTTATACGAACCATTTTTTAGGGGCAAAATTGCGGCAAAATATATCGGTTATGGTTTAGGGCTCCCATTAGCTTCTAAAATTATAAGAATGCACGACGGTGAGATACAAGTACAATCCGAACAAAATAAAGGAACTATTGTAACTATTATTTTTAAGAAAAACACATCCAAAAAAACCAACATTAAAATTTCTAATATTAATTCTTAGGAAATTCTAATTTAATATTAAGACCATACTAATGTAAGGAGACTTATTTTGTATGTATAAACAAAACATTTATACTTATGAAAAATTTCCTTATACCTACTACTTTAAAAGAAGATACAATCTGTGCTGTAAAATCTGCTATTAATCAGGCAAAAAAATCTGATTGTGAGATTGTCTTAATGATGGTTTCTGAAACACCGGATACTTTTTCCTCTTCTCAATTTTTACGCCAAATGAGGGCCGGACTTACCTCAAGTCAGGAAGAAGTTCTTGAAGTGTGTCGATATATTATCGGCAGTACTGCTAATTGTAAAATAAAAGTACATAACCAGTTTGGGCTTTCATCACCAATCTTTAAAGGGATTATTGATGCTTTTGATATAAAATTGGTTATTCTTACGCATTCTTATAAACAAGAAACAAAGCGAATTCATCAATATTTGGTAAAATTAGCCGGAAATCAAAAATGCCCTATTTTGCATTTAGGAATTGAGCAAATAAAGGACAATTTTAATAAAGCGCTTTACATAGAAAATACAACGGCGAACATGCATGTTAAGGATGTACAGCATTTTTTAAACCAAAATTTTTCATTTGAAATTGTAAGCCAGACTAAAAACTTTCAAAACGTCGAAGAGTTTACTCCTTATCTAAAGGAAGCTATATCAAAGTATGATATTGATTTGTTGGTTGAAACTCGTAAAGGGGAAAAGATAAAATTCATAAAAACAAAAAAACAAAATAGTAATGAGGGATTAGGGCTTCCAGTCCTGTCGCTTTACGAAGAATTAGTGTAACCAATCCACTTAAAATAAATTTAATTTAAACCGATTAAATATGCTGTTAAAGAAAAGAATTCCAATGAAGTACGTTCTCGGCAAAATTAAAGTTGAGATTGCCCTTGTAATGGCTTATACTATAGTGTTTGAAATTTTTCACCATTATTTCATCAATGTTTCCGTTGATATTCCTATAGCTATTCCAACAATGGTTGGGACAATTATATCTTTATTATTGGCCTTCAAATCGAATCAGGCTTACGACAGATGGTGGGAAGCTAGAATAATTTGGGGATCTATTGTAAATGAATCAAGAACTTTGATCAGACAAGTACTAACATTTTATAAAGACCCTGATTTTTCTGTTGAGGCCAATGATTTCAAAGAAAATTTTACTAAAAGACAAATTGCCTGGTGTTATAGTTTAGGACAGGCTTTGCGTAATAAAGACGCTATAAAACCAATTAAAAACTTCATAACTGAAGAAGAATTGAATTTTGTAAAAAATCATCAAAATGTTCCGAATGCTATATTATTACTGCATGCCAGAGATCTTAGAATTGCAAGAAAAGACAAACGTTTTAACACTTACCAACAAGTAGAAATTGATAATACGTTAACAAGATTATGTGATGCAATGGGGAGATGTGAGCGTATTAAAAACACCATTTTTCCAACAACATATAGTATGTATATCAGAATGACTTTGTGTTTGTTTATTATTTTATTGCCTTTTGGGCTAATTAGTTTGTTAAGCTGGTTTGCTATTCCATTAATTACAATTATCGGAGGTACATTCTTTTTAATTGAAAAAATGGCAATTCATTTACAGGACCCTTTCGAAAACAGACCAACCGATACACCTGTAACCACTATTTCGAATGCAATCGAAAAGAATTTAATGCAGATGCTAAATGAGTATCAGGTTGAATTTGATATTATTAAAGAATTTGATCTTAAACCTGAAGCTAAAAATGTAAAAAGTAATGAATATTTTGTTTTGTAATTAATTTAGCTTCTTTAATTGTAAACCAGACAATCCATTTATTTGTATTGTCTGGTTTTTTTTGTCCCGAATATGGTTTACAACTATGTACTTTATTGCATTTTTCTATAGCTTCTAAAAAATATTAGCCACAAATTTTCACAAATTAATTAGTGCTGATTCGGGTAATTGTGGCTAATAAATAGTTTTGCCCAAAGTTTGAATCGATTGCCGTAATTCATTTGTCCACGATAAACCAAAACTCAATCGCATACTATTCGAAAATTGATTTTTGAAAAAAGAAAATTCGACCTGAACCATACTTCTTACTAATATATTTTGTAGCGAAATAATAAAAAGAGGCTGTTTTTGTTTTATTTTTTTTGGAAATTTGCCCCGCAGAGAAAAAAGCATTTCATGAAAACTACAAAATATTACATAGCCGCAATTTCAGCCTATATTATTTGGGGATTTTTTAGCCTTGTGCTGAAACCAATTCATGAATATGCTTCCCTGGATATTTTATTTTATCGTGTGTTTAGTTGTAGTTTTCTTATGTTGCTTATTGTTTTTATTTTTAAAAGAAAAAGATTAACTGAAACTATAGAGGTTTTTAAAGCTTTACCTCCTTCTAAAAAAAAGAAAAATATTTTGCTCAACATTGGTGGAAGCTTCTTTTTGATTGCAAATTGGTTTACATTTATTTATGTAATGAATCATATTAGCGTAAAGGCAACTTCTCTGGCGTATTTGGTTTGCCCTATTTTAACCACTTTATTAGCCTGTTTGATTTTGCATGAAAAACTAAGAAAAACACAATGGTTAGCAGTGGGATTAAGTGTTTTAGGATGTTTACTGTTGTCTTATGCAGATATTATGGATATGTTTTTTAGCATAATTATAGGAATTACTTATGCCTATTATTTAGTAAGCCAGCGTGTGAATAAAGTTTTTGATACGTTTATTGTACTTACTTTTCATATCACTTTGGCTGCATTGATTTTGCTGCCTTTTTATCCGGCTTATAGCGGACCGGTGCCAACGGACTTTAAATTTTATTTTTGTATTGAAACTATTGCAGTTTTATTTACGATTATTCCATTGTTTTTAAACCTATATGCGCTTTCAGGAATTAATTCTTCAACGGTTGGGATGTTGTTGAATATTAACCCAATGATAGCTTTTTTACTGGCTAATTTTGTTTATAAAGAAAAAATAAGCTCATTGCAGATTATAGCCTACAGTATTATTTTTATAGCGGTTTTAGTTTTTAATGCACATCATCTTTTTGCGATGAAACAAAAAAGGATGCTATTTGTTAAAAATTAATAATAAAGATTATATTGAGTTTCGGTTATTCGAAATAATATTAAAACGCTATTTTTACATTAAAAAATAGATATGTTGTTTCTTGTTTTAAGTATTATTTGCAGTGTTGCAGTAGGAGTGATTTTTAAAATAACCCGAAGTTATAACTGTAATCCATTTCAAATTATTGCTTTTAATTATGTAGTGGCAATAGCACTGTGTTATTTCATATTCAGTCCAAATATTAATGAAATTGATTCAAAGGCCCCCTGGAATATTTATCTGGCTATTGGTATTTTGTTACCAGTTGTTTTTCAATTTCTAATACTGTCAATAAAGCATATGGGGATTGTAAAAACAGATGCTGCACAGCGCCTGTCACTTTTTATTCCAATTTTGGCAGCCTGGTTTGTTTTTAATGAGGATTTTAATTTGTATAAAATCATTGGATTAATCATTGGATTTGTGGCATTATTGTTAATCCTCAATAAACCATCAGCAAACACTCAGTCTAAATGGATTTTTCCTGCTATTGTTTTAATAGGCTTTGGGATCATAGACGTCCTCTTTAAACTAATTGCGCTTTACACAGCGTTGCCTTACACAACTTCTTTATTTATAGTTTTTGATATTGCATTAGCAGTCAGTCTGTTTGTTGTTGTTTACGAAAGTGCAATAAAAAAAGTTAGGTTAGAGTATAAAAATTTTCTTTTTGGTATTTTGGTAGGTATTTTCAATTTTGGAAATATTTTGTTTTATCTAAAAGCACATAAAGCATTTTCTGAAAATCCATCTACCGTTTTTGCAGGTATGAATATGGGAGTAATTATACTGGGAACTTTTGTGGGAGTGTTTTTTTTCAAAGAAAAGTTATCCAAGATTAACTTAGCAGGGCTCTTTTTTGCTTTAATTGCTATCGTTTTTATAGTTATTTCACAGTTTTATATATTTTGATTATTTTAAAAATGTTAATATTCTGTTTCTTCTAGATAATATTTGAGAAGCCATCTAATTATACACGGCTATAATCGCCTTTCCAATGTATGATAGCTTTTTTTATAGCTTCACCAGTAAGATTTTCACTAAGAGCACGGTCAATAAGCGATAAAAATTCACCATCAGATGCAAATCGTAAAGCAAACAACTGATCATCGGTAAATTTATATTCAATTGTTTCAAATCTATTTCCTGACAGAACAAAATAGCGATACCGCAGTTCAGTTTTTACTATTCTGTTTTGTAAAGTCATAGCATAATGTTGGCGAAGCATAAAAGCCAGACAAAATAAAAATATAAAAATGACACTTATAAATACCCATATCAATTTATCATCTGAAGTACAGGCAAAATAAATACTGCCGACTAAAAAGAGTATAAGAATTGGATAGTATAAAAAATGATGAGGGGGATAAAATCGAATATGATTTCTGAAATTTTGAGCTTTCATAATTCTTTTTTGAGGTTAAATAAATTTTAAAACCATTTCAGGAAAACTTTATAACAGCTATTATTTTGATGAATATGATAGTTGCCATAAAGTCAAATATACTTATTAAATAAGCATCTCTTCCTTTAAAGAATGTTAATTTGTTATAGCAAATGATTTATAATTATTTGAAGAATTAATCTTTAAGATAAAAAAAATGGAGCTTTAAAACTCCATTTTTTATTGGTCTCAGAATAGTTTAAAATTATGTAATTTAGTGTATTTTGCTTTAGCTTATAAAAAATTAGCTACAAATTAATTAGTGCTAATTTTTGTAATTTGTGCCTATAAATAGGTGGTTACAACTTTGCAGGCTTTCAGTCAGCTAACCAAATCTATGTACTTCAGTCCCGGTGGTTTAGTTAATTATATGAATTAAAGCAAAGCTTTTAAGATTTTATAAGGTTGTTTTTTATAGCATATTTTACTAATCCTATTGTGTTTTTAGTCTGTAATTTTTTCATAATATTTTTACGATGTGTTTCGACTGTATTAGTGCTGATAAAAAGCTGCTCACTGATTTCTTTTCCACTGTATTCAAGTGATATTAAAGTTACAATTTCTAATTCACGACCCGTTAAAATAGAGTTTACAGGAAAAATAGATTTATTTAATTTTGGATTGTTTTCTGTAAAAGTGTTAAAAATTTTCTCTCTCACTGAGTTACAAAAATATTCTTCACCCTGGCTAACAACCTCAATGGCTTCAATTATATTTTCTCCGGCGCATTTTTTTGTCAAATAACCGCTTGCCCCAAGCTTCATAACTTCTTTTATGATTTTTAAATCGTCATAGCTGGATAAAATTATAACTTTACAAGGGTACCCTTTTTTACTAAATTCTTTTAAGACTTCTATACCGTCTTTTTCAGGCATACTAAGATCAAGTACTAAAATATGGGCATTATTAGTTACAACTTCATCAAAAATGTTTAAACCATTTGATGATGATCCGACTATTTCGAAATCAGAAACAGTACTTAATAGGTTCGTCAATCCATCAATAAGTACAAGATGGTCATCGGCAAGATGTATTCGTATTTTTTGTATCATAAACATTCATGGAATAGCAATTGTAAAATTATGGAAAAACAACTTATAAACATTTATAATTTTACTTAATTTATGTAATTTTTAATAAATAACGTGATATTTAATACAAAAAAACCCGAATTATACAATTCGGGTTCTCTTCGCGCAATAAACTAAGTTTATAGGTCTATCTCAGACGATCCACAGATTTTACAAGATCTTCATCCTTTTTGATGGCCTTATTAGCTAAAACTAATAATACGATAGCAACAATAGGTAGAAACATCCCAATACCTTTCTCTGAAACAGAAACTGTTTCTCCAGATAAATTTAGTGACCGGTAAACAAATAATCCTAATAAAATTAAATTTAATATGATATTCAGCCTGCCCATAACAAACTGATTTTGTCTTTTTTTGTATGAAATAATGCTAATTACAGTAAGCATAGTACTCAAACCTAATAAAATTGTGTAAACCTGATCCTGCATAAAATAAAAAGCTTTACCATCGTTTAATGTCCAAAGCGGAACAAAAAACAGCAAAACACCAGTAACCAAAAAGGTAAGCAGCAAATATATAGTCTGAATTCGTTGTATCATGGTCTAAAATTGTTTTACAAAAATATATTTTCTTTTTTATAAATACTATTGTATGATTAAATTTTATTCGTATTATTGCATCATAATACCGTAAGCACTTCATACTGCGGTCGATTCAAAATAATTATCTACCTATTCTTTTTACAGTATTCCTTAAAATAATTAAATTCATAGAACATTCATGTTTGATATTTCTGCATTAAAAGAAATGAAGCTTTCTGAGCTTCAAGAAATAGCTAAGTTAGCTAAAACTATAAAGTTTAATGGTGTCAAAAAAGAGACTTTAATAAGTCAGATTTTAGCACATCAGGAGACTAGTAATGTCCCGGCTGCCGTTACTCAAACAGCAGATGATGATAAACCTAAAAGAGCCAGAATAGTTCCTGCAAAAAAAGTAGCCATTTCAAAAAATACTCCTGTTTTAGAATTTGATAATGTAGAGGAAACTCCTGAAAAGACTGAAACTGCAGTAGTTGCAAAACAAAATTCAAAAGCGAAACAAAATTCAAAGGCTGAGGAAACTCTAAAAGTTCAGGAAACACCGGAGAATCCTGCGGTTGAGAAAAAAGAAGCTAAAATCGTAAAATTTAATAAATCAGCTTACGAGAAAAAAATGGCTTTGCAAAAAGAAAAAGAAGCTGATTCGGAGGAAACATCAGAGCCAGAAGCAACTCCTGATGCGGCTGTAACAGCTGAAAAATCGGAACTCATTGCTCCGATAAAAAAGATAAATCCGAATCAAAATAAAAGCAATCCAAATCAAAATCCCAACCAAAACCCAAATCAAAACGGGAATGGAAATGTAAACGGAAACCAAAACCCAAGCCATAAAAATAAAAAGAGTAATTTCAGGGATTCAGATTTTGAATTTGACGGAATTATAGAAAGCGAAGGCGTTCTTGAAATGATGCCGGATGGATACGGATTCTTGCGTTCATCAGATTATAATTATTTAGCCTCTCCGGATGATATTTATTTATCAACTTCACAAATCCGATTATTCGGTCTTAAAACCGGAGATACTGTAAAAGGAGTGGTTCGTCCCCCGAAAGAAGGTGAGAAGTTTTTCCCTTTGGTCCGTGTACTTAAAATCAATGGTCACGATCCGCAAGTAGTTCGTGACAGAGTTTCTTTCGAACACTTAACCCCGGTTTTCCCTTCTGAAAAATTTAAATTAGCCGAAAAAGGAAGTTCAGTTTCAACACGTATTATTGATTTATTTTCTCCAATAGGAAAAGGACAGCGTGGTATGATTGTAGCACAACCTAAAACGGGTAAAACAATGCTGTTGAAAGACATTGCCAATGCAATTGCTGCCAACCATCCTGAAGTTTACTTAATTGTTCTTTTGATTGATGAGCGGCCTGAGGAGGTTACAGACATGCAAAGAAGTGTTCGTGGGGAAGTTATTGCCTCAACCTTTGACAGAGAACCACAGGAGCACGTAAAAATTGCCAATATTGTACTGGAAAAAGCAAAACGTTTGGTAGAATGCGGACATGATGTGGTTATTCTTTTAGATTCGATTACACGTTTGGCAAGAGCTTACAATACAGTACAGCCGGCATCAGGAAAAGTTTTGAGTGGTGGTGTTGATGCCAATGCATTACAAAAACCAAAACGCTTTTTTGGAGCTGCACGAAATGTAGAAAATGGTGGCTCGTTAAGCATCATTGCAACAGCATTAACTGAAACAGGTTCTAAAATGGATGAGGTTATCTTTGAAGAATTTAAAGGAACAGGTAACATGGAACTTCAATTGGATCGTAAAATTGCGAACAAACGTATTTTTCCTGCGATCGATCTTACTTCATCTAGTACGCGTCGTGACGACTTGTTATTGGACGAAAAAACACTACAAAGAATGTGGATTATGCGTAAATATCTTTCTGATATGAACCCGGTAGAATCTATGGATTTTGTAAATGAGCGTTTTAAGAAAACCAGAAATAACGAAGAGTTTTTGATTTCTATGAATGACTAAAAGAAGGTAGAAAGGCTCAAAGGTGCAAAGGGGCTGAGTTTTTTATCTTTGAGATTAAACATATATTACATAAAAAAGGATGAGTTTTACTCATCCTTTTACTTTTTATTTTACTTAGTAACTTTTTAAGAAACCTCTGAACCTTTGCAACTTTGAGCCTTTGTACCTATTTTTTATCAACTACAGGTCTGTTTTCTCTGTTAGCCAATTCCCAGGCAACAACAAAAGCCAATTTGGTTCTTTTGGTTAAAGCATCGTATTCAATTTTTTCCGGTTCATCGCCTTTTTTATGATAATCTTCGTGAACCCCGTTAAAGAAGAAAACAGAAGGAATACCATTTTTTGCAAAGTTATAATGATCAGATCGCTCATAGAAATGATTTGGATCTTTAGGGTCATTGAACTTAAAATCTAAATCGATTTTGGTGTATTTTTCATTCTGGGCGACCGTAATATTATGTAAATCTGATGATAATCTGTCTGCACCAATAACATACACATAATTGTTTGTATTGGCATGTTCAACATCACGACGACCAATCATATCGATATTGATATCGGCAATTGTATTGGCAATAGGAAATAAGGGATTTTCAGAGTAGTAACGAGAACCATGCAAACCATGTTCTTCACCAGTTACATGCAGAAATAAAATAGAGCGTTTTGGTCCGTGTCCGTCTTTTTTAGCTTTTGCAAATGCCTTCGCCATTTCTAATAAAGCTACAGTACCCGAACCGTCATCATCGGCTCCGTTATAAATTTCACCTTTCTGTATCCCAATATGATCATAATGTGCTGATATTACCAAAATTTCGTCCGGTTTTTCAGAACCTTCAATGTAGGCCCAAATATTCTCAGAATCAGGTAAGTTTTCATTCCGTCTTGCATTTAAAAATGCTGCAGGAACATGTTGGTAATAATCAGAAGCGCCTTTAGGAAACGGAACATCATTTTTTTTGTATTGTTCAATCATATAAAGGCCTGCTTTTTTTTGCCCTTCTGAGCCTGTTTCGCGACCTTCCATTTCATCTGAAGCTATAACGTAGAGCATTGTCTTTAAATCTTTTTCAGATATGAGATTCATGTATTTGGTTGGGTCAGAATTATCTTTGAGAGCAATAATCTGGGTATTTTTGCATGAAAATGCAGAAACAATTAATAATAGGATTGCAATTTTTTTCATTTAGTTTTATATAAATTGAGGATTATTTTTTTAGAACTTCATTCAGGAAAAGCTTGATTGCTATTGGTTCAGCAGGTCAGGCAGCGTCTTTGCCTAAACCAAGATGATCTTAACTGCTTTTTTTGGATGACTTAATTGATTAACCCGTTTATAACCTGATTTGTATCAGCATATTTACAGGTTTTAATTGTTTGGAAATACTGGTTGCATTTAATAGTATTCCTAAAATAAATAAATATATTGTTTTCATAAATGTTAAGTTTAAAACAAATATCCGAAAATAAATGAAAATTTTTCAGTTGTTCCTTAATTTTCTAAGGCTATAGAACAATATTACGTTTAAAAGCGCACCCTAATTCAATTATAGAATCGGTTTTGGCAATGCCTGATATCCGATCTATTTTTTCATAAAGCACTTTTCGCATGTGTTCATGATTTTGGGCTATAATTTTGATGTAAAGCGTGAAAGAACCTGTTACATAATAACACTCAGTAATTTCCGGGATGGCTTTTAAAGCTTCTATAATTCTGTCGGAATCTGAATCTTTATTGAGTGTGATTCCAGTAAAGGAAGCCCAGTCATAACCAATTTTCTTTTCGTTTATTAAAGGTTTAATTCCAGAGATTATACCTTGTTCAATCAGTCTGTTGACCCGTTGGTGCACCATTGTATTCGAAATTTTCAAGTTTGCAGCTATCGATGAAAAAGCCATTCTCCCATCTTTTTCCAGCTCCTTTATAATTTTAATGTCAAATTCGTCTAATGGATCCATTTGTGTTTGATTTTAATGTTAAATTGACTTTTATTTTTGATTATATTTAATGAATTGACTTTTTATTTATGTAATAAAGTCAAAAGTATTAAATTTTATTGTAAAATAAGATAATAGTATTATTTTTGTTCAATAGATTTTAAATATATAAATCATGGTACATACACAAGAAATTCTTTCATCAAAATCGGAAGTTTTGATCGGAAAAGAAAATAAATACGGGGCTCATAATTATCATCCGCTGCCGGTAGTTTTAGACAAAGGAGAAGGTGTCTACGTTTGGGATGTTGACGGAAAGAAATATTATGATTTTTTATCAGCTTATTCTGCGGTAAATCAAGGGCATTGTCATCCTAAAATTGTAGGTGCCATGGTTGACCAGGCGCAAAAATTAACGCTGACTTCCCGTGCTTTTTACAATGATAAGTTAGGAGATTACGAAGAATATGTAACCAATTATTTTGGTTTCGATAAAGTGCTGCCAATGAATACAGGTGCTGAAGCGGTTGAAACGGCTTTAAAACTATGTAGAAAATGGGCTTATGAAGTAAAAGGAATTCATGAAAACCTGGCACAAATTATAGTTTGCGAGAATAATTTTCACGGAAGAACAACTACGATTATTTCTTTTTCCAATGATGAAAGCGCCCGTAAAAGTTTCGGACCTTTTACAGAAGGATTTATAAAAATTGAATATGATAATCTGGATGCTTTAGAAAAAGTACTGGAATCTTCAAAAAACATTGCGGGTTTTCTGGTTGAACCAATTCAGGGTGAAGCCGGAGTGTATGTTCCGTCTGAAGGATATCTGGCAAAAGCAAAGGCACTTTGTGAAAAGCATAATGTATTGTTTATTGCCGATGAAGTGCAAACCGGAATCGCGCGTACCGGAAAATTATTAGCCGTTCACCATGAAAATGTTCAGCCTGATATTTTAATTTTAGGAAAAGCGATTTCGGGAGGTGTTTATCCGGTTTCGGCGGTTTTGGCGAATAATGAAATTATGAATGTGATCAAACCGGGTCAGCATGGTTCTACTTTTGGTGGAAATCCTGTTGCAGCAGCCGTTGCAATTGCAGCTCTTGAAGTAGTAAAAGAAGAAAATTTGGCTGAAAATGCAGAGCGTTTAGGAATCATTTTAAGAAAAGGATTAAACGAAATCGCTGAACGTAATGACTTAATTACACTTGTTCGTGGAAAAGGTTTACTGAACGCCATCGTAATCAATTGTGATGAAGAATCGGATTTGGCATGGGAAATTTGTTTGAAATTCAGGGATAACGGGTTACTGGCAAAACCTACGCATGGAAACAAAATACGTCTGGCACCGCCATTAGTGATTACCGAAGTACAAATTAAAGAATGTCTTGATATTATTGAGAAGTCTTTGAATCATTTCAGGTCTTAAGGATTTTATGGCCTAGCCCAGATGGAAGCGGCATCCTTTTTATGGCTTCTTTAGCCATAAAAAGATATAGTGGACAGCTGGAAATTGCTTCCGGAAATCTACATAACGAATATAAAAAGAGAAACTTTTGAGTCCGTTTAAAAACTAAACCACTCTGCACCGAAAGGACAGAGTGGTTTAGTTTTTAAATATCAATTCTTTTTTACACTTAAAACTACAATAAATATAGAGGTTGATTTTGAATAAATTAGAGTAATTTTATGCCAATAAAAATAAATCAAAATTTTTCACCTTACTAAACAGAAATACGTATATTTGTACTTAAGTATTTTTACTTAGTTTTATTCTAAAAGAAATGATACAGGTTAATGAAGCTTTAGCGATTGTGACAGAGAATAGCTCTAAAATGCCGATTAAAAAAATATTGGTAAGTAAAGCATTAGGCTATGTCATGGCTGAAACAATTTATTCGCCAATAACGATGCCGCCTTTTCGCCAGTCTGCGATGGATGGTTATGCTTTTATTTACAGCGAAAAGCAACAATACGATGTAATAAGTACTTTACAAGCCGGTGATCATTCCAATATAAAATTACAGCTTAATGAAGCAGTCCGAATTTTTACAGGAGCTTTCGTTCCTAAAGATGCAGACACAGTTGTAATGCAGGAACGCGTAATGGCAAATGAAAACTCAATTCTGATTACCAGAATGCCGGAGCAATTTGCAAATATTAGGAAAAAAGGCGAACAGATCAGTAAAGATGAGGTTGTTTTTGAAGCCAATACATTAATCACACCGGCTGCAATTGGTTTTCTGGCCTGCTTGGGAATTACAGAAATTGAAGTTTACAAAAAGCCTAAAGTGGCAATTTTGGTGACAGGAAACGAATTGGTAAAGCCGGGAAAGAAATTACCAAAAGGTAAGATTTACGAAAGTAATTCGGTAATGTTGCAGGCTGCGCTTCGAACAATTGGTGTAAATAAAACAAAAGTTTTTAAGGTTAAGGATAATCTTAAAGCGACAAAAAAAGCTTTAAAAGATATTCTTTCAAAATATGATATTGTTTTAATTTCAGGCGGAATATCAGTAGGGGATTATGACTTTGTAAAAGAAGCTCTACTCGAAAATGAAGTGGAAGAACTTTTTTATAAAATCAATCAAAAGCCAGGCAAACCAATGTTTTTTGGTCGTAAAAATGAAACTTTGGTTTTTGCCTTACCCGGAAATCCGGCATCTTCACTAACTAATTTTTATGTGTATGTGCATCCTGCGATCAAAAACCGAATGGGCTTTTCGGAAATTCATTTGCCAAAAACGATTCGGAAATTAAATGCAGAAATTTCCAATACATCAGGAAAAACATTGTTTCTGAAAGCTTTATATGATGAAACTAATGTTACGGTTTTAACTGGCCAGAGTTCGGCAATGCTTAACACCTTTGCTACTGCCAATTGCCTTTTAATTGTTCCCGAAAATGTTGAAAATCTTAAAAAAGGAGAATTTGTAACTTTGTTGCCAATTGATTAGGATAAAGAATAAGAATAAAGAATAAAGGATAAAGAATAAAGAATAAAGAATAAAGGATAAAGAATAAAGAATAAAGAATAAAGAATAAAGAATAAAGAATAAAGAATAAAGAATAAAGAATTTCAAATTTAGGATGCTGTGTGTAAATTAAGCATACAGCAATGAACCTGAAACAAAGAAACCTGAAACAAAATAAAATGCAGTTACTTAGTTCTGAAAATATAATCCTATTCAGCTGCGCTTTAATCGTGATTGCTTTTTTATACTCAAGTGTAGGACATGGCGGCGCATCTGGTTATTTGGCATTAATGACCATTTTTGCTTTTCCGGTGGCGATTATGAAACCTTCGGCATTGTTATTGAACCTTTTTGTTTCCAGTATTTCGTTCTTCTTTTATTACAGGATGAATTATTTCAAACCCAAACTATTTTATCCATTTGCAATTGGTTCAATTCCGGCAGCATTTATTGGCGGATTTATCACTTTGGATAATGTGATTTATAAAATTGTTCTTGGGATAGTATTGGTTTTTGCAGCGTTTCGCTTGTTTGGGATATTTAATTTTAAAGAAAAAGAAGCTGTTGCAATAAAATTGCCATATGCCCTGGCAATAGGATTCGGAATAGGGTTGATGTCAGGAATGTTGGGTATTGGCGGAGGAATCATTTTAAGTCCGATTTTACTGTTTTTGGGATGGGCATCGATAAAGGAATCAGCGGCAATATCAAGTTTATTTATATTTGTTAATTCATTTGCAGGCATATTAGGTTTCTTTTTAGGAGGAAAAATAATCCCGACGGAGAGCTTTTATCTGGTTCCGATTGCAGTAATTGGAGGGGTTTTAGGAGGTTTTTACGGAAGCGGTTATTTTTCGAACAAAACATTAAAACTGGTTTTGGGAACCGTGATTTTGATGGCAAGTATAAAATTGATCTTTCCATAATAAGAGAGAAAAATATTTTTAACATATAGAGGCATAGATTTTTATTTGTAAAAAATTTTAAAAGATAACACGGTATCAAACATAGCTATGTAGTTCATGTAAAAGTGAAACGTCTTTTTTAGTTAAGCAAAAACTATGTTTTTGCTATGTGTTCAGAAAAAAACATAAATAGTTCAATCATGGAAGCACTAACAGTATTTATTCTATGTGGCGGAAAAAGTTCCCGAATGCAGTCGGAAAAAGGATTGGTTTTGTTTCAGGATAAACCATTTATTGAGCATATTATTCATGCTATTCTGCCTATTACAGAAAATATTCTGTTCGTAACGAATAGTAAAGAATATGATTATTTGCCATATTCAAAAATAACAGACATTATTGCTGATAAAGGTCCTTTGGGTGGAATTTATTCAGCACTGTCAAATTCTGAAACGGAGTTTAATTTGATTCTCAGTTGTGATATTCCATTAATTTCAACCCAATTATTAACAGAATTAATTTCAAAACATAACGAAGAAGCCGAAATTACCGTTTTTGCAACAGAAAGCAGACTGCATCCGTTAATTGGAATTTATTCTAAAAAATTGCTTCCAATTATAAAAGATACAATTGAGGCTGATGATCTTAAAATGATGAATTTTTTAGCGAAAGTGCCTCATCAGATTATAAAAATTGAAGAAAGTGAAAACTTTCATTTAACCAATATTAATTCGGTTGACGAATTAAACGACCTGAATATCAATTTAAGTTAAAGAGTATGCAAAATGTAAAAACACCAAAGTTAACAGTAGTAGGGGCAGGACCGGGCGATGTGGAATTGATTACGCTAAAAGCAATAAAAGCGTTAGAAAATGCTGATGTGGTTTTGTATGATGCCCTGGTCAATGAAGAATTATTGCAATACGCAACCAAAGCAGAGATTGTTTTTGTAGGGAAACGTTTGGGCTGCCATGCTTACACACAGGATCAAATCAATGAATTGATTGTTTCAATGGCAAATCGCCATGGTCATGTGGTACGCCTAAAAGGAGGCGATCCGTTTATTTTTGGCCGTGGAAGTGAAGAAATCGAATATTCAGAAAAGTTTGGATTAGAAACGGCGGTTGTTCCTGGAATTTCGTCTGCGCTGGGTGTTCCTGCTTCGGTTGGGATTAGTTTAACACAACGTAAAGTTGCTGAAAGTTTTTGGGTGATTACAGGCACAACTTCAAATCATGAATTGTCTAAAGATGTATATTTGGCTTCAAAATCAGCCGCAACGGTGGTTATTCTAATGGGAATGCATAAATTAGAGGAAATCATTGCAATTTATCAGCAAAATCGTACCGACGATTTACCGATTGCCATCATTCAAAACGGAACCAAGAATTCAGAGCAAAAAGTGGTTGGAAACATTAGTTCTGTTATCAAACTAGTCGCAGAAAAAAATATTTCATCGCCAGCCATTATTGTAATTGGTGAAGTGGTCAAAAATACTTCAAAACTGACTTCTTATTTTCAGGAGCATTTTGAAGATGAATTTATATTTCAGAATTTAAATTTATAATAATGATTAAAGAAAAAGGTGTTTAGTAATCTTAATATGAATAGTTTCTACGGAACTTTATATTTTCAGATTAATATAACGAATGAATTCATCGTTAGTAAGATGAGAAAGAGCGGTAGGCTCGAAGAATATTATTAGGAATGAATTTTAATTCGTCCAAATGATAAAATGTGAATTCGGTAGAGAGCCTCAGGCTCGATTCATATAGATATAGCATTATGAAATTTTACATTAAATTCGTTTTAAATTTATAACAATGATTGAAATTAAATATTTTGGAGCTGTCGCCGAAAAAACACAATGTTCATTCGAAAATGTGATTTCTTCGAATATATCGTTGCAGGATTTATTGCAGGATTTAGAAGAAAAATACAAGTTCGAATCGCTTTCTTTCAGCATTGCAATCAATCAGAAAATGGTTTCAAAAACAACAGATTATACTTTGCAAAATAGCGATATTGTCGCTTTATTACCTCCTTTTGCCGGAGGTTAAATTAAATTTATGAATGCATCTTCACGTTATAACCGACAAATAATTCTTCCTGAAATTAGAGAAGCTGGCCAGTATAAATTATCTAAAGCGAAAGTTTTAATAATTGGTGCCGGTGGTTTGGGCGTGGCTATTTTACCCTATTTGGCAGCAGCCGGGGTTGGAGAAATTGGTATTATTGATAATGATGTTATTGAACTCTCCAATTTACAGCGTCAGGTCATTTATAAAAGTTCAGCAGTTGGAAAATATAAGGTTGATGAAGCAAAAGCAATGATAACCGAATTGAATCCGTTGGTGAAAGTGAATGCAATTGCAGAGAAATTATCAGGTAAAAATGCCATCTCATTATTCGAAAAATATGATATTATTGTAGATGCCACGGATAATCTGCAAATAAAATACCTGATAAACGATGCTTGTCTTGTGACTAATAAACCAATGGTTTACGGATCTATTTTTAGGTTTCAGGGTCAGGTTTCGGTTTTTAATTATCAAAACGGACCTACTTACAGATGTTTGTATCCGGATGATAATAGTTCTTCAGCGAATTGTGCTGATGCCGGAGTAATCGGAATTTCAGTTGGAATTATTGGAATGCTGCAAGCCAATGAAGTAATAAAAATTATTCTGGAAATAGGTGAGATTTTAACCGGCAGGATATTGGTTTATACTATTTTGAATAATGAACAGCAGAAATATGACTTTGAAAAAAATAGCTCGTTTTTAATGAATAGAAATATTTTCGAAGAAAAATATGTATCGATTGAAAATACTGTCGAAGAAATTTCCGCTGAAACTGCTTTGAATGAAATGGATAATGAAGAAGTACTGTTTTTAGATGTTCGTAATGCAGATGAGCTTCCAAAAATAAATTTTAAAAATGGAACCCAAATTCCGTTAATGGATGTAGAAAGAGAAATTGAAAAACTGAATCTAAATCAAACCATTTACATTTTTTGCCAATCCGGAATAAGAAGTAAAATGGCAATTGAACTGCTTCAGAAAAAGAATTTCAAAAATATAAAAAGTATTTCCGGAGGTGCTTTGGCATTGAATCAATTGCTGAATAAAGTTTATGCCACAGAGTAAAAGATTTAAGGATTAATTTTTTTGACACGAATTATTGCACGAATTAGCACAAATTAATATTTTTTTTCATTAAATTATACCTTAAAATTAGACTAATTGTGATGAATGAAAAAAATAGTTTGGCCTGTAAAAAATCAAAGAAACCTGTGATATCATTTAATCTTTGAAAAAGAAAAAAGAAAGAATATAAAATTAGTGCAATTCGTGGCAACTAAAAATAAAAACAATGAGTAAAAATGTATTCGTAGAAGGACCAATTTCTCCTGAATTTATTGCAGAATCTATTGCCAAACACCAGTCGAAACATACGATTGGTGCCCATAACATCTTTCTCGGACAGGTTCGTGCCGATGTGATTCATGATAATACCGTTGTAGCGATTGATTATTCGGCTTATACCGATATGGCGAACGAAGCTTTGCATGCGATACGTGAAAAGGCCTTTGCTAAATTCGATTTAACCTGCATGCACATTTATCACAGTTTAGGTGTGGTAAAAGCGGGTGAAATTTGTCTGTTTGTTTTTGTTTCGGCAACAAGACGCAAGCAGGTTTATGAAGCTACAGAAGCCATCGTTAACTGGATTAAAACTGATGTGCCTATTTTTGGTAAAGAAATGTTTGAAAACGATACATTCACCTGGAAACAAAATACCTAACAAAAAAATTAAATGGTAGATATCACGCATAAAATAAGCACATTAAGAGCTGCCACAGCCACAGCAATTGTCAAAGTTAGCAGACAGGAGACAATTGATGCGGTGGTGAATAATCTGGTGCCAAAAGGAAATGTGCTTGAAATGGCCAAAACAGCCGGATTATTTGCGGTAAAAAATACGCATTTGTCGATTCCGGATTGTCATCCGCTTCCTATTGAATTTACTACTGTCGAATATAAAATTGAGGATTTAACGATTCGGATTATTTTCCATGTAAAAACAGTTTACAAAACCGGAGTTGAGGTTGAAGCAATGCACGGTGCTTCTATTGTGGCATTGACGATGTACGATATGCTGAAACCTATCGATAAGGAAATCGAAATTTCAACCATCAAATTAATTAATAAAGAAGGAGGAAAATCATCTTTCAAAAATAAATTTCCCTACACTATAAAAGCCGCAGTTTTTGTTTGTTCTGATTCCATTTTTGCAGGAGATAAAGAAGATCGTTCCGGAAAGATAATAGTAGAAAAATTAACTTCGTGCGGGGTTGAAACGGCGCATTACGAAATTATTCCTGATGAAATTGACGTTATTCAGGAAAGGGCAATAGTTTTTGCAAAAGAGCATCAATTAGTCATTTTTACCGGCGGAACAGGTTTATCACCAAGAGATGTAACACCGGAAGCGTTATCTCCTTTGTTAGAAAGCAGAATTCCGGGAATAGAAGAGGCAATTCGCAATTACGGACAACAACGTATGCCATATGCGATGTTATCCAGAACGGTTGCAGGAACATTGGGAAAAAGCCTGGTTTTGGCTTTGCCGGGATCAGCCAACGGAGCCAGGGAATCTATGGATGCCGTTTTTCCACACGTGATGCACGTTTTTCATATTTTAAAAGGAAAAAATCATGATACCCTCTAGCACTATTTTGACGGATGATTTTGGACGAAAACACAATTATTTGCGTATTTCGTTGTTAGAGAAATGCAATTTGCGTTGTACGTATTGCATGCCTGCTGACGGAATCGCATTGTCTCCAAAAGCCAGTTTAATGACGGCTGAAGAGATTTTTGCTATTGCCCAGACGTTTGTACAAAATGGTGTTGATAAAATTAGATTAACGGGAGGTGAACCGCTTTTGCGAAAAGATTTCCCTGAGATTATTTCCCAATTATCAACTTTGGAAGTTTCTCTTTCCATCACTACTAACGGAATTTTAATTGACCGTCATATCGATGTTTTAAAGAAATTTGAAGTCAAAAAAATCAATTTGAGCCTGGATACTTTAGTTTCGTCTAAATTTCATTCGGTAACACTCAGAAATCAGTTTGAAAAAGTGATTGATAATCTGCATTTGCTTTTGAACAATGATTTTCAGGTAAAAGTAAATGTGGTATTGATGAAAGGTTTTAATGAAAACGAAATTATAGATTTTATTCAATTAACTCAGTTTTTGCCACTTTCTATTCGTTTTATAGAATTTATGCCTTTTGCAGGAAATGAATGGGACAGAAGTAAAATGGTATCGCAGAATGAAATTTTATCGCAGGTTGAAGCATGTTTTACTTCGGATACAATTCAAAAACTTGAAGATGAAAAAAACTTCACTGCCAGAACATATAAAATAAAAGGTTTTCAGGGTGATTTCGGAATCATTAGTTCTATTACGAATCCGTTCTGTGATGGCTGCAACAGAATTCGCCTGACAGCTAACGGTAAAATTAAAAACTGTCTTTTCTCTAATTCTGAAACCGATTTGCTGACGGCGTTTAGAAATGGCGAATCTATTACCGAATTGATTTCAGCTTCTATCAAAAACAAGAAAAAAATCAGGTCGGGAATGGTTACGATTTCTGAAATGGATGACCCAAAATTGCATTTTGATAATCGTAGTATGATTGCGATTGGAGGATAAATTTTCATGATGATTTTGTCTTTGCGAGGAATGAAGCAATCTCACTAACATTGACAATTGTTGTGGATATGCTGAATGTGTTTGCTTCGTTCCTCGCAATGACTGCAGGAGGTAACAAAAAAGGCTCAACCCTATTAAGGTTAAACCTTTCTAATCTTATTTTTTCTTTTTTGATTTAGATTTTTTACCCTTCTTTTTTTCTGTTTTTTTAGCTTTGGCTTTAGCCTTTGCCTTTTCAGCTTTTTCTTTCTTTTTGGCTTTTGCTTTTAGTTTCGCTTTTTTGGCTTTCTCGAATTTTTTGATAACCGCTTTTATCACTTTTTCTCTTTTCTTGGCTTTTTCCTTTTTCTCTTTCAGTTTATTTTTAGCCTTGTCTTTCGATTTTTCTTTAGAAACAGATTCAGTTAATTTTTCTGCCTTTTTCTTAACGGGTTTTTCTTCTTTTAACTGTGAATTTTTTGAATCAGAAGGCGAAGTTTCTTCTGCTTTTTCCTCAGGAAGAGTGATTTTTACAGGTTTTTTTATTGCAGTAGTTTTTATTGTTGCTTTTGCCTGAGATACAGCAACTGGTTTTACAACCTCGGGTTTAATAACTGCAGAGGCTACTTTTGTTTTATCAATTGGTTTTGCAACAGTGGTTTTTCTAACGGTAGTTGCTCTTGGAGTTCTTGTTGCAGGGATATTTTTTTTCTGTTCTTTTGTTATTGGTTCAATGCTATCTGTTTTAGGTAAATCGGTATTGGGCAGGATATTCTCGTCTTTTTTATTTTCCATGTGACATACTTATTAAATTAATAAAATTACTAATGCACAAGTTACCTCAGGCAAAATGGCAATGCTTAGTAAATATAATCAATATAAATGTAGTTGCATGTTAAGTTTTTCTTTGAATTTAATCAGAATTTTTAATTTATATTTTATTCTAATTCCTTTGGATCTTCTTTGTCTTCCTCAATAAAATCCAATTCCAAAGCTTTTACGGCCTGCACAGCATTTCCGGCAATACCACGAATTGAACCGTACATTCCCAATGTATTGTGGACCACTTTTTCGATTTGTTTTTCGCGTTGTTTCCAGATTCTTTGCATGGCTCTTTTTTCGGCATCGAGATCACCTTGCATTTGCGTGAAACCTTCCACAATTCCTTCAATTTGCAAACGGAATTCGTTACTGGTTAAGAAATCATACAGCATCGACATTTTATCTCCTTTGTTTTCCTGCGCCTGAACTGCATGGCTAACTTGTATTAAAGATTGACGCAAAACAGCGCTTAAACCTTTAAATTCTTCATAAGTGCAAATCCAGATTCCGTCACGCATACCCATTCGGTCCATTCCGGCCGGCATCACTTCGGTTACCAAAACTCCGATATTGGCTCTTTTCGTCCTGATGTCATTTTTGAATTTCTCGATCCACGCCGGCTGAAATGACTTGGTACGCTTGCTTTCGTAATAAATGCAGCCGCAATTTTGATGTTCTCGTGTGTTCACAATTTGTAGGCAATCGGCTCCGTTTGCCCCTTTTTTGACTTCATCAATACTGTCGAGCGGAAAATTATTCGCCAGCCATTCCTCGATTGCCAATTCCATTACTTCGCCTTGTAATTGCATTGAGCCTTGTTCCTGCTTGCGTTTCATTTCTTCGATCAGTTTCTTTTGGTCGTCTGATTGTTTTTGGTATTCTTTGATTTTAAGCTCGTTTTTTTCCTCTTCCTGTTTGCGGATTTTGTCACGTTCTAAAACCAAAGTAGCATTCAGTTGTTTTTGTGCTTCGGCTTCGATGGCGTCTTTCATCTCCAGTTTTTCACGTTGGAGTTTTGCAATTTCGCCTTCCATTTTATTAAGTTCACGAAGTTTTTCTGATTTTTCGGAAAGTTCTTTTTCCATTGAAAGCAAACGATCTTTGTTTTCTTCGTCGAGTTTGGTTTTTAGTTTTTCGGTAATATCTTTTTCGACTATCTTTTTTTCACGTTCCAGACGTTCCGCAAAAAGTTCGTTTTCCTGTTTCTTTTTAGCTTCAAAATCGGCTTTGGCTTTTTCGAATTGCTCGTTTTTGAGTTCCAGTTCTCTGGACTGAGCATTGGCTTTTTGTTGAAACTCTTTACGGATGCTGTCTTCCAACTGATGTTTCAGAATATCATTTACATCGATAGTTGTTCCGCAATTTGGACATTGGATTGAAGATTGCTCAGCCATTTTATTTGATTTTTTTAAGTAGAATTATAATTTGCTAAGATATTTAAAAGTTCCTTCTTTCTAAGGAATTTGGATGTGATAAATTGTAACTTTTTTGTTGCGAATTTCACGAATTACTTTGTGTTTCAGTGTGCAATTTAATTCCTTTAAGTTTTTGTTTTTTACGGATTTCCATACTCTTAATTAATCTCGCAAAGTCGCAAAGTTTTTAAGTATTTTATAAATAACCTCCAGCTAAAGCAGGAGGGGAGGCTATTCAAAACAAAACTTTGCGACTCTGCGACTTTGCGTGATCATTTTTTAAAATGCAATAAAAAATCAACTGCAGATTTTGTGATTTCAGAATTGTCTTCTTTTGAAGTAATTAGAGATACATCGGTAAATAAATTTACTTTTTTCAATTCAATAAAACCGATTTCAGGATCTGAATTGTTTTTGGCAATGTTGGACGGAACAATCGAAATTCCCAAACCATTTTTAACCAATTGGACAATCGAATTGATGTTATTTGATTCGTGAATGATTTTGGGTTCAAAACCATAAAACGCGCAAAGTTCCAATAAAACTTCATGATAATGTGGTGCATAATCTTTATTGAAAAACACAAAAGTTTCGTCTTTTAAATTAGGAATTTCTTCTTCAGAATTAATTTGAATTGAACTTTTATTGTAAACCACAGAAAACCCATCCTGAAACCATAATTGCGATTTTATTTTAGGAGATTTTACCGGAGACCGAATAATTCCCAAATCAATTTTTCCTTGTTCCAAAGCTAAAATCTGTTTGGTGGTGGAAACTTCAAAAAGTTTGAAATTCACATAGGGAAATTGTTCTTTTAAATGTTTGATCAATTCTGAAATAACTGAGGAATAAATGGAGCTGATATAGGCAATTCTGAATTCTCCCGAAACATTTTCTGCAATTTTTTTCGTTTTGATTGTGATACGCTCCAGATTCTGAAAAAGTTCCTTTACTTCTTTTTCGAAATATTTTCCGGCTTCGGTCAGCTCTACTTTTTTATTGTTTCTGATAAAAAGTTTTGCCTGCAGTTCTTCTTCAAGTTCCATAATCTGCCTGCTTAACGGAGGTTGGGAAATAAATAGTTTTTCAGCAGCTTTGGTGAAGTTCAGTTCTTTGGCAACAGCCAAAAAATATTTTAGATGACGTAATTCCATAAATACCTATTAAGTATTAATAATTGACAAAATAAGTATTTTTGAAGTATATATCAAAATGGTAATTTTGGTTAAATGTTAGCAGTTGTCTTGGGAATTAATTTAAAAAAATAAACGTAATACAATAACTACTTATCCAAGTTCATAACGAATAACGAATGACCCATAACTCATAACCAAAAAGTAAACCATGAAAAAATCAACTACAGAAGAGATCAGAGAGCGTTTTGACAATGATGTCGAACGATTTTCAAATTTAGAAACGGGGCAGGTGGCGACAATCGATGCTACAATTTCTTTAGAATTAATAACAGAAGCTTCTAAAAGAATCGTTCCGAATGCTACGAATGTATTGGATATTGGCTGTGGCGCCGGAAATTATACTTTGATGATGTTGTCTAAGTTACCAAACCTGAACAGCACTTTGGTCGATTTGAGTTTGCCAATGTTGGACAGGGCTTTTGAAAGAGTTTCGAAAGAAACAAATGGTAATGTAGAAGTGAAACAAGGTGATATTCGTGAAGTCGATTTGCCGGAAAACCATTTTGATATTATTTTGGCCGGAGCGGTTTTGCATCATTTACGTGATGATGAAGATTGGGAAACCACATTTACTAAAATATTCAAATTATTAAAACCGGGTGGCTGTTTTATGGTTTCGGACTTGATTACGCAGGATACTGAATTATTAAATGAATATACGTGGCAGCGTTACGGCGATTATTTGGAAGGGATTGGCGGAGCGGAATATCGTCAAAAAGTATTGGATTATATTGAAAAAGAAGATTCGCCAAGATCTATGAATTACCAATTGGATTTAATGAAAAAAACAGGTTTTGCAAGTGTCGAAATTTTGCATAAGAATATGTGTTTTGGTGCTTTTGGAGGGATTAAATAATTTAAAAAGAGCTTTTAGAATTGCCTAAAAGCTCTTTTAATTTTAAAAAATCAAACTTTATCGTTTTCCAAAGCCTGAGGTGAAAACTTATGTTTCAAATCAAAAACCAATTGTGAAGCTCCGTTTTGCTGTAAATAATCTAATTTTTCTACTGCTTCTTCAAGGGTTGGAATATGTCCTTTCGGGATCCACCACATAGCTGTCGCTGCTTTTCCGAATTTTAAAAACCATTCTTTACGTCGTTTCAAAAACTCGCTGTGAAAAGTTTTGTACATATAATGTTCTAAAGTTTCAATATTCTCCCAAACAGAAACATTGACAATAATCTGTTCATCATTATACGGATTGAGATTTGTGGCATTGTAGCTGTCATCTTTCAATCTCCAGACAAAACCTTCACTCTTCTCGGCTAAAGTATTGACAAGATCTAAATTATCTACGAATTCTTTCATGATCGGATCGTTGATGTCAACGCCTTTCATTTTGGCAATGTTAATTTCTGCTAAATGATATTTGCTCATATTTAATTAGTTAAGGTATAGGGCAATTTAGTTTTTAATGATTATTTATTTTAATTTTTTATAATAATTGTGTTGTTTTGTAAACCTGAATCGGAGCAGTAATTAAACTCTCACTTTTAGAAATGAAATCCTGTAAATACGATTGATTGTTGTGTATGTCAAGACCATCCTGATCTTTCCACTCTTCCCAAATTATGAAAACATTTTCAGTTGTATGAAGGTCGTAGCGTATGCAGGCTTCTTCTTTTCTGGTTTCTGTAACCAGGAAATGGATCATGTTTCTAACTTCTTCTAAGTTTTCCTGTTTGCTTTTTATGATGGCGGTAATAAATATCATAATTATAAAGTTTTAAAAATTTGTTTTAAATGATTCGTATAATTTTCCTTAAAGATGTTGATGTTTTCAACAGTTGCTCCTTTTTCAACATCGTGAAAATGGAAACTGTCTAATTTTTCCATACTTACAAATTTATTCATTTTATGGAAACCAAACATCACGCCGTCATCAACAGATGTTTCTTCAAAGAATTCTCCGGGAAGTGTGAAAGCAGTCGCAGGCGCATTCCAACTTGTGGTTAGCATGTATTTGCGTCCGTGTAAAAGCCCGCCTGTTCCGTAATTGATGTCCGGATTTGTTCTGGTTCTTCCGTCGCTTTTGTAAATTCCTTTCTGATGTCCGGCGGTGAAAACATCATCGATATATTTTTTGAAAAGATTCGGTAATTGAAACCACCAAATTGGTGTATGATAAATTACTACATCAGCCCAAACGAATTTTTCGACTTCTTTGTCAAGGTCGATTGCTTCTTTTATGCTGGTTGTTTTTATTTCGTAATTTTTACTTTGTAAGTATTCGATAGTCCAATCGGTTACGGTTTGATTGAATTTCCCTCCTGAATGTGCAAAATTTTGCCCTCCGTTGATAATAAATATTTTTTTCATCCTGTAAATGTTCTTGTATTTCTGGTGTTGTGTGAGGGGTAGCAGCGATATCCTTTTATTTTTTTTCTTTAAAAAAAATAAAAGATTTAGCGGATGACCCGACCCCGCTTTTTCTGCGGGGACACACCCAAAAAGTGCTTGTTGTTTTTGTGATTTTAATTATTTAACAAAATTATACCTTTTTTACAGCATTTAAATGGTATATATTTTCGTTTATTAGGTATATTTGCAAAATGAAAAAAGAAAATTTATACGAACCTTTTACGGTTTCTTTTGAAACCTTAGATGAATATCCGGATGTTGGTGACCGTCATAATTTTTTTGAACTGGTTTATATTCTGGAAGGAACAGGCTCGCAATGTATTAATAAAAATATTTTTGAATATGATGCCGGACATCTGTTTTTGTTGACACCGGAAGACTGTCATAACTTTACAATTGAGACTAAAACGAAGTTTTTCTTTTTGAGATTCAACGATATTTACCTGAAAAATTCAAGTCTGCAAAACGAAAATGTCCAACGATTAGAATATATTTTGCAGAATGCGAATCACCAGCCGGGCTGTATCTTGAAAAATGATTCCGATAAATGTCTGGTGAAAGTGATGGTTGAAGCCATTATCCGCGAGTATCAGGATAAAGATGTTTATAATCAGGAATTGATTCAGCAATTGGTGAATACGCTGATTATTGTGGTGGCGCGAAATATTGCGAAGTATTTACCGGAACAGGTAAATGTGGGTGCGGAGGCTAAAGCGATGGATATTTTGCAATACATTCAGACGAATATTTATTATCCGGAGAAAATCAAAGCGGAATCGATCAGTGATTATTTCGGAATTTCGAATACGTATTTAGGCCGTTACTTTAAGAAACATGCCAGCGAAACGATGCAGCAATATATCAGCAATTACAAAACGAAACTGATTGAGCATCGTTTACAATTCAGCGATAAACGTATCAACGAAATTGCATATGAATTTGGTTTTACGGATGAAAGTCACTTTAATAAATTCTTTAAAAAACAGAGAGGAAATAGTCCTTCGGAGTTTAGGAAAACGATTCGCGTTAGTGCTTAAACACGGATTTACACTAATTTACACGAATTTTCTGCTACAGATTAAAGGATAAAAAGGATTTTTAAATCTGTATTAATTTGTGATATTGGTGTTTTTAAATTATTTTTTTAATTACTCTTAATTTGTGTGTGTGTTTATTCAGTTCAGGATTGTAAATTCCTAAGTGGTCTAAACGGTCGATACGTACTTTTCCACTTGCGTGAATGATGTAGTTGTTTTCCATGATGATTCCGACATGGATGATGTTTCCTTCTTCATTATCAAAAAAGGCTAAATCTCCCGGTTCGCTTTCTTCAATAAAACTTAGTGGATCACCTTCAAGAGCCTGTTGTGAGGCATCACGATGAATTTTGTAGCCGTTTAGTTTGTAAACCATTTGGGTAAAACCGGAACAATCGATTCCGAATGGTGTTTTTCCACCCCAAAGATACGGAGCGTTCAAATACATAAAAGCAGTGTTTAATAAAGCACTTTTTGGTTTTATGCCACTGGTTTTTGTGCCCTCGAAATCAAAGTTTGAAGTATTGATTTCGTTATTATTCAAGAATGACAAAGAAGCCCCTAGTGGAATAGGGAGTAATAAATTATCGGATGAAGTAATATATTCGATCAAATCAGCATTTAAAATAATAGCTTCATTGCTTAACAGATTATAATTGGCTTCTGAAATTATCTGGTATTGTTTGGAATCTACCCAGCCTTCATAATCATCAAACTGAATTTTTATTCGGGCCCATTGATTTTGACGTTCTAAGATTTCGATATGTTCGCCAAACAAAAGTTGTGTAACAATTTCACTTCTGTCACTTGGTTCAGACCGAACGGGTACTATGGCTAGATTGCAAATTCCGAACATTTAGGTAATTTATAAGTTAAAAATTAGGAGTTATTGAATGAATAACTCCTAATTGAAATGTATTATTTAAGCTCTTTCGATGACAATTGCCGATGCACCACCGCCGCCATTGCAAATTGCAGCGGCACCGGTTTTGGCATTGTTTTGTTCTAAAACATTTAGTAAGGTTACGATGATTCTGGCTCCGGAACACCCAAGAGGATGTCCTAAAGAAACAGCTCCGCCATTTACATTTACTTTATTGTTATCAAGATTTAAGATTTTTGAATTCGCTAAACCAACAACAGAAAAAGCTTCATTAAATTCGAAATAATCAACATCAGTAATTGAAATTCCGGCTTTGTCTAAAGCTTTTGGTAACGCTTTTGCAGGGCTGGTTGTAAACCATTTTGGTTCCTGAGCAGCATCTGCGTAACCTTTTATGCAGGCTAAGGGTTTTAGTCCTAATGCGATTGCTTTTTCTTCAGACATTAAAATTAAAGCTGCAGCACCATCATTGATTGTAGAAGCATTTGCAGCAGTAACTGTTCCGTCTTTTGTGAAGACAGCACTTAATGAGGCTATTTTATCCAGTTTTACATTGGTGTATTCTTCGTCTTTTGAAAAGATGATTGGTTCACCACGTCTTTGTGGTACTTCAACTGGAATAATTTCATTGTCAAATTTTCCGGCATCCCATGCTTTTGCACTTCTTTCGTAAGATTGAATAGCGAAATTATCCTGTTGCTCGCGGCTGATGTTGTATTCAGCTGCACATAAATCAGCGCAAACTCCCATTGCGTTGTTATCGTAAGCATCTGTCAAGCCATCTTTTTGCATTCCGTCTAGCATTGTGGCCGGACCAAATTTATTTCCATTACGCATTTGTACGTAATGCGGAATTAAACTCATGTTTTCCATTCCTCCGGCTACTACAATTTCAGCATCACCACAAGAAATAGCCTGCGCACCAAACATAACGGCTTTCATTCCGGAAGCACAAACTTTGTTTACGGTTGTACAGGAAACTTTTTCAGACAAACCGGCAAAAAGTGCTGCCTGACGTGCGGGTGCCTGACCAACTCCGGCTTGTATTACATTGCCCATAAAAACTTCATCAACTAATTTTGGGTCAAGGTTGATTTTTTGTAATGCTCCTTTTATTGCAGCAGCACCCAATTTTGGAGCGGGTACTGTAGATAATCCTCCCATGAAACTTCCGATAGGTGTTCTAACGGCAGAAACGATAACAACTCTTTTGTTCATTTTCTGTATATTATTAGTTAATCAAGCAAATTTAATCTTTAATTTATAGAAATTCAAATTTTGAATCTATGCGATTCGATTTTAAATTTAATATGATTTTTTTGTTAATTCTATTCGTTTGATTGTGAAGTGTTTTGAAAAAAAGATTGCAAAAAGATTAAAAAAACCTCAAAAATAGTTGTGAGAAATATAATGTTGTGTTACATTTGCAACCGCAAAATAGGGCATGTTCCTTGAGCTTGGAGAGTTGCCTGAGTGGCCGAAAGGACATGTTTGCTAAACATGCGTATGGGAAACTGTACCAAGGGTTCGAATCCCTTACTCTCCGCTTCAATTTTGCTTACGGGGTGTAGCGTAGCCCGGTTATCGCGCCTGCTTTGGGAGCAGGAGGCCGCAGGTTCGAATCCTGCCACCCCGACAAAAACTTTTCCATAAGTTTTAAAACAAATGGACGCATAGCTCAGCTGGATAGAGCACCTGCCTTCTAAGCAGGCGGTCGAAGGTTCGAATCCTTCTGCGTTCACTCTCAAACCCCTTGATTTCAAGGGGTTTTTTGTTTTTGTGTCTTTTTTATCTTTATATTTACGGATCAAGGATCAATAGGATCAATACTTCTGTTGTCAAAAAAAAACTATAAGTCTATTGTACCATCCCTTGTTGGTGACTGTGCTACTTTCGTTTACACATAAACTTCATTTGAAATTAGTTTTAAAGCGTCAATTGAAGGGAAAAAAAATGGACATCTTCTGTTGGTATCACAAATGAGCAAGCATTAAAATTTAAACTTCAAAAAATAAATAGCTTATTTTTACCAACTAACTTTTAATAAGCGCCCTTATATGCTCGACAAATTGTACATACAAAAATTTCATGAAGACAAGATTGAAAAATATGGTTCGGAAAGTGCCCAAAGTCTAGCTTGGTTTTCTGAGTATGACCAACTGAAGCGTTTTGAAGTTTTAGCACAAATAGGAGATCTAAATAATAAATCTATTCTAGACATTGGTTGCGGCAATGGGGATTTGTGTTTTTATTTGTCCCAACATTTTAGTGGTTTTTCCTATCATGGTATTGATATGATAGCTACTTTTTTAGACAATGCTATTGAAAAAAACAAAGATGTTTCCACTGCAAGATTTTATCTAGGCGATTTCATGCAAGGTACTTTGCCTATGGTCGATTGTGTTTTAGTTTCAGGTTCGCTCAACTATAAAAACAGCAATCCTAGTTTTATTTTTAAAGCCATAACTCATTTATATGCCCATTGTAATATAGCTTTAGGGTTTAATTTATTAAGTAAAACTGTAAACCCAGAGAGTATTTTAATGGCATATTCTCCAAAAACGATTACCGATTTTTGTAAGACGCTTTCCAATACTGTTGTTGTAAAAGAAAATTATTGTGAGGGTGATTTTAGTGTGATGGTGTATAAATAATACTGTTTTGATAAATCAAAAAAGCCGGTATTCTATTTTTAATAAAAATGTATAGAATACAACTTTTAGATAAACTATAAATTACTTTTCTATATAATTTTTTAATTTGTGTTTAACAAAATTATTTTTTTAGAGTGCTTATTATGAGTAAATATGCCTGAAACTTATGACCTTAAAAACTGACCTTGAGCGGCAGATTCAGCATTTCCAACTATTATTATACCTGTTGATTTGATATAAAACGGTTTAAGGCTGCAAATAACATTGAATAATCTCTATCTCCACGAAGGCTATCGAGGAAAAAGAGTCGAATGTTTCTTGTGTGGGTTCTTTCTAATCGAACCGTAATCCAATGATCTCCTTGTGCAATTTGTTGATGACCATCGGTGTTAATAATAAAGTTAATTTCATTAGTGACTCCTTGAGTAAAATTATTCATTGCTACAATTTCTTGTGCTTCAATATTTCCAATAGGCCATAAATGTTGGATTACATTTGTTCCCCATCCTGCCATGTTAAATGCAGTCTGCCCTAGTGCTTCATAGGTATTATAATCTCGTATAAAAGTTTGTAATTGTGCCAAATTACCAATTACAGGGATTCCTTGATGTCCAGCATTAGCCAATAATGTACGAATATCGCCCTCACCAATATTCTGATTAAAATTACCAATTTGATGCAAAGCATTTGTGTCTTGTATTCCTTGGTTTACTTGAGCAAGTGTTCCATTTTCTTGTGCTGTTTGAAGTGCAACTACATTGTGTACAGCCATTTGTCCACATTCAGCCATAAATTGCTCTAATGCGTTTATCCGTGTAACATTTATAAATTGAATCATTTGCTGTGGATTTCCTCCTATCATTTGTCGATTAATCCATTGAGCACCTCTTGTATAAGCATCTACAATTTGGTTGTAATAAATGGTTAAATAGTAAGAATCAAAAACTCCAGATCCATTAATAAGTGCAATGTTTTGAGTTATCACATTTAAATCTAACCATACTTGAGATGTAATAGGACCAACAGGTAATGCTGCTTGAATGCGTAAGATTAAATTTTGTAAATTAGTTTTTTGTTGAGTTATCTTAAAAGACTTCAATAGTTCACTTATGCTTGGTGTCATGGGTTTGCTCTTATCCAAATGGATAGAGCTAGAGCTATTGTTAGAATCCAGTTTTATATTTTTTGTTGGTTTAGGAATTGGTATTAAACTAAGATCTTCGTCATCCGATGAAGCATTGTCGTCTCTAATTGGAGAAGAAGGATAATCATGAGATGTATATTTAGCGTTCAATTTTCTTTTCTTTCTTTTAGAACCATTGAATCCGAATTCTTCTGCTACTGTTTCAGTCTGCAATTTCACTTGCGATCTGTCTTTAAATGTTTCCAATTTCGAACCCAAATCAAAGTCAGGAACGTTTTCAGCGCTGTGTGCAGATGCCATGGTGCTTAAAGTCGCAACCAAAGCTGAGAGTAGATTGCTTATAATTAACATACTCGCACTCACGTCAGAATTTTTAGACAAGTTGGAGAAAGCCTGATTTTGTATATGAACACGTTGTCGATCAGAATAACTGTGGCTTGATCCACCAGAAGGTAGTTTGTCGTGTTTAGTCCAACTAGTGGGGTGTTGTTGTCCAACCAGATTTCCTTTATAGTTCATTGGTGCTGATATACTTCCTGTACGAGCTCGTAGCGAGCTATATGCACGTAATGTTTGTTCTATAAATCTTTGAACATCTTTATCTTGCGAACTTCCTAAACTATTACGTAGTCCATCAAACAATGCTGCTGTTGCTTCTGACTGAGTAAATTCATCTTGTGCCTTTATAATTTTCCTAAAATTATCACCTGTAAAAGATTGCTTCGCCATTTTTTTGATTTTAGCATCGTGCTTTTTAGGAACGTTGGATCCAGCTAGTTTTTCAAGTTTATCAGCTAATGCTTCAACTTTATCTGCTTCAGCCTTGATATTACTACTAGAAAGTAATCTTTTTCCAAGTTCAATACCTTGATCTTTTCGGGTTTCTTGTAATTTATCATGGGTCGGTATTTTGGAAGAATCAAAGTCTTCAAAAGTTAAGTTTCCAGTCTTATCATATTTACCTATTTTATTACCTTCATTAAAAATAACTCTAGGTTGCTGAAAATATAGTGACATGTCAAAATCGGTTTCATCTTGTTGGAGATCATAGTTATCTGCTACTTCAACTGGATGACCGTTTCGTAAAATCCATTTACCTTGAAGTGTAAATGAATTTTTCGACAATGTAACATGTCTCAATTGTTTTACATTTTGATAAACCATCATTTGAATGGCTCTCTCACCCATCATATCTGCTTCCTTCTCCAATCCTGCATCATCATTTATATTCACTTTGCCCTTCATTTGCAAAGTAGGTTTAACTCTTCCTTGTTTTTGTTGAACAACATGCCAGGCTTCATGTGGTAAATGTTTTTCTTGTCCAGAAGCTAGATGTATTTCAGAGCCTTGTGCATAAGCATGGGCATTGAGTTGTGCAGGTTTGTCGGAATTGTAATGTACTTTCACATCATCCATACTGTGGCCTGATAGGTTTTCTATACCTGATTTTAAATTATCAGGTAAACCTGTGTTGTTTGTTTTTTTTTGTACAATTGTTGTAGGACGATTGTCTTGCAGGTATATGCCTTTGGTTTGAACGGTTTTTGGCGTCAAACTAGGTTGTTTGTTTTTATTTATTTTATTGTGGTGTTCCATTGTGTTTTTTATTCTTTTTGTTTCACCATGTGACCTTCAACTAAAATGGGCAACTCTTTGTATTCATGATTGAATTCTTTTCTATTTATTAATACATAGTTTTTAGTGTCGTTGTGTTGCATTTCTTCTTTAATGTCTTTAACGTGGTTAAAGCCTATTTTCCAAACACCAATCCTATCGTGTGCAAAATCGGCTGCATTGTCCATTTCATAGGATCTTAACTTACTTGTTTCCGTCCTGCTTGCACCACCTATTTTTGAGGTATACATATTGAGAACGTCAATATTAGAACCAAATACATTGAAAGAACTTAAGAACCTATCTGAGATTAATTGTTCAATGGAATTTTTTTTCCAGGTTTCAGCCAATATAAGAAACAACTTTTCAGTTTCTGGCAGCAACTTATGGATTTGTATAATTTGGTCTGTAACGAATTTTGGGAGGGTTTTAAACTCTTCATTATGCATATAGGCTGTGGCTAATCTGTTTGCTTCCAGCGTGTGGGTTTTGCAGGTTACCAAAAAGGTTTGTAATTTAGCTTTTAAATTCAATAATTGTTGTTCAGACAGTTTTTGTGTAGTCCGTTGAGTCCATTCTTGTTCAAACTCATTTTTGGCATTATCAACATATTGAATGCTTTCTGCTATCCTTAAATACAAAGCGTCCCCTATGATTCTTGGATCTTGAGGTGTATCTTTTACTGAATTTTCTTGGGGTGATTTTGTTTTTCTAATTCGAAATTTATCTTCAGTCCAGTATTTTCCACCCACTTCTCTTTTTGCTAAATTCTTCTCTTGCTCTCGTCGCTGGTTGCTTTCAGAATGATGTTCACCAACAACATTGAGTTTTCCTGCCTCTAGTTTTTGGAGTTGAAATACAGTTTGGGTATTACTATCCTTGTCCTGTTTTTGTAATTTTGCTATAGACTTAGGACGGTTGTCTACCAACTGAAAAGTTGATACAACGTTGTCATGCTCCTTGTAAATAGCATTGGCAACTGACTGATTTTTGCTTTCTTGTATTTTATCAGTGTGTGTATTCATCATTTTTCTTTTCTAGTTTTGATAGACCTAAAAAATAAAAGCGTCATTTATATAGTTTACTTCCTCTATTTTTCAGCATCTTTTTTTTCTAGCTTTGCTTGTCTTTTAGCATCTTTTTTACTTACTCCAGTTTTTACCAGTTCTATCTGTCTTTCATTTACATCTTGATATTCAGGACGATTATGATGTTGAAGACCATTTGGATTATTCTTTTTAGCTCTTTCAAGATCTCTTTTTTTCTTACCCAACTGTGCAACAGTTGAATTGCTATCTACTATTTTTAGCTTTTTTTGAACAATTGACTCCGTACGATTATCCTCCAAAGCAAGAGTTTGATTGCCATTACTTTTTTTCTGTGCAACAGTATTTGCTACTGATTGGCTTTTATTACCATGCATTTTGTTAGCGTGAGTATTCATATTTTTTTAAATTTGGTTAATTAATTGTACTAATTGAAGTCAAATAGTTTTCTGCTAGGTTTTGTTATGGAGTTTTAAGGTTGTATTATACCATTTCCTGGATAAGCCTCTTGCAGTATAAGCCCATTTATTGTATACATAGGTAAACCTACAGGGTGAACATGAAGGGTTTGTTTAAATTCTATTGGAAGGTTTTTAACGGTTTTTACCGCGTTTTTTACTGTTGCTCTTTTAAGGATTTTCATTTTGTATTCAATTTGAGTACCATTACCCGCACTTAGTAGATTGTTTGCTTGATTCTCAACGGATTTATGTAGCCCATTCATTGAAGAAGTAATCGGGACAATATTTTTGAAACTTCCACTTCCCCCCAATTGATCATTAACCATGTGTCCTCCAATCCAGCTACCTCCAAAAAATTTCTTTACCTTTTGTGCTTCCGCTCTTGGTCCATCTTCAACTCCAGTCGCCTGACTTAAACCATTTATCAATCCAGAGGTATAACTATCTTTTTTATTTCTTACAGTCATTGTTTGTTTTTTTAAATCAATTTTATGTCCATGAGCTTTCTTTGCTTTTGCCTTTTTAGCTTTAACTTTTTGTATGATAAGAGATTTCAATTGATTGGGTTTGTTGGAATTGTTACGGAGAGACTTTTGATCTACAGAATAGTTTTTATTTTGAGATTTTAAGCTATTCTCTTTTGGTTTAGTCTGCAAAGCTTTCGCCCCCATCACATCTGCCTCCTTCTCCAAACCTTTATCATCATTCACATTCACTTTTCCTTTCATTTGCATAGTGGGTTTTACACGACCTTGCTTTTGTTGTACCACATGCCAGGCTTCATGTGGCAGATGTTTTTCCTGACCTGAAGCCAGATGTATTTCTGAACCTTGTGCATAAGCATGGGCATTGAGTTGTGCGGGTTTGTCGGAATTGTAATGTACTTTCACATCATCCATAGCATGGCCTGAAAGATTTTCTATTCCAGATTTTAAGTTATCTGGTAATCCTGTGTTGTTGGCTTTTTTTTGTATTAAAGGACGATTATCACTATGTACTTTTCCTTTACTTCCTATAACAGCTGCTGCCTGTCTACTGTTATCTTTTTGTAGAGTAGTATTTTTTATTGATTCATTCATAATTGAAAGAGTAAAAAGTTAGTTTGCAGGTTTATTTTTAACAATAGTGTTTCTAATAAATTTTCTCAATTCCAGTCGGTTACCATTAAAAATATCAAAATCAAAATTGGTGTCCTGGTATGAGTAACTATCGGAACGCTGCCATATCATCCATTTATTATCCCATGCTGAGGGAATATTACTGGTCGTAAGATCATTTGTATAGGCAGCTATCCATAATGGGTATTTTGTAAAATCGGGAGTGTTTAAATATTTGTCTCCTGTAGATTTATTAGTATAGATCATAGGAATACGATCTGTTATTTTTTCTACTTCATTTAGAAAGAGTAATATATTGTTTTGAGCGGTTTTTAAATCACCACAATTGGTATCCATACTACTATTTTCTATATCCATAACTGGAGGTAAATGACCAATGTTTAAAAAATTATTTTCCGTGATGGTTTTTGAAAAATGTTGAGCCTGGTCTATGGGGTCAAACTCACAGAGATAAAAATGATAAGCACCTCTTATTACCTGTTTTTCTTTGAGTATGGTACAATTGCTTTGAAATGTTGGATCTATGTAAGTTTCACCTTCAGTGGCTTTACATATGACAAAATAAAGGGAGTCTTTTTTTTTATTTAATGCAGTTATAAGGTCACCTTGATAGTGTGAAATATCTAATCCATAAGTAACAGAATCTTTTAGCAATAAATTTTTAACTAAACTCAATGGTTTTTTTTTAAATGTGTCTTTTACAGGTTCAGAAATTTCTGTGTTTAATTCTGTCTTTAAGAAAGGTTTTATTTTTTCATTATAAGCCCAATCTACTAAAAACCATATTGCTAAAGCTAATGTTATATTTTTTAACATAGTTTACTTTTTTAGAATTAGGGTTTTGTTTTCTTTGCTAAACTCACGTTTTATTCCTTTTAATAACTCGTTTTTAGTTACAACGGAATCATTTCTGCCTATAGCTGCCAAAGCACAGTATCGCAATACATTAATAATGGCTCCACCTGCAAGCTCGTAATCTTCGGCAATTTGATATAAATCTATTTCTTCTGATAAGGTACAAATGCCTGAGAATGCATTCTGCCACAATTGATAACGTTCATCAGTAGATGGCATATTAAAATGTATAATAGCCTGAAATCGTCTTGTAAATGCCTCGTCCATATTGGCTCTTAAATTAGAGGCCAGAATAACTACCCCAGGAAAATCTTCAATGAGTTGTAGAAGATGAGCGGTTTGCTGGTTAGCATGTCGGTCATTAGAGGAATTAGCGGCAGTTCGTTTACCAAATAAGGCATCGGCCTCATCAAAAAACAAAATCCACTCTTTATCTCGGGCAATATCAAATACTTTGGATAAATTTTTCTCGGTTTCTCCAATGTATTTGGAAACAATCATAGATAAATCAATTCGATATACTTCTTTGTTTGTTGCTTTTCCTAAAAGGGTAGCGGTTAATGATTTTCCTGTTCCTGGGGGACCGTAAAACAAGGCGCGATAACCAGGCTTTATTTTGCTGGACAAACCCCATTCTTTGAGTAAGGTTTCACCATGTTCCAGCCAGGTAAGGATTTCGTTTACTTGTTCCATAACGATAGTATCGAGTACAACATCTTCCCAGTTCAAAGGGCTAGTTATTTTTTGCGCTGGGAAAGAAGTACTTTGTGCAACACTAATTTTTTCATTGGTTATAAAATAATGAAACCAATTAGGATGTAAACTAAGAATACCATTTAACTTAGGTATGAATTCTTCAGTTTCGGCTAATTGTAATACATCTTCTTTGATGAGTATGTTTTCTTTACTAACTATTTTGTGTACTTCATTTCTTAATTCTTTATGTGTAGCAGTAATAAGAAAAACCAAGGTTTGACCAGTAGGAATAAAACCACTATGATTTTTGTCGATAACACCTCCAAATTCTGTAAAACCTCTATCATAGATTCCATTTTTTCCAAAGAAAATATCTAATAATTCTGGTTTAAGATGTGGTGCTAGACAAAGTGCCATGGCTAAACGTTCGTAGTTATTTAAATTCCATTCGTTTATTAATGAAGCATAGGTGCCATTTTCCATTGATAAATCAGGTAAAGGAATATCGTGCCAATCTTTTTCATGTCCTTCTTGCAACAAATAGCTACTAATGACTTGCTGTATTACTTTTTCAAGCCAATCGAGTTCCTCATGAAGAATTGCTATGTTAGTTTTAGATTCCATAGTTGACAAAAAGTTTTTCAATATCATCTAAAGATGCATCAGCCCATTTAAAATAGAGCAATGCCGTGTTAGGATTGAGTTGATTACTAGGTAAAAGATCTAGAATGCTTATTTGTGCATTGTTTAAAATGGCAGCATCATGTTCGTGACTACTATTCAGATTGTACTTATAAAAATCTTTCCCCCATTTATTTAGTAAGATGCGTTGGTAAATAAGTTCGTCTATAAATACTTGTACAGTTTCATTTTGCTCCACTAATTTTTTTGCCTTAAAAAAACTGGGTTTTCTTTCCGATTGTCTATTGTAATATTCGATATCTTTCGACTGAATTGTTTTTGAAGAGGAATGTCCAAAAATGTCTACTAAACCAAAGTTTTCTGTATCGATTGCAATTTCTAATTCTCCATTTTTTGAACCAGAAATAGCTAATGTCCAATCTGAAGTACTTGCAGTTTCTGTAATTAAATAAAGTTCTCTGAAGGAAAAATAAGTTTGTGTAAGTTTGATTATTAATTCATTTTGTAACTCACTCCATTTTTTTATTCTAACAGCTTCGGGTTCGTTACTTGTAAAAAAGAAACTACCACTGGATTCAAAAGCTAGAATTTGTTTACTAAATTCAAATACTCCATCAATGGCATTATTTCCTGTTCCTCTACCAGAATAAGGTTTGGTAACACCTTCACTAAACTTCCAGGAATCTGTATTTAATTTGATAGCATGCTCAAAATCTACATTTTTTGTATCTACAATTTGGGAACTAAAAATATTTCCAAGAAGAATCATTTCTCCATTAATGATATGGAAAAAGTCTCCAGGAAATAGCGTTTTGTTTAACGGTTTTGAAGGAATATAACTGGTTCTTGCATAGAACGTTCTATAAAATTTCTTGTAAATACTATTCATGTTTTTTCTTTTTAGGGAAATTTATTGTTTTTAATCACAGTTTTTATTTAGACATTAAAAAACTGTGACTAAAAACTAAATGATTTTGTAGCATCTTATGAGGCAAGCGCAGCAGCATTTGCAGCAGCTAAACCAGATTGTAATGATTTTAAATTAATCTGAGCTTTATTCAAATCTGCTGTTTTTAAATTTAACTGATTTAAAGTTTCATTATAAGCACTTTGCATCTTATTGAATTCAACAACAGTAGTATTATAGGCATTGTTTAACAAAGTATTTAAGGATAAATTAGTACTATTAGTCTTTTTATCATTAGTTAGTTTATTGTACAACTTGATAGATTGTAAACTTTCTAAAGCAGCCGTGTTTTGAACTTCTTTATTTGTTGATTGAGCTGTGAATGCTGCATTTAAAGCTACTAAAGATAATGCCACTGCATTGTTTGCATTATTGCCTGCAGTTGTAACCATTGTTATTAATTGATCTGAAATAAGAGGATTTTGTGCTTTTTTTCTAATAATTAGATTAGCCAATTTATTTATCATCTCAGCGGTATAAATCAGTTTATTTGTAACACTTGTAGTTTTTTCAGCTACTTTTTCGGTTTTACTATTAGCTTTTATAACTTCTTTTAAGGCCACTTTTGAATTATCTCTTAAGTTTAAAGCATTTTTTACTACGTTATTTATTAAATTAACATTATTGAGTGCTTGCGTTTTATTTGCATCTGCTTGTGTTAAAAAATCTTGATAAGTAGTTAATTTGTTTGTTAGAGAACTTACTATTGCTTGTAATTGAGATACTTCATCTGTTGCATTTAAAACTTGAATAGTTAAAGAGTCTAGAGTTCTTTTTTTATTTTCGGTAACACCATATTTTAATGGTTTCATTGCTATTGTTGTCATATTTGTTGTGTTTTTAATTTTTAATTATTTTTGATTGCTGTATTTTTTGTAGCGTAGTTGAAGGTTGCTGTATTTTTAAAATCAGAAATTGAGTTTGAAAATTGAACAGTTACTTTTTTAGGTCCAGAAGCTACCGATAATACAACTGGAATATATTCATTCCCTTCTATAAGAGGATTTCCAAAATTATCAGTTGTGTTTTCTTGTATAGGAAGTGCTACTGTTATTTTATTTTTTACTATTTGGATTTGATTTCCAGAAGGCACTGTATAATTTCCATCAGTGACATTTTCTGCAATTAATTGGTTAAAGAAGAAACCAGGTTTTGGTGTTTGATTTTGGCTACTTACATTTCCTTCTTTATCAATTGGATTAATATCTCTTAAATCTATAGCAGTTAATTCTTGAATTCTAGCTTTTAATTCTGTAATTTGAGTGTCAATATCATCAGCATTTATATTGTTTTTTGCTGTTTTTTTGACCTCTGTATCAGTTGTATCAGCAGCTGAATCATTTTGATTTAATGCTACTTTCTTCTGAGTAAGAATTTCTAGTTCGCTAGTTAAACTGTTCAATAAGTTTTGATTATTATAAGTTTTTATTTCATCTTCCTCGTCTTTAATCTTATTAATTTCATCATTAATTTCTTTTACAATTTGATTTTCTACTGATAGTAAATCTTCTGTTTTGAACATTTGATTAATTAATGTTGAATTATTAAGTAAAAACATACAGCGATATTCAACATTACTATTTTTTTCATTCAAATTAAATTGTAATACTTGAGTTGTTATATTAGTAGGATTTGCATCTGTCTCTAAGAAAGAGACTTTTATAGAATCTGTACTAGGACTATTTAAAGGAGTTGTTAAAGTAAATGATGAAGATGCAGCTGTTAAATAATCTTCAAAATTATTTAATGATTTTTTATAATCTACTGTAAATTGTGCTAAAACAAATACAACATAGTTTTCTCCTAATACTAAAGAATTATTACTTGTATCTTTCAGTTGGGTTATTGAAATAGTCTCTGAAATGGTTTCCGTATTTAAATCAAGAGCATCAGCATTTATAGGGAAAGCTATATCAGGGGTGTTAATTAAGCCTTCAGCTGTAGCTATTGAAAAAATTGACTTTTCACTTTCTTTAACTACAAAAGCGTAATAACTTTCTACAGGATTAACATTGTATGGAGAAGTAGTTAAACCATTCTCAGTAACACCATAGAAAGGGTTTGTATAAGGACTAAATTGTACTGTAAAATCTGTATTACTTTTATTAGTAATTTGTAAATTTAGATTTAATTCGTTAATATTAGATAAGTAAGTAGCTTTAGCAGCATCATATTCTACTTGAGCATCTATTAATTCCCCTTCTGCTTTTTTCTGAGCTGTTGCAGCAGAAGCATAATCAGCATTTTCAGCTGTTTGTAATGCTGAAGTAGCTTCTAATTGACTAGTTAAAACACTTAATAGATTGGTAATAGATGCTCCAGTGGTTGTTGCTATATCAGCAACTGTACTTGCTGTTACTTCCGCAGTCAAGGAAGAAGCTTCCATTGCCCATTGAGATGCTACTTCAGCATTGTATGCCGTATCATTCATTAATTTGTTTACAGCAAGGGCTTGTTCGTAAATTTGGCTACCATAATCAGCAGCATTTAAAATACTTACTATGCTTCCCATATCGCTTGCTAAATTGACTATAGCATTTGTAGCAATCTGAACATTTGCAGCAGCAACTGCAGTATTAGAAACGGATTGTAAGTTAAACTGTTTTTCCTGATTAGCAGTAGCAACTACATTTGTACTAAGGTTATTATCTCCAACAGCTTCTTCTTTTATTATTTCTTGATCAGCATATTTTTGTTCTGTTCTTTTTAATTTTTCTTGAGCTGTTATTTTTGCATCTTCTGCATAATAGAGTGTAAACATACCCGCATTTAATTGTGCTTGAGTATTGCTTAATTTTAGTTCTTGTGCTTGCAAGGATGACACTACACTTGCATTTAGATTTTCATTGTAGGAACTCATAATTATTTAATTTTAAATGTTTATATTATTTGTTAGTATTCTTTCTTAAATTGAAGCCAATGGTTTTTAACTGCTATCAATTATTTTTGCTCTTATTTTCATTTTTAAATTTCATTTTTAATTAATAGGGCCAGATAACATGCAAAGGTTTTTGCATCCAGGGGTATTTAATAATAGAAAATGAAAACGGTGATTTGTGAATCAATAAGTCATAGACTCTTTTTTCAACGGTTAATTCCCAGCGTTCTTCTTTTTCTATAAGGATTCCATCTCGTACCAGCCAATTTCCTCTAAATCCTAATATGGAGGTGTCTCCAACGTTTGGCCAATGGGAAATGGCAGCACTAATAAGTCCATTAATTAATTTTTTTTGATCTTCTGTAATAGTAATGCTTTCCATCACAGGTGTTGTTATTGGTAATCCACACAATACTTTATTTAGAAGTAATAAGGTTTCTTCTGTTTTGGTTAATCCGGTGACAACATATTGTAAATAATGAACCGCATTCAATTGTGAAGTACTGTCTTTAAATTGTTTTTCTTCTAATAAACCTAATCGTTCCATTAGTATTTCTATGTAATTGTTTAATAAAACAATACCAGCATTTTTAACAGCTATTCCACTAGTACTTTTTTGAGACGAAAGTGTTTTTAAATCTACTTTTTTTTGAAATTTTGCTTCTATATTTTGCATTGTAGTTTTAGAATCTGATTTTATTAATTGGCTCAAACTAATTTGCAAAGCAGGGGGTAAGCTATATTTTATTTTGTCTAAGGCAGGCAGTATCTCTTTGGTTGAAATATTTTTCTTCTGACGAAGTTCCCATAGTAATTCTTGCCAAATACTGGCAACTGAAAGAATGGACCAATTGTTTTCTGTCCATGCAAGGATTACTTTTTTAAATAAAATAGCTTGTATTTCTTTTGAAGTAAGTCCTTTAATAGACAATTGTCCCAGAACAGCATACAGGTGTTCAATAGAATATAGTTGTTGTTTGTTTTTGTCAGTATTTTTAATAACGGCCATTGTTTTACTAAAATCCATCCAGTCATATAGTTGTTGTTTCTGCAACTGAGGAATTTTATTTTGCTTATAAACAACAATAAAGGATGTAGGATTGTAGGCTAATACTTCATGAAATAAATCTAACACAGAAGTGTTTTTAGTATTGTTGTACCAAATAGGTATTTTCTTTTCTACAATTAGAGAAACATATAGTACTTCAAGTAAGCCTTGTTTCTCACAAAACTGTATGTCCTCATTTAAAACGGCTGAGGGTTCGCTAATCAGATTTGTAAAAGAAGTGTTGTATTGCATTAAAATATTTTTTAGCATTAGACTAATATTTATTCCATTGGTGATTACAGTATTTATAATCTCATTAGAGGTTATCGTTTCCTGTTTTATCATTTGGTTGACCCAATATTCGATAAATGGTTTTACCAGGTTTTCGGTCGTTTTATTTTGTTGAATAATTTCCCAGGTTATTTTCCAAAAAGAGCTATCGATATTTGTCTTTTTATTTGAACCCATAAATAATAATATAAAATCATAAAAAGATTTAAGGGTTTCCATAGCTTCTTTGAGCAATGTGGAGCTATCATTTGTAATCCATAAACTAAGAGTGGACCAATCTAAACTGATTCTTAGTATTTTAATGCGTTTCTTGGTTATGGTACAGTTTGAAAGTATTTTTCGCACTTCCGACGGATTGATTTCAAGTGATATTTGTAGCAAATCTTTCAATAGGAATTCCTGATTGTTTGCCACAAATTTTAAAGTTTCGTTTTGAATGCTTTTTGCCAGCCACTCATATAAATTTTCAGTGGTTACCATTTGTCCGTTAATTAGGATACTTTCTGTACGAAATAGATTTGACTGTTCTGAAGTTGCTATTTGGTACTTTACAAGTTTTTTTTCGGTCGTTGGTTTTGTTTTGTTCTGAAATAATTTCAGTTTTATTTTCTCCAGGTTATTTTCAGAGGCACTGATATTCTGTATTTTTTCATGTTTAAAAAGAAAAGCTACAAAGACATCAAAATTGTTTTTTTGGGAAGGTGTTATCAATTTTAAAAGTTTTTCTAATACTGCTTCTAAAAACCGGATTGAAGTGTAATCGGCATGTAATAGAATTAGTTTTGCGCTTATCAGACAGAGGTTTTCTAAAAGGAGTGAACTAAAGTTTCCAGAAGTAGTATTTTGGTTCATTTCTTTTATTATCTTTTCAAGTGTCTGCACTAAATAAACCTTTGGATTGTTGCCTTTTTTTATAAATATATGAGCATTTTTTTTGTTTAAAATATAGGGTAATAACTGTTTTATAATTCCTTTATCCTTGTAACCTGATAGAGCGTCAAAGGATTGAACAGGATATAAACGAATGTGTTCAATAATTAATTTTTGAACAGCCATAGAGTGTATTGTACCAGTAGTGTACGATTTTATTTGTTGCACTAGTTCGGTTACTAAATCATTAAAACCAACTACACGCGAAGAGGCGTTTTTTTCTGAAACTTCATCAATTAGAATGGAAGTCAGATTCGTATATATTTCTAAAGTAGCAATAGTTTTTGATGATGAAGGAACACTTACATTGGTTAGCCTGTTTACTATGGCCTCTTTAAGTTCATTATTTTTTTTACTTAACTCATTTAATGTAAAATTTAAAAATATTTTATTGTCAAAAGGTGTGGTTTTATACTGCATAAGGAATTGCAGGCCAATTTCCCACAATAAAGAAAGCTCCAGCTTTTCATTCATTTCTTTGTAAAGCTTCTCAATAAAATAGATACTTTCTATCAACATTTGAGATTTAACAGGAATAACGGCATGAAAAATATTCTCTAAAGCTTCATTTTTTAAATTCGGAACAACAGCTGTCCAAAAAAGATTAGAATTTCCTAAAGATGAAAAAAGCGTGCTGAATTTCGTTTTGTTTTCTTTCGAAAGAACAATAATTAACTCATTAAGTTCATTTTTCTTAGTACTGTTTTCTCGAAGTGAAGTTGAACTAAAAAGTGCTGTCAGAAGTATCCAATAATCAGGTTTTTCAATTGTAGCTAACTCTTTTTTGGTTTTAATAAGTTCATTTTCTTTGGTTAGAAGATTTAGGATTAATATAAAATCGGCTTTTGTACTTGTAGTAACATAAATATGTTGTATGGCCAATTCAATCATATTTAGCAATTCAGAATAAGATACATTATAATGATTTGACATTTGCTGAATACTACTTTTCATAAAAGCAACTTTATTGAAAATAGTTCCTCTATCTGTAAATAAATAATTAAGTATCCAAAACCAAAGGTTTCTTTTGAATTCATTTTCATTAGCAGGGACAAGTGTTTCCTGCTGTTGAATTTTGGTTAATTCTGCAGAAAATTTAATAATCTGATTGTGATTACTGGTTTCTAAACCTTCAATGATTTTTAAAATAATTGATTCCTGTAATTGCCAAGCCATTCTTTTTCTAACATTCTCATCTGTTTTTCCAACTTCAGTTAGCATTTTTAGTACAGCTTCTTTATTGTTTTTGATCTGAAAAGCCATCATTTTATTCAAAGAACTATTGTTTTTATAGTTCCAGGGCATATTTCCAGTTAGAAAATAATGACCAAGCATGCCTATTTGAGAAGTGTCGGTGTTTGAAATTTCAATACTATCAATTCTTTTTTCGGCATTTAGAACCATAACAAATAGTTGTTCGCTTAATTGATTACATAGTTTTAAAGACAAATCTTCTTCTAAATTATCATAATCTATAAGCCCAAAATCCAATGTTAATGATGGGATGCTCCATGTTTGACTTTCAGGACACATCTTATCAAAAAGAGCTGTTATCTCATTTTGCATTTTTGTCTTGCTCCAAACACTGATGCGTTGCTGCAATTCATGAGCTTTTTCTTTCTTGTCAAAAGAATTTTCCCATTTAAGTTTTGATATGATATGATTTACCCGACTTGTCATAAAATTACATTTTAGGTATATTATTTATAATGTTAAACAATGCAGTAGCGGTGTCGGTAGTTTTTTTATAGGTTGAATTGTTATAGGTTAAATTGTTGTGCCAATCAATATAGGCTGGAATGAAACTGTTTAAGGTTTCTTGATTTATAAAGCGATAGCTGTAGGAAACTTCAATTGGCAAGGTGTTTTCCAAAAATGTATCCAATCGATTCTTAAAATAATCGGTGTTGAAATAAGGAATATAATCAGGAAAAAGTAAAGTTATAGTTTCTATAGATTCTGAGTTTTCAGAGCTGTTTTCGAAATTAATTCCAAAAAAATAATCAGATGCAATAGTAGCAGTCTGTTTCCAGTTTATACTTGTTGTTTGCGTTATTACAAGAAGTTCATAAGTAATAGTATCTATAGTAAGAACAATTTCACCAGAGTTTGAATTAGTGTCTATGGTAATTGTATTAGCGTTTTCCAGAAAAGTATACAAAGCTATGGTTTCAGCATAACTCAGGGCATCTTTCATTTTATAGTAAGGACCATTTTCGATAGATTGTGTGATTACCATGGTGTGATCAAATGGATATAATAAGCAATTTTCAATGCAAACCAATCCTTTGCGTTCTTTTAAAAACCATAAACATTGTTGAATTTGTTCTAACTGTTTCTTGCAATCCTGGCATTTTTCAGTTTGCTGTTGCGTGTTTTCACAAGGGGCACATTTTTTTTCTTCTAAATTGTTTAATGCGTTTTCCAGGTAATTAATATAAGGTGTTTTCAAGCTCAATAAAATATTGAGTTGTAATTCCAGTGCAGCATAATTAATAAAATCTTGTTTTTTTATTTTTTCAATTTGATCGACTTTATTGGTATTAAAAATAAAATCATTTTCAAATTTTTCATTTTTAGAAATAGTGATGTCTTTTTCAGATTCTAAGTAAAAACGAACAGATGAAATATTAATTAATAGTTGTTCCAAATTTAGAGGGAATTCTAGTTTTATTTCTTCAATTTTTTTCGCACCTAGATAATTATATCCTTTAAATCTATAATAAGAAAGCAATCCTAAATTTTGAAGATACAGGCTTTTAATAATGATTCTATCTTTAGCACTATTTCCTGTATAGATAGAACCTTCAATCACCGTGTTTATTAATAATGGAGATTCTCCATGTCGTGCTAGCAAATGATCTAACATTTCATTTCTTCTATTCAAATTGATGGTTTCATCTTCAACAAGATTTTGTAAGCCTCTTATGTAAGAATTGTAAGGATCATCTTTGAATTTTTTCCAACTCATTTCTTCCGCTACACTTTTAGTTCTTGCTTCTAAACTAAAATTGAAAGCATCATTGTTTTTAAACAATGGTTTTATATTAGGAATAGTATATAAAGGTTGATAAAAATAAGTAGGAGAGAAGCTCAAATAAGGTACAGGATATTTAAGATGCTCTTTTTCATATGGTGTTTTAGAAGCATAAAAGTTTTTTAATTCTGATGGTGTACCTGTTATTCCATTTTTAAACGAAAAGAGTTGAGGTACATTAGCCAATTGAGAAAATTGATTAGCCAGTATTTGATCAAATAAGGTAAGATATCCTTTTAATTGACGAGATTGTGCAATTTGAAAATCACTTGCATTGGAATTTATGGCATTTTCGCCCACAGCATATATTTCTGGAAAGGTATTTTGTATCGAATAATAAGAATTAATATCTCTAAATTTTCCTTTAGGAAGTTTCTCCTCATTATTTGTTAAGATATCGAATGATAAATCGGGTAATGAAAGTGTATCTGTTACAGTAGTTGAATTGTCATTCTTAAGATTAGTATAGGTAATTTCTAAATTATTCAAATCAAAAGAAAGTAATTGACTAGCTGTTGAAGTTACATAATCGCTATTTTTTGCACCACTAATTTGAAGATCTTGAATATTAATTACACCATCAATAGAGTGTATAATAGTAATAAGATTTCGAGTAGTAATGGTATTTTTCTTTTCACCTAAATTAGCATCACTAATCCATCCATGTCTCATTTCAGGACCATTATAGATTGTATTAGTATCTTCACCATCAAGAAGTAATTGGTCATCATCTTCTTGAATTGCTTTTGGAAAAATGTAATTGTTAATTCTCTTTTCAAGCAAGGTGAGTACTTTTGTAAGTTCTACTTCATTGCTAATTTGAAGTTTCCCATTTAAAATATAAGTTGTTTTTTCTAAAGGTAAAGGCATCATGAATAATTCACCAATGTTTCTACGTTTGTTTAAGCGATAGAATACTGTGCGACAAATAGTTGTAATTTCAATAGGGCTTTTTAGTGTGGACACAATTGATAAATACACTAGATAAACACCTTTGATATAGGATAAATTACTTTGTTTTGGAAGTAGTACTACATTTTCAATTTCACTTACCTCGTCCACAATATACTTGATATAGTCGTTACAAGTAATAGGAGAAGTGGTTAATATCTCTTTGGGTAAATAAAATTGATCTTTTAGGACAAGCTTATCATCAGAATCCGTTAGAATATCGCTTATTGAAAAATCATTACAATAGCCTAATTCCGTTAAGGCATAACAAAGTTGATCTAATATGGTAACACCTGGATCACTTTGATTTAAGTTGGTCCATTCGTTACCACTTACTTTTTGGATATGAGCAAGACCTTCCTTTTTTAAAGATTTAAAATCCTGAGTAATAGGAAGTGGTTGATCTATTATGTAATTAATCTCTTTCATTAATAGTATGATTTATATTGGAAGTGATTATTAATTCTGGATTTTTATCTAATGATAGTAAAGTAAGATCTGTTTGTGCAATCAAATCTCCACTTGGTGAGAATCTAGTGGTGTTAAACGTTACTTTTTCAACATTGTTAACACCTTCTATTGTTCTTATAAAATGAATAACATCATTAGCATTTAGATTCTCACCTATTGTAATTTGTGGACTATTTGTTGAAATCCAAGGTGATAAAAATAGCTTTAAAGCATTTTCCACTGCTTTTTGAACACCTTGAAATTCATAACCATTAGAAACTGTTATAGAAGTGTTTACGGTAACAGTTAAGAATGAAAAATTAGAAACAGTAATTGTTGTAAATGCAGAAGTACGTGTTTCCAAGTATTGCTGTATTTTTTCTTCCGCACAAATAGTAATCATAGGTGCAAAAGCATTATAATCGTTTACATTATTGCATCTTTTTATGACATAAACAGTAATTTCTTTGTTGTTATAAATCGCTTTAGAATAATAAATATCATTAAATTCTTGTTGAATAACACTATAATAATCAGTCAAACTAACAATTCTATCCTTTGTTTTTAATCTATTACTGATTCTTTTGTTTTTAATACTATCATTTTCCATTGCTTTTCCACCAAAAGAAGGAAAAGGTTGCACAATATTGGCAATTTCGGGAATAGCAATGTGAGATTTGGTAATGCTATCGCTATTGATCTTTGGTTCAGTTGTATCCAATAAATCCTCACTTCCAGAACGAGTTAGTAAAACACCATTTGTTTTTAAAAAAGTAATTTCTGGATAATTAGAGATATCACTTTCCGTGGCTAAGCAAATCCAATAGTTTTTGCCATCCATTAATGAGGTTTGATTGCTTATATCTTTGGGTAAATTAAAAGTAATAATCCCAGAACAACTCAAGTTGTTTGTCCCATCAGAAAGAAGAGGTAAGTGTTGCCAGCCAGTAGTACTCAAATAAAAATAATCAGGTTTTGTATCTGTTGGTATATTTCCTTCTTTTCTACCTAATTCCACATAAAAATTAATTTCACTTGGAGCTATTACATCTTTTAATTCAATGTATAAAAATCCTTTATAATTGTATAAAGAGGAAACAAGAGGAATTCCAGCGGATGTTTGCGAACTCGTTATTTTGTTATCACCAACATTATAATTGTAAACTGGAACAGTAGCTGAAGTATCATAGGTTAAATAGTTTACAAAAGGAGAATAAGTATAAAATTGTAGAGGAAAAGCTTCTGTTTTAGTTAAATCATAGGATTGTGAAGCCGAATAATTTACTGCTATGGTTTTTAGTTTGGGAGCAAAAGGAAGTTTAGCAGGAGCAGCTAATTTTTTAGAGTTTTTTGGATCTTTTGAAATCAGAAGGGCATTTTGTAAAGCAATATTTGCTACGATTTCTGGATATATTTGGGAACCAAAACCATAAGGATTAGGACCAGATAAAATCATTTTTATAAATCCTGACGAACTTTCAGCAGTAAAAACTAAAGATGAGTTTTGAATATTTGGGTCAACTGTAAAAGGAGTTGCTATTGTTTCAGTTTTAGAAATAGTAGTATCTTCAGTGGTTTGTACGGTATTTTGATTTGATGGAACTAGTGATTGAAAAGCACTTGATAAGGCAGTATAACTAAAGAAACTTTTAGTTGTTAATTCACATTTTTCGGCTGCGTTATTTGTACTGAATAATAAATTAGAAGAACTATCTGCTGGTGGGACACAATATTTATTCATACTATAAGGAATGGGTGTTATTGTGCCATCTTCGGCAACTGCGACACCTTCTTTAATGATATTAATTTTTTTCCAAGTAGCATTATTTAGTATTTCAAAATCAACGGTAAAGCAAGTGTTATTGAAAGGTGTTGTTGCATTTGGGTCTATTATGCCTAAAATATCTTTTAATAATTGCACTATTTCTTTTAATAGTGCTATAATTGTATTTACCGCTTTTTTTAGAACATCTTTAATTATTTGTACTCCAGCTTTTAAAACGGTACCAATTTTTTGTAAAATTCCATGTGATTTAGATGTGTCTGAAACCAATTGTTTTTGAGTAGCTGTAGGTAGTGTGTTAGAAATATAAGTGTTATATTCTTGATAATAAGTCTGAAAGCTTTTTGGTAAAGTATCCCAAGTCAAATCCATTTGAAGCGATTGTAAAGGTTTACTAAAAATTTCATTGCTGCCTATTATGAAACTACTATTCAGCAATGGAGTAGGGCCAAATAATTCGAAGGGTTTTTTAGTGTCTAAAGCACCAAAATCATTATATAATTGAAGAGAAGTAATATTCTGTACAGTTACGTCAAATTGAACAGCATTTAAAATAGGGATAGAAATACCAGTATTTGTGCTATCAAATTGAATTTTTAGCATAGGCCATTGTGAATCATAACCATCAGGATTTTTGGTAAACCCTTCAATGGCTGGTTGGGTAGCATTTAATGTTATCGTTAAAGTTATTGCTAATGTAGAAGTACTAGATTCATTAATAGAAACAGGAACAGAAAACCAATCTTTTTGTGTGCTGAGAAAGTATGTGGCACTATTTAAAAATGTTATGGCACCTTCTTCATTAAAGTTTAGTGTTACATGAATAGTTCTGTCTCCTTCTTTCAAAAACAATATAGGTGATGCAAGAGCAAATCCTAATGGTATTGATGAAGTAATAGTAGGTGTGGTATCACCAAAAAGTGGCCATCCTTCAATTTTTCCAGATTCATTTTTTTGTAAAAGCGATGGAGTAGCTATATTTTCTAAATAAAGTTTAGTAGAGGTGTTTTTTATAGTTGCTGCAGCGATTGTTTTTGCACTGACTATCGTTGCTGGATTTAAAGTTATATTCTCATTAGAACAAAAAATGATGGTTTTTTTTTGGGTATCCATACCAGCATCAAATAAACTTCCTTTTGGTAAAAGAAAAGAAGTATCTTTTTTGCTTAATGCGATAGCAATAAACGCACTATCAGGAAGTGCATTTTTTATTTTCTGCTGTAGAATATCCGTATAATAAAAATCTAAATGTTTTTGAGAAATTTCATTTAATTGATTGCGATGATGCATTAATAATTGAATAAAAGTTCTCATTAAAATTGTATCAGGAAAATGACTTCTTGTTTCTTTTAGTTTTTCAAAAGCTACTTTAGCATGTTGAATAATAGTAGTAAAAAAAGTAAACAATTGATCTCCAGATTTTTTTAGAGCAGTAATAAAATCTGGAATTTTATTTTTCAGAAAAGATGGATCTAAATGAAGTATTTCCCAATATGGTTTTTTGTCTTTACTCTGTCTCCAAATGGTAGCATCAGCATTTTGAAAAATAGAAGATTCAAAATTTTCTACTTTTGCTATAATATTATTCAGAATTAACTGTTTGCGCAATGATAATAAAGCCCATAATTGAGCACTATAAATATGTTCAACTTGGTATAGAATATATTTTTTAAGACTAAAGTCTTGATCCGATTTTAATAAAAAACGAATCCAGTGCTCTAGTTTTACAAACAATTGGAATATTTGATCAAAAAGAGAACTGATTAGTTTACCAATGGTTGTATTATTTTCATCCTTTTGAAATAAAGATTCTATATGCGAACAGCTATGAAGAAAAAGGGCCTGTTTTTTAGTAACATTCGTTTTTGAAATGGAAGCTAAGATAATAATTGGATCTTTTAATAGAAAAGGAGACCAGTTACCGTTTATTTGATTAGAAGCGTCATAAAAATTAATAAGTGAAGCAAAATCAGCTATAAAACTCAACCAGTCACGCTCTGTTCTTCCATCAATCAAATTAGATGATGGAACCAAAGCTTCTTCTACTGAAGTTAAAATAGTATTTTGGTTCAATATATTCATTTATCTACTTCCTAAATTGGTACCTTCTTTTATGTAAAAAGGAAAAACATAATTGTGTCTTGTATTGGTTTGATTAAACACATATACAATTTGTATTTCTATAAGTCCAGCTAAAATATCAGCATAAGCAACTGTGATTTCTTGTAAACTTATTCTAGGTTCATTGTGTAATAAAGAGAATCTAACTACATCTGCAATTTCTCCTTTCAATGTTTCATCCATTTTTCTAAAGAAAAACTGTTGAAGTCCTGAGCCAAATCTTGAATTTAAATTACGTTCACCAGTATTTGTAAGCAGAATAATTCGTATAGATTCATTCACATTTTGTTCATAACCAGAAAGATTTAGCTGATGATTTCCTGCTGAAAAAGTAACAGGAAAAGACCATCCAGAACCTAAAAAATGATTCTCTTGTTTCGTTATTGACTTGCTATTATCCACCTATCATTACATTTAAAGCTCCTATTACAATACTTCCTCCATGAGCGGTTGAATCACCCATTCTTGCAGCAGGCATTCCACCTATCATTACTGTTGATGAGCCTTTTACAATAGAGTCTGGAGGACCTACACAAACTAACATATCACCTACTCTTGCAGCAGGTAACTTACAAATTAAAACAGTAGGCTCTCCTGGCCCTATTATAGGACCACCAACATGTGGAATAGGTGCTGGAACGGCAGGAGTTTGCATAGGACATTGATGAAAATCTGTTAATCGTGCTGCTGGAGGCATATTTTTATTATTTTAAATTATTATTTTAAATAGTATTGTATTCTCTAAATAATCACTTTCTATTTTCTACTTTTGACTTTCAACTTCCTAATTAATCATTACCATAGCACCTTTGAGTACTAATTGAGCACCACCTTGTACTTCTGCGTTTAAATTTCCTTTTGCAGTAAACTGGCTTTGAGCAGTTTCTTTAATATTAATACCACTTGTAGCAATATCACCACCAGAAGAAGCTATAGTTACACCTTGATTTCCTTTAATAGATACTTTTTGTGTGGCTTCGATATTGATGTCTTTTGCACTTTTTATAGTTATGCCACTGCTAGACATCACTATACTATTTTCATTTTGATCTTTAATTGTAATTTGCTTGTCTTTATCACTAACAATGATGGTGTTTTTATTGGGAGTATTTAATGTCCAAACTACATTTTCATCATCAAATTCAATGGCTATTTTGGATTTAGATATAATGGCTTTAATACTGTTCTTTTCATTTGGAGTTAAACCTTCAAAGGGTTTCAATTTAGAACTACTATACATACTGCCTAAGATAATGGGGTAACGAGGATCTTCATTTAAAAAACCAATAACAACTTCATCACCTACTTCTGGTAAAAAGAAAGCACCAGCTCCATTTGTAGAGTAGAAATTAGACAATCGTGCCCAAATACCTTCTCCGTTTGTGTCAAACAAAGGAATAGTAACTAATATTCGGTATTGAGCGTCAGGATCATTATAAATTTGCTTTACCGTTCCGTTAAATAATCCTCTTGCTCCAGGTAATAAACCTGAGGCTGGAGGAGCCATAACATCGGGTTCTTCTGTAAACCAAATAGGAGAAAGACCTATACTTATCTCGGTAATCCAATTGCCTTCGGATATATCATGAGTAACGCTAGAGATAAAATGATCTCCATTAAATCGATCTCCAAGACCTCCCAAAGTGATATAGTTGCCAGGATTAACTAAATTGGTACCTTGAAATTTTGCTTCTCCCTGTATTTTTGAATATTCACTTTTTATAAGTTGTGCTTTTGCCCAATTCGTTAAATCTGCATTTTCAAGAGGAGCAGTAGTTTGTACTTGATAATCTGATAAACCCACAACCTCAGACAATTTCTTGGAAGAAATATTCCCAGGACCAGGGACATTATTAGTAGATTGCATTGAAGCAATAGCCTGATTTTTATAATCCCAAGTACTGGCTTTTACAGTATCTGTTTGTGTAATTGAATTCATGACTGCATTAAATTGCATTAGTCCATTGCCATAAGATACATTTAAAACTGGACTTGTATTTGCATCAGGAGGTGCAACAGTAACTGTTCCGTTAAGTGTGGTAATTAACATGCCATTACTTTCAGCAAGAGCCATAATATAATCCCAATCGCTCACATAGTATTGAATTTGTTCAGGCCAAGTTGTGCTCGTTGCAGTTACTTTTGCAGTTAAACCTGAATAGGTTCCAATGATTGAGGTGATGATATCACTATCTTTCTTTTTGTTAAAAGTCAAACTTTTTCTACCCACAATCATTTTTATGGCTTCATCTCTACATTCAACTTCTAGTGCTGAACCAACCATTTCATCTATTCGAATGGATTGACTTGTAATAATCCCTTGAAAAATAACCTGATTTGTAGAGTCATAACCGCACTCAATAGTTACTTTTGCACCTGGCACAAAAGTGGAAGAGGAACTAGTATCAAATTTTCCTGTATTTGCTTCCCCATCAAGTATGGTTATTTTTGCAATAGCAATACGATTTACTTCTTTATTTATATGTACAGATAGTACATTCAACTCACTAGGAATTGCAGTGCCACCCACTTTTATTGTAAATGTTGCTGTATTACCAGATGCTATTTCACTTTGAGTTGCCATTTATTGAGGTTGTATAATAGGAGGGAATATTAATTTTTGTCCTCCTTTTAGGTTTCTAAATTTATTCAGATTATTATATTGTGCCACTTGTACATAATAGGAATCATCATTCCAAGTTTGTTCGCAAAGTTGTGGCAGTGTATTTCCTTCCACTACATTTATTAAGTGAGTAATATCAGGTGATTTTTTAGCATCTAATTCCTCAACACTTTGTGGAGAGATATATTCTGAAAAACCTAATGATAATTTTGCTCTTAAAGGACTTCCATCAGGTTTAAATAGCGTGTATGAGGTATCCATAGACTTTAAAACACCTTTAAAAACAAGACTTTTGCCCCACTGTACTTTGACAAAATTAGGTCGGTGAATTTTACCATTATAAGTATAGATGATGCTTTCTAAAGAACTAATTTCCTGAGCCATATCGACTCGTTTAGAATCTACTATTCCAGTACAATCTATTACTATATCAAAGTTTAATTTTTCTACTGGAGTACTCTTATATTTTTGAGAAGGAGCGCTGGTATTGGGTGCTTGTTGTTCATTATATTCAATGCCTCTCTGCCATTTTATAGTATCCGGATTAATCATTACAGTATAAGGCTGACCACCAAAAGCTTGTTGGAAGTTTTCATCCGTATATCCTGTTATTTTCATTAGTTCCAAACTTGCTCCCATACTATTGTTTTATCTTTTGTGACTGTTTTTTTTAGTCCGTTCTGCAATCATTCTTCTACATTCTTCAAGCAATTGTTTTTTTAAAAGATGCGTTTCAGCTTCTTTAATAGTGGTGTCATTGAAACTACCTCTTGAAGATATTTCCGTTTTTATGATTAATTCTCTTATTTCTATTGGCATACGCTAAGCAAATAAATCTGCGATTGATGTGTCTGGTGTAATTACAAAATAGGTATAGGCTAATTCAATAGATTCTATTACAATTTCATTCTCTTGTGATTTTAAATCAGATACAGAATATTTTACAGGATAAGCATTGTAAAATGTCCACATAACTGAAACAGAACCATCAGAATTAAACAAGCTAACAGAAATATCGTGCGGACTTATAGCATTAGCTAATCCTTCGTCTAATGTACTTGCGCACCAGTCAATTAATTTAGAGCCCTCAGGAATTAATGCTCTTTTTAGTACTAGGTTCTGACTGGTGGTAATAGTAGGGAGCCGATATTTAAATCTATTCTCCCCACCACATACTACTTCTTCCATACTCAATTCTTTTGAAATACCAGATACTTCTTTGAAAGCAGCATCTTCTCCTTTAAAGGAAAGTTGAAAGTAAAATCCTACTGGATAACTATTTGCCATTAGTAATCACTAGTTGTTCATGTGCAATTTCTATAGTATCTACCGCTACTTCATTACCATCTGATTTTAAATCGGTACTTGTAATTTTAGTAGGCCAGGCATTGTTTAATTGCCATTGCATGGTAGTTCCTCCTTTTTCATCTAATAATCGAATGATAACGGTTCTTCGTTTGATGGTGTTCATGGTTATTTGTGCGTGCCAATCCCAGAAAGAATTGTCATTTACAAAAACACCTCGTTTCATAGTAACGTTTCCATATTTTGTAATACCTGGCATTTTTTCAGTTGAAAAAAGAGGGCTATTACTTTTTCGATATTCAATGATTTGATTTTCAACATCCATTCCAGATACTTCCTGGAATGCTACTTTTGTTAATTCAGTTCCTAAATCTACTTCAAATCGGAACTTTGGCATGGGCCATGTTGCGCCTTCTACGCTTCCGTCATCTGCTGCCATAATATTTTATTTTTTAGATTGATTATAATTTTATTTATGTGTTTTTTCTGTCTAGCTAGAAGTAGCCATTTGTTGTTGAAAAGTTAGTACTATAAATTCAGCTGGACGAACTATAGCTACTTTGATAGTAACTTTCATAAATCCATTTAAAATATCTTCTGATGTCATGGTAGTTCCTAATCCACAAGCAACAGAAAAAGCATCTGAAGCCGATGCCCCCTGGAGGCCACCTTCTTTCCAAATAGAGGTCAAAAAGCTTCCAATCATTGCTTTTACAGCTTCCCAGGTGTTTTTATCATTTGGTTCAAAAACATAAGCATTAGCCGCTAGTTTACATGACTGCTCTAAAAAGGTCATTGTTCTTCTAACCGGAAGATATCTCCAGTCCTGACTATTTCCATCTAAAGTTCTTGCTCCCCAAATTAAAATTCCCAGACCATTGAAAAAGCGAATGGCATTAATCGATTTTCCAGAAACAGCATCTACATTTAGACTACCTTGTTGTGTTTCTGATAAACGAATAGGTAAAGAAGAAACGCCTACAATGGAAGTATTTGCTGGAGCTTGCCAAACACCTTCTTGGTTGTCGGTCGTAGTGATAACACCAGCCATTCCACCACTTGGAGGTAAAATATTAGCATCAAACAAGATATGCTTAATCATAAGGCTATAAGTTTTGCTGGCATTTATTAAAGCATTGTTATTTTGCGTCACAGTTAGCCCTGAAGATGGATTGTTGATGTTAGTCATAATACTTGCCACACTTGGATTTGGATTATCAGCAGGATTTAATAATGCTTCAAGCTGTTTTGTATCACCACCAAATAAATTAGTATAATCGATATCCTGATTTTGCATTATGGTTGTTCCTATAAAAGGATAGTAAGCTGTTCCATAATTTAAACCTTGTGAACCAGTATTGTTTCTAAAGGTTTCAATATCATTTGGATACATAATAGGATCAGGGTTTCTTCCTCCTATAATGTCAAAAATAGCAACAGCTGTTTGCATTTGAGTACATTGCAATAACATTTCTTGCATTAAGGTACCGTTGTTTTCTACCGAAAGTAGTGTTGCTTCTGGGCAAATATACATGGTAGGTTCTTGCTCATTTAAGAGTAAGGATAAACCATTTTGTAAATCGGCTAGTTGTACATTTGGATTTACAATTTGATCTCCAGGATTCATTGGATTTTTTGAAGGTGCACCATAAGAACCTACTGATACAATATAGGCATCACCTCCACCATTTTCATAAAATAATTTAATACTATTGTATAAATAATAAATAGTATTTGGATCAGGAACAATAGAGTAATAAGCATTATCAATAAGCATATAATCTCCTTTTGTTGGCTGACTTTTTTGTTTTACCATATAATATTCCGGAGTATATTGTTTGGCAGGACTAGCAGGTGGTGCTGGATCTGGAAAACAATAAATAGCCTGAAATTCAGCAAAAGAAGTAATCTTTTGCGCCACATTAGTGTATGACTTTCCTTCATACGATGCTGTGGGTGTGTACCCAATAAAGGCAGGTACTGCGGTTGCAACAGGGACTACTGAATTAGGAAAGGCATTTAATTCATTAATGTAGACACCTGGTGATTTAATGTTAGACTCAATCATGGTTTTTCATATTTATTTTTATTAATTAATTATATATACACATACATGGATGATGTAACTATTTTTTCTTTGTTTTCTTCCTCAAGACCTATGTTGTTTGGTCCAGGATTTGGTAAACCTTTAAAAATTATTTTTCTTGTTTGATTTGTAGTATTCGATTTATCTACTAAATCAAATTTATATTTTGCCACTTTACTCATCTTCATAAAGTTTTCACCTGATGAAAAGAGTAGTGCCTTTCTTCCATTTTGTACAGTTACAGTTATAGCTTGTTCAAAAGCAATAGGATTTTTGCTAATTATTTCTGGATTATTGAGTGATACATCGCTCTTATTTATAATATAATACCGCCATTGAGTAGCTCTTGATTCAAATGTAATGGCATAGTTACATTCAGTAATCTTATTTATCAATCCAATTAAATCTCTAAAGTAAATTTTTAGTGAACCAATGATAACAGAATTAGCACTAGAAGAATAATCTGTTTTTAATGCTAATTTTTCATTTTCCTTGAGTACATTTGAGCTTGTATATACAAATTGACCAATCCAATTGGTGGGAAGTTCTGTAAATACTGTAAAATTAGAATCGGTTGTGGTAATATCAAATTCAAAGAAATTTTGCTGACTATTAGTTTCAATATAAGTCAAGTAAGTGGTGATATCTTTAGGTGTATTGCTGTAAAAATGGAAACCGTTTTCATTCTGATTTATTTTAAACCCATATCGATTAATGAGATTAGTCGTATTTCTATTTGGTTGAAAAACTAGACAATTACAAATCCCTTTCTCAAAATACTCATGAAAAACTTGTACTGAAAAAATGATATTGAATTGGTTATTCATAATGTTTACGGTTAGTTATTTTCAATTTGATTAATGGCAGGAGTAAAGCTTTCGTTATCATAAGACTGAATGGTTATTAAACGTGTCTTATAAACTATTGAAGGTTGGTATTTTGCACCCATAGCTGTCCATAAACTATGCATTTGATTGTAATTTAATTTTTCAATCTCAAATTCCAGTTTGTTTAAACCAGTTGGAATATTTGAAAAATTAGTAGCATCTAACACTACATAAGATTGAAAAAACTGAATAACAGTGTTTAAAAATTTTAAAGATTCATTATAATCATCAAAATTTGACGTAACCAGTAAATCGAGATTAAATCGTTGGGAAGGATTTAAATCCCCATAATTTCCATTGGTTAACTTTTGATTGCGAATATAAAAAGGTTGCAATGTTTCTTGTTCTATATTTATTAAGGATACCACAATTTTGTTTTCATTCTTTGTAGGTATTGAACCATTAGAATCTATAATATTGTTAAGAATAACTTTGCTTTCATCCAATTGAAACTTATTCCTGATATATTGATCAAGAACATTAACAGTAAATTGAAGAGATTGCATTAACATAGAGTTCTATTTTATCTTTATTAAATCAAAAAAAATATAGGTATTGGCTTAATTATTAATAAAGTAAATTTAAACTTGTTATTTCGATTTGTGAGAAATCAAGCATATACTTTTTGTGTACATGTTATAAAAAAAGAATAGTTTTTGTAGACAAAATGTAGACAGTTTTTGTTAATGCAAATAGGACATAGCATTTATTGCAATTTTTTTTTCTTTGTTTAAAAAATGAAATATAACTTAGTTGCTATTTCTTTTGGAGATTAAATAAAATCAGGAGAATAAAAGCTTTCATCCAACTTTAATAATTAGCAAAGTAATCGAATGATTTTTTAGATTTTTTTGAAATTCGCTTACTCTAGGAGTATAATCTCTTGTTAAGGAGAAAAAATGAAAGTGAATTTTAAATTTTAACTATACTCTGAATTTTTTCTAAGCTTAATTCAGGATCTAATAGCAGTTTTTAGAATAGTTTAGGATACTGTTCTTAAATATGTGATGATTTCTTCTTCTTTTTTAAGTGTCAATTTTTTCTTTAGACGATATTTATGAGTTCTCACACTATTTTGGTTGATTCCAAGAAGATTGGTAATATCATTATTACTCATATTCATTTTGATATAACAACAATACTTTAAGTCTTTTGAACTCAGAGAAGGGTGTTTTTGCGCTAGTTTTACTAAAAAATTCGGATTTGCCTGTTCAAAGTAAATTTTAAAATCATCCCATATTTTAGTGTCATTTGCAACTGTTTTAATAGAATTTACAATTGAGATTAGTTCTTTCCGAGTGGAATCATTCACATTAGGATAAAGATATGAGATACGGTTTTTTACTTTTTGTAGTACTTCTACTTTTTGATCAAGTTCCATAACATAATGGCTTAATTTTCTAGTATGATTTATGATGTTGTTTTGTAATGCTGTCTCTGTAAAGGTATTCGCTGTGTTTCTTTGTACCTGATTTTTTTTTATTTTAAAGAGAGAGTTTATTCTATATTTCAAAAAATTAGCATTATTTATAAGTTTGTATGGATACGAGAAAATAATGCAGTTTTCGGACCAGCAGTTAGATTCACATTCGTAGTTTTGAGTAAGACATAAAATTGGGATTTCTATTTTATTTAAATTAAATAGGCTATCTTTTATGATATGTTGATTTCTTCTAAAGCACAAAATAATTAAGTCAGGATTTAATGATTTTATAGTGTTAAATAAATCAACAGCTTTTAAAACAGAAACAGTAGAAAAAGTAAAATCAGAGATGGAAGATATAGTGCATAATACTTGAGTTAAAATCATTGTATCATCACATCCAATCAATATTGATTTCTTTTCATGCATTTCTTTAGATAAGATAGTATTTGTATTTAAATGACTTGTGTCCATTTTTACTTTAATTTTTATGATCAAACACAATAAAAAATGTATGCTTATTGTAAATTTAGTTTTCAAGTGCATTACTTTTAATTTAAATGTCATTAAGAAGAGTTTTTATGTCATGAAAGTAATTTAGTTTTTGTCAAATTTTATGTGATACTATAAGTCCAAAATTTCGGTTCTTATACGCCCTTTACACTTTCTAACTTCACAATGGTAATATTGGTGCTTTGCATATTTTCCAGTCGATGTACTTCCAGTTAATGGCTTGTTACAATATGAACAGATTAAAAATCTTCTCAAGAGGAAAATCTGTTTCATTTTTTGTTTGAAGGAATTTTTTGTGCGTCGGCTGTTTAGCAAGCATTGAACTTCTTTAAAAAGATTCTCTGAAATAAGTGGCTCATGTAGTCTTCTACAAAATATTCTTCCTCCATTTTGTATGCAGGTACAAAGACTAATCCACAATAGAGTGGGTTGTGCAGAACCTTCCAAAAATTATTCCTGCCACAGATAAGTCCTTTGAGGTAAGCCATTCTTCTGATATAGCTAATTGTAAATTTACCTTTAGAATATTCTTCAAATGACCAGCGGATATAATCAGCTTCAGGATGCTTGGGCACAATAATCTTTTTACCATCAGGAGCAACCTTGTTGATATAACCAATAGGCGCTTTTCCCGGCCATCTGCCCATTTTTCTCGCTCTTCTTATGCCATCAGATGTATTTAGACCTCGTCTGCTATTCTCTGCTTCCAAAATTGATAAATACAAGGCAAGCATTACGTTACTTTCAGGAACTTCAAAATCGATTACCTGATCAATAGCCATAGCTTGAGTATTCAGTCCTCTTAGAATCCCAATCATTTGATAAGCATATTCAATGTTACGACTAAAACGATCCCATTTAATAAATAGAATATTCTCTGGTGGGCGATGTTTATTTTTCTTTATTGTTTTAATAAGTTTTGTCCATTTGGTCTGTTGAAATCCTTGGCAGAAAAATCTTCTCTGAAAATTCCCTTAACCTTTATTTGGTTCATCACACAGAATTTTAATAAGCGATCTTCCTGTTCAATCAGTGAAAACCCTTTTCTTTTTTGTTCGTCAGTACTTACTATGACATATAAAATAAGCATTTTCCATAGCAATAATTATGTAGAGATTTCTTGATTTGCTTTTAGTAGGAAACATGTTTAGATATCTCAATTAGTTATATAAAATTACAAAAACAGTAATCTTTAGGATAAATTATTAAGTAGCTATTAGATAGTTAAACAGGTATAAATACGTAGTTGTTGATTTTTATTAAATATTTATATTTGAGCGGACAATATGGTTTTCCGTAAAGAGAATCCATAAAAAAGAATAACATTTGTTATAAATCTTGACAATAGAGATTTAATGATTTATTTTCTGTTTCACTATCACTTAAAGACTAAATCTAATGTTTGAAAAGAATTTATGTATGACAATTGACGAAATCTATAAGAATGAAAATATAAGTGTTCGTTCCTATCACGTCTGTAAATATAATGGGCTTGAAACTCTTAAAGAAGTAATTGAATTCTACCATGAATACAGGTCTTTCAATAAACTCAGGAATTGTGGTAAAAGATCAGATGAAGAGTTAACAGAATTATGTAACAAATATGAAAATATAGATTCTGGTTTTGAGAAAATTTTTCAAGTCAATATCGAAAATGAATTCAAAATAACTATTTCTAAATTATCTAGAAATCAAAGAGAAGTAATAAATAGTTTTATACAAGTAAATACAAATGGTCTTTCAGTTAGAAGTCAAAATGCAATAAAAGCATTATTAGAACATAATTTAAAAATTAAAAATTTTGCAGATAAAATATTTTTTACAGATAGTTTTGATGTAAAAAAAATAAAGAATGTCGGAGCAAAATCAATACCTGAATTAGAAATATACATCAAAATTATTGAAGATTTTATTATTGAAGTTAGTAAGTATGAATCTGATAAATTTCTAATCTCACTAAAAAATAAATTTTTAATTCAGAATACATTTTCATTATCTAATATCCCAAATGAAATACTAGAATCTGAATCAATATTTCAATTGACTAATTTTTTAATAAATCAAAATGCTTTTTACGATAAAAATCAAACTAAAATCTTATTGAAAGCTTTAAAAATTTATCTTAATTCTCCTGAACTAACACTTGATGAAATAGCTGGAGAAGTAGACTTATCTCGTGAGAGGGTTAGACAGATTAGAAAAATAATTTTTGAAGAGTTATTTAGCAAATTACTTTTTATCCAAAACTTCGATGATAATTTACTTGAAAAATATAATATCGATAATACTCAATATTACATTGAGATAAATGATACTCAAATAGAAGCTATTAATAATCAAAACAACACAAACTTCACTAAAGAATTTATAATATATCTAATATATTCCTATTGGTCTTATGAATTTGAACTTGTTGGTAATAATGAAGATGTTTTACTTCCAAAATACTTTAATGCTCGAAATAGACATAATTGGAATGATTTTTATTTAGTAAAAAAAGAGCTTGTGCGAGAATTTGATTTTATTTCATTTGCAAATGATATTAGTGAACGATTAAATGAACGCCTTGAAGAAACGTATAGTTTCAGTTTTAAAAGTTATCTATCTAATTTTTTAATAAATGATAATTTAGAAATTCTCAACTCAATTATGGAGATTGCAGAAAGAATAGTAAATCAAGAATTCGAAATCTATATTGATTTAGAGGACAATATAATTTTTGAAAGAAATTCTTCAAAATCAGGTTTTGAATATTCGTATGAAGCATTACAAGAAATAGGCAAACCATCAAAAATAAATGAAATTACTCAAAAAATCATTGAATTGCATCCTAATTATGAAACTGATGATGCTAAGGTTCGAGCTACACTAAAAAGAATAAATGGTTTTGTACCATTTGGTAGGGCGAGTATTTTTGGACTTAAAAAATGGGATAATGAAAAAGAAAATATTAAAGGAGGGACAATTAGAAGCATAACTGAAGAATTTCTTTCAAATTATTCAAAACCTATGAGTATTAAAGATATTGTTGAATTTGTTTTGCAATACCGTCCTGAAAGTAATGAATATAGTATTTCTCAAAATTTAAAGTTAGAGGATAATAATAAATTTGTTTTTTTTACAAACTCTTTTATAGGGCTTAAATCCAAGCAATATAATCTTGAAGAATATTCACTTTTAAGAGATAACGAAAATATAATAAGAAAATCTTGGGATGAAAATTATCAAGTATTATTAAATTTTATTTCTTCCAACAATAGACTTCCATCTTCGATAAGTTGTCCTTTAGAAGAAATAAGAATAAATAGATGGTTAAATGTGCAGAGAAGCAAAATTAATAGAAACTTACTTGACAAATCAAAGTTAGAGTTAATTTTAGAAGTAACTTCTAATTATAATTTAAGAGAAGACAAAACAACTATATTCAGGAATGATGGATATAATGAATTATTGGAATTTGTTAAAAAAAATAAAAGATTACCAAATGCCGGTAAAAAAGAAGAACAACTCTTATATTCCTTTTTCTACAAACAGAAAAAACTCTTTGAAGATTCAAAATTAGGAATCGATGAAGAATTAAAATTTATAGAAATAGCCAAAACAATACAAACTTATAAATATGAAAATCAAAGAAACTAAAATGTTGCAAGAAAAAAGGCTAGATGATATTTGTCAGTTAAAAGGTGTCAATTATGCTTCTTTAAAAACTTTACTCGAATCTGTAAAAACAAAAAAACTTTTGAAAAGAAATAATTATCATCAGCAAAAAATTAATGATATAATCGAAAAAGCAACAAAATGAAGTTTTCAAATATAGAAATAAATAATTTTAGACAATATTATAACTCTGCTAATATTGACCTAACAACTAGTTCTGATAAAAATATTATTATCATAGGTGGAAAAAATGGATATGGTAAAACAAATTTTCTATTATCTATTGTTTGGTGTCTTTATGGTGATAAAATTTCCCAAATAGATGAGAATTTCAAAAAAGAAATTCAAAAAGAAAAAAATTATTCATCTTTTATGCAACAATCAATTAACTGGACTGCGAAAAGAGAAAATAAAACTAATTTTTCTGTAAACATTTTTATCACAGAAATTGAATTACCAGAACTAAGAACGTTGTCTTCAAATACAGAAAGTGTGATTATTGAAAGAACATTTGATGTAGCTACTATGAATGAAACTTTATCAATTATTGATGCAGTTTCTAAAATTGAAATATTTGATGAAGAAAGTGATAAAATTAATTTCATCAACGATTACATCATTCCGATTGATGCTGCAAAATTTGTATTTTTTGATGCAGAGAAAATCGGGGAGATTGCAAATTTGTCTATAAAAGAAGAAGGGAGTTTTATCAATGATGCGTTAGGTAAAATTTTAGGATTAGATACTTATGAAACACTTATAGATGATGTCGAATTTTACATCAATAACCTTAAAAAAGAAGGAGCAACAAAGAATCTACAAGAATTAATTGCCAATAAAGAAAATGAAATTAGGATATCAGAAATTGATATTGAAAAATTTGAAGAAGAAAACGCTGAAAAGTTAAAAGAGATTGATGATCTTAAAAAGAAAATACGGGAATATGACAATTTAATATCTAAACATAGCAAGCAAGGGAATTCGATATTTGACAGGGAGGCTGTCTTAATTGAAATTGAAAAACTCAAAATTAAAGAGGACGAGCTAAATGAGCGATTTAATGAACTAAGTGAAATCATACCACTTGTGATACTTACTGGGAAATTAGAAGAAGTAAATGAGCATCTTGAAATTCAAGAAAAAAACGAGACCTCCCAAATATTTTCAAAAGAAAATTCAGAAAAAATAGAAAGTTTTATTGAATTACTTTTTAACAAACCTCCTGAACCAGAAAATTCAACAATGTCTTTAAAGGACAAAATGTTTTATTACCAAAAAGCTCAATCATTAGGCTCGGAATTGTTTAAAGAAAACGATGGTTATGTAGAATTAGAATTTGAGCACGACTTAAATAACTCGGAAAAAAAATTAATTTCTGATGCTATCAATCTTATAAATACACAATCAAAAGATTTATTTGAAACAACAATTGACGAATTCAATGAAACAAAAATTAAACTTTCTGATTTAACTAAGACACTTAATAAAGTAGATGCTGATTTAGAAGATGAATTAATTTTAGATTATTCTTCAAAAAAGGAAACTTCCGATTATAATGTAACTGAAAAGAACAGAAAAATAGGTGAAAATCATCAACAAATCACGAAACTTAAAAATGATATTGTTAGACTTAACCAGCAATTAGTTACTCTTGTCAAAAAAGTTGACATAAATGAGCAAAACAAACTAAAAATCAAGAAAAGTAACGAATATATTGAAGTTTTAAATTTGTTTTTAGACGAGCAAAAGGACAAGCATAAAGATAGTTTGGAAAAAACAATTCTTGTAGAATTGAAAACCTTGATGCATAAACTAAATAGCGAGGAAAATCAAAGTAAGTTTATTGAAGATGTGAAAGTAACAATTTTAGCATCTGGTCAGGGTATGAAAATCACTCTTATGGATCAGGATGATAATGAAATCAGAAAAGAAAGTTTGTCATCTGGTGAAAAACAGATTTATATTTCTTGTTTAATAAAAGCTATTCTAAAAGAATCAATTCAAAGCTTACCCATATTTATTGATACCCCTCTTGGAAGACTCGATGAAGAGCATAGAGATAGTATTACTAAAAAATATTATCCAGCACTTTCAGAACAAGTTGTGTTATTTTCAACAAATAGTGAAATTACACCAAAAAGATTTAAAGATATTTCAGCTAATGTTTCAAAATCTTACTTATTGGTAAATGATGGAGCAAATACTAATTTAAAAATAGGATATTTCCAAAGTTATGAGAATTAAAATTAGCAAAGAAAATGACGAATTGTTATACAAGTTAAAAACTTTATACAATTTTAAAAATGATGGTATTGTCCCTCGAATTGCATTCTCATACAGTTTGCTCTCTGGTAAAATATTTGATATTGAAAATGAGGCAATGCCAAGCTCAGATGGTAAAGAATTTCGTGATGATAAAGCTTTGTTTGGAAATATTATTGGGGATAGCAGTAATACGATAATTTTTAAATCAATATTAGATCAGCATTATAATAAAAATACTTTTGAAGATGAATTCTCAAAACTTTTTAAGCTTCATTTAAATCACGGTTTAAATATTTGGAATGATAAGATTGAAAAAAGCAACATCTCAAAAGGGGACCATATCGATATCCTTTTAACAGCTATCAATAAAGGTTTATTAATGCGTAGTTCAAATGTTCATATTACTAGCCAAAACGAGCCTCAAAATAATATTTTAAAAATTAATAGTTCCAATAAACCGATTGAACTTTGTTTTGGAACTGACTTAGATGGCAATTCTATTAAAATTAAAATTAATGATGAAACTGAATATACTAGTCGACATTTTGGGATTGCTGGAACAACAGGTTCCGGGAAAACACAATTTGTATTTGATTTGATTTATCAAATTTCTAAACAAACTGATTATGAATTAAAATATACTTTTTTTGACTTTAAAGGAACTGATACAAAAGAAAAACTTGATTCTTTTTTATCTTTAACAAAATCAACCTTTATTGATGTTAACCATCAAAATGGTTTTCCTTTTAGTCCTTTGAAAAATTATGATTTAAGTAACCAAAATTATATAGAATCATTTGCAAGTGATTTGAGAACTTTTTTTAAAAGTATTGGACAAGTTCAATCTGCAAGTTTAGTTAGAGAAATTAAGGATTATTATTATGAAAATAATGAAGCGCCTACATTGGATGAATTATTAGAAACAATTCTAGAAAAAAATAAAGGCAAATTTGACACAACTACAAGTGTAATACAACAATTGATAAATTCAGGAATTTATAATGAGTCTGATACTTATTCAATCTTTAATCAAAGCACATACATTTCAATGCCCTCTGAAGTTACGAAAGAAATTAAGCAATTTGTAACTTTTAATCTTTTAAAATATATGTATGATAGTATTAAAAAATCGGGTGATACTATAGTTACCAATAATATTAAAGAGTTGAAACATGTTATTGTTATTGATGAAGCTCAAAATTTTTTGCAACACAAAAATGCACGACCTGTAATTGAATCAATGCTAAGAGAACTAAGATCAATGGGAATAATTATAATTTTAATTGCTCAAGAGACTCAAGATTTTATATATAATGATTTTAATTTTATGTCTCAAATACAGTTTCCAATTTGTGCAAATGTTAATGATAAATCTTCTAAAAGAATAATACCGTTTCTTGGAAGCGTAAATAGCGAAGTGAAATTAAATTCTCAATTATCTATGCTGGATTCTGGTAGGGGCTTAATTAATATAGGAGAACCAAAACTTATTGAATTAAAGCAATGGTGGAAGACTAAAAGAGAAGAAAATATATAATAATAAAGAATTACTTGAGGACAAATTTAGAGCGGTTTAATTTTACAGTTGAAGATGCATTGGAAAAAATAAATACTGCAATGACAGATTTTATTTTGCAGTTAGTAATAAAATTTTAAAGTCTAAATTTTTATCATAAAGCGCAAAAAAAACATTTGATTACAAATTTGGAAGAGTGAGAAATTATGGAATATAAAAAGTGGTTAACATATTGGAAAAAAAGTTTATCTGATTCCTTGAAAGCAGATATAAATATTGATAAACTTCAACATTTTGAAATTGATAGTTTTGAAATTGACATTCAGCAAATAGAAGATTTGAGCAGTGTAAACAACCTGATAAATTTTGAAGAAGAACGTATAAACAAAAAGAAAGATGTTTTAAGTAAGGATAGTGAGAATTGGGTTGATTTAGATGAAATCGAAGTCTTGATCTCTCCAATAAAAATAAAACCCACAACAGAAAATCTTGTTTTCTTAAAAGACAAACAACCTAAATTTCCTTTTTGGTATTTTGCGAAACTAGATAGAAAAGGAAGTTTACGTGTTCCTGAAGAATATTTTCCAGTTTTTCAAAGAAAGTATTTAGAGCCTTTAGCTGATGAAAGAACTGAGTTTGTATTTGGCACTGTTGAAAATATTGATAATGCAACTGCCGTAGGTCGGGAAGAATATGAGAATTATAAGGAATATATAGATTACGTAAAAAATGTTTTTGCCTTAGCCATAAATCAGAGTATTGAGAATTATAAAACAGAGGGTTACGATACTTTAAAGAATGCAATCGTTTTATTGCCGGATGAAGATATAAATGCCGCTATTGGTATAATTCATTTGTATGAGAAGATATTAAAAGAAGACGGTATTCCCGAATTATTAAAGACGTTTATAACACTAAACAATCCAAAAGAGAATAATGCATTAGATGTATCTGAATTCATTGATTCAAATTTTTTGCATACTGGACAAATGGGATTTGATTTCCCAATCTCAATATCGCAGCGTAAAAGTTTAAATACCTTTTTAAAGACAAATGACAAAGTTTTTGCAGTGAATGGACCTCCTGGAACAGGAAAAACTACGTTGTTACAAAGTATTGTTGCTAATAAATTTGTAGAAACTGCTATAATAGGAGATGAACCCTCTATAATACTCGCGTGTTCAACTAATAATCAAGCGGTAACTAATATTATAGATAGTTTTTCACAATCAAATACAAAACCTGGGAATTTAGAAGGAAGATGGTTACCCGAAATTGATGGCTATGCTACCTATTTACCATCTAATAGAAAAACAGAGGCAGAGTTGAAAGGCATAAACTATAAAAAGCAAAACGGTGAAGGGTTGTTTAGTAGAGTTGAAAACCAAGAATATTTAAAAATTGCTAATCCTTATTTTATTGAAAAGTGTTCAAAATATTTAAAAGATAAGATTTTAAATATTAATGATGCTATAAAAAAAATCCAGGAGGAAATTGTTAATATACAGGCAATATTGCATGAAGCATCTAACAAATGGAAAGCTTACTTGCAAAATGAACAACTTTTTTCAAATGGATATCTAAATGATATTAGTATTCGTGATAAATACTACTCTGAAAATATCTTAAACGAAATACAGTTTCAATCTGATATTGAGATTTTAAATAAATTAGAAGAAAAAATTATTTCATATTTTAATAATGAACCGTTTTTTAGAAAGCTATTTTGCTTTTTTGGATTGAAATCAGCTTTAGCGAATAGAGCATCTGAAGTTAGAATCTTATTGAGAGATTCATTAATAAGTGAAGCTAAAGAATTTGTATGCACAAAAAGTGCAATACTTGAAAAGATCGACAATAAAATAACAACTGTAAAAACGATTATTGAATCGATTAAAAATTGGAAAGAATGGAAAATTTATAATTCAATTACTGGAAATCCACCTAAGACAGAAGAGGAATACTGGGAGTTTGAATATTTTAAAATTAAAAATGGTGTAAAACCAAATTGTTTTTATGACGAGTTAGATGTTACACTACGTCATGAAGCATTTCAGCTTGCTTTGCATTATTGGGAAGGAAGATGGTTATTAAAATTAGAATCGGATTTGAGAGATGGAAATTTCGATAAAAAAGGATTTGATGCAATGAGAAACAGATGGCAACGACAAGCAATGTTGACTCCTTGTTTTGTAAGTACATTTTATATGGCTCCTAAATTTTTTAGTTTTTTCAGGTTTTTCAAAAAAGGAGAAGATGGTAAAAATATTTATGACACACCTCCACTTTATAGTTTTATAGATTTACTAATTGTTGATGAAGCCGGTCAGGTTGCACCTGAGGTAGGGACTGCAACATTCTCACTTGCTAAACAGGCCGTAATTGTGGGTGATGTTAAACAAATTGAGCCTGTTTGGAATATAACTAATAAAATTGATATTGGTAACTTAAAAAAATGCAATATCATTAAAAGTTATGATGATCCTATTTATGAAAAAGAGTTTGATCCTAAAGGTTTTCTTGCTTCAACTGGAAGTATAATGAAAATGGCTCAAAATGCCAGTAATATTCGACAATCTGGCGCAAAAGATAAAGGTGTTATGTTGGTTGAGCATAGACGTTGTTTCGATGAAATAATTAACTATTGCAATGTATTAGCATACGATGGAAAGTTGATTCCACTTAAAGGACAGGCAAAAAATGATTTACTATTTCCTCCAATGTATTGTATCCATGTTGAAGGAAATTCTATTATAAAAAATTCAAGCCGTTACAATGAGAACGAGGTGAATGCAATCGTTAATTGGCTAGTTCAGAACAAAAGTAAAATTGAAGAAAAGTATGGAAAAGTTGAAGATTCGATTGGTATTATTACTCCTTTCGTTGGTCAAAAAAACAGTTTGAGATACGCATTAAAAAATGCAGGATTTAATGTTGATAAATTAAAATTAGGAACAGTTCATGCACTTCAAGGTGCAGAAAGATCAATCATTTTGTTCTCAATGGTTTATGGAAAAGGTGATTCTGGTACGATGTTTTTTGATAGGGACAATAAACCAAATATGCTAAATGTTGCAGTTTCACGAGCTAAAGATAATTTTATTGTTTTTGCAAATACAGAAATACTAGACAAAAGAAGTAAAGCTCCATCTGGTGTACTATCAAATTATTTAACTTATGAAACAAAAAAGTAATTTCTCATTACAACATCAAAATCTATGATTGTAAATTAAGATTATTGAGTTATACGCTTAAGTAATTTTATATTTTATTAATAATCAATAATTTATGCTTTTAAGGATTATAATTAGAGCTAATCTCTAAAAAAGTTTTGCTTTTTAAATTCATAATTTAAACACTAAGTATTTGATTACCAAACAATAACTAAGTGTATAACTCAATAAGATTATTTCTTAAAGCAAAATATCATCAAACGAGTCGGTTAAAAGTTCCAAATCTTCGAGTAAAAGGTTCGTATTTCCTCCTGTTAAGCTCACTTAAATCAATTTTTAATTCATTTAAAAATTGGCTAAAACTACTGAAAACCCGCACTTTACAAAGATGCTGTTTTTTTTACTCTTCATGTTTATAAGGATTTTATTCTTCAATATCAGCATCGTTACCCATTAGTATTGGCGAGTTCATCATTATCAAATTCATCGTTATTAATCTCATTACGATTTAACTCATCGTTTTTAATTTCTTCGTTGCTTAGCTCATCGATATCGAATTCTTTATTTTGAAAATCACTTTTATCTAATTCATCATTTTCAAATTGATCCGTGTCAAACTCGTTGCTGTCCGGATCGTCTATTTCTGAATCTGTACTTTCAAATTTTTCAGATGAATCGTTGTTTCTAAGATCATTCTCAATATCCTGCTCGGTAATATCCTTAAATTCACTTCCTGATTCGTCGTCCAGATTTTCAGAATCGTAAGGGTTGTCGTTTGGATGATTTTTATGTTCGCGATATTCAAAATCAGTATCCTGACTCTCTTGCGGACTGTTATCGAATGATGAGCCTCTTTCAACGATATTATTTTGCTGTGAATTTTGATTATAAAGATTTTCATCATTTTGAAATTCATCCAAAAGTCTGTCATCCTCTTCTGATTGATTTGCGGCAGACCAATTATTGTCCTCTTTTTGCGGATTCATACTCACGTCATCTGAGTTTTGAAAAATACGATTTTCCTCACCGTAAAATTCATTGTTTTCTGCTTTCATAATAAAGTATTTAATGTTAGTTTTTTAGCTTGTGCCGTTTTCTTTGTTTTAGTATTAGATTTTTCGTTACCTCTTGAGGAAGCTGTTTTCGGATTTGCTTTTTTTGTTTGAAGCCCTCACGCTGGCAACAGTACTATTCTTGTAACATGAAGTGTCATTTAGTTTTATAATTACTATTTACAAATCTACTTTTGATTGACAGGGTTTGTTTATATTATTTTAAGTAATAATTCTATAATTATCAGGTAGTTACTGTTTTTTTTGGCTGAAGCATTTAATAATCGCCATTATAACTGACTTTATAGGCATTGATGCTTCTTCGTTCCCGTAAAGATGCCTGTGTTTTCGAGTTCTTTCACCAGCGCCTCAGTAAAAGATAGTATAAAGGCCTTTGTTGCCGCATACCGCCATATATGGAGATGGTGCTTTTGAAACGGTAGCTGGATTCAGCATTTTCTAATCGTATTTATCACCGTTTAATTTTTAAACCCGGATTAGCAGTAAAAAAAAAGATGTAGGAATATTGTAAACTCCAGTTTAAATTATATAAATACGCTTTATCTGCCTCATTTACTTTTGAATCCTAATATTAAATATAATCTTATGAAAATTTTAAAATTTGTAGATACCAATAAAAATGGTATTTACTCTGAGCTTCCTGTAACTGCAAAAAAATCTTTGAAAGATATGTTTACAGAATCATTAAGGAGTATGAAATGGTCAGAAAGAGAATTAGAAAATTTGCTTTTAAAAATGAAAGCAGTTGCAGATAATGAAACTATATATAAAACAATCCAGCAATATATTGCGCTAAGTTGTAATAAATTAAATCGCATAGAGCAAATTTTCAACGTTTTAAATCAGCATTCCACTGGCAAAAAAAATGCGGCAGTTGAAGGACTTATTAAGGAAGCAGAAATTAAGACAGCAAAACATCTTGATGGAACTGTTTGTGATATGACAGTTTTAATGATACTTCAATTAATAAGCCAATATAAAATTACGCATTATAGCATTTTAGCTTCAATTGCAAAAATTATAGGCTCAGTTCAAATTAACACCATTCTTTCCGGCATTATAGAAGAAGAGAAAATAGCCGATAACATGATTGATCAGATGATTAATAAAATAATTGATTTTTAGGTGTCCAATTATATTTTTGAAGGCAAAAGGACTTATTCTGACGAAGAAATACAACATATTAATGTTGGAATCCGATGGACAAATTCTATTTTGCTGCTTCAACTAATTCTTTAACTATAATTTTTTCATGAAATTATGTAATATTTTTTTTATCCCTAATTTTAAATTTGGATTTATGATACTATAAATTATTAAAAAATTAAATTATGAAAACACTATTCAAATCCAAAATGGCACTTTTACTTGTACTGACGGGTCTTGCATTTTCATGCAAAAAAAATAATACTGCAACAGATAACCAGTATTCGGATTCAACAGCAACAGAAACTACCGTTGATACTACTGGAATCTCAACTGATACGACCGGAGTTAATTCGGGTACAGGAGCTGCAGGAGGCACAGGTATAGAGTGAACAACCGGAATGGGATCCGGTGCAACCGGCGGATCTGCCGGGTCAGCTTCAGATACATCAACGACAAAAGGCAGATAATTAATAATTACGGACCATCCTTATCATGCTTTTTATAATTCCTTTAGTTGATTATTTATTAATTCTTGATTGAAGAACCTGCAGCAAGCTGCAGGTTTTTTATTGGTCTCAGATTTGGGTTTTATTCCCTGCAATTTATTGCATCACTTTAGTAATGCGAAAAAATATAAAACATTAGTTTTTAAATTAAATTGACCTAATGTTAGTTTTGAAAATTTTTAGTCCAGTTTTAGAATAGAGGGACTGAAAGTCCCTGTAAAACAAACCTTTGCACTTTCAGCACAGAGTGGTGTAGTATAATAAGCGTGAAAATAAATTATTAAGTGTTTGTATTAGAGTATTTAATGTTGGTTTTATAACAATGCAATTTTATTCTACAGTAAAAAAATACAGAATAGTAAATTTTATACTTGTACAGATTATCTAATAATTATTTTTTAGAAGATGATGAAGAGAATTCCCTAATCAGTAAGATCCGTGTGACATTACTTTAGGGTGCGGAATAATTTATTTTAGAGTTGCGGATGCTTCTGCTGGTTTTTTCCACATATTTATTTTTTCAGAAAGAAGAGAAATACAACCCGGGTTATCTCTATACTTGTCGGGAAAGAAGCGGTAAGGTGGGGCAGGAAGTCTACGGTGGGGGTATTGCACAATTGGTTGTGATTGATAATCAGTTATATATCTATGAAAGTTGTAAAAGCAAATGTAAATTTTGTAAAATGTCTTCGTATGTATATTTTAATTTTCGAAAATTAATTTTAAATCAAATATTATGATACTTGAAAATGAAAACACAGAAGGTACTACCGCAAAAGCTATTGAAGAGCAAACATCAAAAATCCCATCAGATGTGTATTTATATGCTTCTTTGGCGGCAATGGGAACATCATTAACATTAAAGTGCCTGGGTAAAAACCATTCGGCCTTATTTGTAGGGCAATGGGCGGCTCCATTTTTATTGCTTGGTATATATAATAAACTAGTTAAGCAAGCCGGACATGACGCTCAGGACAACGGTGAAAACTATTAAATTATGGAAAAGAAAAGTAAAAATCCGATAGATCTTGAAAACCCAAATTCGGACAAAGATTTTAACGCCCGAAATCAATATAGCGGATCTGGTACTTTTAGTCCGGACGAGGAAGAAGGTCTTTATAGAAAAGACAGTAATTTAGAATCCGAGACCGAAAATAATTTTGCTGATCTTACGCAAGACCTGCAACAGGAAAATCCTGAGGAAAATGAAGAATCATAGCTCATCTCATTAATAAAGCTGCTCTAAAGCAGCTTTATTTTAAAATTACTTATCAAAGAAAACAAAAGAAAATAGTATAAAAAAAACTGCAGCACTTACCGTTGCAGGCTTAGATTTTATATGATACTATAAGGCCAGAATATGGATGTAGGTGATAGAATGTCAACTACATTATTTATTATTTTAAGGATTACCTTCTCCACCGCTGGCACCATAAATCTGGCCTGTGGCATAACTGGCATCATTAGCGGCAAGTTGTACATAAATAGAGGCAAGTTCTGCCGGCTGTCCTGGTCTTCCCATTGGTGTCATTGAACCAAACTCCTTAAGTTTTTCCATAGTTGCTCCTCCGCTCACCTGTAGTGCAGTCCATATTGGTCCGGGCGCAACACCATTAACCCTAATACCTTTTGGACCTAGTTGTTTTGCCAGTGATTTAATGTAATTTGTTGTCGCAGCCTTTGTTTGTGCATAGTCGTATAAATCCTCTGTGGGAGCATAAGCTTGTACTGAACTGGTTCCTATAATGGAGGCACCGGGTTTTAAATACGGAAGTGCAGCCTTGATGATCCAGAAAGGAGCATAAATATTAGTTTTCATTGTCCAGTCAAAATCTTCTGTAGAAATATCCAAAATAGATGCATGTGTCTGTTGACGTGCCGCATTATTAACTACAATATCAAGTCCGCCAAGACCTTTTGCAGCTTGCTCAACGAGAGATTTACAAAATGACTCATCTCTTAAATCCCCCGGAATTGCGATAGCTTTGCGTCCTTCGGTTTTTATTAGCTGGATTACTTCTTTGGCATCTTCTTCTTCAGTAGGAAAATAATTTATGGCTACATCTGCGCCTTCTCTGGCGTAGGCAATTGCTGCAGCCCTGCCCATTCCTGAATCACCTCCGGTTATCAATGCTTTTCTGCCTTTTAACCGCCCTGTGCCTTTATAACTTTTTTCGCCATGATCAGGTCTGGGATCCATTTTACTAACAAGACCCGGCCAGGGTTGTGATTGCTCCTTAAATGGCGGTCGGGGATATTTTGTTGTTGGATCTTCCGGTATATCAGAAGTTTGAATTTCGCCTGGCTCAAAGCCATTTGCCAAAATAGGAGTAAACGCTGTAGTTGCAAGTACGGCTCCCATACTCGTTATTGCGGAGCGACGGGATATTGTATTTTTGGTCTCCATAATATTCTTTTTTTAGTTCTTTAAATTTTTATATTATTTTTTATGATGTTGATAATCAGTTAAATTTAAAGAATGCAAAAAATATGGTTTTATAGAATTATCACGTTTTGTTACATAAGTATAATTAAAGTATATTAATTAAAGGTTTATGTGGCCCAGCGGTGAGTATGCCGCCCCCATCCCAAAACATATTCATGTTCTTGTAAACCAGTGTATCTGTGTTCTTGTAAACCAGTGTATCTGAAGGAAACTTATTCGACAACATATTATGCCTGTAATATTTGATGGAACACAATACCATCCTGAAATCCGCCAATACCCATTCCTAAAATGACAGAGGTACATGCTAAAACCGTGGCTTGCTTTTTATATGGAATAGAATTAATTGTAAAACGAGTGGCAAAGTAAATTAAAATCAACAGTATAATAGTTTTAACTAGTTCAATGTTTAAGTAAAAATAATCTGGTCAAAAAAGATGAATTTACAAAATTTGTAATTATAATATTTATTAAGTATTTGATAATCAAATTAGTATTTGGGAAAAGTAAAATATTTTTCAAAAAAATCATAGAAATATTATAAGAAAGAATGTATAATTATATAAAGGCATTTTCTAATGTCTCCTTTATTTTTGAAAGAGGAGAGTTGACAATTAATAGTCTACGAAATGACTAATTATAAAATAAAATTATGCATTTTCCTATATTTTTAGAACGCATAAAATGGTTACTGTTATTATGCCTTTTACTTTTAACAGCAGGCTGTACCACTTGGAAACTAGGTGCTTCGGGACAAAAAAAATATCCGGCAAAACGTATGTAATAATTGGAGCTTCCAGTGGTGTTGGCCAAGGCGCTGCGAAAAAATTAGGCCGGTATAAAGCTATCAAACCAGTTACGCAGCATCTAAAGCAGGGGTAAGAAGTGTAAGTCTTTCTTTAAGTCAGGAATTACGGCTTAATGGTTATACAAACATTAAGATAGTTACAATAGAGCCATGGGCAGTTGACACTCCATTGTGGAGACATGCCGCCAATTATACTGGAGTAGAACCAAAAATGGCATTAATGGACGAACCGGATAAAGTGGTAAATGCAGTGCTTCGAAAATCTTTGCGTCCAAAAAAAATAGTTTCGGTAGGATGGAAGGCTAAAGGAGCTTCTTTTTTTGCTAATGTTTTTCCACGATTTACCGAATGGTTTAGTGGCAATGTTTCTCATAAATATCAAATAGAAATGGGGCCTCCTGCCGCGAATACTGAAGGATCAATCTACAAACCTATGTCTGAAGGCCGGGGAGTTGACGATGGTGCAGATGAACGAATGAAACAAAACAAAAAAGAACGCAGGGATAAGAAAAAAAATGAGGAATATTAATCGATATTTAATTTAAGACAAATAAAAATGAATCCATTTATTCAATTATTGATTGCCACTTTTACAGCAACTTCAGCGATGACAATGTTTAGTTATATTGTATCGGCAAGTTTTAAGGAATTGTACAAAGAGCCTTTGCTTCTTAAATATCTTCTAATCCGTTTAAAAATTACTGTTTCAGACCGGCTAAAAGAAATTTTGGCATGGCTGATACATTACCTTATCGGATTCATTTTTGTTTTAGGATATTATCTTCTTTGGTTAAATGGAATAATTTCCTTCAATGTCGTGGCTGGAATTTATCTCGGTGCGATATGCGGCGTAATTGGTATTATTGGCTGGATTATAATGTTAAAGCTCGCCCGATTTGAAAAAAAAGCCAATGACAAAGGCTATTATATCCAGTTATTTTTGGCACATATTATTTTTGGCATAACAGCGATATTTACTTTCTTGCTTATAAATGGTGAAAAAATCATGTAAGTTCTGCAAGAGCATAATTGCTGGTAACAGTAGCAGTCTATGTTTAAACAGAGATGCAGATTACTTTTTCAAAACGTCCGTGATTGCTGATGGAAACATCGTGCAGGCTATTTGAAAGGGAAGACAATAAAAACGGAATTCCGTCCTGGTCTTTAATGATACTGTTTTTTTTAATTTCAGTTACAGTATTCCACTGCTGTAAATCACTAACAGCTATTGTATGTATATAATCTTTAGTGATGACTGTTTTAGTGTAATAAATAGTATTGCAGCAGCTCACTTTTCCTGTGGCCATATCAGGATCACTTGCTGGATTATCTAAACTGCACATCAGCTTATGAGGAATATAGGCCCTGATTTTGGTTTGTCTGTTATAAATTTTATAGGCAGCTTCTTTCATGCTCCAAAAAATCCAAACCATAAGTTCAGGGTTTAAATCCTGGGCTATAAGTAATTGTTCCTCGGCAGTAAAAATTTTCTCTACAAAGCCTTTACGCTTCCAGTTACTTTCAAGGCGTGATTGTATAATATCTATAACATCATTGCCTATCATTGCGCACTGAGTTTTGTTTCTATAATTTCTACAGCGGTTTTAACATCAAGCATGCGTTCCATATCAGTATTGTCAATGACTACATCAAAAGTTTCTTCGATGTCCAGAACAATATCAACTAAATTGGCTGAATTAATACTAAGATCATTTATAAAATCAGTATCTTCTGTTAGGTTGTCAAAAGCCTCTGTATTGGTTGTGTAGGGCTTTATGATCGTTTTAAGCTTCAGTATAAGTTCTTGTTTGTTCATATAATTATTTTTGAAATTTTTTAAAGAATACGCAGGCGTTAACATCACCAAAACCAAAACTTGCTTTTGCAATGATATCAGAAGTTATTTTTAGTGTTTTTAAGGGAATTTTTGAAGAGTCAATAAGTGCTGTAATTTCAGGGTGCAGATCCTCACAATTGGTATTTCCAAATATAAAATCTTCATGAAGCTGCAGCACCGTTGCAACGCTTTCTATGCTTCCTGCTGCACTTAAGCAATGACCGGTCATGCTTTTTAAAGAATTTATATATGGAAATCGATCACCATTTCGCCCCAGAGCTTTAGTCCAGTTCTCAATTTCAAGACTATCCTTTGTGGTTGCTGTAAGGTGGCCGTTTATAGCGTCTATATCATTTGCCGATATTCCGGCATTGCTGATTGCACTAATTATACATCGTTGTACTGCTGTGCTGTTTGGCGCTGTCATACTGCCGTTACCTCGCTGTCCGCCAGAATTTACGTTGCCTCCCAGTATTTCTGCATAGATGGTTGCGCCTCGTTCCAAAGCACTTTCGAGGGTTTCAACAAGCAATGCGCCGGCACCGCTGCCGGGTACAAATCCCGTTGCCGATGCACTCATAGGACGAGAGCCATGTTCAGGATTGTCATTATATTTTGAACTGCATACACGTAAAGCATCGAATCCAGCCCAGATATATGGACCGCTGTCTCCGGTACTACCCGCTAATACCCGCTTTGCCTGCCCGGATTGTATGCGGTCATAAGCCATTATAATAGCTTCAGTACCCGTGGAGCAGGCTGATGAGTTTGTAGTGACCTGATTTCCTAATCCGAGTTTTCCACCCAGATAAGCACTTATGCCACTATTCATGGTTTGGGCAACAACAGTACTGCCAAGCCTGCGGGTTTGCAATTCGTCAATTTTATAAATGCTTTCTCGAAATTTATCAATTCCAGATGTTCCCGACCCAAAAATAGTACCGCTTTCCCAGTCCGGTTCTTCATTTGCTATCGGCAAACCTGCATTTTTCCAGGCTTCCATTCCGGCAATAACACCATATAAAATTCCAGTGCTGTTAAAGCCACGGAGCTCCAATTCTGTAAAATACTCAGATTTCAATTCTTCCGAAATTTGCGGTTTGCCGGCGATCTGGCAGGAAAACTGCAGTTTTTCTAATTGTGCATCATGTCGTACACCTGAAATTCCGTTTTTCAAAGCATGTGTAAACGCGGCAACTCCAATTCCGTTTGGGGCAGCAACTCCAAGACCTGTTATGACAACTCGTTTTTTCATAATTTTGTGGTAATAATTCCGGCAATTATTCCCTTGCAGACTTCTTGTCCGGTTTCATTTTTCATAATCGCTTCACATTTTAGTTTACCAAATCTGAAAAATATTTTTTGAGACGTTACCGTCACTTTTTCATTTGGATATACAGGTTTCAGAAATTGCATATCTGCCGATGTAAAAGCAACTACGGTATCTTTTTTCAATTCATTACCCAGTAAATAAATACCAAGACAGACCATCCCAATCTGAGCTATGGTTTCAGTTAAAATAACGCCAGGTGTTACAGGATTACCTTTAAAATGTCCTTTGTAAAAGTCAAGATCTTCCTTGAAAGTATAAGTTCCCGTAATGCCGTTTCCATCTGCTTGAAGTATTTCATCCACAAATAAAAAAGGTTTACTGTAAGGAAGCTGTGCTATAATATCTTTTAATTCCATTTTCTGTTGTTATATGTACTAATTACCACTGTAATAAAACGCGTTGTGCCGAAAATCCAGGACCAAAACTTAACATAAGTCCTTTCTCTCCGGATTTCGGATTATTGTTCATAATGCGTTCTAAAACATATAAAACTGTTGCGCTTGACATATTACCATACTGTTTGAGTACTTCTTTGGTATCCTCAATGTTTTTGCCTAATCCTGAGAATAAAGCTTCAACAGTTGTGACAATTTTTTTACCGCCGGGATGAAATATCATATGGTCCACATCCTTAATTTCTAAATTGTTTTTCTTTAAAAAAGGATGGATAATGTCGCCAAAATGTTCTGAAATTGTATTCGGAACTTCAATATCCAAAACCATTTGCAATCCGTTGTTTGTCACTTTGAACCCCATCATATGTTCTGCATTATAAAAATGATACATTTGTTCATCGATGATTTCAGGGCCATTATCTTCTTCATACGATGATAAAAGGCAGCAGGCGACACCATCACCAAAAATGGCTGCACTTACAATATTTGGCATCGAAAAATCATTAAGCTGAAAAGTGGCTGTGGGCGATTCTACCGCTATTACCGCAGCACGTTTTCCGGGATTGGCCTTAAGAAAATTTTTCGCATATATAATGCCTGATATTCCTGCAGCACATCCCATTTCGGTTACGGGCAGACGTACTATGTCCTGCCTTAGTTTCATTTTATTGATAAGATAAGCGTCTAATGAAGGAATCATGATCCCTGTACAGCTTACTGTAATAATATAATCCAGTGTCTGCGGTTCCCAGTTTGCTTTGTTGAGTGCTTTTTCGAGAACCTGTTCTCCTAAAATAATAACTTCACGGCAGTAAATATCATTTTTTTCTTCAAAAGAGGTTGCGGTAAAAACCTCACTGGGATCCATTATAGAGTACCGTTTGTCTACGGCTGCGCTTTCAAATATCTTTTTTACTTTTTTTATAAAACGCTCTTCATGTCCAGACAGCCAGCCATCCAGAAAAGGAAGTATCGCTTCTGTTGTGCGGGAATACCGGGGTAGCTGCTTTGCAACTGTTGTTATTTTTACACTCATTATTTAGCAATTATCCATTGGTAGCGAAATGCCCATTTCCAGTTAATTATATAATTTTTTAAATCTAATTTTTTGGAGAATTCCTCCAGTTCCTTTCTTTTAAAACCTCTTAAAATGGATACTTGTCCATCTTCCCGCGACATTTTGTTCAGATTAAAAACAAAGCAGATCAATTCAAAAAGGCGGTACGACAGCTTACTGCGATGCAGGTCATTTATTACAATGCCAATTGTTGCATTTTTATTAAAAATACTAATTATATTCGTGATCTGCTCATTGGTAAAGTGATGCAGGGTTAGCGTACATAAAACAATGTCGTATTGAAGGGTTTTAAATTCCTCACTAAAAATATCAACACATATATATTCAATAACAGGAAAACTGACAGACAATGATTTGGCGTAATCTATAGTAAAAGCATTAGCATCGATACCTATGAGTTTAAAATTCATATTATTCTCAGAACCGTAATTCGCCAGCATTCTCAGCATATCGCCATTGCCGCAGCCTATATCAGCTATTGTTATTGGTTCTGAAGTATTGATTTTCTTTAATAATTCTTTTGTTCCATTAAGAGTAAGTTTGTTACCGCCAAGTAATCTGTTAATGCGGGCAATTTGATCCAGTGCAGATTGCAATTCCTCACCGGTAAGTGTAAAATCATCCATTATCTCGGTTTCCTGAGTTCTGTATTGCGTGTTTATTGCCATTTAATTGATTACTATTGGTTTGCCGTGCGTTTGTTTAATGATTAATGAAAGCACGTCAGGAAATGATACTGCTATCGAAACAAGAATATTTGTTATTTTTTTTTGCATCAGGATTTTTGCCAGAATGCGGCCCATAAGCAATCTTCTCCCAAAATGTGACTGCCATTTTTTTTGATATTTTTTTTCTAAAAGATCTCGCGAAATGATTCCGCTTTGGAAATCCAATACTAACTCTGATGCTATTTTAGAACTGTGCAATGCCATTGCCATACCATTGCCGCATAAAGGATGAATAAGACCTGCGGTATCTCCAATCATGATGATATGATTTTCGACAGGTTGTTTTTTGTCAAATGATATTTGACTTATGGTGATTGGTTTTTCAAAAAGCAGATTACTATTTTCAAAAATCGATTTAAGCTGCTTGTTTTTATACAAGACATTCTGTTGATAATCTTCTATATTTTTATACTGCTTAAAAGTTGCGTAGTCCGCCAGATAACAAATATTGATATTATTATCTTCTACTTTTGAAACGCCGCAATAGCCGCCATTAAAGTTGTGTAAGGCTACAAGATCATCAGGAAAATCACCGGAGTAATGCCCTTTAACAGCGAGCCACGATGATTTTTTGTGAATAAATTCTCTTGATAAGACCTGATCGATATTGGAGCGTTTACCATATGCACCCAATACAATTTTACTGGATAATACCTGATTTGGAGTTGTAACCTGAAATAAATCTTTTTGGAACGTTATATCGGTAACGTTTTCCAAAATTATTCTGCATCCATTTGCAAGGGCTTTTTCATATAAAAAATGATCCAGTTTATACCTGCTGATACTGAAGCCGCCTAATGGAAGTTTTGCTTTTGCGCTTTTTCCTTTTTGCGTTGTAAACTCAAATTGAGAAACAGGTACAGGATTTAATTTTGAGACATCTGCACCCAGCCATAATAGGTAGGGTAAAATTTCATTAGAAATATATTCGCCGCAAACTTTATGTCTTGGGTAGGAAGATTTCTCTATAAGAGTTACCTGCATTCCTTTTCTGGATAAATGAATTGCACTTGCCAGACCTGCAAGTCCGCCTCCAATGATAAGTACGTCGGTATTTATTTCCATATACACAAGTTAGCTATAAAAAAACAAAATTGATAAGAAGGCTGTAATTTTTCTTTTTAAACTCATTTTTTAAAAAAATTAAAGTTAAATTCTAAACGCTCAATCTCGTTATATTATTTCTATTTTATATTATAATATTTCTTCTAACATCAAGAGCCAAAATTCAATTGAAATTACAGGAAAATATTAAAATTGAAAAGAAAACCGCTGAAGTATTCCAGCGGTTCTAATAGGAAGATTTATATCTTTTCAAGAATCTAAAGGATCTTGTTCATTAATATTTGAATTGATGCCTTCCTCTAAATAAGATTCATGAATCTCAATCATTTTCTTCTCCAAAATTGTCATTTTACAGATCAGATTTGTCTTTTTGGTCAAAATCGAGGTCTGAATCTTCGTCATCATTAGCGCTTTTTAAATCTTCATCAAGATCCTGGGCAATATCTGCATTTTTTTGAAAAAAAGGATCTTTAAGATCGTTATCATCCTGACTTTCCTCTTCCGAAGAATTTTTAACAGGTAAACCGGTATCACTGTTATTAGAGTGATTAACGTTGTCAGAGCTATCATGCTGGTTAATTGCAGGATCTTCATTTTCTATGGTTTCAGAATTAATTATCTGACTTTCTGATTGAGAATGACGATTATCTCGTCCATAATTCCCGTTGGGTTCTATTGCCATAATAAATAGTTTTAAATTAATTTATTGTTGTCTGCTAATTTTATAGTTAGGGTTTTTTATTATTTAGTGAAGAAGTAATTGAGGGCAAAGCTGCTTAAGGACTTATAATTTGACAAATCTAAAGTCTGTGAAAAACAAAAAAATATAAGATTTTTATTTGTAATTATCTTTTTTATCAGTTAATTAAAGAAAGTTAAGCCTTAATGAATTAGCTTTATAAATCTATTTGATAAGTGATTAATTGCTCCGTAATGCTTCCATCAATTCTTTCTTCGTCATCTTGGATCTTCCTTTAATACTGGCTTTTTTAGCCTCTGCATAAAGATCTTCTTTTGTTCGTTCCGAATATTCTTTACTTGAGCCGCCTCTTTTTTCGGCTCCCTTACTATTGGAAATTCGCGCTGATTTTTGTTTGCTATACCCTTTATCGCGCAATGCTTCATATTGGTCCTTATCTTTAATTTGGGGACCTGGATTTTTTCCTGGCATAATAATATAATTTATAGTTTATAACTTGTCTTTCTAATCGAACATTAGAAAGTTTGAAAGTGAAATTAAAGAAGATTCTCGTTGTTACGATTTAAATTCTCGTTTTCTAAATCATCATCATTGGGTTCGTCTTTGTTTGCAGTAACTTATCTAAAGTTCGTCTGTTCTAGATCATTATCGGAATCAACTTCGTTAGAATCACGATAAAAGCTATTTTCCAAACTTCTGTTTTATTTTCCTCGTCCGGAATATTTTCGTTTTGTGAAGGCTGTGGATGAAATCCTTCGCTATCCGTACACTCGCTGTCCTTTTTTGGAATAAAAATCACGATTTTCCTGATCGAAATTTTCGTTATTATCATTTGTCATAATTTTAAAATTTAGAATTAATAATTATTTTTTGAAGGTGTTGATTTATTTTTTATCCTTTTCATAGAGAATTGATTTTTGCTTCAATTTTTTTATGGACTGTCTTTTTATAACGCTCTTAATTATTTCATGATTTTTTAGAATTATAAAATTTTAATATAAACAAGGCAGTTAGGTAAAGCTAACGTCTTTGTTAAAGAAAAAATTACAGTATTTTAAGTGGTAATTATATTTTTATCAGTTTAATGATTGATATCAAAGATTATAATTAGTCTCTGCAATTAAATCTCAATTTTAAATTTGGTTTTACTTAAAAAACGCTTGCTATAAGTTGCTATGGTTATTTTATAATTTTATTAGAAAATAGTAGAAAGCAATATGCTTTATCTTTTATTAATTTTCGAATTATACACGTTTCAAAAATATCGGTTCTTTCTAATAATTTTAAAACTAATCATTATGAAAATACCTAAGGAAATAGTTAACGGCTTTTTTATTTTTCTGGCAATTGCAGTTTTTTTTCTGCTAATGGAAGTTCTAAATCTTTCCCACTTATTTTACCTGCGTATATTAAATGTTTTATTTATTCTTTACGGTGTAAACAGAACGTTGAAAATGAATCTTGCGGAAGGTAAAAATAGTTTCGTTCCAAATGCTGTATCAGCTATGGTAACTTCTTTTACGGGCGTTGTTTTAAGTATTATAGCGCTATTAATTTACAGCTATGCAAAAGGCGGAGATGGATACGTGAAGTCTCTATCGCAGGCTTTTATGTTTGGAGGGGAACCTTCGGTACCGGCATATGCGCTTAGTCTGTTTTTTGAGGGATCTGCATCCTGCATTATTGTAACGCTCTTATTAATGCTGTATTGGAATAATAAGTACAAAGCTGATTAATGGTTTGATGAACTTATGTTTACTTTTTAAATTTGCAACTGTGTCTAAAGGTTTTTTTGAGGTTCAAAGGTTTAGGAGGTGCAAAACGACAAAGATTTTTCAGGAACAATATTGACAATTGCAGATATTCAGAAGTGTTATTATATAGGTGTTTCATACTGAATGATAATTCATTTTAAGCAGGAAAGAGATAAGATTGGTGTTGAGTGTAAATGCGGAAGCAAAGGACATTTTGGATAAAAAGCAGATGGAGTTATGAATGTAAGAGATGCAGAAGCAGAATCTTATTGCGCAGTGGTACCATTTTGCAAAGTTCTAATTTATCGTTTTTAATTTGGTATTTCCTGCTCCAAAGCATCTGGAGCAATAATGTCCGGATCTGATATGTTTGAAATATGAAATTGTTTGTCAAGGGTATATTTTTATTATTAAGCGTTGTTTTATAATGTAATCACTTGTCAATTTGTGCTTTAGCAGCAATAAGCCTGAACAACGGTTCATATTTTTTTATTTGAAATTCAAGATTTTTGCTGACTTCGACTGGTCCAATACTTCCTTGAAGACAGTATAATTTACGTTTCAGGACGAACATAAACTGCAGCATTCGTATTTTCATTTTATCATCAGCAGAGTCAATGGTTTCTTCAACTTCGACCATCATCCCGGGCCTGCCGTCAATTGTCAAAGCTGTGGTTCGAATAATTTTAGATTTGGGAGGTATCATTTCTGAAATTGAATTTTGGTCAAGAATAATGTCATATTCCTGAGGTAAATCATATACAACAATTAGGAATTTCTCATTGCCTGTTCCATAATAGCTGGTAAATTGTTGAATTGTTTCGGGCATTTCGGCTTCCTCAGCCAGCCAGCTTTTAGGCAGGGATAGTTTTAGGGAGGCTTGTTCTGCCTTATGATGACCTTTTGTGTTGAAAGTTTTAATATGACCGTCAGTGATTTCCTGATGAGGAGCGTCATGGTAGGCAAAAGACAAGATTCCTTTTAATAGCAATGTATCGATAATTAAATGCGGCCTGTCTTTGACTGTTACGAGGAAATCGAGTGCATATTTTTCTTTTTCAATTGGATTTTTGAATTGTTCTTTGAGCAGAGAATCAAGATCGTTTTGTAATTTATTGAACTCTGAATTCTCTAGCTCATCTTCCAAAAAGAGTTCTATATTTCGCTCTGCCCGCCCGAACAAAACTTTTGAGCTCTTTTCTGCTGCTGCAATATTTGGTTGAAGTGCGGGAAATTGGGAGGCAATCATTTGAAGTGCATAACTTTGACCTTTCAGGAAGGCGTATGTTTCAATGGCGAGACTAACTTTCGGAGTGTATTTCTGTACTTGCGGATAGAATATGGCAGGAAATACGCAATATATAAACAATACCAGTTTTTTCATTTTGTATCTATATGGATGATTCAAAAAGGCATTCTTTTAAGACCTTTGAAATTTAAATTATGATTGTCTATTGAAATTAATCCATAGTTGGAGGGCAAAATAGGCCTATTTAATTTCAACGTTATATCCGGAACTAAGGTATTCCTTACGGATGATTAGCCATCCGAAAAGCAGCAGCAGAATCCCGAAAAAAAGAAATCCGTAATTCCACAACTCTTTGTTAGTTGTGAGTTCTCTAACATTATGCATTTCAAGAGTCTGATGGTTAATAATTCCTTCCACTAAATTAAAAACTCCCCAACCAGCCAACATTCCTCCGGTAAGAAGATATCCGGAGGTATTGGTATTAATTTTTCGGAGCACTTTCCAAAGCACGTAAATTCCAACTATTGTGGAGAGTAAAGTAAAAAGATGAAAAATACCATCCCAAAACATATTCACGCTTTTTTGTAATACCGTATCGGGTGGAAATTTATTGGAAAGCATTTCATGCCATTGCAAAATCTGGTGCAGAACAATTCCGTCTGCAAATCCTCCAATACCAATTCCTACGACTATTGCTGCAGTAACAAGGGGTACAGAGGTAATTTTAGAAGCAGCTATATCTGAATTGGAATCTAAATTATAATTTCTGACGGAGAGATAAATTAAAGCTACAATTATAAGAGTCAAAACAATGAAGGCGGAGAACATTATAAAAATATTGGTAAAAAAACTGTCACTTATAGCCTGCTGCAGTTCTTTGTTGCAATTGATACAGCAATATCCATTAGAAGTGAATAGCAACAGACCGATAAACAATATTTTATTGAGGCGATTAGTAATCTTATAATTAAAGGGATTCATTACCAAAACGGATAGTTCTGCCAGGATTAAAAAAGATTTCTTTTTTTTCATAAGGTTCTTTTTATTTGCCACAGATTAAGATACTTTTTTAATCTGTGACATGTTTTAAAGACTTGGCTTTGGTTTTGAACTGGTCAATAAACCTGCTCCAATTTCAAATAGGCCTACTATTAAATGGGGGAGATAAACGCGATCTGAAAAGCCTAATAGCCACGGTGAAGCGGCAAGAATAATTCCGGACAGTACATCCAGAAGTAAATGGACTTTCATCGGAATTATTTTAAAAAGGCCTAACTCATAATTGGTTATCATACTATAAATAAGCAAACCTGCGCCAAGAATAAAAAAAATGAGTCCCTCAGGACTTCTGCGAGCCAAATGAAAAGTGAATGGGGCAACCAAAAGGAAGATTCCAACAATATAGTCCAGATAAGCATGGGTTTTAGGGGTAATTAATTTCATGGTTTTAATTTTAGTGTGAATGCCATGTTCAATTTTCTTTTCTAATTTTCTTACTTCTAAGAAGAAATAGACTCACTTAACTATTAAATGAGTGTATTTCTTATCAAATTTTTAAGTTCGTTGAAAGTATTGGGTTTAATAAGGTAATCTTTTGCACCTAATACTTTTTCGTAATTTTTGGAAAGAAGAGAAGAAGTTGACAGCATAATTACCGGAATATTTTTAGTGATTTCCCTTTTTTTAATTTCGGTTAATAATTCGGGACCAGACATGAGAGGCATATTGACGTCCATAAAAATGAGGTCAGGTTTTATCTCTTTGTTTATTAGTAATCTTAAAGCATCCAACGGATTATTCACAGCAGTGTAAGAAGCATTTGAAACTGTTTTTAATGCTTGTTCAAAAAATTCGCAGTCATCATAATCATCGTCAATTTGTAGAATATTTTTATACTTCATAAATAAGTCATTTAATGGATTAAATAATTGTTTGTATGTTTTGAAGCTTAAATCCTTTTGTCGATAAAAATAGGTTGTTTATCGATTAATATTTTGACATATTGATTAATTGTAATTTTTTTCTTTCTAAATAGCGATTTATTTTTCAAAAATAGAATTGTCAATAAAAATTAATTTATATAATTTATGATTTTTTTTATATAATTCCCATGTTAAAAATGAAATTAATATGACTGACTTAAAAGTATGCTATAAAATAAATCGGAATGATTCTAACAATTAAGTTTCATAATTATGTAAAAATAAATTGTAAATATATAAAAATCACTATGTTATTAGTTTTAAGTTTGACAATTACGTACTAATAGAGAATTTATGAAAATTTATCTAAAAGAAGATTTAAGAAGAAACACATTCAACATCGTTCGATTATTATTTACATAAATTATTTATTAACCAACTAAGAAATATGTTATGGTCTGAGAGCATTCGCAAAGGTAATTCCCAAAATTATCAGTACTATATCTTCTCCAAATTTAAACTTTTTCTTAAGGACCATGCTGTTGTTACGGATGAACAGGTTAAAAGGCTGGAAAGTTTTGAGCTTATTGATAGAAATGAGCTTATTGATAGAAATGCCAGAGGTAAAAAATGTGGCGTGATAGAAGTCCTTCTTACTCATTCATAATTCTTTTAAATTTTTTTGCCAGTATATTATTAAAAAATATAGATAATTTATTTTGAGTTTATGTAAACTAATTTGCTGTTATTTTTTAGCTGACTAAGAAATTAAACGATATGAAAAAATATAAAATAGGAATAATAGGCTATGGTGGATTTGGAAGATTTCTTCATCATTGGTGGTCCAAATTGGAAAATGTTGAAGTTGTAGCAATTGCAGATTCCGGTAAGCATCCACAAAATAACATTGAGAACTGCAAAACTTATCATAATTGGAATGACTTAATTAATGACTCAGAAATAGATATTATAAGTGTCGTTACACCGCCAAACCTGCATGCGGAAATGGCGTGTGCGGCAATGAAAGCCGGAAAGCATGTACTGCTCGAAAAGCCGGCAGCAATCAGCGAAAAAAGCGCCCGGCAAATTTTAAATACGCAAAAGGAAACCGGAATGATTATCACAGTTGATCATATGATACGCTACAATCCAATCATTCAAAAGTTCATGCAGTTGGGACAGAGTGGCGCGCTTGGCAAGTTGAGGCATGTGGTTGTAAACAATTATGCACAAGATGCGGCTTTGCCTTTCGATCACTGGTTTTGGAAAGAAGAGATGTCGGGCGGAATTCTTGTAGAGCACGGAGTACATTTTTTTGATATTGTTAATGCCTTAAGCGGTCAGAAATATACAGAAGTGTATGGAGTTTCCAATCAACGTAATGATTCACAGCGCGATAGGGTTTCCGCTATGGTTCTGTATAATGAAGGACTCATTGCCAGTTATTATCACGCTTTTTCAGGTCCGGGTTTTTTTGAGCAGACTACCATAAATTTAGCTTACGATCTTGCCAGGGTTGAAATCGAAGGCTGGATGCCATTAAAGGGAACTGTAAAAGCTTTGGTGAATGAAGCTGGCAAGGAACAGTTAAAAGACATTCCCGGCTGGACTATAACCAGAACTGAGGCACTTGATAATGTTAGGGACGTTTCCCGACCTGAGGGGTGGGGTGCCTCTGATCCGTCGATCGTATCTCCTAAAGAATTGACATACTGTGGAGGTATAGCGTATGATGTTGATGAAATGGTATTAGGGACCTTTGAACTTCCTCAAACTAAAGGTGAAGTATACGGTACATGTGTGCAATCAATTCTAAGTGACATGATTCAAAAGATAGAAAATAGAGACCACAAATTAACTATAACTATTGAGGATGCTTTTGAAGCATTGATGATTGCTATATTATCATCAAAGTAACATCAAAGTACCAATGATTTACTACAAGATACTAAATATAAACAACGAAGTGTAAACCCTTATTTTCCTTAAACCATAGGGATTAGCAGCAAATGCAATAGCAGCCGCTGTATTCCTTGGTGCCGCTTCTACAATGTTAATGGTATAAAAAGAGCATTAAACATTTTGAGCATTAAATGGACAATGATGATTTTGTATCAGATTAACACCAGAACGATTAGATATGGAGAACTTAAAAGAGCTTTAGGAGGTATATTTAGTAAAAAAATGCTGATACAGGAATTAAATTCTCTGGTTGAGTGTGTATTGAAAATGTATACACATAGAAAATTACATGGAAAGTTTACTATTCTGATGGCGATATTCTCCCGGAGTCAGGCTCACTATTTGTTTGAATATTTTTGAAAAGTGAGGCAGGTTCGAAAATCCGGTATCTAAAGCGATTTCCAAAAAAGTTTTATCACTGGTTGCAATGAGGTATTGTGCTCTTTCTATTTTTTTTTCATGGATATATTTCATGGGTCTTTGTCCTGTATGAGTCAGAAATTGTTTGGAAAAATAATCCTGATTCTGATTGACTCTTCGGGCTAATTGAGACACTGTAATATTTTTGTCCAAATGGAGCTGCACATAACTCATCGTATCTAATATTTTAGGAGATGTAACCTGTGGCTTGTGTGTACTAAAGTCTTTAGTGCTTAAAAATCTCGAAATTAATTGAAGAAGGATACCCTGATTTTCAAACTTAAGATGCGTTTTCATTGTATCATTCAGCGAGCGGTATTCTTTATAAAAAGCTTCTTTTTCATATACTTTCGGATTGTCTGATCTATTGATTCCTCTTCCAGGATTATTTTGCAGCATTTTTTTTATGAGGACTACATCAAGTTCTGTAGTAGCTAATCGTATTATTTTTCTATTATTATTGAACAAAGAAACTCCGTCAGGAGATTCTTCGAAAAACTGAATAAAATATTGACTCAAATAGACTTCACAGCTCAGATTGCAAATCGTAAAACTGGGAACAAGATACAGATAACCTGGCTCTAATGCCCAACGGTTTGAACTGTCAGAAATAAAACCATTTCCTTCATCTATATAATAAATTCGATAATAGGGACTAATCACACTATTATAATTCCAATCATGATTGAGTTTTACATAATCAATATGTAATAATGAAAAAGAATATTTAAAAGTATTGTTGGACATAATGAGATTATAATTATAAAATAACCGCTTTTGAATAATAAAAGGTCGTTTTTGGATAAAAAATATATATAATGAGTTAGTTATATTTGTTATTAATTGTTTTGAAATAAACAACAAAAAAAACTAATAACTAAATTTATATATTAAATATATGCCATAATATTAAATTACAAGCTTGTTTTAATGAGAAACAAAACAAAATTACATCGATAAAGTCGGAAATATATAAATTATTATATAATCATAAAATGATGAACAGACGAAATGCTTTAAAATTGGGTACTACAGCCCTGGCCGGACTCTACCTGTCACCTTTATTAGGACAAAACAATATTTTTAACAATTCTGTATCCAAAGGACCCTTCGAGCCTACCTGGGATTCGCTTGAAAAATACCAGGTCCCTGATTGGTTTCGTGATGCTAAATTTGGCATGTGGGCGCATTGGGGACCTCAATGCGAACCTGAGGCTGGTGATTGGTATGCAAGAGGAATGTATCAGGAAGATTCCTGGCAATATAAATATCATGTTGAAAAATACGGTCATCCTTCAAAATTTGGTTTTAAAGATGTGATCAATGTTTGGAAAGCTGACAACTGGAATCCAGAAGAGTTGGTTAATTTATATAAAGATTCCGGAGCGAAATATTTTATGGCAATGGCTAATCACCATGATAATTTGGATTTGTATGATAGTAAATATCAGCCACATTGGAATTCGACAAAAATGGGTCCAAAAAAAGACATAATAGCCGGATGGGAAAAAGCCGCTCGCAAAGCAGGTCTTCCTTTTGCCGTTAGTGTTCACGCAGCCCATGCCTGGAGTTGGTTTGAAACTGCCCAGCGTTCTGACAAAAATGGTCCTTTAGCTGGAGTTCCTTATGATGGGAAATTGACAAAAGCCGATGGAAAAGGAACTTGGTGGGAAGGTTTAGATCCTCAGGAATTATACGCCCAAAATCATCCATTAAGTGAAAGAAGTTCTGATAATGGTGCGATACACAGCCAATGGAACTGGGGAAATGGAGCAGCAAAACCATCCGAAGCCTATGTGGAAAATTTTCATGATAGAACCATTGATTTGATTGACAAATACAATCCTGATATGATTTATTTTGATGATACGGCATTACCGCTTTGGCCAATAAGCGATGCAGGTTTGCGTATTGCAGCACATATATATAATAAAAGTCTTCAAAAAAATAAAACTGTTCAAGCCGTAATAACCGGTAAAATTTTAGACGATCAGCAAAAAAAAGCTATGGTTTGGGATATCGAAAAAGGACAAGGAAATGCTATCGAACCTTTGCCCTGGCAAACAGATACGTGTCTTGGAAACTGGCATTATGACCGTGGGGTTTACGAAAAAAAACGCTACAAATCAGCTAAAACAGTTATCCATACCCTGATAGATGCAGTAAGTAAAAATGGGAATTTAATGCTTAATATTCCGGTAAGAGGAGATGGAAGTATCGATGAATTAGAACGACAAATTGTAAAAGAAATTGGCGTTTGGATGAAACTAAACAACAAAAGTATTTATGGTACGCGTCCCTGGAAAATATTTGGCGAAGGCCCTCAACTAGGGAGCGCCGGAGCCCTAACCGCTCAGGGTTTTAACGAAGGAAAAGGAAAACCCTTTACATCAGAAGATATTCGTTTTGTTCAAAAAGATAAAACACTTTATGCTACTGTAATGGCTTGGCCAGAAAACGGTACTGCAATTATTAAAAACTTAGGAAAATCTAGTCCACACCGTATAGAGGAAATAAGACAGATTAGATTAGTGAGTACGGGACAAAAACTGAAATTCAAACAGAATTCAAATGCTCTTGAAGTATATTTTCCAAATCACAAACCAGAAGCTTCTTATGCTAATGCTTTGGAAATAATTTAAATAAAAACGGCTGACTTCTGAATTTTGTAAGGAAATGACTTTCGGCATATTAGAACTCGATCTAAAATAATTTAAAAATGAAGCAAATAACGATTCTATTTGTCTTATTTATTCCGTCGTTTTGTATTGGACAAGTAGTTAGATCAGGTAGTTATAACTCTCGATAGAGGAGAACTGCATTTAAGTCCTCTAACCGAAAATACCGTAAGAGTTCAGTATGGTTTGGATATGAAAAGTCAAATACTGAATTAGTTTTTACTTCAAAAGTCAAGGTGCCTGATTTTAAGGTTTCGGAGTCCAACTCACTCATTGAAATTGCTATGTCAAAAATGACTGTTTTAGTAGATAAAAGCAGCGGAACGTTGTCTTATCGCAACCATGAGGGCAAAGTATTCCGTAGCGAAAAAACCAAATAGTCGCATTTTTAAACCAAGTGTAATACAAGGAGTATATGTTTGGGACAGCTTTTCTTGTTGCTCCTGTGGTTTCGGAAGGTGTGGAGTGGGATGTTTACTTACCGGAAAATCAATCAGGATAGTTTAATTTTTGGACAGGGAAACAGTATAATGGAGGACAAACGGTAAAAACAGATGCATCACTTTCAACCATTCCTCTGTATGTAAATCCGGATCTATAATTCCAATGATCAGATTTAGTATAAGAGCCCCCGATTTTCCCATCCCATGTTGTTAGCAGCAGATAATTTATTGACATGTATATACTTAAATGTACCAACAAAATTTAATTGATTTAAGTCCTGATTTACTATCAAATTAGCATTTTTTTAATTACCTATACAACAGTTTTAGAGTAAATTAGGTTGTTTTTTTGTAGTCGGCACATCAAAATATAGAATCATCAAAAAACGGATAATATAGTATTAGCATGTGGTAATATTAGCATTTTCGTTAACTCTAATTTAACATAATTTTACAAGTGTCAATAATACACTAACCAATATTGTTAAATTATGAAACCAACCACCCAAGCTTTTAAAAGTACTGCAGCATCCTGTTACAGAGGTAAGATGCTCTATACGATTTTATTTTTGTTTGTTGTTTTTAGTGTTTTTTCGCAGGAGAAAATCAGCGGTAAAATTACAGATGCAAATAATGTCCCGCTTCCCGGGGTATCAGTTTTAGAAAAAAACACGACCAATGGAGTTGCAAGTGATTTCGATGGAAACTTTGAAATAGTTACTAAAGGAAATAACGCGATATTAGTTTTTTCCTATTTAGGTTTAAAAACTAAAGAACTTAAAACTGATGGTAAAAAGGTTTTCAGTATAATTTTAGAATCAGATGTAAATGAATTAACCGAAGTTGTTTTAATTGGGTATGGCACCCAAAAAAGAGGAGAAGTAACCAGTGCTGTTGCCACGGTAAAAGCAAAAGATTTTACGCAGGGTGCTGTCCGTGATGCTTCGGAGTTAATAAAAGGAAAGGTTGCCGGTTTGAATATCTCAAATGGGTCTGGAGATCCCGGGGCAGGACCGTCAGTTTCTTTACGTGGAATCTCGTCTTTGCAAGGAGGAACAGCTCCTCTTGTTTTGATTAATGGAATTCCAGGGAGTTTAAACAGTGTGGCACCAGAAGAAATAGCATCGATCGATGTTCTTAAAGATGCATCAGCGGCAGCTATTTACGGAACCAGAGGAGCAAATGGGGTTATTTTAATTACAACAAAAACTGTCGATAAAGATATTGAGACAACGATGACTTTTACTCAATATACGGCATTATCAAATTTTAGCAGAAAAGCCGATTTTCTTGACGCAGGACAAATGCGGAAATTGCTTGCTGATGGTGTAAAAATGCCTTTTCAGGATGATGGTTATGATACCAATTGGTTAGACCAAATTTCCAGAACTGGTGTAACCCTAAATAATAATTTAGGTTTAAAAGGCGGAAATGCAAAGTCTAATTATGTTGCAAACGTAAATTATATTACACAAGAAGGAACTTTTAATAAGTCATATAATGATGAATTTAGGGTATCCTTTGATGGGAATCACTCGATGTTCGATAATTTATTAAAAATCAATTTGAATTTATTGAGCGGCAGGCAAAAAATGGGTGCTTTAGGTGATGGAAATTCTTTTAACAGTAACATTTACAGACAAGCATTAATAAGAAATCCTACAGATACCCCAAAGAATCCTGATGGAACCTGGAAAGAGACAGACAGATTTCAATATTCAAATCCAATAGCGATGATTGAGGAAGCGGACGGGATTATTAAAAATGACTGGACTCGATTAAGTTCCACAATTACTTTGAATCTTTTGCCTGGATGGGAAAACAAACTTTTATTGGCAACGCAAAGAAATACTAGTTTTAGTGGATATTCTGAAAGTAAGCAGAATTATTCTAATACAAAATTAGGCAGAAATGGATTTGCTTCTAAAGGCTCAGGTGAAAGTCAAACTGACAATTTAGAATTTACTTCGAGATATACGAAAACAGTAGGAAAACATAATTTTAGCATTTTAGGAGGTTATAGTTATCAGTATAATGAAAATGAGGGTGGATGGGCAAACAACTTTGATTTTCCGACAGATGCTTACTCGTATTACAATTTAGGAGCAGGTAAAGCACTAAAAGACGGACTTGCCGGAATGGGCAGTTTTAAAAACGACAATAAATTAGTGGGTTTCTTTGGAAGAGCCAGTTACGGTTATGATAACAAATATCACTTATTAGCCAGTATTAGAAGAGAGGGATCTTCAAAATTTGGAACGAACTATAAATGGGGAACATTCCCTTCAGTATCTGCAGGATGGACTATCAGTAATGAATCATTTTTAAAAGATGTTGCTGTTATCAATAATTTGAAATTTCGTGCAGGTTATGGGGAAACGGGCGTAATTCCGGGAAACTCCTACATGTCTCAGACATTATATAGATATGATGGATATTTTTATAATGACGGAGAATGGGTTCAGGGATTAGAGCCGGCAAGTAATCCAAACCCGGATTTACGTTGGGAGAAAACACAAGAGCTAAACTTAGGAGTTGATTTTGCATTTTTCAACAGTAGAATTAGCGGCACCGTAGATATTTACAACAAAAAAACAAAAGATATGTTGTGGAACTACAGCGTTCCAACTCCGCCATACTTATATCCAAGTATAACGGCCAATGTTGGAGAGATGGAAAACAAAGGAATTGAAGTTCTCTTAACTATTATACCGGTCAGAACCAAAGATTTTGAATGGACTTCTACCATGACATTTTCTCACAACAAAAATAAACTAACAAGCTTATCTAATGATTTATATGAAATTGAAGGAAACTTTATCAATGTTGGTGATGCCGGAGATCCTATTTCATTTTCAACACATCGATTAGAAGTAGGACAACCAATAGGTAATTTCTGGGGATTAAAATCTGTTGATATTACAGATGATGGTAAATGGATCATCGAAACTAAAGACGGAACAAGAAAAACCTTAACTCCGGATTTATATAATGATGAAAACAAACAATATCTGGGAAACGGTATTCCGGCTTATTACACGGGATGGACGAATACGTTTAAATACAAAAACTTTGATTTAGGAATTATTCTTAACGGAGCTTATGATTTTCAAATCCTGAATTTTCAGCGTATGTTTTATGAAAACCCAACAATCAACTACAATATGCTGACTTCTGCCCATGATAGAGTTTACGGAAAAACAGAGCTTAATTATTCTCAAACTTATGTAAGTTATTATATCGAAGATGGGGATTACGTTAAATTGGATAATGTTACTTTAGGATACAATCTGGACCTTAAAGGTTTAAAATTTATCAATTCGGCAAGAGTATATGCGTCAGGGTCAAACCTGGCAACTATTACAGGTTATAAAGGGATAGATCCTGAGATAATTAGAAATAATAATGAAATCTTGTCATCAGGAAATGACGGGCGTGACAAATATCCTTCAAGCCGCACATTTACGCTAGGAATTAACCTAACCTTTTAATTAGCAGTATTATGAAAAATTCAAACAAAAAATATAAAATAGTACTATTGTCTATATTCCTTTCATGTGCTGCATGTACTGATTTAGATGAAACCTTATACAGTGATATTTCGGCAGAAAAAACACAATTAACAGCAGAGGATTTAACCAATATTATTGGCCCCGCCTTTAGTAAATTCAGAGATGTTTACTGGGGATGGAATGGACTTTTTGATCTTTATGAAGAGTCTTCAGATTTAATTGTAACACCTTTTAGAAACGGAATTGGCTGGGGAGATTTATATATCACCATGCATCAGCACACCTGGGGGCCAACCTTAGGGCATATTGATGGTTTATGGTTTAATGCTTATGCAGGTATAAACAGTGCTAACAGAGCTATTTATCAAATTGAAAACTTAGAAGGAATCGAAGATAAAGAAATCTATATCAATGAGCTAAGGGCTTTGAGAGCCATATATTATTATCTTTTATATGATAATTTTAGAAGAGTTCCGTTAGTTACTACTTATGACCTCCCTAAAGGTTTTTTACCAGTTCAAAATACAGACAAAGAAGTATATGATTTTATAGAAAAAGAACTTCTTGAAACCATGCCAGCTTTAAGTGATTTGAATAATCAGGCAACTTATGGAAGAATTACAAAGTGGACCGCAAAAATGACACTTGCCAAACTTTATTTAAACTCTGAAGTATATACAGGAACTGAAAAATGGTCTCAGGCACTAACTCAGGTAAATGATATTATTGGAAGCGGTAAATTTAGTTTAGCAAGTAACTATTCTGATCCGTTTTTAATAAAAAATGAAGTATCTGTTGAAGAGATATTTTCGATTCCGTTTGATGATAAATTTGCCCGAGGATCTTATTATCCTTATAAAACTTTGTACGGCCCAAGTCAGGCAACATTTGATTTAGCAGGAGCTACATGGGGTGGAAGTGGAGGAATTCCTCAGTTTATTGATACTTATGATACCGATGATGAACGTCTTAAAGATTCTTGGTTAGGAGGTTTGCAATATACTAAATCCGGAGAACCTTTAATGCTGGAAGATAAGGTAACGCAATTAAATTATATCAATTATATGTCTAACGTAAATGGTACCGAATACAATGAAGGATATCGTTTTGTGAAATATGAAATTGGCGCAGGAACCGTTGGTGGTACTGCTAATGATGTACCTTTTTACAGATATTCTGATGCTTTGATGATAAAAGCAGAATGTTTGCTGAGAACAGGAAACCCGGGAGAAGCCGCAGCGATAGTTACAGAAATAAGACAACGCGCATTTAGAAGAACAGATCCTGCAAAAGCAACTGTTTCAGGAGCTAAGTTATTAGGAGGCAGCGTTTACAAATATGGAGAATATTCCAACGGAACAATTACAAAATTAGAAGGTGGAAGCGATATTCAATACGGTGGTTTCCTTGATGAATTAGCATGGGAATTTGTCGGTGAGCATCATCGAAAACAAGATTTGATCAGATTTGGTGTATATACTAAAAAATCATGGTTTTCCCATAAACCCAACGGCGAATTTAGAATTGTATTTCCAATACCTCAAAGTCAAATGGACTCCAACCATAATTTAACTCAAAATGATGGATATATTAATTAAGATTATCTTGATCAATAAGCGTTTTTTAAATAAGTTTTTTTAATAAAAAACATAAAAGTTTTACAAGTTGGTTGCTTGTAATTATTAGTGTGTGAAAAGCTGTTCCTATTCAGGAATGGCTTTTCATTTGAAAGTTATATCATTATGAAAGATAAAATGGGAATCATAAAAATTTGTTTTTGTCTGATCGTTTTTCAAACCGCAATTTATGGTCAGACAAGAAGTAAAACTGTCAATTCCGCCATAAAAATGAATTATCGGTTGCTTTTCAGGATCCGGAATCGCATTATCTTGAAGTGGTTTTAAATTTTGACCAGCTTCCGTCTTCACAAAATCTGCTGAATCTGCGTGCTAAAAAAAACTAAAATTGGGCACGATAATGCGAAGGCGAAATACCTTTTAATTCTTTAAACTTCCTGTTGAAATTGGCAATATCCTGAAATCCGCAAAGTTCAGAAATCGAGGCTATCGACAGGTCTTTTTTATGGTGCAGCAATTTGCAGGCATTTTCAATTCTGATTTCAATCAAAAACTGAAAAAAAGTCTTATTAGTACGTTTTTTAAAGTAGCGGCAAAAAGCGTTTTTACTCATATTGGCTTTCTCAGCCACTTCGTCAAGGGTAATATTCTGATGGTAATATTGGATTGCATATTCAAAAACGGCGCTCATTCGTCTTCCTTCATCATCCGTATATTTCTTTTTGTACACAAAAGAAGAAAGAGGTGTTTTCTCCGAAGATATAATGATGTTTATAATCTTTAAAAAAGAAGCAATTCGCTGTATTTTATTCTGCTTTTTGAGTTTGCTGAAATGGTGTATAATCTTTTTTTGATTCGATAATATTTTCATTCCATATTCAGATTCCTTAAAAAAATCATCTACAGTACTCATGTCATTTAGACTGAAAAAATCTTTTCCAAACGAGGTTTTGGTAAAAAACAACGTCAGCATTATGGATTCCGGACTAGCTTCAACATTACTTCTGAAAACGTGGGGCACATTTTCTCCAATCACTAAAATATCTTCTTCTTTATAATCGTTTATAGAATCTCCAACTATTAAAGTTCCGGAACCTTTTGCAATATAACTGATCTGAATCTCTTCATGCTGATGCAATTGATCATAAAAAACACGCTCAATATCTTCCTGATAAATAAGGGCCTCTCTTTCGGTTTTGGGTATTTTAAATGGCAAGATTTTCAACGGAATATTTTTTTAGTTATGTAAATATTAACAAAAAAATCAGATTATCCAATAGATAGGGTAATATAGTATTGATAACGGCTAATAATAACAAAGACACCCCTTTTTATAAGTTTTATTTTTGATAAAAATTATGATATGAAGATAAACTGGGAAGGCGTAATGCCAGCTGTAACAACAAAGTTTACAGAAGAAGGTCAATTAGACCTCGTAATGTTCGAAAAGAATATTAAAGCACAAATTGATGCTGGTGTTAATGGAATTATACTGGGAGGAACCCTTGGAGAAGCAAGTACATTGACCAAAGACGAAAAAGAAGTTTTAATAAATACGACATTACAAATAGTTGAAGGTAAAATTCCGGTTATCGTAAATATTGCCGAGCAGACTACCAGCGAAGCAATTGCTTTGGCAAAACGTGCCCAGGAATTAGGCGTAAATGGTTTGATGTTATTGCCTCCGATGAGGTACAAAGCCACAGATTATGAAACGGTTGTCTATTTTAAAGAAATTGCAAAAAGTACTTCGTTGCCTATTATGATTTACAACAATCCTGTTGATTATAAAATTGAGGTAACACTTGACATGTTTGAAGAGCTTTTAAAATTAGAGAACATTCAGGCAGTAAAAGAATCGACCAGGGATATTAGTAATGTAACAAGAATCAGAAATCGTTTTGGCGATCGGTTAAAAGTGCTTTGTGGAGTTGATACTCTGGCTCTGGAAAGTTTGGTGGCTGGTGCCGATGGATGGGTTGCAGGTTTGGTAGTGGCATATCCTGAAGAAACGGTTGCGATTTATAAATTGGTAAAAGCAGGAAAAATTGAAGAAGCTTTAGTAATTTACAGATGGTTTATGCCGTTGTTAGAGTTAGATATTTCGCCGCAATTGGTACAGAATATTAAATTAGCTGAAGTTGCTACCGGACTGGGAACAGAAAACGTAAGAGCACCCAGACTGCCGTTGCAGGGAACAGAGAGAGAACGTGTTTTGTCAATCATTGGTCATGCCATGAAGAACAGACCGGTTTTGCCTGCTTACAAAAACATATAATTTAAGAATCAAAGAAAGCTATGACAACAGGAAAAAATTATATTGGAGATCTGCTTTCCGCAAAAGGTAAAACGACATATAAAACAATAAATCCCGAATTAAATTTGGAGAATGAAACTGTTTTTTATGAGGCTTCCGAAGATGAAATTTCTCAGGCCGTAGCGTTGGCAGATGAAGCTTTTAAAATATACGGAACAATCGAAGACGTAAAAAAAGCGGAGTTTTTAGAGGCTATTGCTGAAGAAATAGAAGCTCTGGGCGAAGATCTATTAGCTGCTTATATTCAGGAATCAGGTCTTCCTGCCGGAAGGGCAAATGGAGAACGTGCCAGAACAACCGGACAATTAAGAGCATTTGCAGCAATGTTAAGAGAAGGCTCCTGGGTAGAAGCCATCATTAATAAAACAGAAGGAAAACCAGATATCCGAAGAATACAAATTCCAATTGGCCCTGTAGTAGTTTTTGGGGCAAGTAATTTTCCACTGGCTTTTTCTACTGCCGGTGGTGATACTGCAAGCGCGTTGGCAGCCGGTTGTCCTGTGGTTGTAAAATCGCATCCGCTTCATGCAGGAACAGGAGAACTGGTTGCTTCGGCAATAATTAAAGCGGCAAAAAGAACAGGCATGCCCAATGGCGTTTTTTCTAATATTAACAGTAGTGGTATAGCAGTTGGGACAGCTTTAGTCGAACATCCTTTAATTAAAGCGGTAGGATTTACAGGAAGTAGTAAAGGAGGTATGGCACTTTGTAAAATTGCTGCCAACAGACCAGTTCCGATTCCTGTTTATGCAGAGATGGGAAGTATAAATCCGGTGGTAGTCTTACCGTCTGCTTTAAAAACCGACAATGAAATTTGGGCTAAAAATTATGCTGCTTCAATTGTGGCAGGAACAGGTCAGTTTTGTACGAACCCGGGACTTATTCTAGGAATAAACAGCAAAGAATTAGATGCATTTATTGCTAATTTAGTTTTAGAGTTAGATAATTTAGAACCAACCTGTATGCTGCATCCTAATATTAAAACCCAATATGAAAATCTGAAATCAGAAGTTCTTGGACAAGAGGGATATACGCAGCAAACAAGTTTAAATAAAGAGGTAAAACCCAATTATGCATTGCAAAATGTAATAACTGTTGATGGTAATACCTTCTTAAAAAATAAAACATTTCACAAGGAAGTTTTTGGGCCATTCTCGGTTGTTGTTAAGTGTGATGATATTCAACAGCTGAATAAAATTATTCATGATTTAGAAGGACAGCTCACAGGTACAATTTTAAATTCTGATTTAGAAGAATTGGAAACATTTAAAGAAGTAATCGAAAATCTTAAAAATAAAGTGGGACGATTAGTGTATAATAACGTTCCGACAGGAGTTGAGGTTTGTTCCGGAATGACACATGGGGGGCCTTTTCCTGCCAGTTCCGACAGTAAATTTACCTCAGTAGGATTAACAGCCGTAAAAAGATGGGTTCGTCCTGTCACTTTTCAGGATTGGCCCGATCAATTATTGCCAGGCGGGTTACAGGATAAAAATCCTTTAAATATTAACAGAACCGTAAATGATATACTAACAAAGAATCCTATTTAGTTTATGCCTAGAAAAACATTTTTTTGTGTAGATGCACATACTTGTGGGAATCCGGTAAGAGTGGTTGCCGGGGGAGGTCCAAATTTGGTTGGAAACAACATGAGCGAAAAGCGGCAGCACTTTTTAAAAGAATACGACTGGATTCGTAAAGGACTTATGTTTGAACCACGGGGCCACGACATGATGAGCGGAAGTATATTGTATCCGCCCAGCAATCCGGAAAATGATTTTGGAATTTTATTTATCGAGACTTCAGGATGTCTGCCAATGTGTGGTCACGGAACCATCGGAACCATTACTATTGCGATCGAAGAAGGCTTGGTTATTCCGAAAATTCCGGGAAAAATAAAAATGGAAGCACCTGCAGGGCTGGTTCAGATTGAATACCAGCAAACAGGTAAAAAAGTAGATTGGGTACGTCTGACAAATGTAAAATCGTATTTAGCTGCAGAAGGCCTGACTGTTAATTGTCCCGAATTAGGTGAGATTGTTTTTGATGTGGCGTATGGCGGAAATTATTACGCCATTGTAGATCCGCAGCAGCATTTTTCAGGTATTCAGGACTTTACGGCAGGAAAAATTGTTCAGTACAGTCAGGAAGTCCGCAAACGCATCAACGAAAAATATCCAAATCTTTTTATTCATCCGGAAAATGATACCATTCGCGATGTGAGTCATATGTTATGGACAGGAGATCCAATCGATCCAACATCTTCAGGCAGAAATGCTGTTTTTTATGGCGATAAAGCCATTGATCGTTCTCCATGCGGAACCGGAACTTCAGCCAGAATTGCACAACTTCATGCTAAAGGAAAACTAAAAAAAGGAGAAGATTATATTCATGAAAGCTTTATCGGAAGTAAGTTTATCGGCAAAGTTGAAGAAGAAACTTCGATAGGGAATATAAATGCCATTGTGCCAAGCATTCAGGGCTGGGCAAAAGTGTACGGTTATAATAATATCATTATTGATGAAGATGATGATCCGTACGCATTTGGTTTTCAGGTGATTTAAAAAAAAATAAGGATAACCCGTTGTGTGATTTTTCAACACATAGAATCATAGCTCCTGCATGCAGAAACAGGCGTTTCACTTATTTCACATAGACTGTGATAGAAACATGTTTCTTTTTACATTCTTTTTATAAGTTAAACCTATGTATCTCGCCTGCACTGAGCGTAGTAGAAGTGTGTTAAATATATTTTTTTGAATCACGCCAACGATTTGATAATAAAAAATATTGGTTTACAGAATAGTTCTTCCTGCCAATAAATTTTTAAATTTATAATGCTAATGAAAAAAATAAGTATAATTGGAGGAGGGATAATAGGTTTGTGTTCAGCCTATTATTTAGCCAAAGTAGGTTATGAAGTAGTTGTTTTTGATAAATCGGATATGAGTGATGGCTGTTCTTATGGAAATGCAGGCATGATTGTTCCTTCACATATTATTCCGCTCGCGCAGCCGGGAATGATTGCGCAAGGGATAAAATGGATGTTCGATAGCCAGAGCCCGTTTTATGTGAAACCCAGATTGAACATGGATTTAATGAAATGGGGGTTACAATTCTATAAATACGCTAGTTTAAAACATGTGGAGAAAGCTATGCCGGCACTTTGTGATTTATCGCTTTTGAGTAAGGAACTGTATCAGGATTTTGCCAAAGAAAGCAACTCTTTTTTCTATGAAGAAAAAGGACTTTTGATGCTTTACAAAACAGATAAAGCCGCCGAAGAAATTCATCATGAAGGAAAACTGGCTGAAGAAATAGGATTAGAAGTCGATTTCCTTTCAAAAGAAGAAGTTTCAAAATTAGAAAAAGGCACTGCAACAAATGTAATCGGAGGCGTTCATTATAAAAGTGATGCACATATTTACCCACAAAAATTCATGCAGTTTATAAAAGAAGAACTGAAGAAATTGAATGTGACAATTCATTCTCAAACAACTGTAAATGATTTTGTTTTGAAGAACAATACACTTGCAGAAATTATAACTGACAAAGGAAGCTTTACCACCGATGAGGTGGTTTTGGCAACCGGATCCTGGAGTCCGCAGATTGCTAAAAAACTCAATATCAACATTTCTATTTTACCTGGAAAGGGATACAGTTTTACTTTAAAAGATCAAAACCACAAACCTTCGATTCCAACTATTTTATGCGAAGGGAAAGTGGCAGTAACTCCTATGAATAATGATATACGCTTTGGCGGAACGATGGAAATTACCCATACCAATGACACCAAAATAAATCAGAACAGGGTTCAGGGAATTTTGAATTCAATCAATGATTTTTATCCGGATTTAAAAATTGAAATGCCAAAAGAAGAAGAAACATGGTTTGGATTCCGGCCTTGTACACCTTCGGGAATGCCAATAATTGCCAGAGACAAAAAGATTAAAAATCTAACCATAGTTACCGGGCATGCGATGATGGGATTAAGTCTGGCACCGGCAACAGGTAAAATCGTTTCGGAGATTATTTCCGGAAAACGAACTTCTGTAGATACAGAAATGTTTCAATTATAAAATTCAGCTCCATTTTTGATTTAAAAAATGGAGCTGAATTTTTTTAATAAAGCTATTACCTTTAGATTATTTTTCAATACACCTGGACTCCGCTCAATGCAGGCTAGAAGCATAGATTTTGTAAGTTCAAAAATAAGCGTTTCACTCATTTAAAATACATTATAGCTGCCTGTGTGAAAGAATGTATTTCTTTTTTTAAAGCCTGCACTGAGCGTAGAAGTGTGTTAAACAAAATTTTTATGAATTATGCCCACCAGATTACACTCAAATTCTAAATACAAACCAATATTTAGAATTTTAAATATATTTTTGAAATCATAACCAAAATTAACCAACCAAAAAATGAAAGATAATAATCAGGAAGAATTTAAAAAAGAACTCGGACTTCTGGACGGGACCATGCTTGTGGTAGGTTCGATGATCGGATCAGGAATATTTATTGTCAGTGCCGATATTGCCAGACAAGTTGGTTCAACAGGATGGCTCATTTTAATCTGGCTGATTTCGGGATTAATTACCATGATTGCAGCAGTGAGTTACGGAGAATTAAGTGCCATGTTTCCTAATGCCGGGGGGCAGTATGTTTACCTAAAAGAAGCCTATAATAAACTAATAGCGTTTTTGTACGGCTGGAGTTTTTTTGCAGTTATCCAAACCGGAACAATTGCCGCGGTAGGAGTGGCATTTTCGAAATTTGCAGCTTATTTAGTCCCGGCCGTGAGTGATGAAAATATCCTTTATCAAATAGGCAGTTTTAAACTGAATGTAGCGCAGATTGTTTCTATTGTGACCATTATTTTTCTAACCTATTTGAATACTTGCGGGGTAAAAAACAGTAAAATTTTACAAACGATTCTTACTATTATCAAAATCTTGTCAATTTCAGGATTAATCATTTTCGGATTTACATTAGCGGCCAAAGCTTCAATCTGGAATGCCAACTGGACAGATGCCTGGACACCTCATTCTTTTATTGCAGAAACAGGTTCCTGGCTGCCAATTGGAGGAACCGCTTTGATTTCCGGAATTTCAGCCGCTATGGTTGGAGCTTTATTTTCCAGCGATTCGTGGACAGGAGTTACTTTTATCGCGGGCGAAATTAAAAATCCTAAACGTAATGTTGGGTTAAGTATGCTCTTAGGAACAGTTATCGTTACTATAATTTATGTTCTCACCAATTTAATGTATGTAGCTGTTATTCCGTTAAGCGAAATCGCAACAGCCAAATCAGACAGGGTAGCGGTAGTGGCTTCCCAATATATTTTTGGAGATATAGGCACATTAATCATTGCCTTGATGATTATGATTTCGACATTTGCCTGCAATAACGGATTAATTATGGCCGGGGCCAGGGTTTATTATACAATGGCAAATGATGGATTGTTTTTTAAAAAAGCTGCCAGACTTAATAAAGCGAGTGTTCCTGCCTGGGCACTTTGGGCACAATGTATCTGGGCTTCTGTATTATGTCTTACAGGTAAATATGGAGATTTGTTAGACTTTGTAATTATCATAGTCCTTATTTTTTATATCCTGACCATTTGCGGGATTATCATTCTTCGCAAAAAAATGCCCGATGCAGTTCGCCCTTACAAAGCCTTTGGATACCCTTTTTTACCATTATTGTATATCATAATTGCTTCGGCTATTTGTGTTTCATTGCTTTTTACAAAATTCTCTACTTGTGGCTGGGGAGTTTTAATTATGTTAATGGGAATTCCGATTTACTATTTGATAAAAGAAAAGAGTACTAATTAATTGCTATAGGAGTTTTAAAAAAAAATAAAAGCCATCAGTAACGAAATTGATGGCTTTTATTTTTGTGTCTGGTCCTCAATTATCCATTTATTCTGCCTAATAAATAATTTGCCATTCCTTTTGCAAAATATTCAATTAAAGCGACATCACTTTTATCATGCTCACATTTAACAATTGTTGAAATATATTCAATTTGTTGCTCTTGAGTAGTTATTTCCGGAAAAATTGGAGGGCAGTTATTTGACATTAATACAGCACCCATAAGTATTCGGCACACTCTGCCATTACCATCGGCAAAAGGATGTATTTCATTTAAAAATTATTATGAAAATAAACGATTCCTGTCAATAAATGTTTATCATAATTTGAATTATCAATATCTTTCAATTTCGAATTAAACAAATTCAGATAACTTGTCATTATAAATTCTAAATTGTAATGAGGGGCATATTCCTTATTTTCAAAGAAAGGTTCTCGAGATCCTATAGTGGGAACATTTCTGTAATTACCGACCAACTCAGGTTTAAAATCAGTTTCCCATGATAATGGTGAACTCATTAAAGAACCATGTATGTTTTTTATTGTTTCTTCAGTAAGCTCAAAATGTTCTAAGTTTTCCAAAAGATTTTTTAAAACTGATTGATGTTCTGAAATACCTAATAAAGAATCTAAGTTAACACCTCGCACACTTTCATTGTTTAAAATCGAATTGTGTCACCATATTGAAGCTTAGAATCTTCAACTCTTGCAGAATAAAAAGAATAATCATTAACTAATGAATCCTTAAATTCTACTGACCAGTTATCTCTTGGAAATTTCTCCTGGAATTTTAAAAGTGCTGAATTGAAGTTTAATAAATAGTCTGGAAGCTTCACCGTATACAGCATTATATCATAACTAAGTCCCATAAATTTACATCTTTACTCTTTAGCAATATTCTCCTTTAGAATCATTATTCTAATTTAGATGGGTAATATAATCTTAGTATGAGTTAATATTAGCCCACAGACACCAGAAAATTATATATATTTTTATTAATATTTAAATATGAGAACAACTGTAATAAAAATAAGTGTGGTTTTAACACTTTCGTGGTGTTTAACAAGTTATACCCAGGGTACTTTGAAAGAGTATAAGAAGGCAAATGCCGTAGATTCCTTATTTAAGAACAAGGTAATAAATACTCCTAAAGAATTTCATTGGATTGGGAATGATTATGTTTGGTATAGTAACAACATTCCAAAAGGAAAAGAATTTCTTATGGTCGATTCAAAACAGCAAAAACAATCATCCGCTTTTGATCATGATCGATTGGCAGAATCGCTGTCAAAAATTTCAGGAAAAGAAGTCAGTTCCATAGATCTTCCGATTGATAATTTAGAATTTGATAAAACCTTGTCAACATTAGTTTTTACAACAGATACACTCAAAATATCCTGTAATTTAAATACATACGAATTAACTAAAATCAAAGGGGGGTATAAAAATCCCTTGAAAAAAGAGGATTATTGGGGAGGGAATTTTGATGAATTAGGAAATAAGCCTGTAGGCTCTCCGGATTCTTTGCATACTGCATTTATAAAAAACTATAATTTATACATAAAAGATAAAAAGACAAAAGGTGAAACACAATTAAGCTACGATGGCTCAAAAGGATTTTATTACTCATCATATATGAAATGGTCTCCGGACAGCCGTGGGATAATGGCGTATAAAGTAAGACCGGGCGAAGAGCATAAAATATACTTTGTAGAATCAAGCCCAAAAGATCAGTTTCAGCCAAAATTGCAAACCAGGGACTATTTAAAACCCGGTGATCAATTACCCTTTAAAAGTCCGCAATTGTTTGTTGTGGCTTCCAAAAAGCAAATTCCTGTTGCTACAGATTTATTTCTGGAACAATATGATCTTTCAGCAATTGAATGGAAAGACGACAGCAGCAGTTTTACTTTTGAATACAATCAAAGAGGGCATCAGGTGTATCGTGTTTTAGAAGTAAATGCTGTTACCGGAAAAGTGAAGGTTTTGATAGAAGAAACCAGTCCGGCTTTTGTAGAATACAGCGGCAAAAGATACCGGTATGATCTCAAAAAAAGCAACGAAATAATTTGGGCTTCGGAACGTGACGGATGGAACCATTTGTATTTATATGATGCCATTACCGGAAAAGTAAAAAATCAGATTACAAAAGGAAAGTGGCCAATCAGAGAGGTACTAAAAGTAGATGAAGAGAAAAAGCAAATTTATTTTACGGCCAGCGGATTAGACAGCGATCAGGATCCGTATTTGCTGCATTTTTGCCGAATTGATTTTAACGGAAAAAACTTTATCAGATTAACGACTGAAAATGGCAATCATAAAGTAACTTTTTCACCGGATTATAAATTCTATGTCGATCAATATTCGCGGGTAGATGCAGCACCAATTACAGTTCTGAAAAGTATTGATGCACAAAAAACAATTGTAGAAATGCAGAAAGCTGATATTTCGGCATTACAAAAAACAGGATGGACGGCTCCGGAAGTTTTTACAGCCAAAGGGAGAGACGGTAAAACAGATATTTGGGGAGTTATTGTGCGCCCGACTACTTTTGATCCGAATCGTAAATATCCAATTATTGAATATATTTATGCAGGCCCGCAGGATTCATTTGTACCCAAAAACTTCCAGCCTTATTACTGGGCAATGTCGTCTTTGGCAGAATTAGGATTTATTGTAGTTCAGATTGACGGAATGGGAACTTCAAATCGTTCAAAAGCTTTTCATGATGTTTGCTGGAAAAATTTAAAAGATGCCGGTTTCCCCGATCGAAAACTTTGGATAAAAGCCGCTGCAGCCAAATATCCACACATGAATATTGATAAAGTTGGAATTCACGGCACATCAGCAGGAGGCCAAAATGCCGGAGCAGCTTTGGTTTTTAATTCAGATTTTTATGATGTTGCCGTAGCATCCTGTGGCTGTCACGATAACCGTATGGATAAAATGTGGTGGAACGAACAATGGATGGGATACCCGATTGGACCTGAATATGAAGCGTGTTCGAATACCGCCAATGCTGCACAATTAAAAGGAAATCTGATGTTGATTCTGGGAGAATTAGACGATAATGTAGATCCGGCTTCCACCATGCAATTTGCAAATGCCCTGATTAAAGCCAATAAAAATTTCGAATTAGTTACAGTTCCCGGTCTGGGACATTCTGCCGGAGGAGATTATGGCGAACGCAAACGCAGGGATTATTTTGTACAGCATTTATTAGGAGTTATACCGCCAGCCTGGGATGAAATTTATAATTAGAAAACTCTTGAAAGAAGCAAAAAATAGAGGTTTTGTAAATCGTAAAGAATAAAAATTTAAGGATGAAAAAGTATCAGTTATTTATTTGTGTACTACTAAGTTTTTGGGCATCGTGTACAACAACCTTGCGTGCGCAAAACGGTGATCAGATTTTAGACGGAATTGGCGAAACAGGATTAATTGCCCGCTATGTATTTGATGGTGATGCAAAAGATTGGTCCCGAAATAATTTACACGGAAAAATTGAAGATTCGAAAGCCAAATTCGTAAATGACGAACAGTTTGGCAGAGTACTTTCTTTACCGGCAGAGAGTAAAGCTTTTGTTGCAATTCCGGGCGATGCTATAACAGGAGAAGAATCACTAAGTATTACAGGTTGGATTTACTTGCGATCTGCACAAAAAGGGCAGCGATTTTTTGATTTTGGAAAAAACACCAATTCACATTTGTTTTTTGCGCCAGTTGGAACAGAGAACGAAGAGGGAATTCAGACAGAAATCACTACCGAAGCAGGAGGGAAGTATAAAACAAAATCAGCTGTTTTAGAAACAGGTAAATGGAATCATGTAGCAATGATTATAAATATTCCTTCTAAATCGATCAGCATTTATGTGAATGGTGTACTGGCAAGCGAAACTAAGAATGTAGAACTGGACTTAGCAAAATTATTCGATTATATTTCAGGCGAAAAAAACAGGCTTTACATAGGAAAATCGCTGACAGGTGAAAATCCTTATTTAAACGCCAAATTGCATGATTTCAGAATTTATCGAATTCCTTTAAATGACAAGGAAATTAGCAAAATTTATAACAATGCTTTAAAAGAGGGCCAGGAAGAAGAGGAATCAGGTGAAGAACAAACAGCAGATTTACCAAAGTTTTCTAAAACGACTCCTCAGCTTTATAATCAATTCCTGACCAGTGTATCAGATGTGAATGTACAAACCGTTGTAGGGTCACTTCCACGATTGCCGGGTTATGTAAAAGGTGTTTATCGCGATGGAATTGAAGGACCTGAGGTTCGCATAATCTGGCCTTCGCCGAAAGATAATAGTGAAGTACTTAAAAGTGGTCAATACACAGTAACCGGAAGTGTTCCCGGAACAGATTTAAAGCCAATAGCTATTGTGATTGTAAAAGAAGCGAAAGAAACTGCAACACCAAAACGTAAGCTGGAAGTTTTTAAACTGGATCAGGTTTCATTGAATTCTGATCTTCACGGACACCACACCCAGTTTATTGAAAATCGTGATAAGTTCCTGACAACCCTTGCCACGACAGATCCGGATTCTTTTCTGTATATGTTTCGGAATGCCTTTGGACAGGAACAGCCAAAAGAAGCTGAACCACTTGGTGTATGGGATACGCAGGAAACCAAATTACGTGGTCACGCGACAGGACATTACTTAACTGCAATTGCTCAGGCCTATGCAAGTACAGGGTTTGATAAAACGCTTCAGGCAAATTTTGCTCAAAAAATGGAGTATATGGTCAATATACTGTATCAATTAGCACAGCTATCCGGAAAACCAAAAGTAACCGGAGGGGAAAATGTGTCAGATCCAACAGCTGTACCACCCGGAGCAGGCAGATCAGGTTATGATTCAGATTTGAGTCCCGAAGGTATTCGTACCGATTACTGGAATTGGGGAAAAGGATTTATAAGTGCCTATCCGCCGGATCAATTTATTATGTTAGAAAACGGCGCAACTTACGGAGGGCAAAAGACTCAAATTTGGGCACCTTATTATACGTTGCATAAAATTCTTGCCGGATTAATGGATGTTTACGAAGTAAGCAGAAATGAAAAAGCACTTGAAACAGCAAAAGGTATGGGCGATTGGGTATACGCCCGCATGAAAAAATTGCCAACCGAGACGCTTATCAGTATGTGGAACCGATATATTGCCGGAGAATTTGGCGGAATGAATGAAGCTATGGCAAGATTGTACAGAATTACAAAAGATCCGCATTATTTAGAAGTAGCACAATTATTCGACAATATCAAAGTGTTTTATGGCGATGCGCAACATTCACACGGACTGGCTAAAAATGTGGATACGTTTAGAGGATTGCATGCCAATCAGCATATTCCACAAATTATGGGAGCGCTCGAAATGTACCGTGATTCAAATACCCCGGATTATTACCGCGTAGCTGATAATTTTTGGTATAAAACCGTAAATGATTATATGTACAGTATTGGTGGAGTTGCAGGTGCAAGAAATCCGGCTAATGCAGAATGTTTCATCAGTCAGCCGGCAACAATTTATGAAAATGGTTTTTCATCCGGTGGTCAAAATGAAACCTGTGCGACTTATAACATGCTTAAATTAACCGGAGATCTGTTTCTTTATGAGCAGCGTGGGGAGTTAATGGATTATTATGAGCGTGGTCTTTACAATCATATTCTTTCTTCGGTAGCCGAAAATAGTTCTGCTAATACCTACCATGTGCCACTCAGACCGGGTTCTGTAAAACAGTTTGGCAATGCACACATGACAGGTTTTACCTGTTGTAACGGGACGGCTATTGAGAGCAATACAAAATTTCAGAATTCAATTTATTTTAAAAGTGCTGATAATAGTGCGCTTTATGTGAATCTGTACGTGGCTTCAATCTTAAATTGGACAGAAAAAAAGGTAACAATTGAACAAACGACTAATTTTCCTAACGAAGATTTTACCCAATTAACGATTAAAGGCAATGGTAAATTCGATCTTAAAGTACGTGTGCCACATTGGGCAACCAAAGGATTTTTTGTGAAGATAAATGGCAAGCCCGAAAAAGTGAAAGCCCAGCCGGGAAGCTATCTTACTTTGAACAGAAAATGGAAAGATGGCGATGTAGTTGAGTTGCGGATGCCATTTCAATTTCACTTAGAACCTGTTATGGATCAGCAGAATATCGCCAGTTTATTTTACGGGCCTGTATTGCTGGCAGCGCAGGAACCGGAACCACGGAAAGAGTGGCGCAAAGTAACTTTAGACGTTAAAGATATCAGCAAATCAATAGCCGGAGATCCTAAGAAATTGCAGTTTAGTATCGACGGAATTGTTTACAAACCTTTTTATGAAACCTATGGTCGTCATTCTGTTTATCTGGATGTTATATTGAAATAAGATTAAAAAAGTTTGCCACGAATTTCACGAATTATCACAAATTTTTATAGGAATTCAAAATTAATTTAGACAATGATTCGTGATAATTCGTGCAATTCGTGGCGAAAAATTAAACGCAAAAGCCGGGCATTAAAAATCATCAAACCAATAGCATGAAAAAATCAATTCTAAGCCTTATTTTATTTCTATTCATGGCAGCTCACTCCTTTGCCAATGAGCTTATAGATGTAATTAATACGTTTCAGGCAGATAAATCTGCGCTGCAAAATTTTTATTCCAACAAAGAGTCGGAAGAATATTATGTGCGTTTTTCTAAGTTTTATGACGATTGGTCGAAAACAGTACAAAATATTGATTTTAAAAATTTATCAAAAGACGGAAAAGTAGATTATCTATTGCTGAAAAATTTGATAAATAAAGAAAATTATTTTTTACAAATAGAATACAAAGGCTATAAAGAAGTGGCTTCGGTTTTAGATTTTTCAAATGATATTAATCTTTTTATCAAGGAAAGAAGAAGAGGAAAACGACCTGTTTCCAATCAACTGGCAAAAGTTTTTGATGTTGCAGGAAATAGCATTGATAAAAAAACGGAGTTATTAAAAACCAAACCTTTTAAAGATTGGTTTGCTGCAGATAAAGCCGCTAAATCCGTTGCTTCTCTTGGGCGATCATTGAAAGAAGCTTATGAATTTTATTATAGCTATGATCCTGATTTTACCTGGTGGATGGAAAATCCGTATAAAAAATTATCAGATAAACTTAAAATGTATGAGGATTTTTTAAGAGCAAACTATTCCAAAACAAGTATAAAAGATGATGGAAGCGGCATAATTGGAAAACCAATTGGAAGAGATGCTGTAATCAAAAGTTTAGCGTATGAATATATTCCGTATTCCCCGGAAGAACTAATAGCCGCAGCACAAAATCAATTTGAATGGTGTAAAAAAGAAATGATTAAAGCGGCTACAGAATTAGGTTACGGAAAAGACTGGAAAAAAGCACTCGAACATGTTAAAGATACTTATGTACCTGCAGGCGAGCAGCCACAGGCGATTACCAATTTGTATAATCAATCTGTAAAATTTATCGAAGACAGAGACTTAATTACATTGCCGGATTTGACAAAAGAAACCTGGCAGATGATTATGATGACACCGGAGCGCCAAAAAGTAAATCCGTTTTTTACCGGAGGCTGGGAAATCAGTATATCCTATCCAACAGAAGATATGGATCAGAAAGACAAGCTGATGAGTATGCGCGGTAACAATCCCAACTTCTCTTTTGCCACCGTACAACACGAATTGCTTCCGGGACATAATCTGCAGTTTTTTATGAACAGCCGTTACAAATCGTATCGCGCTCCTTTTGATACTCCGTTTTGGATGGAAGGCTGGGCTTTGTATTGGGAAATTAATCTTTGGAACAAACAATTTCCACAAACGCCGGAACAAAAATTAGGCATGTTATTTTGGAGAATCCACCGTTGTGCCCGAATCATTTTTTCATTAAAATATCATTTAGGCGAACTGACTCCACAGCAATGCATTAATTTATTAGTGAATGAAGTAGGCCATGAATATGCAAATGCAGAAGCTGAGGTCAGACGTTCGTTTGCCAGCGGGGATGCGCCCCTATATCAGGTAGCCTATATGACAGGAGGTTTGCAATTTTATGCTTTAAGAAATGAATTGCTGGCCAAAGGCTGGACAGAAAAACAGTTTCACGACCGGGTTCTAAAAGAGAATATCATGCCGGTAGAAATGCTCAGGATTTTATTAGAAGATTTGCCTGTTTCTGAAGATTATAAAACGAATTGGAAGTTTTCAACTGATTTTAAATAAACAATAGCAGTTTTAAAAGTAGAAAATTATCTGGTAAGATTGGTTTGAAAAAATTGAATTAGATGAATTGAATTATTAATACGGATTACAAAAACAGGAATTATTGGGGACGATACGTTATTTTTTGAGAGATGCTTTAGGAATTGCTGCAAGTATAAATAAATTTTCACGACAATCGGATATTTTTAATATAGTAAGTTATTCCCAAACAGAAAATGTTGTTAGTACTATAAAAACAATTAAAAGAGATTCCAGGCCAGATGTAGCAGGTTTGGTTTTAGAACTTTATAATAAAGAGTTTGGTATACATCCTGTAAAAATTACCGGGCTGCCAAAATATTTGGATGTAGCTGCAACAATTACCGAAGATGGAAAGTTTCTTACGATTTCCGTGATTAATGCTACAGACAAAGATTACACTTTAAATCTGGATTTTTTAGAAGGAAAAATAGTATCAGAGGGGAAAAAATTTATCATTACAGGATCTGATGATTTGATTTATAAAGACCAAAATTCTGAGAATATAAGTATTCAGGAAGAAGTAGTAAATATTTCAGGCCATAGTTTTGTAGTTCCTAAAGAAAGTGCCAGCATTTATAAGTTCGGCACTAAATATTAAAATAAAAAATAAAAAATGAGAAATTTAAAATTAATTGCATTTTTAGGACTATGCTTAATAAGCTCGGGAAATAGTAAAGCTCAGGACTATTGGACTAAACTAAATAGTAAAAAATCAACCCTTGAAATCGACAAAGGATTTATTAATTTAAGTACAAAATTTTTTGAATTAAAATTATTAAAATCCTCTCAAACAGTAGCGGCTTTGTCTCCTCTTAGCGATAAAACTTTCGATTTTACGCCCGGAGAACGACTTTCTATTCGTGATAAAGACGGTTTATATCAATTGGGAGATATCAATCTTCGGATTAAAGCAGCAGATGGAAGCTGGAAAAGTTATTCCACAGCTGCCAGGAGAGCTTCTGTTACGGCTTTGAATGTTTCAGGAAATGTTTTGGCGGCAGCTGATCTTTCGAATACATTCCCAGCCGATATTCCTCTAACGATAAAACGTTTTTATGAAGAAAAAGAAGGGAATTTAATTCTGCGTTTTGAAATTACAAATAAATCCAACACCGCTCAGGAAATTGGAGCATTAGGTATTCCGATGGTTTTTAATAACATTTTAGAAGGAAAAACATTAGATGAAACGCATCTTCACAACGTTTTTTTTGATCCCTATATTGGTAAAGATGCCGGTTATCTTGAAGTGAAACGATTGAGCGGTCACGGGCCGGCATTGTTATTACTGCCAGAGCAGAATATGCCTTTTGAAGCGTATCGTCCCTTATTGGATGATGAAACGCCAAGAAGTATTGTTTTTGAAGGTTTCCACGAATGGATGCCATTAAGTAAAGCCTATGCAGATCAGGAATGGAAAACTGCCGAACAATGGAATACACCAACTTCATTAGTACTTCAACCGGGAGAAGCTAAAAGTTTTGCATTGAAGTTTGTACTAGTTGACCAAATCGAAAACATTCAAGCTAGTTTACTTCAGAACGAGCGTCCTGTGGCAGTGGGAGTTCCGGGTTACGTTTTGCCTCAGGATGTTGATGGACAGCTTTTTCTAAAATATAAAAAAGCAGTAAAATCTTTTAAAATTGAACCAGAAGGGGCTTTAGTAATAGAGGAAAAATCAAAAAATAAAAACGGCTATTTTCAATATGCAGTACACGGAAAAAAATGGGGAAGAGCCAGATTAACAGTAGTGTATGAAGACGGATTAGAGCAAACGATCAATTATAAAGTAATAAAATCTGAAACGAATGTAGTAGCTGATTTTGGAAATTTTTTGACAACAGCACAATGGTTTGATGAGAAAAATGACCCTTTTCACAGAAACCCTTCGGTAATCTCCTATGATTATGAAACCAAAAAACAAGTAAGTCAGGACAGTCGTGTCTGGATTGCCGGTTTAAGTGATGAAGGCGGAGCAGGAGGCTGGCTTGGGGCAATTATGAAACAGTTGATTGATCCGAAAAAAGAAGAAATAGAAAAGTTAGAGCAGTTTATTGATAAAACTTTGTGGGGAGGTATTCAGTATAATACCGCAGATACACTTAAATACGGAGTTAAAAAAAGTGTTTTTTATTACGAACCTACTTTAATGCCTGAAGGAACGTACAGCAAAGATGTAAATTATAAAACCTGGGCAGCATGGGACAAAAAAGGGGCTGATGATCCGGGAAGATCCTATAATTATCCGCACGTTGCTGCGGCGCATTGGACTATGTATCGTTTAGCCCGTTATCATGAAGGTTTGGTTACCAATCACGCCTGGGATTGGTACTTAAAAAATGCTTACGAAACCAGTATTGCAATGACAAGATTAGCGCCTTATTATGCGCAGTTTGGACAAATGGAAGGAACGGTTTTTTTATTGATTTTAAAAGATTTAAAAACGGAAGGATATACAGAAATGGCCAATAATCTGGAAGCTAAAATGAAACTTAGAGCCGATCATTGGAGAACGCTTAATTATCCTTTTGGAAGTGAAATGCCATGGGATTCTACGGGTCAGGAAGAAGTGTATATGTGGTCTGATTATTTTGGATACACAGATAAGGCAAAGATTACACTGGATGCTATTTTAGCCTATATGCCTACGATGCCGCACTGGGCATATAACGGAAATGCCCGCAGGTATTGGGATTTTTTATACGGAGGAAAATTATCCAGAGTAGAGCGTCAGATCCATCATTATGGTTCGGCTTTAAATGCGATTCCGGTTTTGGAGCAATTCAGAAAAACACCTGATGATTTTCATTTGCTAAAAGTAGGTTACGGTGGATTGTTAGGCGGAATTTCAAATATTACAGAAGACGGTTTTGGATCCGCTGCTTTTCACTCGTATCCTGAAACTTTAAGAATTGATTATTTATCAGGAGATTACGGTTCCGGTTTCTTTGGTTACGCTGTCAATACAGCTACATTTATTACTAATGAAAAAGACTATGGCTGGGTTGCTTTTGGAGGTAACTTAAAAGAAAAAGGAGATGAGGTTGAAGTAGAAATTACAACAGCAGCCAAATCCAAAATATTCATTGCACCAAAAAAAATATGGCTGACACTAGATGCAGGAACATTTAAAAAAGTAAATTACAATACTAAAACGGGTGCTGTTACAATTACTTTGGATGGTAAAACAGTTTATACGCCTAATGCTTATTTAAGAGTAGATCAGGATGTGAAATTGCCTTATGAAAAAGTTAGAGGCGCCTATAAAATCACTTTGAAAAATAAAGCTGTTCAAATTAAATTATAAGTATGAAATGAAGCAGAAATCAAATAAATACTCTTTAATAATAATATTTTCTTTATTTGGAATATTTGCCAGTCTAAATTCCAATGCCCAGAATTTTGAGAAATTTTTTCCGAAAAAAGACCTTACCACAGTAGGCGTATATTATTATCCGGAACATTGGAATGAAAGTCAATGGGATCGTGATTTGAAAAAAATTGCTGAAATGGGTTTTGAGTTTACCCATTTTGGCGAATTTGCGTGGGTACAATTAGAACCGCAGGAAGGTGTTTATGATTTTAAATGGATGGATAAAGCCATAACTATTGCGGCAAAATATAATTTAAAAATTATCATGTGTACATCAACAGCGACACCTCCTGTATGGCTGGTTCGCAAGCATCCTGATATACTCGCTACTTATGAAGATGGTACCAAAACGGATCACGGTTCGAGACAGCACGCATCATTTTCAAGTAATTACTACCGAAGCTATTCTTTAAAAATGATTGAACAATTAGCAAAAAGATATGGTAATAATAAAAGCATTATTGGCTGGCAGGTAGATAATGAACCTTCGCGTTTTCTGGATTATGGATCGGATGCGCAACAACGCTATCGCAATTGGTTAAAGGAAAAATATGTAACTATTGACGCCCTAAATGAGTCCTGGGGAAACAATTTCTGGAGCGGGACTTACAGCAATTTTGATCAGATTAATATTCCGTTACATAAAGAATGGGGAATGAACCTCCACTCCCAATTAGATCATTACAGATTTGCTGACGAGGAAACAGCAACTTTTCTCGATAGCCAGGCACTTACCATTCGCAAATACATAACCAAAGACCAATGGATTACGTCTAATTACAGATCCAACTATAATGAAAGTTTTGTTGGAATGAGCAAAGAATTGGATTTTGACTGTTATACACGCTATTTAGTATATGGTGGAAGTCTGGGAATAGGCTCAAAAGGATATCGTTTAGGTGATTATACCAGTATTGGTATGTCGAATGACTTTTTTCGTCCGTTAAAAGGCATGTATGGGTGTATGGAACTGCAGCCGGGACAAGTAAACTGGGGAAGTATTAATCCGCAGCCATTACCCGGAAGTGTACGTATGTGGTTGTGGCATGTTTTTGCCGGAGGGAGCAAATTTGCTTGTACGTATCGTTTTCGTGCTCCTTTATATGGTTATGAGCAATTTCATTATGGTATTGTAGGTACAGACGGTGTAACACCAACCGTTGGTGGTATAGAATTTGCCCAGTTTATAAAGGAAATTAATGCATTACGAAAAATTTATGATGCTAAAGCAGGATTACCGGATTACCATTTAAAACGTAAAACCGGAATTCTTTTTAATGCAGATAATGTGATGGGCATTGAGTTAAACAAGCAAACAAAAGAATGGAATACGATTGGGCATTTCTTAAAATATTATAAAGCGACAAAATCTTTTGGGGCGCCGGTTGATTTTGTTCGGGATACCACTAATTTCTCCAGATATCCTTTTTTGATCGTGCCTGCTTATCAGATGATTGACCAAAAAATGATCGATAAATTAACTTCGTATGCCAAAAGCGGAGGGAATTTAGTGTTGAGTTGCCGATCAGGAATTCAAAATCGTCAGGGCCATCTTTGGGAGGCTAAGTTTTATGAACCCATGTGGAATTTAATCGGTTCTCAAATAGAATCATATGATTTGTTAATGCCACAATCTCCGGGTATAATAAAATTTAATAATCAGGAATTTAGTTGGACGAGTTGGGGAGATTTACTAAAACCAAATAAAGAAACTGAGGTTTGGGGAACCTATGACGGCGATTTTTACTCAGGAACACCTGCTATTATTTCACATCATTTAGGAAAAGGAACAGTAACCTACATTGGCGTAGATTCCAAAAATGGAGACCTCGAAAAACAAGTCTTAAGGAAATTATATCAAAAACAAAATACTCCTATAGAAGATTATCCTGAAGGAGTTATGGTTGAGTATCGCGACGGATTTGGTATCGCAGTCAATTATTCGGATAAAGTCTACAACATCAATTTACCAAAAAACGCCAAAATCATTATTGGAACTACAGCTATAAAAACTGCTGATGTACTGGTTTGGAAGTATTAATAAAAACCAATCGGATATAATTCGCAAAATATATTATTGAACAGATAGAAACATAGATTTAAAATTAAAGCTAAAGATTTTTTTAGAAAAACATGTTTTTTTACATAGAACTATGTGTATTTAGATAAGTGAAACGCCTATTCCTCAGCGTAAGCCAAAGCTATGATTCTATGTTACAGGTAAAGTAAATAAGGATTCAAATTAATTTATAAGATACAATGCTGAAAATGAAACTATTTTACAGTCTTATTATACTCGTTTTTACCGGAACTGTTTTCGCCCAAAAGGATGTTAGTGTAAATTCCCCCGGAGCAAACAATCCTATTTTACCGGGCTGGTTTGCTGATCCTACCATTAAAAAGTTTGGAGACATTTATTATATCTACGCCACTACTGATAATGAAATGCTGGCATCCGGAGCGCCTACTGTCTGGTATAGTAAAGACTTTAAAAACTGGTATAACTATATTATGGAAATCCCTTCATTTTCAACAAAATCGATTACCAATTTTTGGGCTCCCGATATAATTGAAGGCGACGATAGAAAATATTATCTGTACTTTGGAAATTGCGAAACAGGCTGTAATATTTATGGTTATGTTTCAGATTCACCAGTTGGACCCTGGAAAAAACTAAGTGACGACGACACTCCGGTAATTTCAAATGGATATCCAAGAAAAAACTTTCCATCACTCGATGCACAGTTTTTTAAAGATTCCGATGGGAAAATATACGGATATTGGGGAACGTGGGTACATTACAATGGAGGTTATGCCGTAGGAGAGTTAAATAAAAATACCATGAGCGGAATGACACATTCCACAAATATACCATTAGCACAAACGCCCGCTCCATTTGAAGCAGCTTATATGATGAAAAAAGGCTCAAAATATATCCTGATGTATTCCGGAGCGTCTTGCCATGATGAAACATACAATGTCCGCTATTCGTATTCAGATTCGCCTTACGGACCTTTTACTCCCGGGAAAAACAACCCTATTTTGAGTACAAATGAAAATAAAACGGTTCATGGTCCGGGACATCATTCTGTTTTACAAGAGAAAGACGATTATTACATTGTATATCACAAACACGATTACCCGATGACCAGAGGCGGGCTTGCCAGACAAGTTTGTATCGATAAAATGATTTTTGAGAATGATTCGACAATTCAAACCGTTATACCTTCAAATAAAGGAATAGAGTTGTTAAAATCTGAAGTTCCGGAGGATATTGCTTTTAAGAGAAAAACATCGGCTTCTTCTTTTTATCATTTAAAATCTACTCAGTACGATTATGAGTATAAACCTTCTTACGCTACAGATGATAATAATGCCACCATGTGGAAAGCGGCCAATAATATTTCTCCGCAACATCTAATTGTCGATTTGGGTTCAGAAAAAAAGATCAAAAGGGTAATAACCCAATTTGAATTTGCCAGTTATTATTACCAATATAAAATAGAATATTCTTTGAATGGAACTAAATGGCATCAGTATGCCGACAGATCTAAAAATCGTACAGCCGGAAGTCCGATGATTGATGATAATGAGGTTACGGCACGTTATATAAAACTAACCGTTTTAGCGACCGAAAAAACAGGGCTTTATGCCGCAGTTTGGAACATAAAAGTATATAGTTCACTATTTGATCTTCCATTAAACTTAAAAAACAGAGAATCCAATACTGCTCCTGCGGTAAAAAGTACTAAGAAACTACTTGTTGATTTAGATGCAGGCAAAATTTTTAATAATTCAGATTTAAATACCATTTCTAACAAAGGTTCTATTGGAGGAACGTTTACAAAAAATGGAGAAGTATCTTTAGAAAAATCAGAGGGAATTAAGGCTTTTAATTTTACAAATGGCGCTTTTATATTAGATAAACCGGTACCAAAATCCTTAGCATGGAATGGTTCTTATACCGTAGCAGCCTGGGTTAAAAATCCTGAAATAGCAAACGAAGGAGAAATTTTGGCATCGTGGTGTGACAGGCATGAATTTGGTCTGGCAAATTCATACAATGCGTTGGCTTACAACAGCGGAAATTACGGTGCAGGCGTACATTTAGACGGCCATTTTGATATGAAATTTACTAAAACTCCGGAAGCGAATAAATGGCATTATATTGTTCTGACTTTTGATGGTGTTGTAGAGAAAGTGTATGTAGATGGTATTTTAGATAATTTACAAAGGATGCTGTTATCATCAGCCATAGATAAAGCTAAAATTATAATTGGTGCATCTGATATTGGAGAAAATTTCTCCGGTTTTATAGCTTCATTACGTATATATGATTATGCGCTGAATCAGGAAGAGTTACTTCAACTGATGAAACAGACAAAACCTAAAATACAATAAAGTAAGATTGATTAATTTCGCTGTTTAACGAAAAAAGTAAAACAAAAAATGACAATAGGTATAGGCGACTCTACTGCAGCAATTGAATTAGAAAAAATAGAAAACAGGACTCAGGATGTACAACCAATTCAATTAGAAGAATATTTGCAACGCACACAAAAGGCGACGCAATTAATGAGAGAGCTTTCTGTTAAAGCTTTATATCTTAATGCCGGAACGAACCTGTATTATTTTACAGGAACGCTTTGGAATGCTTCAGAAAGAATGGTTGGCGCATTACTTTTTGAAGATGGTTCGTTAGAATATATTGCTCCAAAATTTGAAGAAGGAACTTTTAAAAAATACATGAAAGTTCAGTCCACCATTAATTGTTGGGAAGAACATGAATCTCCATATATTTTATTCGGAAAATTATTGAAGGATAAAAATCTGGCTAATGGAACAGTCGCTATTGATGAATCTTCGTCTTATTTTTTAGTTGACGGAATTTCAAAAGCAAATGGCGGCTATGATTTTATAACAGCACAAAATATTACATCAGCTTGCCGAATGCAAAAATCTAAAAATGAGATTGCGATAATTCAAAAAGCAAAAGATATTACAATGGAGGTGCAACGGGTGGCTGCTAAAATCTTAAGACCGGGAATTACAGTGAGCGAAGTCGTAGATTTTATCAATAAAGCGCATATAAAAGCAGGAATACCTTCAGGCTCTTATTTCTGTATTGTTTTGTTTGCAGATGATACGCAATATCCTCATGGTGTTTCTGTTCCGCAGCCTTTAAAAGAAAATGAAGCTGTTATCGTGGATACAGGTTGTAGATTAGAAGGATATCTTTCTGATATTACAAGATCGTATGTTTATGGAGTTCCTTCAGAAGAATACAAAACCATTTGGAATTTAGAAAAAAAGGTTCAGTTTGCTGCTTTTGAAGCTGCCAAAATTAGTTCTTCATGTGGATCAGTTGATGATGCAGCCCGAAAAACTTTAGCAGATGCCGGGCTTAGTCCGGATTATGATTTACCCGGATTACCGCACAGAGTGGGGCACGGTACCGGACTTGATATTCACGAATATCCATATTTGGTCCGCGGAAGCGAAATAAAACTATTGGAAGGTATGGTGGTAAGTAATGAACCCATGATTTGTATTCCGGGAAAATTCGGAATCAGACATGAAGATCATTTTTATATGACCGAAAGCGGAGCAAAATGGTTTACTACGCCAATGCATAGTGTTGATAATCCTTTTGGGTATTAATTGTTATTATTAAAAGAATAAAAAATGAAACGATTATTACTTTTACTGCTAACCATTTTATACTCTGGTGTTCAGGCGCAAGAAAGCGTCATGATTACTATTGAAACCGAAAGTTCTGCTTTGGTTTTGAAAGTAGGAAAAAACAAAAAGTTGTATCAAACGTATTTTGGGACAAAGTTGAATAACAGTTCAGAATATGAATTGATTTCGAAAGAAAACACTAAGAAGTTTGCGGTAAATGATGGCAATCCTTTAATTGATCTTCGTCATCTTGCTTATCCCACTTTTGGGACTGATAATTTATTTGAGCCTGCTATTCGAATAACGCACAATGACGGAAATCCTTCGTTAGAATTAGAATATCAAAGTCATTCCTCTCAAAAAACAGATGCTAATTCTACAGAGATCATTATCAAACTAAAAGATCCTCAATATCCTGTTTTTGTCAATCTTCATTACAAAATATTTTATAAAGAAGATGTAATTGAGTCGTGGACAGAAATTCAGCATCAGGAAAAAAAAGCAGTAACACTGTATAACTACGCTTCATCGGCTTTGCATCTGGATGCAGATAAATATTGGCTGACTCAATTCTACAGCGATGTTGTCGAGGAGATGAGAATGGAGGAAAGTCAGCTCACAAGAGGAAGTAAAGTAATCGATTCAAAATTGGGCGTACGAACCAATATGTTTGCAGCGCCAGGTTTTTTTCTTTCTTTAAATTCAAAATCGGGTGAAAATACCGGAGAAGTCATTGCAGGTTCAATAGCCTGGTCAGGAAACTTTAAGTACACATTTGATCTTGACAATAATAACGAACTGAGAATTATTTCAGGAATCAATGAATTTGCTTCTGAATACAATTTAGAACCCGGAAAAACATTTAAAACGCCTGCTTTTATTTATACTTTTTCAAATCGCGGAAAAGGGCAGGCCAGCAGAAATTTACACGCCTGGACCAGAAAATATGGACTTAAGGACGGAGAAAAACCCCGTCTGACTTTATTAAACAATTGGGAAACCACATTTTTTGACTTTGACCAGGCCAAATTAGCTAAGATGTTTGAGGATGCCAAAACCTTGGGCGTTGATATGTTTTTGCTTGATGATGGCTGGTTTGGAAATAAATATCCAAGAAGTGGTTCTGTATCGGGCTTAGGAGATTGGCAGGCTACTAAAGCAAAACTTCCGGATGGTATTGGTTTTTTGATGGAACAAGCTAAAAAGAAAGACGTAAAATTTGGTATTTGGATTGAACCGGAAATGGTCAATGAAAAAAGCGAACTGTATGAAAAACATCCGGATTGGGTGTTAAGTTTACCCAATCGTGAAAAGAGCATATATCGTACACAACTGGTTTTGGATTTATGCAACCCAAAAGTACAGGATTTTGTGTTTAAGGTTGTAGATGATATTATGCAAACCCAATCTGGTGTGGCCTTTTTTAAATGGGACTGTAATCGGATGATGACAAGTGCTTATTCTGCTTATTTAAAGAATCAGCAATCACATTTGTTTATAGAATATACAAAGGGTTTGTATAAAGTTCTCGACAAAATAAAGAGCAAATATCCCAATCTTCCCATGATGCTTTGTGCCGGTGGCGGAGGAAGGGTTGACTACGGATTACTGAATTATTTTACCGAGTTTTGGGCAAGTGACAACACTGATCCTTTTGACCGGGTATTTATTCAATGGGGATATTCTAATTTTTATCCTGCGTTGGCAACTTGTAACCACGTGACTTCTATGGGGAATCAATCCATTAAATTCAAAACTGATGTGGCTATGATGGGTAAATTAGGTTTTGATATTAATGTTGGCGAACTAAAGCAAAACGAATTACAATTTTGTCAGGAAGCAGTTTCAAATTACAAACGATTGAGTCCTGTTATTTGTCAGGGAGATTTGTATCGATTGATTTCGCCTTATGAGGAGAGCAGGGCAGTATTGATGTATGTTAATGAAAATAAAACACAGTCGGTAGTTTTTTCATATACCCTCCACCCGCTAACAGATCCTAATTACAGTCGGGTAAGATTAGAAGGGCTCGATCCTTCAAAAAGATATGAAGTTAAAGAAATTAATATCATGCCAGATGCCAGGAATACTTTTGAAGAATCCGGAGCTGTTTTTTCCGGAGATTTCCTGATGAAAATTGGATTGAAAGTTTCTTCTTCTAAACAAGAAAACAGTGTTGTCTTAGAACTTACAGATGTCGAATTTAAGGATTAATTTTTAGTACTATTTTTAAGTAATAATTTTTTTGGATATTTAGGTTGTTGTTGGGTTAAGTTATTGTTTAATAAATAGATATAAATAATAATCTAGGTAAAATAGTATTAAATACAGTTAATATTATCTTATAAAAAGTATAATTTAGTATATATATTTACAAAGAACATAAGTTCTTAACCTACTAAATTAGAATAAATATGAAAAAACTTTTCTTACAAACCCTTCTTTTTCTTTGCAGTTATTTTGCAATGGGTCAGAAAACCCTTTTTACTCCTACAGAATGGAGCAACCCCAACAATGAGTATTACAATAACATATCGAGTTCAAGAAGATATGAGTCGACTAATTTTGTTCTTTACTGGGGCGATAAGGTAGGCGCCAATCCGGCAGCATACCCGGATGCGTCATTACGTTTTGTACCTAAATCGGTTGCTGATACGCTTGAAACCAGTTTTAAGCGTTATATAACCGATTTAAAGTTTATTAACAATGCATCTACAACAAATTTCGGTAAATACAAAATCATTATTATGATGTTGAATACCTGGAATTCTTCAGATGGCCGCTTGCAGGGGTTTGCTCATGCGAGTTCGTTTAGTAATACAATTGGTGCCATGTTTGTTCATCCTGATGCAACCAGGGATGGTGGTGCATTGTCTCATGAGTTTGCCCACACGCTCCAGATGATGATGCGTATTCAGGAAAACCCGGGCAATGGAACTGCTTTTGCAGGTTATGACTGGGCGGGTCCGTTTTTTGAAGGGCACGCTAATTTCATGCGGGCCCAGGCCTATTCTAAATGGGCAGAGATTGATGGGACCCTAACCAGATGGATACAAACCAGAAACTTTATGTGGTCATCTAACCGTCATCATTACACAAATTTTCATCTGATGTATTATGTTCAGGAAAAAGAAGGTTTTGATTTCACCAGAAGAATGTGGGCCGAATCAAAAAATCAGGAACATCCTCTTGAAACTATTAAAAGATTAAAAGGTTTTACACAGGATCAGCTTGACGATTATCTTTGGGGTTATGCGCAACGACAACCGGCATTCGATTATCCTATTCAATGGAATTCGCAAATAAATACAACCAGTAATTTCGGAAAGAAAATTAGAGAAGTATATACCTCCATTAAGAACTATATGCCTCGATATACAAGCAGGCAATATACGCTTCTTACTAAAGTAGCCGGTACAACAGACCAGTTTTACACCAATAATGATTGGGCTCCGCAGGATTATGGAATGAACATAATTCCGTTATACCCAACATGTACCGGTACACAAAAGAAAGTTACGATTAAATTTAAAGGACATACAGAAGTGAATCCGACACAGGCAGGATGGCGATATGGTTTTGTTACCACAAAAGCCGATGGTACCGTATCTCGTTACAGTCCAATGTATAAGACTGATGGAGAAGCGTCATTTACCTTAAATACATCAACAGAATCCGGTATTTTCCTGGTCGTATTTTCAGCTCCAAAAGTGCACGTAAATTATAATATGGATGAAGGATATCCGAAACAAAGAAGATATCCTTATGAACTAAAAATTGCGAATGCCAATCCTGAAGGATTTCAGCCAGCAGCCGATTTTAGAAAGTTTCTTAAAACAAATGGACATTTACATACTAATGGTGGAGGATGGGTATCAAATAATGCAAGTGTTGCATCAACGGTATATGTTGGTCCCTATGCAGTTGTCAGAGGTGGCACTATTTCAGGAAATGCCCGTATAGATGAATACGCAATGGTAGATGGAGGAACTATAAATGGTAATGCAATTGTAAGAGGAAATGCATGTGTTTACAATGCAAACTTATCAAATAGTGCCATTGTTGAGGGTAATGCCTGGATGGAAGGCGGTTCAGTTAGTAGTACTGCCAACATTAAAGGGAATGCGATGTTGTTTGCAGGAAACTTTGGTGGTTCGGTTGTCGTAGGTGGTGATGCGGAAATTGGAAGCTGTTCTACGGCAGGCGTTTACCTCCAGTTTCCTTATTGGAGAAATGGCAGGGCAGAATGTGATGGTAAAGGCGCCAGTGATGCTTCTAATGTTGATATAAATCCTGCATTCACAAACTTTTCTGCTGCAACAATGGCTTTTAGTACAACACCAACCTGTAATACTACATCAAGTGCTAAGAAGGCAATTCCTGATTCTGAGTCTGAGGCAGATTTGAGTATATACCCAAATCCGGCAGGTGAAAACCTGACAATTTCATTTATGCAAACTGAAAAAGAAAAAGTAACCATCACATTGTTTGATATTAACGGGCGTAAAATAAATGTTATAACAGACAAGACTTATGAGGTGGGGCGAATTAATATTGCATACAATTGCAATCATTTAATTTCAGGTGTGTATTTGTTGCGTATTCAAACTGGAAATACCATCGTAAATAAAACATTTATTAAACAGTAATCATTATTAAAAATTGCCCTGTCAATATAATAATTGGCAGGGCTTTTTTATTTTAAGGGTTTTTACGCCGGATGATACATGGATAGAAAATAATTGGGAAAGTAATCAATTGATTTTGATTTCAAAGGAGAGATCTATGGTTTCTCTTTCAATCCCATTTCAACAGTTACAAACAGATCCTAAATTACAGATTCAACTCCTTTTAAAATAACATCTTCAAAAGGGATTGTATAAAAATTGTTGTAGAGTGAGAATCATTGATTTACTTTTTCCAACCCGATCCTTATTCCTAACCTTATAATAATTTTTAACATTTAGAATATTAAATTATTAATTTAAATTTTGCTCTCTGAATATATTGGGTGTGATTCCAACCTCTTTTTTAAACAAACTGGAAAAGTACGTAGCATTTTCAAATCCCAGAGAAACAGAAATTTCGGTAATATTCATTTTTCCCTCTTTCAATAAGTTTTTTGCTTCTGAAATTAAATAAAGATGAATAAGTTCCAAGGCTGTCTTTGCTCGTTTTCTACGTATATGTTTTCCAACTCCGATGAGAATTCTTTTTACTATTTTGTTCTTAAAATTATTACACAAAAGTATATTGCAGAACAAGTCAAAACGATAACAAAAGATACAAAATTGGTAGGTTTATTTTTTTGCTAAACGATTTCTAATCCGGCTTTTTAGAACATTTTGATTTGTTGTTGTCTAAATTAACCGAGCGAGTACGAATAAAGGGCAAAAGCCCAAGCAAGCCTGGAATAATAAATAGTCAAAGTGCTCGTTAGGGGAATAATCGTTCTTTCAAGGGTTTTGATGGAAAACAAAAAAGTTAAAGGAATAAAACGTCATATCGTGATTGATAAAAATGGATTTTTATTAGCCAGTTATAGTAACAGTAGCCAATGTTCACGACAGCAAAGCCGTGATCTGAAAGGATGGTCAAATTATCTGCTGTAAAACTATTATTGAATAAAATTTAAACAGGCTCTACAGGTATACAATGAATAAATAAAAACACCAATTTGATCTTTTCAAATTGGTGTTTTTATTTATTGAGATATGAGCTTACTCCTGAATGGATGTGCTGGATTATTTTTTTTCTTCTCTTTCTTTTTGGAGGTAAGTAATAAAGGCTAAGGGTGAAGCACCAGTTATTTTTTTAAATGTGGTTGTAAATCTGCTATGGGATAAAAAACCAGATTGATCAGCAAGATAACTTATTTTATATTTCAAATAGTCGCTGTCATTCCTCAAACGATCAACAATGAAATTAATTCTTAATTCACTGATATAGCTGGCAAAATCTTTTTTATTATGTTTTTTAATAACGTATGATAAATAGCGATGGTTTATGCCAAGTTCTCCGGCCATAGAATTTAAAGATATATCCTTATTGAGATACATCTTAGATTTCTCAAATTTTTGGATACTTTCTAAAATGCTTTTTTCTGTTTCCACAGACATATAATCTTTTGCAGTATCTTTTTTTAGAGTTGCCTCAATTTCAGAAAAAGTCTCAGTTTCCTTTTTATTTATAAATTTTTTAAATTTTTTATAATCCTGTTTTCGTCTGTAAATATATAATCCTAATGTAAGTATAACAATAAAAATACAGCTTCCAATAATAATAAAAGTACTCTTTTGGTATTTTGATTGGGTATCTATTTGCTTTTTTCGGAGTGTTTTAATTAAGTCATTTGCAATGATTTTTCGGTTGTATTCTTCACTTTTGTGCAATTTCTGATACAATTCATTGTAAGAGATGTACTTCTTACTATTTTCGGTCTTCTTATAATAATCAAGTAAAGAGCTGTACACTTCGTCTTTTAATGCAAAGAAATTAGAAGCATCCGCTATTTGCTCGGCTTTTTGGTAGTTGAGTGCTGCACTTTTATAATCTCCACTTGATGTATATACGTTTCCGAACCCATTATAGATAAAACCTTTTAATGGACTATTTGATGATTTTGACTGATCAAGTTCTTTATTTGACTTTTCATAAAAGTATAAAGCCGAATCAATTTTATGTAATAAAAGATAGTTTTTCGCTATTAGTTCCCCATTTACAGCTAACTGAAAATACCTGTCAATATTAGGACCAGCTTTTTCAAACAATTGATTTCCTTTTTTAAGGCTGGCTATAGCTTTCGAATAATTAGCGTCAATCATTTCATAGTATGCTATTTCCTGAGACAGGTTTCCCTGAAATTTATACATTTCATTTTTATCCTCAATTTTTCTACTCACGGCAACTGCTTTTTGCAAATAAATTTTACCTATGCTCGGAATTTCATTCTCACGATAAAGTGTAGATAAAAAACCATTTATTCTTGCCTGGAAAGTATAATCTTTATCCAGTATAGCCAAACTGTCTGCATGTACCAGAGCAGAAGCAGCTTCTTTTCGGATTCCATATTGACGTAAAAGAGTTGCTTTAAGCATATATGCTTTTATTCTTTCTGAATTATTTTTTGAAATCTTGTAAAGATAATCAGTATTGGCTAATGCTTTTTTTGGGTTTGAACTTAACAATACCTGAGATGTCTCAGAAAAAATACTGTCGTATTTAGATGCCTGGGCATGGCATTGAAAATGAGAAAAAACAATTATGAATAAGAAGGGGATAAATTTGTAATGCATATAACTATGATAAATTGAAACAACCAGAGACTTTCTAGAATGCTTTCTTTATTTTTTAAATAGCAAGTCTCTATTTTGGCTAAAATTCTGCAAATGTAATTATTTACTTTAAAGTATATTTATTTATTTATGAAATAAATTATATAAATCCCTGCGTAGGTATTAAATGTCTTATGAATTACTAATATTAGATTTAATTTTTGGTAAATAACATTATTTGATATTAAAAAAAAACTAAAAATTTAATGCTTATTAGAAAATATTTGAAAAGAATATATTAAGTAATTTAAAAGTTTAACTGATTGATTTTTAGTGTTTTGAAATACAAACATTTTACCGTTTGCGTAATAGGTAAAGTCTTTTGATATTTTTTTTAAAATAGATTCACCAGTTTTGCAGCTGTTTAGCATCAGAAAAAATAGTAGTTTTTTTCATGCAAAAAAAAATAGCTTAAAAATACTGTTTTGTTAACTTCTTGTTTGAAAATGAGGTTTCTTTAAATTTTTTACAAATTGAAATTTATATAATTGTTAATAATTTTTGAATATCATGATTTTAAGCAGTTTTAGGAAGTATTTTTTTTATTAATACTTTAAAAATAAGTTATATTATGCTTTTTTTAGCAAACTTGAAATAGTAAAAAGAATTCATTTTGTAGAATAAGTTCTACAAGTGACTTTATAATATTCTACGTATTATATAATATGCATAAACTAGTTTTGTACATGTTTAAAAATAAAATATCCCAAAATGAATTATAATATGTGAATTGTTCAAGACAATCTATTCATTTAAAAGACCTTCCCCAAATCTCTTTGAATATTAGTTGTCGTTAAGTTAGTGTTGATGTTTTAATCTAAAACTGGTTTTATTTTTAAAACGTTAATTTTTTTGCTATTTAATAATAACCTAATTAAAACAATTATTTGAGTTTTTATTTTCTTTAACTCATTATTTTTTGTGTCATTTTAAAAATATAAATTTTGATTAGAAAATTTTTAACGAATAATACATTTAGTTTATTAAAGCTAAAATTCAAGCAGAGAAAAATAATTCATTACACTTTATTGGCAAGTGTTATTTTTTTACAAGTAATTGTGGTTGTCATCTGGTATAATGAAACAGCAAATGAATCTAATATAACAAAGACTTTAAATTCTTTAAATTCTTTGAATAGAATATCAAATTTTACGAGTAAAATAAATAACTCATTTATCGATTCTCAAAGGAGTTTTAATGCTTATACAAGTAATAAAAATCAAGCTTCTCTGGAAAAACATATTGTTTCTTTAAAGGAAATAAGGCATTTAATTGATAGTTTGAATTTAGTTACTGTTAAGGATAAGGAATTTATGAAGATACTAGCAGAAAAACATCAATTAGGATCTGAGATTTCAGCCTTAAAATCCGATATTGATTCTATTATTATGATGCAACTTGACCTTAATAAAAATAGTACTCCAAAAGTTTTTAAACTCAACAAATTTGAGTATAAAAATATTTTGAATAGTATTGATATAGAGTCTTATATAAAAACTGACAGTGTATCGCGAAAAGGATTGTTTTCAAGGATAGGGGATGCATTAGCAGGAACAATCAATGTGCAAAAGGAGCAGTTAAATATAACTGTTACTATGAAGTATATGAATAAGATAGTTTCAGGAAGTATTGAAGATCAGATAGTCAATTTATTTACAGTTACTAATAAGTATTATGAAAATCAATTTATAAATTTAAAAAACTCTTTTGCAAGTTTAGATGAGCAAAATTCAAAATTGATTGAGCTTAATAATAAATTACAAACTTTACTGCCTGAAATAATACTTAATTATAACAAATCCTTAAATATTCTTCAAAAAGATACTCAAAAACAATTACAAAGCCAATATGAGACTAATAAGAAAGTAAAGAATTATACAATAGTAATGTTAATAGTATTGATGTTTATTATATCCATTATACTTTTAAGTTTTACAAGAATGGCTTTTGAATATGAAAAAAGATTAACTACCGCTCAAACTCAGATTCGACAAAGCTTAAATTTTAAAAACAGGATCATGGGGATGATAAGCCATGAAATTAGATCTCCGTTAAGTATAATTTCCATTTACAGTAAAATGATTGGCTCGTCTGTAAAAGATACGGAGATAAAAGAAACCTTTGAATCGATTCAATTTACAACAAATTCACTGCTTCTTTTGGCAAATCAAATCTTAGAGTATTCTAAAGATGAAAATCAATCACCTAAATTAAAAAACAGAAATTTTTATTTAAAAAACGAAATAAATCAGATTATTTCTTCCATGAGTTCATTAGTGGAGACCAAAGGAAATAAAATAGAAGTTACTACTAATTTAGTTGAAGACTATGAAGTTTATTCAGATGCTACGAAAATTCATCAACTCTTTTATAATATAATTGGTAACGCCAATAAATTTACAAGCCACGGCCTCATTTCGATTGCTATTGATTCTGAAGATATTACAGGCAAAGAACTGAACTTAAAAGTAGCAATTCAGGATAATGGAATTGGAATTTCAGAAAATGATTTAAAAAATATATTCGAATCCTATTATCAGGGAACGGTTTCCGGAAAAGTTGATAATCTGGGTGTTGGTTTAGGGTTGAATTTATGTAAAGAAATTGTTGAATTATTTGGCGGGGAAATTAGTATTCAGAGTGACGAAGGGAATGGAACGAAGGTAGTATTTAATTTGATCCTGAAATTAGGTTAGAATATAAAATTGTGGTGAAAATTGGCTTTTGTTGTGCAATTTTAAAAAAAATAAGAAAGGTAAATAACAGATAAATTTTTATAAATATAGATGACATCATCAAATAGCTATAGTTTTTTAATTGCTGATGACCATAGTGTCGTCAGGCAGGGAGTTTCTTTAATTATTAAAGAGCTTTTTTTAAATGCTGCGATTCACAAGGCTGGAAATTTTAAAGAGATTTTTAATGTACTGAAAGAGGTAAAAGTTGATTTATTGATTTTAGATGTAAATTTTCCAGAGGGAAATAGTATTAGTATTTTATCAGAAATTAAAACAATTCAGCCAGACATTAAAATACTGATATTTTCAGTTCATGACGAGAATATTTATGCAATGCGATATTTGAACGCCGGAGCATCAGGATACCTGAGTAAAGAAATTTCTGAGGATGAAATAAAATATGCGATCAATACTATAATTTCATCAGGAAGATATATTACCCAGAATATTAAAGACAGGATTTTAGATTTTTATATTTCAAAAAAGCCAGTTAATCCATTAGACCTTTTATCCAATAGAGAAATTGAGGTAGCCCAACTGTTAATTAAAGGCTATGGCAACCTCGAAATATTAGAATTGTTAAACATTAAAAAAACGACAGTGAGCACTTATAAAAACAGAATTTTTGAAAAATTAGAAATTGACAATTTAGCCGATTTAATAAAATTTTTCCAGCTGTATTATGATGGGTAAGTAAAAAAATGCAGGTAAATTCCTAATTTACTATTCACACCTTTTTAATCAAATTTGGCGATGTGATAAAAACATAGGCAATTTTTACTTAATAGGTTTACAATGATATCCTTGAATTTAATCATTACAATATTCAGAGACCGTGGAAATCTTTGATTACTTTTTTATAGAATTTTAATTATTAATTATATGGTGGATTTTACTTTAAAAATTTTAACGACAACCAGAAAATGGACTTTGAATATATTTCTGGTCTGCTTTTTATTGGTATTATGTGCTAATAAAAGCTTTGCGCAAGCAGGAAAAGATGGCGCATTAACAGTAACAGTTGCAAATACTGTATTAAACAGATATACAAGAGTGACTGCCGATGTATTAGCTGGATCTAATACTGTAACAGTGACTAATATAGCTGAATTAAACCGGGATGCAATTTCATATTTGCCAGCCGGTTATGTAACAAATGCTGCAGGATTTGTTTCCAATGCTTTGGCAACCGGTGATTTAATCATGTTGTATCAGGCACAAGGAGCAACTATTAATTCTGATAATACAATTGATTACGGTGCTGTAACAAATTACAATGGGGCAGGTTCTTATGAATTGGCATATGTAAGCAGCGTTGCCGGTAATGTTATTACATTGAGTTGTAATACCCGCTTATCTTATTATGCAGCCCGATATGTTCAGGTTATAAGAATTCCACAGTATACCACATTAACAGTTACCAACCCAGGAACTGTTGTTGCCACTCCATGGGGGGCACCTACTTTCGGTGGAGCGGATGAGTCGGCTGTAGAGCGAAGAAAAGGTGGAGTTGTTGGAATTCTTGCGGACAATATTGTCAATAATGGCTCAATAAATGCAAATGATGCTGGTTTTAGAGGTGGTACGAGAGAGAATACAACTTCTCCTCAAGGAGCCACTTTCTATACCGACTTTAGAACTACAAATGCTGCCTTGTCTGCTGAAAAAGGAGAAGGTATTGCTGGTTACAGAGAAGATTATGATACCTCATTTGGAGGCAGATATGGTAGAGGCGCAGCAGCTAATGCGGGCGGTGGCGGTAATGCACATAATTCTGGCGGTGGAGGAGGAGCCAATGGAGGGGATCCTTTAAATTGGTTTAGAGGAGCCGGTGTAATGAATGATTTTGGTACCTGTGGTACTCCGGGTGCCTGGGCTTTAGATCCAAATTATATTGCTAATGGAAATTCATTAACCAATTCTTCCGGTGGAGGTAGTGGAGGATATACGTATTCTGCATCAAATTTAGATGCTTGTACTGTGGGACCATCCTATCCGGCAGGTTTTATCTCAGCAGGTGTTCCCGCAGCAGCTGTTTCTAATACTTTATGGGGAGGAGATTTTAGAGATGCAGTAGGAGGATTAGGAGGAAGACCATTAACATCAACCGGCATGCAAAGCCAGATTTTCTTTGGTGGTGGTGGTGGTGCCGGGGACGGAAATGACAATGCCAGTGCAGATGGTGGAGATGGTGGAGGAATAGTTTTCTTAATCGTTGCAAATGATATAACAGGTAGCGGTACCATACAAGCTAATGGACAAAATGGATTTAATACAATCGGAGGACATAATGATGCTCCCGGTGGTGGTGGTGGTGGTGGAACAGTTTTAATAGAGGCATCAACACTGGCAAATACCATAAATGCAAATGGAGGAAGTGGAGGTAATCAGTTAATTACTACAACCGAAGCCGAAGGTCCGGGTGGAGGTGGAGGTGGGGGTGTAATCTCTATTAGAGCTACTACAGATTCATCTGCTAAAACAATTCTTGGGGGTATAAATGGCCAAACTGACTCCTCTTCAGTTACAGAGTTTAAAGCTAATGGTGCTACTAGTGGTAATAGTGGTTCTATTTTGGCGATCACTGTTACCCTGAACTCGTCTGTTTGTCAGACAGATTTGCAAGTCGATAAAATAGTTGACAATGCTACCCCTAATGTTGGAGACAATGTAACCTTTACGATCACTGCGACAAACAATGGTCTAAATAATGCAACGGGAGTTTCGGTAAACGATGTGCTTCCTGCGGGTTACACCTTTGTGAGCGCAACGCCGTCTGTGGGAACATGGACAGCACCAGACTGGACTATCGGCAGCCTTGCCAACGGTGCGAATGCAACGTTGAGCATCATAGCTACGGTAAACGCTTCAGGTTCTTATGAGAATACGGCAACGATAACAGGAAATGAGCCTGATCCGACGCCTTTAAACAATACCTCTACTACAGAGCCGGTACCGGTTGCCCAGTCAGACCTTCGTGTGGTTAAGACAGCAAGCAGCGCTACCCCTAATGTAGGCGAG